>NZ_LMTZ01000113.1 GCF_001456025.1 Mastigocoleus testarum BC008
GGGACGCCCCATTGTTCGCTTTTGCTTCTTTTATTTCTTCATTCTTTATTCTACAGTTATATGCAACTTCACATAGAGTTGGTATTACTGCTGCTGTTAAACCAAAATGAATTAAATTTACTGGTAATCTGCTGGCTTGAGCGCCCAATCAGTCAAAAGTATAAAATAATAATTCTTTATAACAAATTTTTACTAAAAATAAGGTCACAACTGTAATTATTATTAAAGTGTGTCAAACATCACTCGCTGTAACGCCTAAAATATCGCCAAATAAAAAATCGTGTAAGTCAACTTTGCTTTTGAGTACGCTGATAAGCATGATACCCAATGCTAAAAAACCGGGAAATACTAACGCCATCGCTGCATCGACTTTGACCCGAGATTTGGATTCAATCCAAGCAATGATAAATGTACTAAAAGTCCCGGAGATAAAAGCACCTGGGTAGATATCTATACTCAAAAATAGAGCGACCGCAAGTCCCGGTAAGACTGCATGAGCAATTACATCTCCTAATAATCCCTGACGTTGGACGATTAAATAGGAACCAACAACGGAACAAAGAATTCCCAGTAAAATCGCTACTGCAAGGGCATTTCGCATAAACCCAAAACTAAGAGGTTCCAGTAACAAATTCAACATGCTACCTCTTCTTGCTCGAATAATAAAATACTATCGCCGTAAGCACGTTGCAAATTATCTGCTGTAATGACTTCCTTAAAAGAACCATTAGCAATGATCTGTTGCTTCAATAAGAGCAAGGAATCACATTTTTTTAAGGTTGCACCTAGGTCGTGGGTAACCAAAATCAAAATCTTGCCATCTTGTTTGAGTTCGCGAAAAACATCAAACATAATTGCTTCTGTTTTTCGATCTATACCAACAAATGGTTCGTCAAAAAAAAATAAGTCTGCTTGCTGTGCTAACGCTCTTGCGAGAAATACTCGCTGTTGTTGTCCCCCGGATAATTCACCGATTTGACGGGAGCAGAAATCCAACATTCCAACTCGTTGCAATGCAGATTTCACAATTTCTTTTGATTGGCGACTGGGTTTGCGAAACCACCCCGTATGTCTGGTACGCGCCATCATCACTACATTCCAGACTGTAATTGGGTAGTCCCAGTCAATCTGCGTTCTTTGTGGTACGTAAGCAACTGAATTTAATTGTTTCTTTAGACTACGGTCACGAAATGTTACAAGTCCACGTGCAGATGGAATCAAACCTAAAATTGCTTTTACTAAGGTACTTTTCCCTGCGCCGTTGGGTCCAATTACCCCCATCATTTGTCCCGGTAAAGCCCGAAAGCATATATTCTCAAGGGCAATTGTACCTCGGTAATTCACGTCTAAATTCTCTACCTCTAACACGATATCTCCTATATGATTATGATAATAATTATCATCCTAATTATTATACTGTTACTATAATGTTCAAAAAACTACAACTTTAAGTAATTACGTTGTCAGCTGTGGCAACAAATTTATTCAGCTGCAGTACAATTCCAGAACCCAATATAGAGAATAACGACGGAAGCGCTGTTACTACTAATAACAATTCATCAATCAAAAATCGTCCCTCTGCGACCACAACCACAAATGCGTTGTGCGATTTAACAAAGCAAGTCGCAGGCAAAACAATTGACCTCAAATGCTTGATAGGTGCGGGTCAAGATCCCCATGTTTATAAACCGAAATCAGAAGACCGTAGGACGTTTATAAATTGGATATAAACCAAGAATGATATCTTCTTTTGGTATACCCATTTCTACCAAATCTTGTGCTATTCAGAATCTGATAAGGTTGGTTTTTGTTCGGAAATATAAAGTTTATTTTCTAATTTATCTTCTGAGAATTCATTAACCGGTTCAGAAAGCTGAAAGTTTGATTCATCAATAATAAGTGATGCTTTAGTTAATGGTTTAGCTACTGGTAAATTTTGATTATTTAACTGGAGTTGAGTATCTTTCCTTTCGCTGGGTGAAGTTTTGGGTGGTTCCGATCAATTCCCAGTATTTTACTCTACTTTCTATAATTTCCCGAGCGCTCGCGTTGGTTTCGTATATCTTCTAACATCAGTTCGTAAACTTTATCGGTAAGTTTTTGCAATAATTTATGGTCTTGTAAAATTTTCGCTGCTAAAGATGAATTGGATTTATCATTCATAACTAATAATTTTCTCTATTTATCATTGAGTTTTGGGATTAGTGCTGCTTCAGAGAGTGTTGTGCGATCGAAGTCTCAGCAAAACAGCATCAAACTCTACATTAATAGGAAACAGAGTCAACCACTAAGGGAAATTGTTTCTCACCGAGAAAAACATAATAATTGTTTAGCATCCAGGCGATCGCGATAAAGACACTCAAAGCTATTGTTGGAACGAAGGGTTATGATTTCAGAGTTTTGTGTGTGCGAACCATATTTGAATTAAACGCTTACTGTCATTATCAAATATACGAACCATGAAAGCTAACTTCAGGGTGAGAATCTTAATGATAAGGTATCGGAATCGTTGATTTTACTGATTTGCGCTCGTGTAAGTTATTGAACCAATTTTTTAAATTATGATATTGCACAAGCCAATCTTCATTGAAGCGCAAACTGTAGTAACCAAAAGAACATAAGGCTGAAATATCTGCAGAGGTCCATGTTTCATTACCCAACAGGTATTTAGATTTTGCTAATTTTTCATCGAAAATTGGTACAAGACGCTTTATTGTCGTTTCTAATTTTGTTAGATAAAAACTGGGAGCCAAGTGATTTGTCAAATCTAGTATCCACAGATTAATGATGTTATCGCCTAAATGATCTGCTAATTCTTCCCACTTACGACATTCAAGCCTTTCCCGAGGATTGCTTGGATAAAAACTAGGTTTTGGATAGGTTTCGTCTAAATACTCAGCAATTAATGTAGAATCCCACATCACGGTACCATCTTGTTCTACAAATACAGGTACTTTACCAATGGGAGAAAGCTTGAGAAATTCAGGAGGTTTATTCCGGAGATCGACAGCTTTTAGTTCGCATTCTAAATTTTTCTCTGCTAACAATATGCGAATTTTTCGAGAAAAGTTTGATTGCTGATGATAGTACAATATTCTATCCATAAGGAGAATCTGGATGAGCGTGAATTTACCCAACATTAAACGATCTAATAAAAAAAAAGAATTAAGAAACCAAGACGATAATTTAATACTAATTAAATTGAGAAATTTAGTTCGCTTTCTTCGCGATCCATCGATTGCAGTAATTATTTGTTTTATAATTATATCCGGATTATTAATAGCATTTCCTTATATTTTTAAGTTAGAGGAAATAAATCTCCAAGAGTGGTCAAATATTTCTAAGAATGTAGGCTTTGATTTACTCGGTGGTGTATTTGCTTTTATCGGATTTGATATTGTTTGGATTCGCCTAAAAGAATTAGATAAACAACAAGGAGTACAGTTAGATTATTTTAATAAATCTGAGTTTATTGCTAAAATACGGCAATTAAAATCCTGTAATCGATTTTCTGCTCAACCCAAAGTAACCGTAAGAATATTAGAAACTTGGGCTGGATTACTAAAAGATGATAATTATAAAGAAAAATTATCTGAAGCTATCCTTCGGTGTGCAGAAAAGAATAACGAAATTGAAATTTTGTTACTCAATCCAGAAAATAGAGATTTAGTCGAATCCCGGTCCTCAGATCTACAAGGTATATCGAATGATTTCAGTAGTATTAACATAAGGAATAATGTTTATATTAACTTAAAAGAAATACAAAAAATCATTCAAGAGTTAAAATTTAGCGGGAATCAAAATAGATTAAAAGTAAAGTTATACAACTACATTCCATCTTTGGCGATGTATATGTGTAGACCATATTTATTTGTGACGTTTTTCCGTTCAGGTGAACTGACAACTATGAGTCAACAATTAAAACTACATATTGATTCTCCTGTGAGTGAATTTATTAACCAAAGATTCGATCAGATATGGCGAGATCCAAAAACTATATCTTTGGAAGATTGTCTCTACGTAAAATTAGACATTATCAAATCAGGTAAATTTCACTGTACTTACGACAGAGTTAAATACATTGTTTGCAATCGTGGTTATTATGTGCAACATGCAAAGCTATTTAGACATATTGCCAACAGAACAGATATAACTATTAGAATTGGCGATAAATTATTTCAACCACAAGATATAGAAATTGATGATTTACCAAGCATCGTGAAAAAACTTTTTTGTAGCAAATATATCAAGCACGGAGAGTTATTTCTTTTTCTTGAATCTATAAGTTGAGACGAAAATTTGAGGCGTTCGCATCCTGGGGGTTAATCTTTAAAGCCCGTTGGTAAGCACGTATAGGTTTTGTTGTCTCTTATCCCCTATTCCTATTTCTACAAAAAGCCTAATCGTCTAATGCAAACATTGACAAACTTCATAAAGAAAAGAGCAAAGTTAATTTTAAAATGCCAATTTCAGCGTGTCATCGTCGTCAAACAAAAATTAGACCGCAAGCTACGATTAAAGTTGTAACTACTCTGAATGCAACTTACGATAATCTCTTATACTTAATGTAGTCTGTATCGAGTCTTTCCAGGCTTTCCCGAATCTAACCAAATCGATCTAAATCTAATTAGAGAGATTATTGCACAGCAAAAACCGGCTTTTTCCAGCTACAAACTATATTCACAGAGGTATAAAAATTCCCAAAGCTCTCTAGAAATGCTGCATACTACCCATCTATAATCAATCTGTAATGTCAGACATTTTGAAATTTGACATTAAAACTTTACAGGGTAGTAGTATGCGACACCTCAATTAAAAAATTCTGTTATATCAGCCAAATGCGATTTGCTTCGCTTCTTCTTCTAACAAATAAATTAAATTTGTATCTCCTCTTTGTTTTGCAAGCTGCAAACGACGCTCTAAATTCTTGCGGATATTTGATAGATGAGTCTTGGTTAATTCATCCCTAGATTTAAAGGCATTATTAACTTTATAAGTACTCGCAGTATAACGCTCTTGTAAAGTTACAGCATCTTCCCATTCTTGAATATTTTGAGGTTCGCCAATACAGTAAGCAACACCCCGATACTTCAATCGAGCAAAGCTTTGATGTATTGGAACAGACTCTGCTTGATGATGTCTCCAAGCTATACCCCGATATTTACCACCAACTTTACCAGGAGTCATTTTAACTGGAATTGGAGTGTATTCATATGCTACACCACGGTAAGTAAGTTTCATAAAGCCTCCTGAATTTTTACTTTTGATTTTTTACTTTATTTTTTGCCTAAGTTTGAGAATATCTAGAAAAAGAAGAATAGGTAATTATTTGACTTACTGCCAAATTTGAAAAAATTCTTAAATCATCAACCCTATACTTGCTTATAAAGTTGATTTTCTTGAACTTTTATGTTTTGACCTAGTTATTTTCTCCTATATTTTTCATTCTTCCTCAATACCCGATGGTAATTTCAAATCGGGATTTAATCGGGAAACTATTCTAACGGGAAATTAAGCTACTGAAAAATTAAGTTATTTGGAAATTAACTTCAATTTCTGTGTTGGACACAAAAGAAGCTTATTTTTGGAATTACGTATAGGAATTTATTTGGCAAAACCTTATAGCATTTCGCAATTAAGTTTATAGCCTGCAATCAGATGCTTGAAATTAGGCATCAACTAACTTATTAGAGCAAACGCAATTTCTTATGAAGGTAAAACACGCTTGATGTTTGCCTACTTTGAGTCTTGCAAGTTTACCTATTCATGAAAACCTAGAAAGGCTTTTATCAACAGGGCATTTTTTAATTTCAAGTTAATTCCCCACTTCCATCTTTACAATTCATCCAAATTAAAATTAGTCTCCAAAATTACATTAAATATGTTGGTTTTATTTCTGTATCCATTGTAACTATTTTTTAGGGAAAATCAACATTATTAATAATCATTAACTATGTTACCAATAAGTTTAAATAATATTTAACAAGAATATAAATAGTTAAATGTTTTCTTTGATCTTCCCTCAGCGTTGTAGTTTTGTAATGCACAAAAATTCAAATATGTGCAATTGAACTGATTTTCACACTACGTAAATACCTAAGATTCACCATCTATAAAAATACTCTTAGAGGCACACTACAGAAACATAGAGACGCAGCACGCTACGTCTCTCAATGATGAAATGGCAATATATATTATTCGGTTGTGTTAACAGCGATCGTCAGAAGTTCCTAATTTAATTATTACTATCGATGAAAAAATTGTTAATGAATTCTTCCATACTCTGATATTCTTTGACTGCACTCAATACAATTGCAATAGCAGAGGCTATTTCCGCAGTTGTTTGGTAAGCTAACTTCAGTTCTGATTTGTCTTTTGTATTCATTGCCGAGTCAGGGAGTGGATTTAACTACCGAATGTCATTTTCACTAGCTAAAAATAACTAGTTGCAATCCAGTTTATGATGAATTGACTGTGCGAGACTTCACCCTATTGGGTAGTATTATGTTCGCAAATTTAATTGAATAATCCATTCACAAGTATCGACCTACCTGCATTAGTCAAATTCGCAATAACTTTTGTTAATGTCATGTATCTGAAGGCAAGCAATATTTAATGATATTTCCTGAAAATTAACCTTTTTTTTGCGAACTATTTGTAATTTAACTTATATTTTATTTTCCTTATAGAGACAAATGTCATACAAAATTTATGACTTTTGTCATATTATTCGTCCTATCACATCTACAGACATTTATAAATTAAAAAACTGTAATTTCTTAGTAGTAAAGAAATTCGCAGAATATACATTATTGCTAGTTACAATTTAATATGCTCCCTAATATACCTCATAAGGTTTAGGTATTTTGACTTATTATTCCAGCAATAATATTTCAAATTTCACTTACGTAACCTAAACCAGGATTCTAATGTTACTTAATTTAATTCACATTAAACGTGATTTGTGAAATTTCTACTGATAATTTTAATCTTGGGGGGAGGGAAGACGCTTCGCTTTTGTCTACGTTATCTTCGTTATAGTATATTGAGTTTGCGGGACTACAGCACCGAGATTCAAATCTTTACAGTTTTTTACTTATTAGCACAATATTATTTCATCTCGAACGTCATATCTTGTGTATAATAGCTCAGTAGTTCATGAGTACTATATATTTATTCTAGGATCAAAAATTTCCTGACCCAACACAAAGCGAGAAATTGTATTTTAAGCTTCTGACAATTGTAATCTTTAGTTCCAAGCAGGAGTTCGGGAATTTTTCCCATTTCGATGGTTTATCCCAATTGCATAGGTTCGTCTTTTATAGCCTATTTAACAATTAGTGCTCCGATAAGGTTGGGGGAATTAAATTACAATAAGCTGTTTTCAGCGAATAAGGAAATCGGAACAGCAAAAAGAAATTTACGGCTGATTTCAAGAAATTGATATGTTAAAGCTAACTTACACTGAGAATAATTTTAACTTAGAGCGTTTAGATGAATCTTTAGAGAAATGGGTAAATATTAGAGTTACTCTTGCGATACGAAGTAATACACCAATACATCTAGAATCAAGTAGCGCATCTTTCCTTTTAGCCGGAGAATATGTACCTCAAGTGTTTAACCTCGAGCAAGAAAATCGAGTCGAATTATATCGTTGCGATGAAGATTTAGTGGAAGTTGTTCTCGAAGGATTATGGTTAACATCGGATCCAGAAAGTGAAGTTGGTATTTTCGTAACAAATCTTGAAGAATCAACCGAGCTTCTATTCGAGCAAATGCAACAAAATTTACAACTTTGTCATACTTAGATATAGCAGTAAGTATGTAAGTTAGGACGTTATCTTTCACAAAGAAGGGAACGAAGAACAGGGAACAGGTAAATGTCCTAACCTAAAACCTCAGTGCGATTTAAGGGGATACTCCCGTAGGAAGTCGCTGTAGACTATCGCCTCCACATATCTTGAAATAAGTACATAATTCCCACAAAGACGGAATTTTTTTTGTATATTAGTCTTGCTGTTTGCGGGACTATGGTATGACTTCCGAATCCAATCTTGTAAATTGTGCTAGCTAGTCGTACCGCCTTTCCCCGAACAGCACCCCTTTTCAGTTATCAGTTAACAGTTAACAGTTAACAGTTAATGCGCAATACTTACAGTACGCTTACGCTAGGTCGCGCACGCAATACCTACGGTACGCTAACCGCTAGGCGCTAACAGTTTTGGCTTACGCCACGCCCTTACGGGCTACAGTTATCAGTTGACAGTTATCAGTTAGCAGTTAGTAGTTGCGAGTTAAAACTTTTATTGTTGATGTCTATTAGATCTGAAGAACGTTTGGAACAGGTAGCGCGAGAAGATTTGGTGATGTTCATCAATGCTTGTGTCACCTGTACCGGACAAAAAGAATTTTATGATAGCGCTTACGGTCAAAGGGTATCGATTGATTTTTTACACGAATATATTTTAGGTAATTACCGTTTGCTATATGCTCGGACTTTAGCGACGGGTATTAATCATTTCAATCAAGCACAAATAATTTTAAAGCTGTTAGCAACAGGACGTCATACCCTTCCAGAATACAAGCAAGAAGAAGGTACACTTATTGCAACTGCATTAAAAAAATTACCACCTCAAAGAGCTTGGGGAGTATTACAACAACTGCAACATAGGAAAATTAATAATCGTCGTAGCCGCGCGATCGCTCGTGATTATCTCCAACAACGCCGTGATGTGAGTTTTGATGCGGTCAAGTATCGCAAAAAAATGCGAGCGATCGCATGCCATACTCACCTCAAACTCCAGGGTGAATTAAATAGTTTTTTGTTTCGTAACTGGGAAAAGAAAGAGTATCAAACTGAGTTATTCGAAAATTTTCGCCAAGCTCACTTTAGTACTGAAGCTATTTATAAACTTCCTTTCACGGTTGCTGAAGGTTTAGCAACAAAACATAAAATTCCCCGCGATCTATTTTTATCTCGAATTCAAGAACGCATGACTTTAGGGGAGAAGTTACGCTTTCAAGGTGCAGCAGAATCAAGTGAAGTCAAGATTGACTTAAATTTGGGTCGTCTTCCTCTAACTAAATTGGCATTATATGTTCTTTCCTTATCCTTGGAAACTCGGCGTCAAAAATGGGATATTCTCAATCGAGCATTGATTAACTCCGCTCAAAAAACTTTAAAACAAGGACCTTTTAAACTGGGGAAAGTTGCAGTAGTTTTAGATTGTAGTTATTCAAGTTCCGGTTCTTCAGAAAAACGTCGTCGTCCTTTAGGTATAGTTTTAGCTGCTCATTATTTATTTAAAGTTGCATCTGAAGAATATCATCCTTTTTGGACAGTACCCGTACAAGATCCATTATTGGTACATCCTCGCGGACAAACCGATTTAGCAACACCTTTATTGGATGCTTTGGAATTAAATCCAGATTTAGTAATAATAATTTCTGACGGTTATGAGAATGATCCACCCCAAGGTGCTGCGGAAGTATTGCGTATTTACTGCGAGCAAATAGACCCCAAACAAAATACCTCAGTTATTCATTGTAATCCAGTTTTTAATTCTGATGATTTTTCGTTGCGATCGCTAAGTCCAAATATTCCTACAGTTGGATTAAGAAGCGCTGAAGATTTACCAACAGTAATAAGCTTCGCTAGGTTTGCATCAGGTGGAAGTTCATATTCAGAACTAGAAGAATATTTGGAAAAAAGAGTTCAAATAATGTTATCAACTATCAGTTAACAGTTATCAGTTATTCTTGTTTTCTTTAGGATTGAGAAAAGTATTTTTCCAATTTCATCTGCATCTTTGTATATGCTATCAAAGGCATTTATCTCCATATATCCTGTATCTTTTAAAAGAGAAAGCCAATATTTAGTTTCTAAACATTCTTTATATGCAATAGAAACTTTAGCAGAAAAGTCTGCTGTTGAAATTGCTCCGTTAGCTTCTGCGAGGTTAGCTCCAATTGATGTTCCACTTCTAATTAATTGCTTTGATAAAATAAATTCTTTTTTTTCTTGAGTCAGATATTTGTGAGCTTTAACAATCCGGATAGCAAATTTATATGCTTTTTCATAAACTAAGCTGTTCATTGTCACCGAGCACTGATGAATAATAACTGTTAAGTTATAACTGATAACTGACACCTCTAGCCCGTAAGGGCATAGCGTTAGCCATAAACTATTAGCAAAGTATTAACTGACACCTGATAACTGATAACTGATGATTGATATCTCGCTTCAAGGTTTAGAAATAGCTCCTTCTCAGGTATGGGGATCAATACGAATTGTCCCCTTATTACGCCATCAAGTACGAGGCGATTTACGTTTATTTCGTCGTTCTTATGATGATGATTTGACGATTGTTTCTGTAGAAAAAAATGCTGGATATATTTCTTATATTCCCCATGCTTTAATTATTAATTGGACTGATGATGGTTCTCCTGTTGCGGCTTTGGAAGCACAGATTATTAAAGATGGGAAACACTATGATTTAGGCTGTGCTAAGGTAGGCTTACTACATCGCATGCGGAAACGGGAAGCAAAAAATCAATTGCGGTTTTTACCTTTGCATCTGGCGATGGAAGGTTTTCTCTCTATGTTTTTCTCTGGTCCCGATATCGCTTGGGAAGAGTATTCTAAATATGCAATTTCCCACGGACTTGGTTTTCGTTATGAAACTGCTGTGAGTGGAAAATATATTTCTGGTTTGGAAGAAGCTTTACGGGTATTTGAAATTCACGATCAACAGGTGGGAGTTTTAGTATTTGTGGCTGAAGCTTTAGCATCAGCTTTTGTGGTTCCCACTCCAGAAGATTATCGCCTATTACATACTAGTTTGTTGGAAGATTTTTATGGCGATTTGCTATATCAATACGGCTTACTTTATAAAACTACTTTTCCGATGGAGTTATCTGTAAATGATTCTGATATCAATGATTTGAAAACTTTGAGATTAGCAATTCAAAAGATGCGTTCTGAATGGTCATCTTTTCAAGGCTTCATGGCTGGGGGACTTTTACAACGTCCGTTACAATCTAAAATTTCTTATACTGCGGGACCATTCACCTTACAAAAATTTATTACGGATTTAGAACTTAAAGCAGAAAATCATATTGGTGAAGCTATAATTCGGGATAATGGTGAATTAGAATATTTGAAAAGCTATCGTTTAATGGCAGCACAAACTAGGCGCATTTATTTATTAAGTAAATTAGCTAAATATGATTGGAATATTGATGCAACAGCCGCAGCTTTAAATAATAGTCGTGAAGAACTTGTGCTTAATTTAGAAAGGGTAGGTTTTGGGTATTTATTAAATCAACAAGTGCGGGAGAAAGTACATAAAAAGTTCCGTCGTTCGTAGAAGTTATTTATATTATTTATGGTTTATTTTGGTTTTCTCGGTTTAATCGACCGGATAGTTTTGAGATATCATCCACTAAGTTTACTGCTGCGTTTCGTTGTTATCTATTGCGCCTAATGCTTTGAGGTTACTTTTTTCAACTTCTGTTAAACCTTTAACATCAGTGATATTCATATCTGCATAAGGTTTATTACTAAGGGTTTTGATACATTGACCCTTTATCCAATTTTTATCAATTAAAAAATGATTTGTGCAATATTATTGAAGATATTTTTTGACAAATTTCTATAGAGTTTTTTTGTTGTGAGAGACCCTAATATAAAAACACCCCACAAGGTGAGGTGCAATAATCAAATTAAGATTTAAGAGTGATGTGTAATTTTTTCAGCAGTATTTCGAATTAAGACTAAATTTACTTACAATTACCCAAACACGATATCATTAGCAGTATCAATGGTAGCATTGACAGATGCAATGAGATCGTTACCTGAAATAATCAGATTGGTAGAACCTAAATTTAGGAAAGAATAATCACCTAAACTACCAGTAAGTTGAATTTTATCTTCGCCAGAAACAAAATCTTCTATACTTGCAAGATCTAAAAGACCAGCATCATCATAGAAAATACTACCGCTTTCTCCTAAGACAAATGTATCTGCTCCAGTTCCTCCGGTTAATACATCTTGTCCGCCAAAACCGTTGATAATGTTATCTTCGGAGTTACCAGTAATATCGTCATTTTGAGCAGTACCAGTAACATTTACAAAGTTAACAACGTTAAAGTTGAGAGTTCCAACCCCAGGAACATTATTAACTTGCAAAGTTTCTGCAGCGAGGTCAACATTAATTGAAGCTGGACTTCCCGCACTGGATGCATTAATGGTATTAGCTTGATTCGCATCACCGATAATATTCTCTACTCTGAAGAGATTATCGGTTCCTAAACCACCATCTTTCTCAATAATACCGGTAGGTAAAAGGGTAATAGCTTCACCCAAGCCAGTGTAATCAATGGTATCGTTACCATCATCACCATTGATTGTATCGTTACCAGCACTACCACCAAACAAGTCATCACCAGCATCACCAGTAAGAGTATTATTTTGTTGGTTACCAGAAATGTTATCGTTTTGAGTCGTACCAACAACATTTACAAAGTTAACAACAGTTCGATTGAGAGTACCAACTCCAGGAATATTATTAACCTGCAAAGTTTCTGCAGCGAGGTCAACATTAACGGAAACTTGATTTCCTGTACCTGAAGTATCAATAGTATTGTCTTGATTTGCATCACCGATAATTCTCTCAACTCTGACCAGTTCATCGCTTCCTAATCCACCATCTTTCTGGACAATACCAGTAGGTGAAAGGGTAATAGCTTGACCTAAACCAGTATAATCAACGGTGTCATTACCACCATCGTCACCATTCAGGGTATCGTTACCAGCAGTACCACCAAAGAAATCGTTACCACCACCACCGATGAGGATATTATCCTGTGCATTCCCGGTAATCTTATCGTTTTGACTGGTACCGGTAACATTAACAAAATTCTCGACTGCGAACTTAACATTACCAAAACCAGGAATATTTCTCACAGTCAATCTGTTTTGGGACAAATCAACATTGAAAGATGTCACTCCACTTCTACCTGTGGAACCATCAATTTTATTGTCTTGACCAGTCGCACCAATGATGGTTTCGATATTCACGATTTGATCGGAACCCAAACTACCTTTGTTAACCACACCAACAGCTTCAAGGGTAATTGCTTCAGTTAGTTGGCTGTAATCAGCAGTGTCTTTACCATTACCACCATTTAAAATATCGTTACCTTTGCTACCTTCGAGAATATCTCTACCATTCCCACCATCGAGAGAATCATTACCATCTCCACCATTTAGCAAGTCTTTACCATCTCCCCCTTCGAGGGTATCATCACCATTACCACCATTTAGAGTATCATGACCTTTTCCACCTTCGAGCAAGTCATTACCATTACCACCACTTAAGCTATCATTACCATTACCACCATTAAGGGTATCATTACCCTTTCCACCTTCAAGGGTATCTTTTCCATTACCACCACTTAAGCGATCATTTCCATTACCACCACTTAAGCGATCGTGACCGTTTCCACCTTCAAGATAATCTCGACCATTACCACCTTCGAGATTATCATTACCGTTCCCACCATCAAGAGTGTCATTACCTTTTCCACCACTTAAGCTATCATTACCATTCTCAGCATTGAGAATATCATTACCCTTTCCACCTTCGAGAACATCATCACCATTTCCACCATTCAGATTATCTTTACCTTTACCACCTTCGAGAGTGTCATTACCATTTCCACCCTCAAGAGTATCTTTACCATCCTTACCAGAAATTAAATCTGCATTATTGCTACCAATCAAATAATCGTTATTAGGTCCACCATTTAGTATCATAGTTATGTCAATCCTTATAGAGTAGGTTGGCAAGACGATTCGCTGGATTTCTCAGGTCATAGCGAATCGTTCTTTATTCGGATAAATACAATAAATATTGTCTATTGAATTAATGCTTGATGCTTCAACTAATATCTAATTCAATATGAAGAGTTAAAATTCCAAAAATTTAGCAACATAACTGTTATTATTTACGCAAAATACCTAAATAATAGAAGGATTTAGGAGGATTAAAGATGCTGTAATACTGTTTAACAGAATACCAAAATAATAACTTCTGGTTAAATTTACGTAATAATCAATCATGGCTAAATTTACACTGGCTACAAAAAATCACCAGATGAAATTACTAATATCTTCATCAGTCATAAATTATATTAATATACAAGATTTGACGACTTAAATATTGAATTAAACAGTAATAACCGAGCGATGATACATCCCTAGTTGAGAGCTATCAAGATTAAATGTAAAGTATCTTTTCTGAAAGACTTGATAGATGTTATTTCTCAGTCTTCCTGTTATTTGCATGATATCTCATAAGGAATTAATAATAATGTGCTATTAAGAACCTTTATATTTTCTTTAAACTCCTAAAACCTCCGAATTTCGTTGGAGTTTAACTTTTCCCGTTCTAATCTCAAATCTGAGTTTATCTTCGACTTATGCTGAATTCAATATTCTTAAGGGTTATACTCGTGCTCAGTAAAAATCTTGATAACTTAATTCAATTTATTTGGAGTTACTTATACTTAGCTCATATTGTAAAATTTTTATAAAAAATATATAAATACTCAAGTAAAAATACTTTGAAGTAAAATGATCTCATATTCTTGTTATGAAGAATAATTTTGGGCGTTGCAAATAATAGACTTTTGCTGAATTATAAATAAATTTTCAATTCTTTCAAGTTCGAATTAATGCCACAATGATGCAACCAACACCTTTTATTTTCTATTTAATTTCCCCTGCTTTCTTCAGTAACTGCTTGTGCTTCTCTTCTTGAAATTTCCAGTAGCTTTTCAGGTAATCACCAAAAATGATATTACCTTTGAGACTTTTATCATTCATATACTTTTGCCATTCTGGAGATTCATATACTTTCTTGAACAAGTTTCGGTAATAAATTTCAGTTTCTTTACTCATCCCTGGAGGACCAACTATACTGCGCTGCATGTCATAATCAAAATCTTGATCCTTTTCCTGAAAATTTGGCGTATCAGGAAATCTAGCTAAGCGCTCTGCAGTAAAAACAGCAAGTGGGGTGAAAATACCTTTTTCGTAAAAACTCAAAGCTTCAGAGGGGTTATTCACCGTCGAATTTACTTGTTTGCTCGCTAACTGTTTTGCAACAGTACCACCCCCTTTAAAAGGTAGATAGCTAATATTCAAATCGTAGCTACTATTTAAGAAATTAGTAATGATTTGATCCTCTTGTCCTCTACCAGTACCAGCCATCTGCCATTTTTCACCAGCTGTTTTTGCTGCTTTTACAAACTCTTCTAAATTATTGATTCCACTATCTTTGTGAACCCACAAAACAAAAGAATCTTCCGCCATGCGAGCAATAGGAGTAAAACTATAAATATCAATACCCAGTTCTGGATTACGTAAAGGAGTAGTATAAAAACTATTAAGAGTCACTAAAATAGTATGGTTCTTGTCCTCTGCATTTTGCAAGTACTGTAAAGCTTCAGCACCGGAATTATTTGGTTTATTAATAGGGACAAACTGTTGAGACGATAAGTTATTGTCCTCAATAATTTTTCCCATGAATCGAGCCATCTTATCAGCCCCACCACCCTTACCAGCCATGATTATAAATTCAATTCTCTTTTCTGGTTGCCAATTTGAAACCAAAGCTTCATTATCAGTTTGAGTAGTTGCTTGGGTACTGGTTCCACTTTTTACAGCACTTTTACGAACATCGTTAGTAGATCTACATGCTACGGTAAAAGTCCCAATACCCAGCAGTGAAAGCATGAATATTTTCTTGATGTTCATCTAGCAACCTCCTGAGCGCTGTAAACTACGTACTTCAGAGTAATAAAGTAAACAACATATTTTATACGCTAATTGTTATTTTCACAACTTATAGTGAGTAAACAGGAGGACAGGCAAATTTCCCGAATCACCTCAAGCTTAAAGATTAGGATTCAACTCGCAAACCTAGAATTACCAAGTCATATTCAATACCGTTCATCAATGCAATTCCCGGTAATCTTCCCCAAGTTTGAAAGCCAAATTGTGCGAATAAATTCAAGCTTGGATGATTATGACCAAAAATAAAAGCAAGGAGATTTTGTAAGCCCAAGTTGGGACTATACTTAACTGCTTTCGCTAATAGCTGCTTTGCTAAGCCTTGACGATGATATTCTGAAGCGATATAAATACTAATTTCTGCTGTACCATCATAGGCAGAACGCCCATAAAATGACTGAAAACTTAACCACCCAGCAACCATATCATTAACTTCTATAACCCAAATAGGGTGTTTGGTTGGTGAATGTAACTCAAACCAACCACGACGACTGTTAACAGAAACTGGCTTTAAATCAGCTGTAGCCATACGACTCGGGATAGAAGCATTGTAAATTTTCACAATTACAGCGAGGTCGTTAATTGTGGCGTAACGGATATTTGCCATTAGCACTCTTATAAGTTTTAAGTTATTTTACTGGACTTTAGACTAGCGTCCGCACCGACACACATAGCACTACATTTTAAACCCAAACAATTTTATTCCCTGTTCTTGGTTCTGCTAAGTTTTGAGTGCCGCTAATTATTCTTTTTTCAAAAATTAGAATTGTTATTTTTATATAATTTTCAATAAATAATTTTCAATAAAATAAAAAAATACTGCTAAATATAAATTCTCTGAATATGTTCCCAATTCACTCCTAGCAAGAAAGTGTAACAATCTTCAAGGTCATTAATATTATTTAGTCGTCAGTATACAAAAAGTCAATACTGTGGCAGAGGACTTAATAGGATTTTACGGTAATATCAAGGTGTAACGCAATCATGTCGAAATTTATTGGGATGCACTGGTACCACTACTTCCTTTATTTGGTACCGCGAACTACATGGCAATAAATTATACCTATTGCTTCAGTAGGTGTATTACTATCTTGATTAAAATTTATTGTTGAATAAATTTAATAAAATTAGAGCATCTATTTCAACCAATCAACTTTTCACCAGGATAAATATTTTCAGGTAATTCTTTACTTTAGAATTTCTTATTTAAATCTTTTAATTTTATTCTTGGGGAAAATGATATCTATTGTAATTAGTTAACTTTATACCTTAGAAAGTGATATTTGGGTGTTATTTTACTCTTAGATTAAGAGCTTGCTAAGATATTTAATGGAAGCACTTTACAACCTATTTAAATTACAAAGGAATACATAATTATGAACCCTCCAGAAATTCAACTAAGTACTACCAATAATCTAACTCCACAATTAGCAGAATTAATTTCGGATAATCAAAAGTCCGAATTGAAAGATTCAACTATTAGCGACAACAATAATTTAGCTAGAGTTAGAGATATTTTATTTGGTAAACAGTTACAGGATGTAGAGCAAAGATTTGCTCGCATGGAAGAAAAAATAGAAAGAGAATGTCTGAGATTGCGTTCTGAATCCCATAAACGTCTCGATGCCCTAGAAGCATATATAAAACAAGAAATTGACTCGATCGCACAAAGATTAAAAACAGAACAAAATGAACGGGAAATAGCATTAAATGGATTAAACGAAGAATATAAAAATATTACTAATGCTTTAGAAAATAAATTGACACAATTTGATGAAGAAACTGCTAGTAATCAGAGAGAATTGCGCGAACAGATTCTTCAACAATCTAAGACTCTTCAAGATGATATTCGGGAAAAATATGAAGAAATTTTGAATTTGTTACAAAGAGAAAACCAAGAATTGCGCAATCAAAAAACTGATCGGAATACTTTAGCAGCTTTATTTGCAGAACTTGCGATTCAATTAAATTCACAAAAATAACTGCTTAAGTGAAATAATGCTCGTTTCTTAAATTTTGTTTCTTAAATGCCTATCTTCTTTATACGCTTACGCTGTTTACGTGCATAATTACTATGCATAAATATTTCAACACTGCAATATTATCGTAATATTTTTGAAACATACAGAATACAAGGTGACTAGAAAAGCTTGGCAAATCAGGGGGTTAAGTGGTGAGTGACTATTCGATGAATGAGTTGGGGAAAAAGTCTCCAAATAATCATCATGACTTAGATAGTGACGAACTTAACGAACTTCGGCTTTTGCTCTTGGGGATCGAACAATCCAAACTGAATAATTTGTACAAAAGACTCGAAAACCCCGAAATTCAACCAGAAGATGTGAGCAAGTTGCTTCCAGAAGCAGTAGTATTGCGGTCTAAGCAGGATCGACAACTAGGAGAAGCAATGATACGCACGGTTGAAGATGCGATCCAAGGTTCGGTAAAGCAAGATATTAACACCCTTTCCGAAGTTATTTTCCCAATTATTGCTCCAGCTACCCGCAAAGCGATTGCAACGGCTTTGGAAGAGATGATTCAATCTTTAAATCAAACCTTGGAGCATAGTTTATCTCCGGAAAGTTTTAAGTGGAGGTGGGAAGCAAAACGTACTGGTAAGTCATTTGCAGAAATTGTTTTGCTGCGGACTTTAATATTTCAGGTAGAACAAGTATTCCTAATTCACAAACAAACGGGTTTACTATTGCAACATGTAGTAGCTCCACAGGTAGCAACCCAGGACCCAGAACTTGTGTCGGCTATGCTAACAGCAATAGAAGACTTTGTTCAAGATTCCTTTAATGTTGCTCGGGGAGATGGGTTACAATCGCTAAAATTAGGAGATCTCAATATCTGGATCGAAGAAGGTCCATTGGGTTTCGTTGCAGGAGTAATGCGGGGTAACACACCACAGGAATTGCGTTGTGTGTTTCAGGAAGCTATAGAAAAAATCCATCTCAAGTTCGCAGATGAGTTAAATGACTTTGATGGTGAAACCGATACTTTTATTACAAGTAAACCTTATTTAGAAGCTTGTCTGAAGTCTCACTACAAATCTGAAAGCAAAAAAAAATATACTTATGCTTGGATATTTCTAGGGATAATAGCAGCAATTTTGGGAACTTTCAGCTTTTTTGCAGTTATAGATCTAGTTCGTCGAAACTCTCTAATTACAGAATTGAACAAGCAACCAGGTATTGTAGTTATAAAAAGCGAACGGCAGGGTGGTAAATTTATAGTCTCAGGAATGCGCGACCCATTAGCAGTGGAACCTCAAACTTTACTCCAAAAAGCAAATTTTGCTCCCAAAGAAGTTATTTTTCAATTGAAAGCTTACCAATCCCTTGAAGCAGAATTAATGACCCGAAGAGCAAAAAAAATACTCGAACCACCAGACACAACGTCTTTACAAGTCAACGAAAATGGCTTGCTTCAAGCGAAAGGTTCAGCATCACATGAATGGATTTTAAAGTTGAGACAACTATGGCGTTTTATTCCTGGAATAAATAAACTTGACGATGTAAATCTTATTTCTAGCGAACTCAATCAATTAAATTCATCCAAACGAAATATCGAAAAAACAAAGATTCTATTTGAAGAAGGAACGACCAATTTATTACCAAATCAGGGTAAGAAACTAGAAAAACTCAAACTTGATTTCCAAAAACTATTCACTACATCTCAAAACTTAAATCGTACAGCACGCATTCGGATAATTGGACATGCTAATACAAAAGGAGATGAAAAAACAAATATTATTCTCAGTGAAAATAGAGCGAAAAAAATTCTCAGATATCTTGATGATCAAGAAATTAAAATTCGTCAGATTCGCGCAATTGGTGTTGGTTCAGCCCGACCTCTAAAAAATCAATCTATAAAAATAAATACACAGAAAGATATGGAAAAAGCAAATATAAGGGTATCCTTTAAAGTGTCTATTACGGTTCCCAAAGAATAAAGGAGTATGCCATATGCTCCAGAAAAAAATTTGCATGGTTGGTGCATTTGCAACAGGTAAAACTAGTTTAGTTTCGCGGTTTGTTTATAGTATTTTTTCAGAAAAATATCTCACAACTGTAGGTGTAAAAATAGATAAAAAATTATTGAATATTCAAGGTCGGGATCTCAATTTGATTATTTGGGACCTTTATGGAGAAGATGATTTTCAAAAACTCAGACTTTCTTACCTGCGAGGTTCATCTGGATATCTTGTTGTTGTTGATGGTACCCGCAATCAGACTTTAGAAAAAGCTTTAGATTTACAGCAAAGAGTAGAAGCAACAATTGGTAAAAAACCATTTATTCTCGTACTCAATAAATCTGATTTGCAAGATGAGTGGGAAATAGATCGAGACGAAGTAAGTAGTTTAACTCAAAAGGGATGGACTGCGATCGAGACCAGTGCTAAAAATGGTCTGGGAGTTGAAGATATTTTTCAAACATTGGCACAGAAAATGTTGGAGGAATAAATGATAGAAATCCCCACGGATATTACAGATTATATCATTAATTTTACGATCAAAAATCGCTCGCTTGCTTATCTTTTAACTAATAAGGAAGCTTGCTTATCTGATTGGGGAGGACAATTATCAGTTTATGGAATCACAGATTTACAATGGGGAAAAGATATCGGTCAACAAGTATTTTTTTTAGAAGGGTTGTTACCTTTAGATGATTTCCCTTTATTCTTACCCTGTGTGAAAACTGAGAAGGGAATTTGTGCAGATGTACATCTTTTCCCCTCTGCACAGGGGGATTGGGTGTTATTTTTAGATGCTATGTGGGATGAAAATCATGTAAGAAGAATTCAGCAGCAGATTAATAATTCCAAGTTAATCGAAGAAAATTTTCGTAGAATATTAAGGCACACCTAAAATATTAAAGCACACATAAATTATAGTTATTAATTAACCTCTCTACGCTCAAAATCAGTACAAATATCATAATGCTCCGATCCTACAATTGCGGCATGAAATAACTATGACAAATTCGATTACAACTGACATTTTAGCCGCCTTAAATATTCTAGTGTTAGAGAGACTAGATATTGGCTTATTTAAAGTTACTGGAAATGTACCAAATTGGTTAACCCGCTTCTGCGAACGCAATATAAATATTGGCAAAAAAATATTTATTCCTCAAGAAGAATTTCCTTTTTTAGAAAATTTTTTAATTGATGCTGAAGAGTTTTGGTTAAATCCTCACAATCGACCACTTAAATCTGGCTTTTGGATTCAGCAAGATTTACTCGGAACGGAATGCTATTTAGAAGCATCTGCAATTGTGATATCCCCACAGGAGATGCACGAAGCGAGCGAGCAACGCAAAATATTATTAGTTGAATTACTTGAAGATACTTACCAAGAAAAACAATCGTTCATTCAAAAAGCTAGGGAAAATCAACTTAACTATCAACAATTTATTAAAGAGAACCAAAAAAAAGAGATATTAATTCATTGCTTAATTCATGATGTAGCTGGTCAACTAAGTGGGATTAATTGTTGTTTAGCGCTTTTAGAATTAGAAAATTTAACGCCAAAAGGGAAAGAGCACTTAGAAGCAGGGAGAAAACAATCTATTAAGCAGGAAATGCTCCTTAGGGAAATACTTAATGCTTTTTCTTCGGAAGTTAGCTCTCAAGAACAATTCTACACCGATCCGATTCATGCACCAGATGTACTCACAACTACTCAGGAGATAATTGAACTATTAGCCCCAACTTTTGCACTTAATAAAATCAACATTCAGCTAGCAGCTAATATCGACTTAAACATTAATTGGAAAGTAGTTGGCGATCGTTCTCGTTTGGAAAGAGTGATTTCAAACTTGTTAGAGAATGCTTTTCGCTATAGTTATCCAGATTCTACTGTAATTGTTAGTTTACAACAAGATCAACAATATATTGTTGTGACTATAGAGGATGAAGGATCTGGTGTTCCCTCAGAATTAACTCACAGTTTATTTAAAAAGTTTTATCAAGGAAAAGATAAATCGGGTAAATCTGGTTTAGGACTCTATTTTTGTCGAATTACAATTGAGCGTTGGGGAGGTAAAATTGGTTATTCTCCTCGTCCGCAAGGTGGTTCTTGTTTTTGGTTTCGTTTGCCAAAAGTAGCATCTGCATAGTAAACATAAAATTTAAATTCAAAAAATATGCAGAGACGTTACGCCATAACGTCTCTGCACATTTAAAATGCCTTTAATTTGAAAATTAGGCTATGCTAAAGCTGTCTGTAATATCTTTTTTACCTGCAGATATCCAGATTTTCTGTTTTTTGTTTTGCTAAAGTCATCTTCAAAGGGTGCAATGGCTTAAAAAACTCCCCATAACAAAGAGTCTCTGCTAATAGGTATAGTCTATGGGATTAATTCCACTCCTTTTCAATTAATATTTTTTGTATACTAGAACTTCTGTTGTGCGGCATCAAATTTATCCATTTTCATGACAAGCACAATCAAAGGAAATATAAGGAAAAACTTCAACAAAGAAGGGGCTAAAATAAACCCTAATATTGACAATATCGATCCACTTACTATCGCTGCAATTCGAAGAATCTCGTCTTGGAGCTTTAATCCTCCCCAGATAGAGCCAATCCCGATAACTAATAAAACCAAACAGGTTGCCAGCATTTTCAATTCTCCATATTCAAACTTGGGTTTTCTGCTACGCCAACGCTTCACGACCGTACAAAATTTAGAAATATCGAAATAAATCGATATAAACGGTTTGAAGCTACGATCAACAAAAACCAATAAAGTTTACCCCTAAGCAGACTTAGCAAAATACTATCTAAGTCTAACACTTAAATACATGCCATAGAGATATTTAATGATTTATATACAAAATTTTACAAAAATACATCAAGTAATGAGATATGTATCAGGCTAATTATGATTAAAGCTAAATTATGTCTTGAACGAGTTAGTCCTTAAGGATTATAGCTCATTGGCGACTACAGATGCAAACTCTGAAAAAGCTTCCTCATTCCGGCGATAGTAAGTTGACTGCCCTTGACGGGTTGAGATTACCAAACCTGCTGTTTCGAGCATGGATAAATAATGAGAAACTGTGGACTGAGCCAAACCAGTTTTTTTCTGAATGTCACCAACGCAAACACCAACTCTAGCCGTATCTATCCCTTGTGATGGAAAATGGACTTCGGGATTCTTTAACCATTGAAGTATCTGAAGTCTTGTTTCATTAGCGAGAACTTTGAATACATCTTTCTTTTCCATGTCATCATAATATCGCGAAGGTTGGATATTTTCCTCTCTTACTGGTTCCTTATAATACGTTTGCCCTGATGTTAGCAGAAAAAAAATCAGTTCTAATGTTACGCAAACATTAATATGACTGTTATTAAGCATCATTTAATATGATGCATTCAATCCCTCTGCCTGTAAGTATTTGGCTTTATAGTATCCCAATCATATCTTGAAAAAATAGGTTTATCCATAGTCCCTATGAATCATTTTACCTGTAAATTAGGGCAACGTTGAGATGACATCTTCAAGAGTAAAGTAATACTTGCCACCAAGTATCAGTTACTGAAATGTCTGGTTTTTTTTACCCAATTCGTCGCCCGATAAAACGTATAGTTCTGGAACCGAAAAACGCATTTCGATCTAGAACTAAAGATAAGAGGTTAGAAATAATTTTTAACGCCTATATCTTAATTTATTATGAATCTCTACAAAATGTGTATTTTTTTGGCGATAATTTACATATATATTCTGTAAAATTAAAACTTATACCCCTAAAGTTTTCAGTTTTACAGTTTTCAATGGGGACTTCTCATAGATTTAAATATTCTATTTTCAGCCTGTGCTCGCGACTTTAGTCTTCATGCACCGCACAATAAATCAATATAAAGTATGGGAGAATCTATATTTTGGCATTTTCTTTGTTACACCGATTCAATAAATCATTGCAACAGATYCTTCTGTAGAGACCTTGCGTGCAAGGTCTCTGCAAAATATATTTGTCTCATTATTTTTCCAAATTGGTACTTGAATATTTATTCAAGCCGTCAGCCTTGTTTATTTGTTCAATGTGAATCTTGTACCCAACCAAGTACATTAGTAAGAAAAATCATARCTTGTTTGTAATAGCGCTTTAGCGCTAAAGCGCGACTACTAGCCAAATACAGATATTTTATATTTATTTACATAGTTTACTTTTTTCTCGCCTACTTACTTATCTTCAGAATTATTACTCTAAAAATACAAAATTTAATCGGCTTGGATAAAGTTTTGAACTTAGATTTTTTTCTGGAATAATTCCTAGAGACGCTGCTGTGACGCAACGTCTCTAAACTTTCTGAGGATAACTAAAAAATAGCTATACAGTTAAAAAAGAATACCCATAATTCTCGTACATGATAGAACGCGATGGATTTTATGAAGGCAATTTTTCCTTTTTTTAGCTTGTAATTAGGTTTTTTCCCCGAATTTTCCTCAAATTTTCCCCAAAAGCAATGACTATTTTTAAGCTTGCTCCTGAGGGATTTGTGTTAATTGGGCTGCTAATTTTTCTTTATCTTGGCGACGTTTTTTCGCATAAAGTTGAATTGTCGCAGCCATTGTAATAATCAAACCAAAAATTACCCAAACTGTGGCGTTTGTCGGTAGACTATTTTTAAACACAGCTAGCAATACAATCACCAATAGCATAACTGTGGGTGCTTCATTTAAAGCGCGTAGTTGTTTGCTACCCCATTTGCAAGTATTTTCTTCTAGCTGCTTAATTAAGCGTCCACAATAAAAATGATAGAACAGTAAAGCAGCGACAAAACCTAATTTAGCATGCAGCCAACCCTGCTTTAGATACTCAGGTTGGGTAACTAATAAACCAATAGCACACCCTACAGTCACTACCATTCCAGGAGTGGTAATGATGTTATAGAGCCGTTTCTCCATAATTTGGTATTGATTTTTTAGGATGCTTTTGGCTGGTTCCGCTTCTTGCTCGGCTTCAACATGGTAGATAAACAAACGTACTAAATAAAATAAGCCGGCGAACCAGACTACCACACCAATGATATGAAATGCTTTAAACCAGGAATATGCCATAAGTTCTCCCCTTGCTCAAACGCTCGATAATTTTTGTTCTTTAATTCCTGCGAGTCATATCAATTAGGGTACGCCAAAATGCTTCACGGAAATTGCTGTTATTGCTGTTAAAAATATAAAGAAGTGCAAAGTTACGATTGATTTTGGTAATTGGTAATTGGTGATTGGTAATTGGTAATTGGTATACGCCCGCACTGCTAACGTAGTGAATAGTGTTCTTAGTCGCTTCCCAATTTCTAATGCCCAACTCCCAAGCATCAATTCTCTCATAACGTCTTCCTGGAACGCAGGTTCTGAATATTTTGCTCCCAATTTGCTCCATCAAAGGGTGTAACTTCGAAATCTGAAATCGGGTTTCCATCAAGACAACGTAGGTTTACATCAATACAATCTGGATGACTGCGGGGGATATAAAATGAGTGCACCCCACAAATTTTACAGAATTTATGTTTAGCGACACCAGTATTGAAGGTGTAAGTTGTTAAAACTTCTTCACCTTTGAGGAGAGTGAACTTATTGCACGGAACAATTAGATGTAAAAATCCTTTTTTTTGACAAATTGAGCAATTACATTCATCTACTTGGTATTTTTCCACTGCGACTTTGAAGAGAACAGCACCACAATGACATCCACCTGTATATATCTTTGGTTGGTTAGCACTCACCATAATACAAGTCTCAAATAAGGTTGCAATCGTTTTTAACCTACTCCTACGTAGTTTCAAAAAGCAAGATTTTTTGAGAAATTTATATCTTTGGGATAATAAACGTTTAAGTCTGCAGTTCCCAGCATTTAATTTACCAGTATTTAGCTGACGGCTTGGAGCATCCAATTTAGAAAAAGGTAACACAGTACAAAAATCTCTCTCATCCAAAGTGTAGTGCTATTTAGTTTTTAAAATATATGTTTTACTTCTCAGTAACTTAAAGTCTTTACCGTCGAAGCCTTGATGGTAGAGTATTTATGCTTGCGCCTTTAGTTTCTTGGAAAGTTAAAATATTCAAGTTCTTATTAGTTCAGAATCTACCTTGGGAAGTCAAAATCACTAAACTTAAGTTAACTTAAATCAAATTCGAGTATAAATTTATTCATGTCGTCTAACAATCAAATAGCAGTTGAATTCCGTAATGTTACTCTAGTCAAGGGCAATCGGCCTTTGGTAGCCAATCTTAACTTCAGTATTAATCAAGGAGAAGCCTTGATATTACTTGGTCGTAGCGGTAGCGGTAAAACTACTACGATGAAATTAATAAATCACCTATACATGCCAACGGAAGGTGAAGTACTATTCAATGATATTCCAACTACCGAGTGGAATGAAATTAAATTACGAAGACAAATTGGTTACGTCATTCAAGAAACTGGTTTATTTCCCCATTTTACGGTAGAAAAAAATGTGGGATTAGTTCCGGCTTTGGAAGGCTGGAAACCAAAGCAAATTCAAAGTCGTGTTTCCGAACTACTACGGTTAGTTAGTTTAGAACCAAACCAATTTGCTCATCGATATCCCCATCAACTTTCTGGGGGACAACGTCAACGAGTTGGCGTTGCAAGGGCGTTAGCGGCAGATCCACCAGTATTATTAATGGATGAGCCCTTTGGTGCATTGGATCCCATTACCCGTTTGGAGCTACAACAGGAATTTCGAAGATTGCAGGAAGAATTGGGTAAAACCGTAGTTTTTGTTACCCATGACATCCAAGAAGCCTTTGTTTTAGCATCTAGAATTGCTTTGATGGATGAAGGAAAAATGGTATTTTTAGGGACACCAGAAGAGTTTAAGCAATCTAAACACCCAGAAGCTCGCGCCTTTCTTGAATGTATTGAATTTGCACTATGAATAATTTTTTCTTGATTAAATATGGCTCAGAGATTTGGGAGAGCACTCTGGAGCACTTATTTCTTGTACTTGTTTCCATCGCTATTGCTACACTAATTGGTTTACCTCTGGGTATTTTAATTACCCGTGAAAAGAATTTTCGTCAACCAGTTCTTGGAATTGCAAATGTTTTGCAAACTATTCCCAGTTTAGCGATGTTTGGTTTACTAATTCCCATACCTGTACTTGGTGGGATCGGTAAGGTACCTGCAATTGTTGCGCTCACCCTTTATTCTTTATTACCAATAATCCGCAACACTTACACTGGTATATCCGGTGTAGATCCAGCAATTAGAGAAGCTGGAAGAGGTATGGGAATGACTGACAAAGAATTATTGATGCAAGTAGAAATACCCTTAGCAATGCCAGTTATTTTAGCTGGAGTTAGGGTTGCAACAGTAATTGCTATTGGTATTGCAACTATCGCTGCTGCAATCGGTGCTGGTGGTTTAGGGATATTTATTTTCCGAGGAATTTCTACAGTTAACAACGATTTAATTCTAGCAGGTGCTGTTCCTGCTGCTGGGATTGCCTTACTTGCCGATCTTCTAATTGGTGGACTTGAGAAAAAGTTGAAAGTTGGGAAAAAATAAGTGGAACGGAAAACAGGGGATTATTGGAAGGGGAAAGAAGAACGATAAGTCGCAAACAATTAAGATGTTTGGCAGATAAATCGCATTTGCTGCTCACGAATTACACACCATAGGATTTCCCCTTCCTATGTTTTGTCTTGAGTTTAAATATAATTAATTACTCTTAAATAATAATTTAAATTCTATTTTTATTACTTACTTATTATTGTGTAGATATTTACGAATTAGGTCATTAGAGGTTACCTAGCATAGAAATGTCTTTAAAAGATTACAGTAAACTGCAAAAACTTCCGCACAATTAATATAAAAAACAAATACTATTTTAAAGTTAGTTCAAAATTTTGGATATATTTAGGACTTACGCAAAATTAACGTAATTGCGTCATTACGAGCGATAGCGACGTATATGTCCTGCGGACACGCTGCGCTAACGCAAGAACTCTGAGATTGCTTCCCTACACTCCGTTTCGGTCGCAATGACAAATCTCCATTGCGTAAGTCCTGATATTAAATTAATACAAAAAGATAAAGTGTTTTAGTAAAAATTAAATAATTTTTAAATTTATGAGAGTTTAGATTAATTAGCTATTGCTTCCATAGAGCAGACGACTGCATTATTTGGGATATCTGTACGTATAAAAAATGATAAAACAAAACCTAATTCTTTTACTTATTATTTGCCATGAAGGTATATTGTAAGATATGTCTGTAACGCTGTCATTTGCTGTGTTAAAATTATAAATAATTGAAATATTTCGTTAAAATATTCTGCATAAGCATATTTATCAAATGCAGATATAGTTGGGTGCTTGTAATTTATCTTGTGATTGAATAGAGAAAAAGGATAGTCAAAAATATATTTTTTTCTCAATCATCTTTTTTCGGAAGAGTTTATTTAAGTAGTGAAGTACTTTAAAGAAAGCAAAAATATTTAATAATGTATTCGTTTTCATCTTAATAAAATTCTATTTAAAAAATAAAAATTACATTGAACTCTATATTAATAGACTGGTCTAATTATAGATTACCAAATACTAAAAAATTTTCTGTGAATAAAGCTATCAAACAAACTACTAGCAATTATTTTAATTTATTTGCTCCTATGCCTATCTGTATTCATATTATTTATACATTTGGGATTGATTTAATTGTCGCTCGCAGTTGTGAGTAACAGGTTATGGATATGAATGGTGAAAAACGCAGTCAACTACATCAAGCCATAATAAGTGCTTATCCAACACAAAGTAAATTGGCGATGATGGTTGATTTCAGGTTAGAAGAAAGTTTAGCAACAATAGCTGGAGAGATAGATCTTAATACAGTTGTTTTTAAATTAATTACATGGGCTAAAGCACAGGGTAAATTAGAAAAACTAATTGAGGGCGCATATAACGAAAACCCCAGTAATCCAGAGTTAGAAAATTTTTATAGAACAGTTTATAGAGTAAAAATGCTGGAAAAACTTGAAGAAGAAAGAGACATAAACAGTAGATTATATCAAGAATTGGAGAAGGAGAAAAGCAAAAACAGACAATTGAATCGAGAACTTGAAGAAGAAAGAAATAGAAATCAAGAATTACATCGAAAATTTGAAGTAAAACTACACCAAAATCAACAAACTGAAAGTGAAATATATGAATTAAATCGCTCCTTAAGCAATCTTCTTCAAGCCCGTAAATGGGTAGAAGCAAATCAAGCAACCCTCAACATTATAAATACAACTTTAAATTATTTCTCTAAAAAAAGCCCGAATGAATCTTTGAATGAAAGAGATATTTATATTTTGCCTTGTTATCTCCTATGTCAAATAGATCGAATGTGGCAACAACACAGCAATTACTGTTTTGGCTTAGCTGTTCAGCAAAGTATTTGGCAAGAGAAAAGATGCACTAACTTAGAAACACTTGGCTACTACTTAGGTTGGTATGATGCTGATACTAAAAAATGGCGATTGTTATCAGACCCAGCTTTCAGAGCAAAAGTTTGCTGTAATAAAAGAAAATATAAGGGGATTCTACCAACACTCTCTTCTAACTTAGAAGTTAATGCCGCTCTTATGCCCCATCTTATAGAAAAGCTAGAATTTTGCAGTTGCGATTTATGTTTTCCTAAGAAAACAGTTGAGAATAATTGAAGACCGAGAAAATTAATACTAGATTTTCGCTGGATAATACTAAGACAGTAATAACGTAATGAAATTATTTAAAATAATTCTGATTATATTTTGCAGCGATTAAGGAGTTAGGTAATGGAAGAACCTCAAAGTTCCCAAAATACCTTAGAATTTTTAGTTGAAGAGCAAACTTGCGTACTCAATTTAAATAATTCAAAAGATAGATATGAAAGACAAGCAGCAGCTTCTGAGTTGGGTAAGATAGTCGATTGGATTATTGAGAGTAAAGATAAAACAGCTTTCTTTGAGTTACTAAAAGCAGTTGAATCTTTAATTTACGCGATGCGTAACGATTACATGAAGCCAGTTCGCGATCGAGCCCGTGAGGTAGGAGGAACAATATATTATCGTCTGATGATAAAATACCACGTAGGAGAGGGTTTGGATTCTAAATTAACAAATGTTCTAAAAAAACTTCGACGGGCTTTGATACTAGCCGGAGCAGACCTAACTCAAGAAAAAAAGGAAGAATTAACAGAAACAGATCCTGCAAACTTAATAAAAACAATAAATACTTCTGAAGATATCGATATGCGGGAGGCTGCTATTGAGAAACTAGGAAATTTACAAGCCCAAGAAGCGATCGCACTGCTTGTTGATTTACTCCGAGATGCTGCAGAAAACCCCGACATTCGAGCAGCAGGGGTAGTTGCTCTCGCAAAAATAACAACGCCTGAGTTAAATAACTATGAATTAAACAAATACAACGATATCATTAATGCTCTAATACAGGCTTTAAACTATAGCGAGCCGATTGAGAACGATAGTTTTGTACGTTTGCAAGCAGCAATTGCACTGGGTAAATTAATACCTTCAAAAGCCATAGATGCTTTAGAACAAGCTATTAAACAAGATAAATTTAGTAATGTGCGTGATGCTGCAAAAGATGCGCTCAAAAATTATATTCGAGTTCATAAAACATCTAGTAAGGACAAGATTAGAGTCTTTAGATATTTAGAGTTAGCCTACCCTGAGGATACCAAACAACTGTCAAAAGAAAATTTTCCGGACTCCAAACTGATTAAAGAATTGAGTTCGGTACGAAATGTTAATTTTGACCGAATGACTGTAAACGAACTTATTCAGTCCCTAAAAGACGAAATCAATACAGATGAATGTGTTACGATCGCTAAAATTTTAGGGAAAATGGGAGATCCCCGCGCATTAAAACCACTGATTGAAAAGCTAAAAGTATTAGAGCATGATTGGATTGCACGCAAGTATGTAATTCAAGCATTCGGCGAACTAAACATTCCCAGCATTCTATTGGATGAGACACAACTAGTAAAAAATATTCTTGTCGAACGCTTGCGTAATGATATTATCTCTGATGTCAGAGATGCAGTAGAAAAAACTTTGCTGAATATATATATAAAAAATGACTACAAAGATGCAGAAGAAGCCTTGCGGAAATACTCGAGTGACCCTTTTATATTGATGAATCAAATCGGTCAGACAACACATGATTCATCAAACTACTTTATTGTGGAAGCTGATACAGATGCAAGCAAAAAACTAAATCCTGTAGAGCAAAAAGAAGATAGTGATTCTCTAGCTCAAACAGAAGAAGACATTAATCAATGTCAAAATAAAGATTTCAATCAAGAAAATATATATCCAAAAAACAAAGCATTCAAACCAGATAAAAATTTAGATTTTAAAGTTAAATTACTATTAATATTCATATGTTTATTATTATCAATTTTAATATCATTCATCGGTCTTTATGCTATTGGAAATAAAAACTTATTAATATGGTTATTTATTATTTTTTTGTTAGGTTCTAATATTTTCTTAGGTTTATTATTGGTTTTTCTATTAGGAATTATCATTGGCAATGATAAAATTCGTGAGATTTTCAAGCAAATATATCAATAGAAACAAAAACCAGTCCGATCATCCCAGAATTGATGATAGTGTTTGGACTTGACTTTTATATCCATTTTTATATTCATTTCAAACAGATTTTTTTTCGAAAACTATAATACTACGAGCATCATTAATCGGTTTATAGATTAATTCTTGAAAATCAGGATATTCTTCAGCCTTATAAACATCCTTATTAATAATTAAATTACGTTTTACTAAAATATATCCTTCTTTTTGTTCGTAGCTACTTATATAGGAACCAGTTGTATTTAATAAATTCCTATTCTTTGGTTGGCGGACTATTTTATATCCAACAGGAATATTAATTTTATATTCCCAATTATAACTTCTAGCACCTACAATAAATGGATACAAGCGTTTATCAAGTGTAAGGTATCTCCTTAACCATTGAGAGTTGATAGTATTAATTCCAACAGGTGTATTGAAATATATGCGATCTTCCACATCCACAGCATAAGGGCTGCTCCATTTAGCTTTTACTTTTACAGGTACATCCAAATTATCTAAATCGCCGGTCTTTAAAGTTCCAGCACCACCTTCAGGAGTACCTGCTAAGATTTTATTCGCAATTTGCTTTGGTGCATTAGATGTAAAGTATTGCCTGTAACCACTATTAAAATTACCAGAATATTTTAATTCGCTTTGACCTTTGATGGTTCCATTTTTTTCGATGTTAATTGAAGCTTTCATCTGATAGCTATTATTTTTAGCCAAAGATTTTGGTGTGTATTTAGTTAAACCTTTTTCTGTCAGTAAGACAACGAACTTATTACTAACAGAATCATCTAACTCCTCTAAAGCAGCATAATTATTAGTTGGGTCAGAAAAAATCTGATAATCGGGTAAGTAAATTATGGCATGATTAAACTGTGAAGATGTAGGTAATAGCAACTTTTGGTACATATCTCCCGAATTGACCAAAGTAGGAATAGATTTAATACCTATGGCTTTAAGTAAAGTATGCATTAAAAGTACATAATCTTTGCAATCTCCATAGCCATTGCGGAGAATTTGCGTGGAAGTGTGAGGAATATAACCTGCTGATTCGTTGAGATAAACTGCTAGGTATTCAATATTTTGTGCGACCCAGTTATAAATTGACCTTGCGGCTTCAATACCCTGTTTATCCTTTACTATTTGCAGGGCTAATTTTTCGATCTCTGGTGTGATGATGACTTTATCCCGCCATTTATCCCAAACAATCCGACCTATTTCTTCCCAACGATCTAGATTGGAAAATACAAACATAGAATCAAAATCCCAGGTATTAACCATACGATTTTCAAAGTCATAACCAGGTCGATTGGTTATTACGGCTTTAATTTTGCGACGATTTCCCTCATAAGTGTCTGTTACTGTATAGTCTCCTCTCTTTTCCCAATAAAGTTTAAGGGATGGAGGTAATTCTATCTCTATAGATTCTTTAACTGCTGGTACGGAAAAGAATGGAGCCTCAACATCGCTTAAACCAACAGTAAAAGGTTTTTTTTGAGTCAGTTTCCATTGCACAAAAGTTTTAGATCCAACTTTGAGTTGGGGAAATACTATCGTCATCCTTAAATCGTTGGTGAAACCCGGTACATATTCAGGACTAGAACGAGTGAAAATATTTTCTTTGGTAACCTTAATTTTTTTCCCATTTGGTTGAATGACATAAGCGTCAATTAATTCTACAGATTGGGTATCGGGAGAATAATCAAGATAATCTCTTTTCCAGTCTTCAATCCCTTGTTTGGTGAGCAAAGTTGTTTGCTGGGTTTTGAAGTGAGTATATGTATAGTCGGAATTAATTAAATACTTATTTTCATAATTGTCTATCCTTACATTATGGGTAATATTTTTATCTTGACCTGCTTGAGGAATAGACTGTATTTTATTTTTCTCACCCTTAATATCGGTTTCTATTTTTACGGGTGGGCTTATCTGGCGAGAACTTATAACTTGTGTAATATCAGCACCATAGCCAAGATTAGGTACTATATTGAATAATATTCCACAATAAAAGGCAACAATAAATCTAAAAATAAGTTTTTGTTTTCGATATTTCATTTTTCGCGACACAAGCAATAGACACCAAATACTTGTATTAGAATGTACAAGCATTTATATAGCAAGTAGTACTTTTAACTTATTATTGTCAAAAAGCTTGTGACTTAAATCACACACTATTATGGTATTGGTTTATAGTGCCACGACATTTTTATTTCTTTTCATACAAAGAGAAATAAGAATAACTCATAAGAACCTCACGGGAGTTTGGAAACCCAGTCTATTTATAGCTGGTAGGAAAAACGACTCGGGACAACTGATTGTCCGTGAAAATTTGTTTAGAGAAATGCTTGGCATCGGGAACCTTTGTGTAGTGTTAACGTCAAGTTAGTTATGACGAAATGACCTAACGCAGAGAATTTTGATTCGTTCTCAAGGCTTAATGGGCAGTAGTCAAGTAAAACAGCGAGTGTCTTTACGAAAACTGAGTCACTAGGGGGCGCGGGGGTGAGTTTACACCCTCTGGACAAACGTAACCGCGCCTAAAGTTCCGCGAAACAAATGAGTACGCACCAACATGCGGTTAGTTTGTGGAGGGGGATAAAGCTCTGTCTCTTTAGAGCAGAGAATGGTTACCTCGCCTTTAAGTACTCGTTGATTTATTGAATATTATATTTTTTAGAGAAATTATCTATCTACAGAAGATACAAGTAGTTGGGAAAATGTCATAATTGTTCAAAATTTAGATGAGGACAAATTCCCCACTTCCTAACTTATTTTAAAGAAGAGGAGCGAATATTGTCATTTAACTGTGTCAACAGATCGGGTAAAAATTGCCCAACTAAATGATTACCAGAAATGTATTTTCTGATTTACTTAAGCTACTAGTCGGAGCAACACATCATCATCAATCTCTTCATATTTTTCAATTAAATGCATCACGTACTGGAGCGTGTGAGGAATTATTTCCAAGGTACAACTATCAAGCATTGATAATTGTAAAGAAACAATATCAATGTCAGATGAAGATTCCCAAGCTTCAATCTCGATCGGTTTTTCGCTATGAACATTCACACAAATCGAGTAATTCTCAAGACGAGGAAGACGAAAAACAATATAAAATTGGTAACCACCTTGAAGTTGTAATTGTTTTACGGTGTGAAGTCCAATCTTCTCACCTATTTTAACGATTTGTTCTAAAGTTATAGTTTGGTTAATCATAATGTTTAGTCTATTTTAGTTTTACTAAACATAGATACAGCTTTGAGAAGACCAATTACATATTAAGCTGTACTAAAATATACTATTGTTACAAAATGGAAATTCTATCTTCTATCCAATATTTCCTAACTTTAGTTTTATTGGATTAGTAATAGCTATAGAGTTTTCACTATTTCTCATCCTCAGTTGAATGTTGACCAAAGTGATCGCTGCTTGTAATTAACCTAGACTCGGTTTAATCACAAGCTAACGACATCCTAAGTAGGACTTAAGACTTAACGGCGAATGCTAATATACCGAAATCATACTTTATACAGATATGTGCGATTTTTTCTCTACCTAGCTAAAAGGTTTTGAAAGTAGAGAAATGTTCGATGGGAAGACTTTGTCTGGTGGGAATTTCAATCAAAAATTCTGTTCCCTGACCCACTTGAGAAAAGCACTTAATTTGACCTTGGTGTTTATCTGCAATAATTTGATGACAAATACCTAAACCTAATCCTGTTCTGGGAAAAACTTCTTTTGTTGTGGAATCTTTAATTTGGAAATCTTTACTTTTAGAGGTCAAGTCAAAAATATTTTCCCGTACCGATTCCATCATACCTGGACCGTTATCAGTAATTTTAATGCTAATTTTGCTACCGACAGATTTAGTCACAATCCAGATAAATAAGGGAATATAAGGACATTCTGATGACCTTCCTGAATGTTCTTTTTCAATGGTGACAAATTTCTGTTCTAAAGTACTAATGTTATGAAGCAAGATATTTATGAATGCTTGATTTAATTGGGCTGGATAACATTCAGCTAACGGTATTCTGTCATATTTCTCTATCACCTCAATTCCAGGATATTTGCCCTTGGCTTTTAATCGGTGCTCTAAAATAAGTAAAATATTATTTAATTCTTCATTGATATCCACTAGTTTCAATTCGCTTTCATCTGCACGGGAAAATTTTTCCAACGATCCTAAAGTCTGACTCAGATGTTTAGCTCCAATTTTCATGGAGTTAAGAGTTTCATATAAATCCGTGTTTTGCAGATCTAGGTTGAGTTTTTTGAGTCGCTCTTCAATCGCTGGTGAAGCTTCAGGGTAACTATGATGGTAGAGGCTAGTAATTTCCAGTAAGTCCCCAGTACGTTGGCTAACTTCATTAATATTCTCCAGGATAGAGTTAACAGGATCGTTCATTTCACTAACAATACCTGTCAATAACTCTCCCAAATTTGCCATTTTCTCACCCTGGATTAAGTACTCCTGAGTTTGTTTGATTTCCTCAAATGCTTCAGTTAGTTGTGTTGCTTGCTCTTTTGTCTGTTGGAGTAATTCTGCTTGCTGAATTGCAACCCCCAACTGAGCCCCAAGTTGGTTGAGTAATTCGATTTCCTCACTTTTCCAATGACGGGGATAGGAGTTTTGATAAGCAATCAATAATCCCCATAATTCTTTACCTTGAGAAATAGAAGTAAAAACTTCATGACGCGGCAGTTTCCCATCTTTATTTGTATTTGTAAATGTTGGTAATATAGCTGAGTGTCCTTTTGACTGGGGTTGCAAACCATCTTTAAAGGAATCTGCAACAAATTCACCTCTCCAGTCAGAATCAAAGCGATATATTGAAACTCGATCAACTTTTAGTAGTTCCCTTACTGCTTGGGTACTAGTTTCAAAAATAGTTTGGATATCAAGAGAGTGACGTATTTTATCTACAGTTATAGCTAATAATTTTTGCCGCTCCATCGCCTGTTTATGTTCAGCAACTTTTGCTTGCATATCGCTTTGAACTTGCTCCCAATAGGTATCCTGTTTCAATGCGGTTCCTAATTGTTCGCCAATTTGATAGACAAACTCTATTTCTGAAGATTGCCAGTCTCGAGTTCTCTCACATTGATGAATGCATAATAAACCCCATAATTCACCAGCTTTAATTAAAGGTGCAACAATATTCGCACGTACTTGGAATTTTTCCAGGATTTGGATATAGCATTTCTTGAAATCATGTTTGTAAATATCCGAAATCGCACTGATTCGACCTTGGCGATAAAGTGGTACATAGTTTTGGGCAAAGCAATGGTCATAGACTTTATCTTTAAGAGCTGAATTTAAGCCCAAAGCCACATCTTCATAAATAATTTCTCCTTCCCATTTATTCCCCGGATCGAAACGGAATATAGCAACTCGGTCGGCTTTAAGTAACTGACGTACTTGAGTAACAGTGGTTTGGAAAATATCCTCTAAAGCTACAGACTGTCTGATACTGGCAATCGTACTAGTCAATGCTTTTTGCTGTTCGATTTCATAGCGAGCGTTAGCGAATAATTCGTAGTGACTTAGTGCTACAGAAACCTGGGAAGCAATTTGAGCTAAAATTTCAACTTCATCAGCTTGCCAATTTCTAGGAGAAGAATTTTGATATACCCCAATTAACCCCCAAAGCTTGTCCTCTTTTAGTATTGGAATGACTACAAAAGCTTTAGCCTGAAACTGTTCTAGTAGGGTTACATGACATTCACTAAAACCAGCCTGATAAATGTCGTCCACTGCAAAACTCTCATTATTGGTATACCGTCCCCCTTGAGTATCTTGCAGATAAGTATCGTTAATTGTCGGAGAAACTCCAATCAGAGGCGTCCAAGCTCGTTCGAATGACTCTGCAACAAAATTACCACTCCAATCTGAATTAAATTGAAAAATGGCTACACGATCAACCTTCAATAATTGTCGAATCTCTTGAGTCGTAGTTGATAATATTGTGTCGATATCGAGTGAATCACGGATTTTTTCAATAATTTCAACAACCATTTTGTGTTTCTGCTTCGCAGTGGCTAGTTTTTTAGCTAAATCAGCCTTTTCAATTCGATCCAGTTGTTGAATTGCAACTGTCAACAGCCTAGCAATGGTAATTACAAATTTGATTTCAGAAGATTTCCATTCACGAGCGCTACTACATTGATGAATGCATAGCAGACCCCACAATTTTGTTTCTTTAATTAAGGGAATTACCAAGTTAGCTCTAACTTGGTACTTTTCCAGCATTTCTGCATGACAATCATTAAGTTTGGCTACATGAACATCTGTAACTGCTTGTATCCTACCCTGGGAGTAATCAGTGGCAAATTTCTCTGCAAAACAGCGATCGCGAATTTTTTCTCCTACAATTGAATCCCAATCTGTGGAAACATTTTCAAAAATAAATTGTCCTTCCCAATCATCCTCGGGAGAAAATCTTAACACCGCAACCCGATCAGCGTTCAATAATTGTCGAACTTGAGCAACAATAGCTTCAAATGTTGCATTCAAATCTATCGGTTCCCGAATTTCTTCAATCATACTTGCCAATACTTTATGTTGTGCTGGTTGCTCTTGAAAACCCTTAGTAAAAAGATCAAGTTGTTTCTTTAGTTTTTGCGAACTTAACTGCATAGCCTTAATCATTTAGAGAACTTTCCTGAAAATTTTGCGACCAAATTTTATTATTTAAGACAGCATAAAACTTGCTTAATATGGATGCCTTTTTGCAATCATATAAGCGTTTATTTCATAACAAAATATGGTTTTTGAGAATTTTCTTGGATAAAATACAGAAATTTCAGTAAATCAAATTAAATCATATAAATAATATCTTTTATGAAAAATAAAAAAATCAGAATTTATTCGTTGAGAGATTTATATTTTAAATTCATCATTTTATTTAGTTGTAAATCACTGTTAAGATATGTACAACATCTACGATGCCGAGCACAACGATATAGATATAGTGATTTATGATTACCAAGATAACTTGATATCTTACTTTTTTTTCAGTTCAGTTTCCAATCAAATAGGAATCATTTTAAAGATAGTCTTATTTTACGACAATGCCATCTATCAATAGATTTACTATTAGGGGTCAATAATATAATTTTTTAGTTTATTTCCTCGAAATAAGAGAAAAATAAATTAATTAAAAAAAGCAAATTGCAATTATTACTAATAAAATACATATTACAATATCACATCTATCATATGAAATATTTCTTATACACTTATTATTTAATAATATTTTGTCCGTAATAAATAAAATTCGAGAGTAATTTAAATGATAGTTTATTTAACATTTTATAAACGCATTGGTAATAACGATAATTATCCAGTGAGATGGAAGATATTTTTAAGTTAAGATTCAGGTATTAGTCAGTTTTATTTATTTTCTGGCACTAAAAGTATAGGGTAATTAAAATTTAAGATTATTTTTTATCTAGAAATCTGGAAATTTTTAAATTTTTAAATCTCTAAGTTTTTAAATTTTGAACATTAATCAAAATCCGTAGATAAAGCTGGGTGACGGTAATGCTCAAACATTAGTTCTATCTGTGCTTTTGTTACCCTTCCTATTGATAGTGGAGGTATATTATCTTCAAAGAAAAAACCCACTTCCTCAGTTTCAATGGAAACAGAAGGAGAACCACCAATCAATTCACAGAGAAAAAAGAATTTGTAGCAGTAAAATGGAAACGGGGTATGCCCTTGTTTATCTCGGTCGTATACGGCAGCTAACTTGAGAGCACGAGTCTGATAACCTGATTCTTCCCAAATTTCTTTGACAACAGCTTCACTTGGCGATTCTCCCACGTCGGCCCATCCACCTGGCAAAGTCCATAAACCATCGGCTCGTTCTTTGACTAGTAAAATTTTATTATCGCGAAAGACTGCACCACGGATATCAACTTTAGGGGTTGCATAACCCACTTCCCCTATGAATAAATCGAGAATTTGCTTATGCTCTAACTCTGAGTAATTAGATACGATTTCCGCAGTAATATTTTGTAAAGAATTGTAACGTTCAATGTCAAACTGATTCTTTGAATAAGCCAGACCATTTTGGGCGATACGCACAGCGTCACGCCTTTGGCGTATCGCTTGTAATTTTTGCGCCCATTCTAACCATTGTGACGTTATGGCCTTTTGTTCCTCCATACAACCGTCCCGTAGATATTGAGTGCTCCAACGCATGCACAATACCACAAATTTGGGACTAATTTTTAGCGGTCATAACTAGCAAGCAACTAAGAGTAAAATAAATTACTCTATTGTTGCTTATTGCTAGTTACTTATTACTCATGGTTTATGGTTATTGTTTATCACCATTTGCTTTCGATGAAAACTTAGAGTTTATGCATCATCTAAAGCAGCAATTCCGGGTAAGGTTTTACCTTCAAGTAATTCCAAACTCGCACCACCACCGGTAGAAATATGACTCATTTGGTCGGCTAAACCAACTTTTTCTACAGCTGCGACAGAGTCCCCACCACCAATGATGGTTGTAGCACCACTTTTACCGATATCAGCAAGGGTGCGAGCGATCGCTTCAGTTCCAACAGCAAATTTATCAAATTCAAACACACCCATTGGACCATTCCAAATTACAGCTTTGCAATCAGCAAGTGCTGCTTGGAATGTTTTAACTGAATCTGGACCAATATCTAAACCCATCCAGCCATCAGGAATGCTATCAATGCTCACGGTTTGGGAGTTAGCATCAGGAGCAAAGTTATCTGCAACTACTACATCGGTGGGAAGTAATAATTGTACGCCTTTTTCTTTTGCTTTAGCTTCTAAAGATTTGGCTAATTCTAGCTTGTCTTCTTCTACCAAGGATTTACCAACATTCAAACCACGGGCTTTGTAGAAAGTGAAAATCATTCCACCGCCGATGATGAGTTTGTCACATTTTTCCAATAAGGTTTCAATTACACCGATTTTGCTGGAAACTTTAGAACCACCAATAATTGCAGCTAAAGGACGCTGGGGATTTTCAATTGCACTTTGGAGATACTGTAATTCCTTTTCAATCAAATACCCAGCAACAGAAGGGCTGAGATAGTGGGTTACACCTTCCGTAGAAGCATGGGCGCGGTGAGCGGTACCAAAAGCATCATTTACGTAAAAATCAGCATTTGCAGCCAATTGCTTGGCGAAATCCGGAACATTTTTTTCCTCTCCAGCATGAAAACGGACATTTTCTAACAAAAGTACTTGTCCATTTTGTAACCCGGTAACTTTTGTTGTTACCTCTTCACCAACACAATCATCACACTTAATTACATCTTTCCCTAATAATTCAGAAAGACGCTTAGCAACTGGATTCAAGCGCATTTTATCGTTTACAACACCCTTGGGACGCCCAAAATGGCTTGCCAAAATGACTTTGGCACCTTTTCCTGTTAAATCCTGGATCGTTGGTAGGGCTGCTCGAATCCGCGTATCATCGGTGATTTTTCCAGATTCGTCTAAAGGTACGTTAAAATCTACCCGTACCAAAGCACGTTTTCCAGATACTTCACTCGCTGATAAATTTGCTAAAGTTTTTTTGGACACAATCAAACCCTCCCGATCGCCTTTTTGTTATTGTTTTGAAAGTATAACCATCCAAATTTTACAGACTCAGGGGGGCAGAGGTGAATGCCATGTTCAAGACAGTTTTATTTCCAGTCGATCAAAGTCAAGAAGCACGCAATGCAGCGGAGGTAGCAATTGATGTTGTAAAACAGTACGGAAGCCGCTTAATACTGCTATCTGTGGTGGAAGAAACTTCCTCTGATTCATCTAATGAGGAAGATCCAATGAAGTCACCAACAGCTGTTGCAAAACTTTTAGAAAATGTTGAAGAAATTTTTTCAAAGCAAGGGATCCAGGTCCAAGTCATTGAAAAACAAGGGAAACCAGCATTTACTATTTGCGATGTTGCTGATGAAGTTAATGCAAATCTAATTGTTATGGGATGTCGCGGATTAGGACTTACTGAAGAAGGAGCTAACGACAGTGTTACGAACCGTGTCATTAATCTTTCTCCTTGTCCAGTTTTGATTGTCCCGTAATAAAAATTTAATTTATTGCTAAGCTTGGGATCTGTTTTGGCATAAAAAGTTATATCTAATCTACCCAGCAAGTTACCTCTTATATTAATTGGGAGTAAAAAATATGTGGATTTTATTGATAACTATATAGCCAAATAATATTTTGTTTTTGTTATTTGTTTTCGTTTTTCATTTTATTTTCTCTTTGAAGCTGAAGAAGACAACAAGAGCACAAAGCAAATAACTTTTGATATTTATTCGAGCGAGACGTAGCGTTGCTACGTCTCTGCAGTATAAAAAAATCGAGTTATAAAACTATATGCTAGTTTTTTAGTTGCTACCGCTGGCGCAACTAGCTCCAGTATGTCAAAGATTTATCTTGAGTGCGGTATCCAATAAATATGGACATAGAAACTCGGGGTCCACCTTGACAGGAACGAACAGCATGGACTCTTCCTGAATCAAATAGAATTAATTCACCTTTTTCTGGCTTAATTAGTAGAGTTGGCTTAGGAAGAATATTACGGTCAATAATACCTTCATACTTATAGTCTTGATCGCGAATTTCTTCTTGCTTAAAGGTAGATGGTTTTAATTCCCAAACTTCTAATTCACCACCCGATTCAGGAATTTGAAGATAGATGTTTGCGGATAACTGAGCAGTCAAATTTTCGAAGGGACGAGTTGGAGGAACTCCTGAATCTGAGATATCTCGCGCAAAAATATCTTGGTGGGGTGGTAATTCAAAATTATCTTCAAATACGCGCCCGATTCCCGCTAACATCGTTTTGTCATGGATATTCTCAATGTGAGCACCTGCAACCCACATCTCTTCTAATTCAAGCTTGAGCTTATCGAGGGGTGACAGATTAGGAAAGCAAGCTTGTCGCAGAGTTTGGATCGAAACTTGAGCATGTTTGTAATAGCGTTGGAGCATTTCCACGCAACAACTAGTTTCAAAAAAAGTGATTGCGGTTCTTTGCACTCCTACATCTGGTGCTCTGTCATAACGCTCGAGAGTTTTTTGTTTAATCAGTTCTTGGCTAATTTCTTCTGCTTCTTGTTGGGGGTAATAGTTAGGAATGCGAAGTGCAAGATATTTGCTTTCTAATAGATCAAGTAGATCTGTTAGTTGTAGGCTTTGTGATACTCTTACTAATGCTTTTCGAGGCTCGTTACCTGAGTTTTTTTGATTGTTATTTAAGTTCATATAAGACTTTCTTTGAAGGTGAGTAAAGAAGAAAATTTCAGAATCAGCAAAAGTCAGAACCATTCGAGTCTCAGACTTAACGAATAAAAAATATTCCTCAAGTCACAAGCATTAAAAGGGACATTTGAATATTTGGGAATTTTTATTTAGGAATTTTTTGTTCGCAGTCGCGCTTTTTTGCTGTTAACCCTTTAGACAAACAAAGTTCAACCTGGGAATCTAAACCAAGCAAAAATCTAGAACATTGAGTTAGATTGATGACCAGATTTACTACTAAGTGAGAGTAATTTGCATCACCATATCGTTAAAATCGCGATCGCTTTGTACATGTCCTATGGACTTATCGCTACCTCCACTTCCAGAACTATTCAAATCCTCAAAAGCAAATTTGAAAGTACCATTACTACCATTACCTAGTTCTAGGACATGATGAACGCTATCGCTGTTAGCTTCATCAAAAGCAAAGAATGCTTCTACTTGACCGTTTTCAAAATCACTTATATCTCCATTTTGAATTAGATATGGAGCTAGGAAACTTCCTACAGGTAAATCAAAATTAAAGTTCCCAGAACTGAGATTGTCTTCTACTTGAAAATTAGCAATACTGTTAGCGATCGCAACTCGAGCATAATCTGCACCTTGTTCGGGGGTCCAAGTTTCACCAGTAACAGAGTCGGTAATTGTTCCTTCACGATCTGTGACAACGTAAAAACCGACTGAGTTATTAAATGCAGCTTCCCTGCTGATAGTTACTTGAGCTTGTCCGCTAAACCCGGTTAAATCTAAAAGTCCATCATCAATATTATTATTTGCTGAAGGAGTGAAGAAAACATCATCTACAAGATGAGGAATTTCACTATTGAGCTTGATAATATCCCCAAAAGTAGTTTGTTCAATTTCTGCGATTTCTTCTGCACTAAAGAAACCACCTTCAGAAATCGGTCTTTCATACCAAAAACGGTCGGATGCTCGGGAACGCTCGAATTGGTCGGCTAAAATTGCTTGGATCGTCTCCCCTGCACCAGATGGAGCAACTCTATCTTCTGCAAATAGTCCAATTAGTAAATCTATATCTTCTACACTCTTGTAAAGAGTTTCCAGAGAATTTGCTAATTCAGGGTCAGAAGTAATTTGGTCGAAACTAGTTACTCTTTCTAAACCAAAACTAGCCCGAACTTGGTTGTAGTCGGCTAAACCTCGATCTCGTCCCCGTTGCATGTTTGCAGAATACAAATCAAAGCCCACACCAGCAGGAGGAAATAAAGCATTACGCAAGTCAAAAACTACATTCGTATCGACTTCTTCTTCAAGGGTATAGGTGTTACCGCGTAAAATACCGTCAACATCACTTCCTCTATTGATATTTGGCGCACCAAATGTAGTCAATAAAGGTAAAACAGTAACATTACCGTCAGCATCAATGCTCTCTATTTTATTACCTGTTTGGCTGTGACCGAGGCGTAAACCTGCAGCATTAAATTCGTCGCTTACTTGGGGAAATGCATTTGAATCGTAACCGGTATAAGCATCTATGACATTGCCTATTTGTAAAGGTAGCCATTCATACATGACAACCTTCTGATATTGGGCAATATTGATCTGACGAGCGCGTTCAAAAATTTCCTCGTCAGTCCAATTAGAATGGTATCTGGATAATTCTACAGCAAGACGATTATGATTTCTAACCCATAAAGTATGCTGGGAAACTAATCCATCTTGTTCGCTCACCCGATCGTCACCAGCAAGAAAACCTACCCCTTGGAAAAATCCACCACGGGTGATGTTTTGTTCATCTGCAGGTAGCAAATCATCGTTAACAGCCCAGCTTTCTTCAGAAAAAACCTTTAATTTACCTGCTTGAAAAGCACGAACGGCTGTAGCAAATTCATCATTAGAACCATAAACAGCCGAAAGATCGAGCCAATGAGTCAAATCATTGGGTGCTTCTGCTGGAATTATAGTCCCATCATCAAGAACAACTCCGGTACCATCCGCAATCGAATCCCTGGGAAATTCAAACTGTAAGCCACCATCTTCTTGACGAGAGATAGTTGGTAAAGGTGGAGTTTGAGGTGGGAAATTAACGTCATCTGTCGGGATATCAATGGGAAAATTAATTTCACTTACCCGAGCTAAATTATTATCGTGGTTAACAAACTGACCGAAAGCCCAATTTAATGCGCTCAAACCATCCGGGTTGGGAAGAGATTCTCCTTCTTCCAACGAAGATAAAGTATTACTAATAACACGCGCGCTAGGACGATCAGAGGGTTCTAACCATATAAAAGGTGCATCAGGTACATTACTTAATTTTTCCGTATTATCAACAACATTAAACCCTAAACTTATTAACCTATTTTTTTCTACTTCTGTAAATACTGGGATTGGTTGACGAGTGACTGGATTTCCATCTGCACCAATAAATTGCTTACCCTCAGCATTTGAAGCTAATCCAGCAGGTGAGGAAACACCATCTTCAAACTCTGCAGGAGCCAAGCGAATAAATGGAGTGCTAGTTACTCCCAATTCAGGTTGTTCTAAATTATTGTTAGAACCGTCAATCGTTCGAGTGGAAATTCCTCCATCTCCCAAAACCAAACTACCGTCAGCAAATGGGTCTCGTGACAGGATTGACATTATTGTATGATTTATAAAAATTTACATTACTTTCTCTATCGATCTTATCAATTTTACGTATGCAGCGAAGTATAAAAAGTACCGTAAAGCCATTCTACTTTTTGAATTTGATATATAAATCTTCGTAAATATTACATATAAGCAGATAACGGAACACACCGATGGGTAGTGAAAATACAAAATTATTTCTAAAATCAGGAATTCAGCTTTATTTGAGGCGATGCTTATCTTAAAACGGCCAACATCAATTACCAATAAAAAAAGAGAGAGCTACTTGAGCAGCTCTCCAGATCATCAGGGTGCATCTACTGAAAATAATATAGCACATAATTAAGGGGTTACACCCCTCTTGACAAATATAAACATTAAATTTAAATTAAGTTTAGGTAAATAAAAATAAATATAAAAAGAGAGCTACTTAAACAGCTCTCCAGTTCATCAGGGTGCATTTGTTTATCAAATTATATCATTATAAAGACAAGGGGTTTAGCCCCTTATTTTTCTGAGAATTTATTTTTTTAATTAAAATTCCTGTAATTGTTGCCTTCCTCTAGGAATGAATGCTGGCAGTAGAAATAATTTGTATTCCATTGTTATTCTGTTAACCTATGTATTTTCCCGGTTTGCTTGTAAATATTCTATCGCTGCAGCTAATTTTGACGAATATCCTTGAGCAAATTTTTCAAACCAGAGACCTTCATAGGACAGAGTGTCTAATTTAGAAAGCCAATCCTGTGCACGTTTTTGAAGCAGTTCTTGCTGTTTTGCTTGAAACTTTTCCTGTTCGAGACGTTGTTGTTCCAATTCTCGCTGTATCTGCAAATCTCGTTCTAAATCTTTTTGCTCGAAATCAGCTTTAACATCTGATAACAACCGATCCATCGGATCGCTTTGGTTAAAATCAGGAGAAATAGGCGATTGTTTGGTAATGGGCGAGTTTGCAAATTTTGATGTCCCTCGAATTGTTTTTGACTGAAGCTTTTGACACTCATCAGTGTCTTCATTCTCTTCTTTAGGTGGTGAAGTGCGATTGTATTCACTTTTAAGCTCAGCCAAAAGCTTCTCGATGGGGTCCATTACTTATCTATTCCATTTCATCTGGTTCAATGTATTCAATCAATAATGGCGTTTAGCAATACTTCTTTGAGGCTAGTATCTTCCATTTCATCCATAGTGATCGTATCACAAATGTCAAATTTTGCACCGGCACCTTCTAATTCATCATCTAATACTTTTAAAAACCGATTTGCGTGGGGATCCTTCCCGACTTGAATAAAAGAAATTCCCAATTCTTCATCGCGCTCCATACGACGTGAAGCTTCAATAATTACTTTCATTACTTCTTTACGATCATCTGGTTCGCCATCAGTAATGACTAAAATTATTTCTCCATTAGGTTTAATTTGACCTGCGGCTTTACGCTCAAAATAATTATTAGTAGCATCTTTTAATACCGCTGCTAAATCTGTAGTCCCAGAAGGATCGTTTTCTTGAAAAACTTGATTTACTTTGCTAGAAGTTACATTTTCATAACGTCTAAACTTACCAGAGAAAACGTATAATGTAATACCATCAGGGTCAAATTGTTCGCATTTACTGGCTAAGGCAAAGGTAGATTCTTGTGCTGCGAACCATCTTGTTCTACCACCTTTTTGGTCTGGGGTAGCCATGCTGCCACTTTTATCAATGATTAAGGTGTAATCGCGATTTTCCAGCATAGTTGTATGTGCTTAATGATTATTGAATAAACTAAAAATAAATTAGTAGTAGATATACAGATTAATCAACTATTGCATTAGTTAATATTTCGACGATACTCATATCCTCCATGTCTTCAAGGGTGACTGTATCGCAAATATCAAATTTTGCTCCAACAGTTTGCATTCGATCGTCTAAAGCTTGGAGGAACTGCGTTGCTTCGCGATCGTTACCAACTTGAATCAGAGAAATTGCTAATTCTTCATCGCGTTCCATCTGACGAGATGCGTTGATAATTGTCTCAAACACAGCTTTGCGATCGTCAGGTTCGCCGTCAGTAATCACTAAAATTGTTTCTCCGTTTGGTTTTGCTTCTCCAGCAGCTTTACGTCTAAAGTAATTTTCAGTAGCATCTTGAAGCACTGCTGCTAAGTTAGTTCTCCCCATAGGGTCATTTTCTAGAAATATCTGTGATACTTTTGCTGAGGTGACATCATCATAACGTTTAAATTTGCCTGAAAACACATATACGGTAATACCATCAGGGTCAAATTGTTCACATTTCCTCGCTAATGCTAAAGTAGATTCCTGAACGATTTCCCATCTTGTTCTTCCATCTGTTCCATCAGAAATGGACATGCTTCCACTTTTATCTAAGATTAATGTATAGTCCCGTTCTTGCATTGCTAGTTTTTCTACTAAATATTTCTGTGTGCGTATAGTGTAACGTTTGGTTCTCAAAAGTGAGAACCATTCAGAAATCAAATTTTATTGTTAGCACTATCGAGTCTGCTGTGAGATGAGACCTATTTTTATTATGTTCGATAGGATTTCAATAATATTCGATAGGATTTTACTCAACAACAAGTATGTATAAGTTTACCTGTACTGTGTACATATATATTTATACAATTTGCTCGCCATATATTTCGGAAAGAGACTTGAAAACTTCCCAGCAAGTTTATTGCAGATAAAAGGAAAATATAAATATATTAGTTAATTATTAATATCAACGATAGCCGTCAGTTTCATAAAATCGTTCTAATTTTTCTGGATTCCTGACGCTGTAAATAGATTTAATGTAACCATCCACAATTTCAAATGTAGTGACGCTGTGAATGTCACCGTCAAGAAAAGCGATCGCGCCAGGTTGTCCATTAATTTCGATCACGCTAAAAACTGCTTTTAAAAGCAATTTGCGGCGCAGCGCGAGTAGAAATCGAGCTACTTTCATTGCTCCATGTAACGGTTTCAGGGCTGCAGGAACTTGTCCACCACCATCAGACCAATAGGTAACGTCTTTTGCTAAAAGTGCTACTAAATCTTGCAAATTGCTCTGATGCAAAGCCTCTAAGAATTTTTCTGTGATTTGCTCCTGTTGCTGATGGGAAACAGGAAATCGAGGACGTTGAGCTGCTATATGCTGACGCGATCGCCGCAAAATTTGGCGACAGTTAGCTGGACTTTTATCCACCATCTGAGCAATTTCATCATAGTCATATTCAAAAATCTCCCGTAGAAGAAAGACAGCTCTTTCAATTGGCGATAAACGTTCCAAGATTACTAAAAATGCCATCGAAAGTGAATCAGCTAATTCCACTTGAAACGCCGGGTCGTCCCTTTGCTTAGTCAGAATAGGTTCTGGTAACCACGGTCCCACATATTGTTCTCGTTGCATGCGCGCTGAACGCAGATGGTCAATGCACAGACGTGTAGTAATCGTGGATAAATAGCTTTTAGCTGATTTTACTGTCTCCCCCCTGGTTTGTTGCCAGCGCAGAAATGTTTCTTGTACAATGTCTTCGGCATCAGTTAATGTACCTAACATCCGATAAGCAATGGCAAGTAGCAAAGGACGGTGCTGGTTAAAGGTTTCAAGATAATTCATCTTTTTCTATCGATTCACCTTTCTTGGATACTATGAAGATTGAAGGAGTAGATTAGTAGTCTTTTTCATTAATTATGACGGATTGGTTTGTTGTCAAAACCCCCCTAGAGAGGTTGCATGCAACGCCTCTACCAGGTTTTTTGGAAAAACTAACCCATCATAATTAATGTGGTCGAGTACTATTTCATAGACAACGTTTCGGAATCTTTGCTGTTTTGTAATTTTTGAGGCTCATAAGTTCCCGGAACTACTCGGGTTGTAATAGCAATGCGATTCCATGCATTAATTGTAATGATTGCCATCAGCATATTAGCAACTTCATCCTGAGTAAAATAACCACACACATCATCGTAAATTTCATCTGAAATATGATCAGCCGAAATCATGGTCACGGCTTCTGTGAAGGTGAGAACTGCTCGTTCTTCCGCTGTAAAAAATGGAGTTTCCCGCCATGCACTAAGGGCATAAATTCGCTGTTCTGTTTCACCGTATAATCTGGCATCTTTGGTATGCATGTCAATACAGAAAGCACAACCATTAAGTTGGGATGCGCGAATTTTAATTAGTTCCAATAATCTCGCATTAATACCACAACCTCGGACATACTTTTCCAATTGAAGCATTGCTCCATATGCAGCAGAGTAACTGTCAAATTCCATTCTGGGTTGCATTTATAAATCTCCTAAAAAATGATAGGAAGTATTTACAAATAAAGACGAAATAGTATTATCTGTTGTGACATTGCAAGTGGATAAGGTAAATTTCCCTTGCTCCTTACTCCCTTACTTCTGTGCATTATAAAGATATGAAGTGTACTTCACTTAGATGAAATTGGCTGTAAATTGCCGCTGCAATATGGTTTTTGTGCTCAATATGTGTAGACTGTAGTACGTATGCTCGCCTCTTTTGGCTTAACAAACCGTTAGGATTTATAAGTTATGAGTTTTATGTTAATTAACTCTTGACTCTTAACGAAGGTAGCCTAAATCTGAAACAAAGATGACCCAAGTTACAGCACCTCTTCTTAACAGTGAAGTTTCCCCTGCCCAAGTTAAAATTGATTATCAGGTGGCAATGCCTCAACCTCAAAATCATTTATTTGAGGTTACCTTACAAATAAGCAATTATTCATCCCCATTACTAGATTTAAAATTACCTGTATGGACTCCAGGTTCTTACTTAGTAAGGGAATATGCCAAACATCTCCAGGATTTTGAAGCTTTCAGCGGCGAAGAACCCCTAACTTGGCGAAAAGTTAGCAAAAATCATTGGCAAGTAGAAACAGAAGAAGTTGCCAAAATAACAATTAAATATAGTATTTTTGCGAATGAACTTACAGTTCGCACAAATCATTTAGATGCTTCCCACGGTTATTTTAACGGCGCAGCAACACTGTTCCGGATTCCAGGACTAGATAAGCAAGCAGTCAAAATTACTATCATTCCGCCAGCCCCCCAATGGCGAGTCACCACGGGATTACCGCCGGTTTCTGGTGAGAAAAATACTTTCCTTGCTGCTGACTATGACACAGTTGTAGATAGTCCATTTGAAATTGGAACCCACCAAATACACCATTTTGAAGCTTTGGGTAAACCCCATGAGTTCGCAATTTGGGGTTCGGGAAACTTAAAAGTAGAACCAGTAATCGCCGATTTCCAAAAGATTATTGATGTCGAAGCAAAGATGTTCGGTGGGTTACCCTACGATCGATATGTATTTTTCTTACATTTGTTCGCCCAAGCTTACGGTGGTTTAGAACATAAAAATAGTTGTTGCTTAATTTATCCCCGTTTTGGCTTTCGCGATCGCGAGAAATACGAACGGTTTATGCAATTAGCTGCACATGAATTTTTCCATCTGTGGAATGTTAAACGGATTCGTCCTAAAGTTTTAGAAGTTTTTGATTACGATCAAGAAAATTACACGCCTTCTCTATGGTTTTGTGAGGGAGCAACTAGTTACTACGATCTGTTAATTCCTTACCGAGCAGGGATTTATGATGTTAAAACTTACATCAAGAATTTAAATAAGGAAATTACAAGATACGAACAAACTCCGGGACGTCGGGTTCAACCGGTCTCCGAATCAAGTTTTGATGCTTGGATTAAACTTTATCGTCAAGATGCAAACAGTGGTAATTCCCAGATTTCCTATTATTTAAAAGGAGAACTTGTATCCTTACTACTGGATTTACTGATTCGAGAACGTCACAGCAATAAGCGTTCCTTTGATAATGTGATGGTGCAAATGTGGGAAAAATTTGGTAAGTCAGAAATTGGCTTTACCCCAGAAGAATTGCAAGAAGTCATTGAGTCAGTTGCAGATACTCAATTACACGACTTTTTTCAACGTTACGTTCACAATACCGAAGACTTACCATTCAATGAATATCTAGAACCTTTTGGTTTACATTTAGTTGAAGACTTACCAGAAGAACCTTATTTGGGTATTCGAGTTAATAACGAAAATGGACGGGAAGTTATTAAATTTGTTGAAGCCCTATCGCCAGCACAGCAAGCAGGAATTGACGCCAAAGATGAATTACTTGCTATTGATGGGCTGAAAGTAGCAGCATCCCAATTGAGCGATCGCCTCAAAGATTATCAAGCAGGAGATACGATTCAAGTTACAGTATTCCACCAAGACGAACTGCGTAGTTTTCCTGTTACTCTAGATTCACCACGTCCTAACAAGCATTACCTCAAAGTAGTAGAAAATCCATCTTCTACTCAGCAAGAAAATTTTGCTGGATGGTTGGGTAAACCGTTGAAAAATATTTGATAGATAATTACTGGGAAATTTGAGTGATCGGTGATAAGTAATGGGTAATGAGTAATGAGTAATAAGTAATGAGTAATGAGTAATAAGTAATGAGTATTTTAGCGCCTAGCAGTTAGCAGCGAAAGACGCACCTACGGTGTTTGTTGACGCGGCTTAGGCGTTCGCCGGAAGGCGCGTACTAACACGTAGTGCGTCCAAACGTGTAAGCGCGCCCTGCATGACGTTGGTCAATAGTATACCTTTGGTATTGCAAGGCGCGTTTTACTCCCACAGTAATAAGTAATTAATGAAAAATACAGATGATAAATAAACAAAATATAGTTGTTGTGGGTGGTGGTGCTGCAGGATTTTTTGGTGCAATTACTGCAGCGAGAACCTATCCCCATACAAAGGTAATATTACTCGAAGGTAGTCGGCAAACACTTTCCAAAGTACGTATTTCTGGTGGTGGACGCTGTAATGTAACCCATGCTTGCTTTGAACCAAAAGCATTAGTGCAAAATTATCCTAGGGGTGGTAAAGCTTTAATTGGTGCTTTTAGTCGCTTTCAGGCAAAAGATACCGTAGATTGGTTTACTAAACATGGTGTCAAACTCAAAACCGAAAAAGATGGGCGAATGTTTCCCGTTACAGACAATTCAGAAACTATTATTGACTGTTTGAGCAAAGCTGCACATTTTGCTGGGGTAGAAGTTCGCACTGGTGAAGCTGTAAACTTCGTTTCACCTACAGGAAAAGATGGGGGTTTTGAAATTACCCTAAAGTCAGAAGAAAAATTGCAATGCTACTCTGTATTATTAGCAACTGGTAGCAATCCCTCGGGTTACAAAATAGCAAGGTCTTTAGGACATCAAATTAAACAACCAGTACCCTCATTATTTACCTTTAATATTCGAGATCCAGAATTTCAAGAATTATCTGGCGTTAGCGTTAAGTCAGTGCGCGTACGTTTAGCAGTTCCAGAAAATCCCCATCTCGAACAAACTGGTCCAATCTTGATTACTCATTGGGGTGTGAGCGGTCCTGCTGTCCTCAAGCTTTCCGCATGGGGTGCAAGGATACTACACTCAAACAATTATCAAGGTAGTTTACAAATAAATTGGTTACCTGACCTCAAGCAGGAAGAAGTACGACAACAAATATTAGCCGTAAAAGATGAATGGGGAAAGCGAGCGATCGCATTACATCGAGGAGTGGATTTACCCCATCGTCTTTGGCAATATATGGTTAGTCGCGTTGGGATCTCTGCAGAAGACCGTTGGGCGGAATTATCTAAAAAACATCTGAATAAATTGGTTCAAGAAATTACCCAAGCAAGGTATTTTATTAGTGGTAAAGGTATATTCAAAGAAGAATTTGTAACCTGTGGCGGCGTTCATCTCAAAGAAGTAGATTTTAAAACCATGGAAAGTAAATTAGTTCCAGGTTTACACTTTGCAGGAGAAATTTTAGATATAGATGGTGTCACCGGGGGTTTCAACTTTCAGAGTGCTTGGACAACTGGTTATTTAGCAGGTTTGGGGATGGGGGACTAGAAAATTGTGCTCTAATTTATCCGTGCACTTAATCCAATAAAAATAGACTATGCCAAATGCAAACGAAAGTATTCTTGTTTGTATGAGTCTTTATTGAATTTATGGATACAGCAGAAATATCTATTCACTACAAACAAATGCGAGGAACTTTGAATAATTGGGTTGATTTAACAGATTCCCAATGGGAGCAACTAGCATCAATTTTTAAAGTTAGAACAATTGAAAAACAAGAATATATTCTTTTCCCCGGAGCCAAAGTACACGAATTATATTTTGTTTGTAGCGGATTACTGCGCTTTTACTATATTGGAGACAACGGTACAGAATCAAATAAGGCGTTTATTAGTGAAAATACTTTTGCTGGTTCCCTTGCAGCTTATCATCTGGATCTTCCTATTCTTTATGGGGTTCAGGCTTTGGAAGCAACAACTTTTTTAGCTGCTAGTTTTAGTGATTTTGTATATCTATTTGAAAAACACCCAATATTCGAACGTTTGGGAAGAAAATTAGCTGAATGGTTGTTAATAAGAAAGGAATTACGAGCTAGAAGTCTACAACAACAACAAGCTAAGGAACGATATCTGGAGTTTATCAAACACTATCCCGATTTGGTTCGACGGGTACCCCAATATCATATTGCATCGTACCTGGGAATAACTGAAGTATCTTTATCTCGGCTCAAACGCACATTCAAATAACAACTTGTTTCTTATCATTTGTTAAGGCGATACCATTTTGTTTTCATGTACATTGTGCTCGCAGTGAATTTAGAGCGACACACAACAATGAACATAAAAATTGGTTTCATCGGAATGGGAATCATGGGTAGCCGAATGGCTGGAAATATTCTGCGTAACCAACAGGATCGGGAAATAATAATTTTCAACCGTACCCAAGATAAAGCAACTTCTTTGATAAATAATGGAGCTTTATGGGCAGATAGTCCGAAAGCTTTAGGTAAACAAGTTGATATTCTCTTCACTATGTTATCAAATCCAGAAGCTGTTACGAACGTAGCACTGGGAGAAAATGGTTTTTTAGATACTCTTGCACCAGATACTTTATGGGTCGATTGCAGTACAGTTCATCCTTCATTTTCTCGTAAAATGGCTCAAGAAACTGGAAACAAACAAGTTCGTTTTTTAGATGCACCAGTAGCAGGTTCAAAAAATCAGGCTGAAAACGCAAAATTAGTCTTTTTTGTTGGGGGAGATCGAGCAGATGTGAAAACTTGTCAATCCCTATTTGAAATTATGGGAAGTAAGTTCGTCCATGTCGGAGGACACGGGATGGGAACTTCAATGAAACTTGCAATTAACTTGTTACTTGGTACATCAATGGCGGGATTTGCGGAGGGTATGGTCTTAGGACAAGCTTTGGGTATCTCACAAGAGATGCTATTCAACGTTTTGTTAGGAGGACCAGTTGTTGCACCTTTTGTGTCCACGAAGAAAGAAAAGCTAGAACGGGAAGATTATGATGTAGAGTTTCCCCTAAGATGGATGCAGAAAGATTTACATATGGTAGCTACTGCAGCTAATGAAGTCGGTGTTGCAATTCCAGTGACAAGTTCTGTTAAAGAAGTGTATCGACTAGCAATGCAACAAGGGTTGGGACAAGAAGATTTCTCAGCAATTTACAGCTTTTTGAAAGAAGGAACAGGGAATTAAGAAACTTTCAAATAAAAATTTCAAATAAAAAATACATTACTCGTAAGGGCGCATTCCGGTGCCTCTTTACTGATAATAAAATCACTATTATGCTGCACAAAATCATGATTTGAATAACTCGTCACCCAATCGTCACTATTGGTAATTAATACTAAAGTGATGATGATTAGATTAATAGTTAGTAATCAATTGTAATCATGAAGTGAAGTGAAATCTTCTAAGATAGCTTACAACCAAATAAATATCTATCCCATAAACTAATGCTCCCAGATTACAAAATAATATACTCTGCAAGAAAAACTATTGCTTTAGAGATTAATCAAGAAGGTCTAACTATCAGAGCACCCCAGAAAACTCCAAAAGAGGTGATTAGTAATCTAGTCAAGGAAAAAGAACCTTGGATCGATAAAAAACTTAAGAATTGGGAAAACAAAGTACTGGAAAAGAATACTCCATACCACAATACTACTAATCAAATCTGGTTCAAAGGTAGTGAGTTTCAATTAAGGAATGATAGCAAAGTAAACAATTATCTAATTCAAAATAACAATAAAACTATATTGTTCAATGATGATTTTTTCGAACTCGATAGATTCTACCAAGAAGAGTTAAGCACCCACATCAAACCAAAAATCACTTTGTTTAGTCATAAACTTCAAGTAGCAATTAACACAGTTAGAATTAAAAAACTTAAAAGTAGATGGGGTTCTTGCTCCTCTAAGAAGAATCTTAATTTCAATCTATCCTTAATAAAAACTCCTACTTTTATTATTGACTATGTTATAGCTCATGAAGTATCTCACCTAAAAGAAATGAATCATTCACCTGCCTTTTGGGAAGTAGTAGAAAGTATATACCCTAAATGCAAAGAGGCAAAAATATGGTTGAAGAAAAATGGAAGATATTGGATTAACTAAGAAGAAAAATATCAGATTTTGATAACATTATATAAACTAAATAACCAAAAAAGGAAGATGCTACAAGAAAAATTCCAGAGTAGGATATATAAATGAATCCTACCTGAAATAAAGTAAATGTTGAAATACTCAGAGGGATAACCTAAATCCTGTACTTCACTTTGTAGCATAAGAAATGCTATGAATAAACTAAAAATATTACCACAGTTATACGTACAAATATTTAAGCAAGCTTGTGGGTTGATGTTGATGGTGGTTCCAAGCATCGCTAACTATTCAAGATTTATATTGAGAAAAAAGAAAAAGAAGTTTTTCACATGAAAATAAAAATATTGAAAAAGTGAGATATAGCCATGAATTAAGATTAATTTTACTTAGTCTCAATAGCCTTTTACTATATCCTCAACTCATCTACAACATTACCCCTATTTTTGCAATACAACCGTTTCTTTGTTCGTGGTTGGGCATATTTGCCCCTAACATTATTATTTCTACAGAACTACCATCTTCCCTAGTTTTTCCCGATTACTTTTTAAGTTGAACTTGGGCATTTTCAATAAATAAATAAAATGTGCAAGTGCTTGTTTGTCCGCATCATTACGGATTTTAGCGTAGCGTGTGTTAGTCATACACTTAGTGTGGGCAAACGCCAGCAGCTACCGGTTTTACTTACGTTAGGAGGCATTCACGCAGTGCGTACAAACTTCTACCTTTCTTGATAATTAATACTCGCTTGGCGATTACATCACCATCTCTAATTTTTACAACACAACCCAATTAATCAGGGCAAATACATCTAAATTTAGTGCATAAGCTATTGACGAAAGAACTTATTTATGAATGAAGCGAGAAAATAAGATTTATCATCGAGGATATCTTGTCTACTTATAAAACTTGAGTCAGAAGGCTAACTAAGTGAAAACTTAATAAGCATTGCTTAGTACGATTACTTGAGGCTTTATTGAGAACAGAGAGTTTTAATGACAAGATGCGTTCGCCCTCTGCCCAATTAATTTTGTCTAAGTACTTATAAGACATTCTCAGTCATAAAGCGCAATATCAGTAGGACAAACAAGCTTATATTTTTCTCCAAGGTAGAGAAATTGAGATGGATTTAAGTAAAAGTTTTTTTGCTTTAGGTATTGATTCACTTAAACACTTAAAGGTGTAGAACTGATAGAAAATTTGTCAAAAAGTTTGAATATTTCAATTGCTCCCTCTTTAATCTTTGAATATTCGACAATTGTTAAATTGAGTGAATATTTGATGAAAGTACATTTTGATAAATTCAATTTGAATCAAAAAAATAAGCATAAACTTGAGCAAGTAGACCTAAAACAAAGTAATTGGATAAAGGTGAAACTATGAAGTTGGTTAAATTTCTACAAGAACTTTCTTGTCAAGGAGTAAAGTTCTCGATTAAGGGAGAAGAATTATGTTGTGATGGTTCTAGGAAAATATTAACTCCTACAATCGTAGCTCAACTCCAAGAGAATAAAGCTTCAATTATCCAACTGCTTAAGTCTGAGCCAAATATCTTTAATGTTCACCCTCTTTCCCATGGTCAAAAAGCTCTATGGTTTACATGGCAATTAGAACCTGAAAGTACCGCTTATAACCAAGTTTTTTCTGCTCGTATTTGTAATTATTTAGATGTAGAAAAATTACGTTTAGCTTGCTTAGAATTAGTTGAACGCCACCCTTGCTTACGTAGTACTTTTCCAAAACATGGCGAACAACCAATTCAAAAAATACATCAAATTTTTCAATTAAATTGGCAGCATATAGATGCTTCAGATTGGGATGAAACAGAACTTTATTCTCAAGTAACTAAAGAATCAAAATTCCCCTTTGATATTGAGAAGGAAGCAATTATACGAATAAGATTATTTACTATTTCTTCATCAGAATATATTTTATTAATCACGATACATCATATAGCAACTGATGCTTGGTCTTTAGATATTATGTTATCGGAATTACCCAAGCTCTATCAAGCACAAATTGATGGTGTTTGTGCATCGCTGCCCGCTTTAAAAAACTCTTATTCCGATTATGTTTACTCCCAAAATGAAATGTTGTCAGACGATCAGGGAGAGAAACTTCTTCGTTATTGGGAATCTAAACTTAAAGGAGAATTACCAGCATTAAATTTACCTACAGATAAACCAAGACCAGCAATACAAATATATAATGACGCATCAATTAATTTTCAGTTATCTGAGCAACTTACACAAAAACTCAAACAATTAGCGATAGATAGCGATGCAACACTTTATATGACTCTTTTAGCTGCTTTTGAAGTGTTTTTATATCGTTACACTGGTACTGATGATATTTTAGTTGGTTCTCCATTTGCAGGTAGATTACAGCCTCAATTTAGAGAGATTGTTGGTAATTTTGTGAATTTAGTAGTTTTGCGAGACAACTTATCTAATAATCCTAGTTTCAAAGAGTTTTTAAATCAAATTTGTCAGACAGTAAACGAAGCACTTACTAATCAAAATTATCCATTTTCTCTGTTACTAGAAAAAATACAACCATACCGAGATTTGAGTCGTTCGCCGATTTTTCAAGCATCTTTCGCTCTACAGAAATTGCAACAATCTCAAAATATACAAAACTTGTTTATAAACGAAATAGAAGAAAATATTGATTGGGGAGGATTAAAGTTAGAATCTTTTGAAATACCCCACCAACAAGGTCACAATGATTTAGATTTAGAGGTTTTTGAAGATATTTCCTGTATTAAAGGGCGTTTTAAGTACAATACACACCTATTTAATTATGAGACAATTGAGCGAATGGTTGCTCACTTCCAAAATCTACTAGAAGCAATTGTAGAAAATCCTTCAGAGGAAGTGAGTAGTTTTACATTCTTGTCAGAGGAAGAATCTCATCAATTATTGGTTGAATGGAATGATACTGCTTACTATTACCCCAAACACAAGTGCATTCATCAGTTATTTGAAGAACAAGTAGAAAAAACACCAGATGCTCTAGCAGTGGTGTTTGAATCCGAATCATTAACCTACGAGCAATTAAATCAACGAGCAAACCAACTAGCACATCATCTGCAAAGTCTTAGTGTTAAACCAGAAGTATTGGTGGGGATTTGTGTGGAGCGTTCGATTGAAATGGTGGTAGGACTTTTGGGGATACTCAAAGCTGGTGGAGCTTATGTACCACTTGATCCCAATTATCCCCAGGAAAGGTTGAGTTATATGTTGGAAGATTCTGCTGTTGGGGTGTTAATTACTCAGAGTTCATTAGTAGAATCCTTACCAGAGCATAATGCACGGGTGGTTTGTTTAGATAGTGATTGGGGTGCGACCGAGCAACAGTCAAAGGAAAATATTGATGTTGGGGTAAATTCTGATCATTTGGCTTATGTGATTTACACTTCTGGTTCCACTGGTAAACCCAAGGGTGTGATGATTCAACACAATAATGTTATGGCATTGCTACATGGATTCGAGCAAGTCGCCCAGAAAGTTGAATTCTCAAACAGCACTTCAGTATGTTCATATAGTTTTGACCTTTGTGTTTGGGAATTGTTCTCCAGTTTATGTTTTGGACAGACACTTCACATACTGGATTTGGAGACATTAACTAATCCCAAAGACTTCGCTGATTATTTGATTGCTCATAATATTCATACTACTTACATACCTCCTGCTCTTCTCCAAAATGTAGCTATTGAGCTTGAAAAATACAATCAATCGCTGGCATTAAATCGAATTTTAGTTGGTGTTGAACCTATTAAACAGGTAACTCTTGAAAGTTTCTACAATATGTCGCCAGAAATTAGGATTGTCAATGGTTATGGACCAACTGAAACAACCATCTGTGCAACTTTTTATAATTTCTGTGGAGTTATTGATCGGGAAAAACCGACACCAATTGGTTCTCCAGTAACAAACTATCAAATTTACATCTTAGATTCACACCTCCAACCAGTTCCAGTTGGTGTAGCCGGAGAACTATACATTGGTGGTGATGGTTTAGCCAGAGGTTACCTCAACCGTCCCCAACTAACATCGGAAAAATTCATCCAAAGTCCCTTTGATAATTCCGAAAGGCTTTACAAAACAGGAGACCTAGCTCGTTACTTACCCGATGGAAATATTAGCTTTATTGGTCGCATCGATAACCAAGTTAAGATTCGAGGCTTCCGTATTGAGTTGGGAGAAATAGAAGCAGTCTTAACCAGCCATCCTCAAGTTAATCAAGCTGTCGTAATTGCCACAGGAGAAAATACTAGTAATAAACGCCTGGTAGCCTACGTGATCGCAAACTCGGAAATTACAACTCAACAACTACGTGAATACCTCAAGGCACAGCTACCGGATTACATGGTACCGACTGCATTTATTACCTTAGATAGGTTACCATTAACACCCAACGGCAAAATTGACCGTAAAGCCTTACCAGAACTTGATGGGGGAATAAGTAGAGAAAATGAATACATAGCACCACGTACACAAAGTGAACAAATAATAGCTAACATCTTTGCTCAAGTACTGAACATAGAAAATATCGGAATTGAGGATAACTTTTTTGAGTTAGGAGGTCATTCTCTACTAGCAACTCAATTAATTTCCAGAATACGCTCAGCCTTGTCTATAGAAATACCCTTAAGAGTATTATTTGAATCCCCCACCGTTGCTAAACTAGACCAAACAATAAGACAATTACGTAATACCAATAACGGATTAACCCTTCCTCCGATTCAACCAAGAGGTGAAACCGGACAAATACCATTATCCTGGGCACAAGAGCGATTGTGGTTCCTCAACCAACTAGAAGGAAAAAGTGCAACCTACAATATGCCATTAGCCCTCCGCATCAGCGGTAACTTGAATATTAATGCTTTACAAGAAGCTGCTTCACAAATAGTACAACGCCACGAAGTACTACGCACCAGCTTCCAAACTGAGAATGGTAAACCAATACAGGTAATTGAAAAAGAAGCCACCATGAAAATAAATCTGGTGGACTTGCAACAATTAGAAACAACACAACGGGAAAATTCAGTTATTGAGCAAGCACAACTAGAAGCAACTACCCCCTTTGACCTAGAAAATCCACTATTAATTAGGTGTAGTTTGTTGCAGTTATCTCCATCAGAATATGTGTTGTTATTGACAACGCACCATATTATTTCCGATGGTTGGTCAATAGGGGTATTGATCCAAGAACTTTCTACTTTATATCAAGCTTTTATACAAGGAGAAGAGTCACCCCTAGCTTCCTTACCTATTCAATATGGTGATTTTGCAATTTGGCAAAAACAATATTTAAGTGGTGAAGTACTCTCAACTCAACTTGATTACTGGAAACAACAGTTGAGCGGTGCGCCTGATTTATTACAATTACCTACTGATTTCCCTCGTCCAACTGTACAAAGTTATCAAGGTCGCACGATTAATTTTAGTTTAAATACTGATTTAACCACTAAGTTGCAAACTCTTTCTCGCTCGCAGGGAACTACCTTATTTATGACCTTGTACGGGGCGTTTAGCACCTTATTGTATCGTTACAGTGGTCAGTCAGATATTTTAATCGGTTCTCCCATAGCCAATCGCAATCGCAGTGAAATTGAAGGATTAATTGGCTTTTTTGTAAATACTTTGGTCTTAAGAACTAACTTTGAAAATAATCCCAGTTTCAAGGAGTTACTTTCACAAGTTAGGGAAACTACACTTAAAGCTTACGAGCATCAAGATGTACCTGTTGAACAAGTAGTAGAAGCATTACAGCCACAACGCTCTTTAAGTTATTCTCCCTTGTTTCAGGTAATGTTTGCGTTGCAAAATGCACCCATAGGTGATGTGGAATTACCTGGTGTCGCTTTAAACTCGATTCAACTTGAAAGTACAATTGCTAAATTTGATTTAACGCTGTCAATTACAGAAACTGACCAAGGACTTTTAGCTGAATGGGAGTACAATACTGACTTATTCGATGGGTTAACAATTGAGCGGATGGCTGATCACTTCCAAAATCTACTCCAAGCAATTGTGGAAAATCCTTCCCAGAAGATAGGTAGCTTACCTTTACTCTCAGAATCGGAACGTCATCAGTTATTAGTTGAGTGGAATGATACCGCAACAAATTACCCCAAAGATAAGTGCATTCATCAATTATTTGAAGAACAAGTAGAAAAAACACCCGATGCTATCGCAGTGGTGTTTGAATCCGAATCATTAACCTACGAGCAATTAAATCAAAGAGCAAATCAATTAGCACATCATCTGCAAAGTCTTGGTGTTCAACCAGAAGTATTGGTAGGGATTTGTGTGGAGCGTTCGATTGAAATGGTGGTGGGACTTTTGGGGATACTCAAAGCTGGTGGAGCTTATGTACCACTTGATCCCAATTATCCCCAGGAAAGGTTGAGTTATATGTTGGAAGATTCTGCTGTTGGGGTGTTAATTACTCAGAGTTCATTAGTAGAATCCTTACCAGAGCATAATGCACGGGTCGTTTGTTTAGGTAGTGATTGGGGTACGAGTGAAACGCGCGAAGCGACCGAGCAACAGTCAAAGGAAAATATTGATGTTGGGGTAAATTCTGATCATTTGGCTTATGTGATTTACACTTCTGGTTCCACTGGTAAACCCAAGGGTGTGATGATTCAACACAATAACGTTATGGCGTTGCTACATGGATTCGAGCAAGTCGCCCAGAAAGTTGAATTCTCAAACAGCACTTCAGTATGTTCATATAGTTTTGACCTCTGTGTTTGGGAATTGTTCTCCAGTTTATGTTTTGGACAGAAACTTCACATACTGGATTTGGAGACATTAACTAATCCCAAAGACTTTGCTGATTATTTGATTGCTCATAATATTCACACTACTTACATACCTCCTTCTCTTTTGCAAGATGTAGCTATTGAGCTTGAAAAATACAATCAATCGCTGGAATTAAATCGAATTTTAGTTGGTGTTGAACCTATTAAACAGGTTACTCTTGAAAGTTTTTACAATATGTCGCCAGAAATGAGGATTATCAATGGTTATGGACCAACTGAAACAACCGTCTGTGCAACTTTTTATAATTTTTGTGGAGTTATTGATCAGGAAAAACCGACACCAATTGGTTCTCCAGTAACAAACTATCAAATCTACATCTTAGATTCACACCTCCAACCAGTCCCAGTTGGTGTACCCGGAGAAATCTACATCGGTGGTGATGGTTTAGCCAGAGGTTACCTCAACCGTCCCCAACTAACATCAGAAAAATTCATCCAAAGTCCCTTTGATAATTCCAAAAGGCTTTACAAAACAGGAGACCTAGCTCGTTACTTACCCGATGGGAATATTAGCTTTATTGGTCGCATCGATAACCAAGTTAAGATTCGAGGCTTCCGTATTGAGTTGGGAGAAATAGAAGCAGTCTTAACCAGCCATCCTCAAGTTAATCAAGCTGTCGTCATTGCCACAGGAGAAAATACTAGTAATAAACGCCTGGTAGCCTACGTGGTCGCAAACTCGGAAATTACAACTCAACAACTACGTGAATACCTCAAGACACAGCTACCGGATTACATGGTACCTAGTGCCTTTGTCACCTTAGACAGCTTACCATTAACACCTAACGGTAAAATTGACCGCAAAGCATTACCAACATCGGATATAAACTTAACCCGTTCTCATGAATATGTTCCACCTCAAACTGAAACTGAAAAACATATTGCAGGGGTATTACAAGAAGTACTGCAACTAGAAAAAGTGAGCATTAATGACAACTTATTTGAGCTAGGAGCTAATTCATTAACATTAGTAACTATCAACATTAAATTACGGCAAATATTATCAATAGAACTCCCTCTTGTTGATATGTTTACATACCCAAATATAAAAACTTTAAGCCAACATATAGTAAATATTAATAATCCAGAATCGTTGATAAAAGAACAATTATTAAGCCGTAGACAAATTAAATCGAGTATGAAGAAAAGACGTAAATTGAGAGAAAAACTTTAAGATATCACTTCACTAAAATCAATTGAGGACAGAAAATTATGAACGACATTAATGATTTAGATATTGCAATTATTGGGCTATCAGGTCGCTTTCCTCAAGCAAAAAATATTGATTCTTTCTGGAAAAATATAAAAAATGGTGTGGAATCTATTCATTTTTTCTCGGAAGAAGAGTTATTAGAGGAAGGTATTAGCTCTAATTTGCTAAAAAATCCCAATTATGTAAAAGCTAAAGCGGTACTTGCGGATGTTGAGATGTTCGATGCCAATTTTTTTGGTTTTAGTTCTAAGGAAGCCAAGCTTATCGATCCACAACAACGTCTGTTTCTAGAATCTGCTTGGGAAGTGATTGAAAGTGCTGGTTATGACCCAGAAAAATACAGTGGCTCGATTGGAGTATATGCAGGTACGAGTTCAAATACTTACTTGTTGAACAATATCTATCCCAAGTTTGATGCGGAAGATTTTGCTGGCATATATCAATTAATGCTGAGCAGCAACAAAGATTTCCTTCCTACTCGCGTTAGTTATAAATTGAATCTCAAGGGACCAGCAGTTAATGTGCAAACTGCTTGTTCAACTTCATTAGTAGCAGTTCACATCGCTTGTCAAAGTTTGCTCAATGGAGAATGCGACATGGCTTTAGCTGGTGGGGTTTCAATTTCTATCCCCCAGAAGACTGGTTATCTGTATTCTGAAGGGATGATTGCTTCTCCAGACGGTCATTGTCGAGCGTTTGATGCGAAGGCTGAGGGTACTTTAGGAAGCAGTGGTTTGGGTATTGTACTTCTGAAACGGCTGGAAGATGCGATCGCGGATAAAGATTGTATTCATGCTGTCATTAAAGGTTCGGCTATCAATAATGATGGTTCTGTGAAAGTTGGTTTTACAGCACCAAGTACTGAAGGTCAAGCAGCAGTGATTGCTCAAGCTCAAGCTGTTGCTGAGGTAGATGCAGAGAGTATCACTTATATTGAAGCTCACGGTACCGGTACAAAATTAGGTGACCCGATTGAAATTGCTGCTTTAACTAAAGCATTTAGAAAGAGTACGGATAAAAAGCAATTTTGTGCTGTTGGTTCTCTCAAAACTAACATGGGACATCTTGATGCTGCTGCGGGTGTGGGAGGTTTACTAAAAACAGTTTTAGCTTTGAAACATAAGGTAATTCCCCCCAGTTTACATTTTGAAGAACCATCCCCCAATATTGATTTTGCTAACAGTCCGTTTTATGTAAATACTGCTTTGTCTGAATGGAATAGCAATGGTAATCCTCGACGAGCAGGGGTTAGTTCTTTCGGTATTGGTGGTACTAATGCTCATGTAATTTTAGAAGAAGCTCCCCCACTTCCAGCATCAGGAGATTCTCGAAAACAACATTTACTTCTGATATCTGCAAAAACTATCTCTGCGTTGGAGCAAGCGACTGCTAATTTGGGTAAATATCTGCAAGAAAATCCTGACACAAATTTGGCTGATGTTGCTTACACTTTGAGTTGCGGACGTAGAAATTTTGTACATCGACGGATGTTGGTTTGTCAGTCAACTGAAGATGCGGTAACTGTATTAGGTGATGTTGATTCCCAAAACATTTTTACCAATACTGTGGGAGCTACAGATAAACCAGTTGTCTTCATGTTTCCTGGACAGGGTTCCCAATATGTGAATATGGCATTGGAACTCTACGAAACCGAATCTTTATTTCGGGAACAGGTAGATTTTTGTGCGGAAATATTAAAGCCGGAATTAGAATTAGACCTACGTCAAATACTTTATCCCCAACCGGAAAAAATTCAAGTAGCAGAGCAACAGTTGCAGCAAACAGCCATTGCTCAGGTTGCTATTTTTGTTGTGGAGTATGCTTTAGCTAAATTATGGCAATCTTGGGGCGTTTCTCCTCAAGCAATGATTGGTCATAGTATAGGTGAATATGTTGCTGCAACTTTAGCGGGGGTATTTTCCTTGGAAGCTGCTTTATGTTTGGTTGCTGCTAGGGGAAAAATGATGCAGCAATTACCGGGTGGTACGATGCTTTCCATTCCCGTTTCAGCAGAGGAAGTTAAACCTTTACTAACAGCAGAAATTTCCATAGCTGCAATTAACGAGCCTTCTCGATGTGTAGCTTCTGGTTCTACAGAAGCAATTGAAATTCTGGAAAGTAAATTAGCTTCTCAAAGCATAGAATGTCGTCGTCTACATACTTCTCATGGGTTTCACTCTCAAATGATGGAACCAATTTTAGATAAATTTAAACAAAGGGTTGAACAAGAATCATTAAAAGCTCCTCAAATCCCTTATATATCTAATTTAACCGGAGATTGGATTACAGAAGCTCAAGCAAAAGATGCAAATTATTGGGTTCAGCATTTACGTCAAACTGTTCTTTTTGCTCAGGGAATAGAGAATATATTATCAAACCCGGAGCAAGTTTTATTGGAAGTAGGTCCCGGTAGAACGTTAACTTCTTTAACTAAACGTCATCCGGCTCATAATAAAGAACAATTAGTATTAACATCGGTACGTCATCCCAAGGAAGATAAATCAGATATAGCTTGTTTGCTAACAACAGTAGGTAATCTGTGGTTAGCTGGAGTTAATGTAGATTGGTTAGCATTTTATTCGCAAGAGGAGCGTTATCGAGTACCTTTACCAACTTATCCTTTTGAACGTCAGCGTTATTGGATTTCTCCACCAACACTGGAAGAAAAAGTAAAAAGTAAGAAGCAAGAAATAAGTAAACAAGAAATAAGTAAAACTTCAGATATTTCTCAATGGTTTTATGTTCCTTCCTGGAAACGGGTTCCTTTAGCACCTAGTCAATTAAAAAAATCACCGGGTCATATTTTATTGTTTGTAGATGAGTATGGTTTAGGAGAAAAATTAACTGTTCAACTGACACAAATGGATGAAAAAGTAATTTGTGTCCAAGTGGGAGATTCATTTACAAAACAGAGTGAAGGTGTTTATACTGTCAATCCTCAACAAGCTGATGATTACAATACTCTTGTAAATGAACTTGTGAAACTGGATATAATTCCTAAACAAGTGATTCATTTATGGAGTTTGACTAAAGAAAATTCAGAAGCAAGTTTAAGAGTAAATTTAGATTATGAAGTATTTGATAAAGCTCAAGATTTAGGATTTTATAGTCTATTATTTATTGTCCAAGCTCTTGGTAAACAAGCTTCGGTAGATACATGTGAATTTTCTGTTATTTCTAATAAATTATTTGATGTGATTGGAGAGGATGAATTGTCTCCTGAAAAAACTACTTTACTAGGACCGATACGAACAATTTATCAGGAGTATTTTAACTTTAATTGTCGTTGCATTGATGTGATTTTGCCACAGTCTGAAACTAGGAAAGAGAAGATATTCATAGATAATTTAATTGCAGAATTAACTACAGCAAGCAACGAACAAATAATTGCCTATCGTGGTAAATCTCGTTGGATAGAAAGTTTTGAGTCATTTACACTACAACCTCAAGTTAATTCTGGGAAACAAAATTTAAAACAGCAAGGGACTTATCTGATTACAGGTGGATTAGGTAATATTGGAATGCTATTAGCTGAGTATTTAGCCAAGAATTTCAGTGCTAACTTGATTTTAATTGGACGCTCTACTTTCCCAGATAGAGATAGTTGGTCGGAGTGGCTTGATAAGCATAACGAACAAGATACAATTAGCCGGAAAATTCGTAAATTCAAAGAGCTTGAAGCGTTAGGAGCAAAAATTTTAGTCGAGAGTGCTGATGTTTCTAATTTACAAGAAATGCAATCGGTAATTGAAAAAGCTGAGAATAAATTTGGTGTAATTAATGGAGTAATTCATGCTGCTGCTGTGGTTGAAGATAGCCCAATTGAAAAGACTAGTAAAGCAGAGTGTAAGCAGCAATTTTTATCTAAAGTAAGTGGTGTACTGGTACTGGAAAAATTATTAGCAAATAAGAATTTAGATTTTTGTTTGTTAATGTCTAGTTTATTATCTATTTTGGGAGGATTGGGATTTGTTACCTATGGGGCTAGTAATAGCTTTTTAGATTCTTTTGTTAATGCACGTAGTCATAAAGAAAATAATTTCCCTTGGATAACTGTTAATTGGGATGATTGGGAAGTTGATAAAGAAGAAACACAAAATCAAGGCTTAGATAAGAAATTAAGAACGTTAGCAATTAATCCAGAAGAAGGAATAAAAGCTTTTGAATTAATTCTATCTGGAATAAATTTTCTATCTGGATTAAATACTAATCAGATAGTTGTTTCTACGAGCGATTTAGAATTAAGAGTCAACAAATTGGCAAAGTGTAATAGCTTGAAAGGTAAAAATAATTTAGAAAAATACTCAGATTCTCAAGCTAGTAATCAAAGAAATGTTACTAATGCTTATGTGCCTCCTCGAAATGAAATAGATGAAAAGATTATAGAGATTTTTCAATCTCTTCTTGGCAATACCAACATCGGTATCAATGATGATTTTTTTGAGTTAGGAGGAGATTCATTAATCGGAACTATGCTGATAGCAAAAGTCAAGCAAGAATTTAAAATCAATATCAACCTCAGTGATGTTTTCAATTTAACCACTGTTGCTCAGATTTCTGAACATATTACGAATCAACAACAATCTTCACAGAATGACTTAAAGAGGATTAGTGAAATATTAGAAATAGTTGATATTATGCCAGATTAATAGACTAATTAAAAGTCAAAATATGACCTGGGTTCATGCAGGATATAAATCAAAATTCATACGCCAAAAAATAAGAGTAAATCATGAAATTAACTCAAATAGAACAACAAGAAATCGCCAAAAAACTTACAAAACTTTCCGATGAAAAACGTCTTGCACTTATAGAGTTACTCCGCAAGGAAGGAATCGATTCACTTAAATTACCTATTGTTCCTACTATTAGAAAATCAAACAATTTGCCATCATCCTGGGCACAAGAGCGGCTATGGTTTCTCAACCAATTCCAAGGAAAAAGTGCCACTTACAATATGCCATTAGCCCTCCGCATCAGTGGGAACTTGGATATTAATGCTCTACAACAAGCTGCTTCACAAATAGTACAGCGCCACGAAGTACTACGCACCAGCTTCCAAAGTGAGAATGGTAAACCAATACAGGTAATTGAAAAAGAAGCCACCATGAAAATAAATCTGGTGGACTTACAACAATTAGAAAAAACAGAACGTGAAAATTTAGTTATTGAACAAGCACAACTAGAAGCAACTACCCCCTTTGACTTAGAAAATGCACCATTAATTAGATGTAGTTTGTTGCAGTTATCTCCATCAGAATATGTATTGTTATTGACAATGCACCATATTATTTCCGATGGTTGGTCAATAGGGGTATTAATCCAAGAATTATCGAGTTTATATCAAGCTTTTATACAAGGAGAAGAGTCACCCCTAGCTTCTTTAGCTATTCAATATGCAGACTTTGCAGTTTGGCAAAGACAATATTTAAGTGGTGAAGTACTAGAAAATCAACTTGACTACTGGAAACAACAGTTGAGTGGTGCACCTGATTTATTACAATTACCTACTGACTACCCACGTCCGAAGGTACAAACTTACCAAGGTACGACTGAAAGTTTTATTTTAAATCCCGATCTAACCACTAAGTTGCAAACTCTTTCTCGGGAATTGGGAACAACTTTATTTATGACCTTATACGCAGCGTTTAGTACCTTATTATATCGCTACAGCGGTCAGTCGGATATATTAATTGGTTCTCCCATCGCAAATCGCAATCGCAGTGAAATTGAAGGATTAATCGGCTTTTTTGTAAATACTTTGGTCTTAAGAACTCAGTTTGAGAACAATCCCAGTTTCAAAGAGTTACTTGCACAAGTTAAGGAAACTACACTCAAAGCTTACGAACATCAAGATGTACCTTTCGAACAAGTAGTAGAAACATTACAACCACAACGGTCTTTAAGTCATTCTCCCCTATTTCAGGTGATGTTTATATTACAAAATGCACCTATGGGCGATCTGGAATTACCAGGTGTAACTTCAAGTTTCATGGAACTTGAAAATACAATTGCTAAGTTTGATTTAACCCTGTCAATGACTGAAACTGACCAAGGATTGGTGGGTCAATGGGAGTACAATACTGACTTGTTTAAAGGTGAGACAATTGAGCGAATGATTGCTCACTTCCAAAATCTACTCGAAGCAATTGTGGAAAATCCTTCACAAGAAGTAAGTAGTTTAAATTTACTCTCAGAGTCGGAGCGTCATCAGTTGTTGGTTGAGTGGAATGATACTACTTACTATTACCCCAAACATAAGTGCATTCATCAGTTATTTGAGGAGCAGGTAGAAAAAACACCTGACGCTGTAGCAGTAGTGTTTGAATCCGAATCATTAACCTATGAGCAATTAAATCAACGAGCTAACCAACTTGCACATCATCTACTTTCACTGGGAGTGAAACCGGAAGTGTTGGTGGGGATTTGTGTAGAGCGTTCTGTTGAAATGGTAGTGGGGCTGTTGGGGATATTAAAAGCTGGTGGAGCTTATGTACCTCTTGACCCTAATTATCCCCAGGAAAGGTTGAGTTATATGTTGAGGGATTCTGATGTTGGAGTGTTAATTACTCAGAATTCATTTTTGGAGTCCTTACCAGAACATAATGCACGGGTGGTTTGTTTAGATACTGATTGGGGTGTGATTGAGCAACAGTCCCAAGAGAATCTGAATGCTGGGGTTAGTTCTGATAATTTGGCTTATGTAATCTACACTTCTGGTTCTACTGGGAAACCCAAAGGGGTTGCAATGAATCATCGTCCCCTTGTTAATCTTATCAGTTGGCAACTAAACAAATCCCAGGCAAAATACGGTACCAAAACCGGACAATTTACACCAATAAGCTTTGATGTTTCCTTCCAAGAAATTTTATCTACTTGGTGTTCTGGGGGAACCTTAGTATTAATACCAGAATATGTGCGAACAGATGCAACAGCATTGCTACAGTTGCTCCTAGAAAAAGGTGTGGAAAGATTATTTCTACCCTTTGTTGCTTTAGAACAGTTAGCCGAGAGTGGTTGTAATACTGAATTTTATGAGTCTAAGCTGTGTGAATTGATAACTGCTGGAGAACAGTTGCAAATTACTCCTACTTTAGTCAACTTTTTTAACAAGCTTTCTAATTGCAGTTTGGAAAATCAGTATGGACCAACAGAAGCTCATGTGGTTAGTGCTTTTAGATTAAAAGGTTCTCCTGATAATTGGTCATCACTTCCACCCATTGGTCGTCCCATAAATAACACCCAACTTTATATCTTAGACAAACATCTACAACCATTACCAGTTGGTGTACCCGGAGAACTCTACATCGGTGGTGACGGTTTAGCCAGGGGTTATCTCAACCGTCCCCAACTAACATCAGAAAAATTCATCCAAAGTCCCTTTGATAGTTCCAGAAGGCTTTACAAAACAGGAGACCTAGCTCGTTACTTAGGTGATGGAAATATAGAATTCCTAGGTCGCATAGATAACCAAGTTAAGGTGCGGGGCTTCCGTATCGAATTGGCAGAAATAGAAGCAGTCTTAACCAGTCATCCTCAAGTTAATCAAGCTGTGGTCATTGCTCAAGAAGAAAACACTGGTAACAAACGTTTAGTAACATACTTAGTTTCCGATAAAACAATTACAACTCAACAACTACGTGAATACCTTAAGGCACAGCTACCCGACTACATGGTACCCAGTGTCTTTGTCACCTTAGACACTTTACCATTAACACCCAACGGTAAAATTGACCGTAAAGCATTGCCAGAACCTTCCGGTATAGAAAGAAATACTGAGTATCTAGCACCACGCACACAAACTGAACAAATAATAGTCAACATCTTTGCTCAAGTATTAAATGTAGAAAATGTAGGAATCAACGAAAACTTTTTTGAATTGGGTGGTCATTCCCTACTAGCAACTCAATTAATTTCCAGAATACGCTCAGTCTTTTCTATAGAAATACCCTTAAGAGCATTATTTGAATCCCCCACCGTTGCTCAACTAGACCAAACAATAAGCCAATTACGTTATAACAATAATGGATTAACCCTTCCTGCGATTCAACCAAGAGGTGAAACCAAACAAATACCATTATCCTGGGCACAAGAGCGATTATGGTTCCTCAATCAACTCGAAGGAGAAAGTGCAACCTACAATATTCCAGTAGCAGTCCGGGTCAGTGGTAACTTAGATATTAATGCTTTACAACAAGCTTTCGCACAAATAGTACAGCGTCACGAAGTACTACGCACCAATTTCCAAACTGAGAATGGTAAACCAATACAGGTAATTGAAAAAGAAGCCACCATTAATATAAATCTGGTGGATTTACAGCAAGTAGAAACAACACAACGTGAAAATTTAGTTATTGAGCAAGCACAACTAGAAGCAACTACCCCCTTTGACCTGGAAAATGCATCATTAATTAGATGTAGTTTGTTGCAGTTATCTYCATCAGAATATGTATTGTTATTAACAATGCACCATATTATTTCCGATGCTTGGTCAATAGGGGTATTGATCCAAGAACTATCGAGTTTATATCAAGCTTTTATAGGGGGAGAAGATATCTCCTCCCCAGACGCTGGGCTAACACCCCTAGAACCATTACCGATTCAATATGGTGACTTTGCAGTTTGGCAAAGACAATATTTAACTGGTGAATTACTCTCAACTCAACTTGATTACTGGAAACAACAGTTGAGTGGTGCACCGGATTTATTACAATTACCTACTGACTTCCCACGTCCAATCGTACAAACTTACCAAGGTAGAACTCAAAGTTTTAGTTTAAACACTGATTTAACCACTAAGTTACAAACCCTTTCTCGGGAATCGGGAACAACTTTATTTATGACCTTATATGCAGCGTTTAGTACCTTATTATATCGCTACAGCGGTCAGTCGGATATATCAATTGGTTCTCCGATCGCCAATCGCAATCGCAGTGAAATTGAAGGATTAATTGGCTTTTTTGTAAATACTTTGGTCTTAAGAACTCAGTTTGAGAACAATCCCAGTTTCAAAGAGTTACTTGCACAAGTTAGGGAAACTACACTCAAAGCCTACGAACATCAAGATGTACCTTTTGAACAAGTAGTAGAAGCATTACAGCCACAACGGTCTTTAAGTCATTCTCCCTTGTTCCAGGTAATGTTTGTCTTGCAAAATACACCTATGGCTGATGTGGAATTACCTGGTGTAACTTTAAGTTCGATTCAACTCGAAAGTACAATTGCTAAGTTTGATTTAACCCTGTCAATGACTGAAACTGACCAAGGATTGGTGGGTGAATGGGACTACAACACTGACTTGTTCGAGAGTGAGACAATTGAGCGAATGATTGCTCACTTCCAAAATCTACTCCAAGCAATTGTGGAAAATCCCTCCCAGAATGTGGGTAATTTCAATTTACTCTCAGAATCAGAACGTCATCAGTTATTAATTGAGTGGAATGATACCGCAACGGATTACTCCAAACACAAGTGCATTCATCAGTTATTTGAAGAACAAGTAGAAAAAACACCCGATGCTCTAGCAGTGGTGTTTGAATCCGAATCATTAACCTACGACCAATTAAATCAAAGAGCAAACCAATTAGCACATCATCTGCAAAGTCTTGGTGTTAAACCAGAAGTATTGGTGGGGATTTGTGTAGAGCGTTCTGTTGAGATGGTGGTGGGACTTTTGGGGATACTAAAAGCTGGTGGAGCTTATGTACCCCTTGACCCTAATTATCCCCAAGAACGCTTGAGTTATATGTTGGAAGATTCTACTGTTGGGGTATTAGTTACTCAGAGTTCATTGCTGGAATCTTTACCCAAACATAATGCAGGGGTGGTTTGTTTGGATACTGATTGGGGTTTAATTGAGCAACAGTCCCAAGAAAATTTAGAAGCTGGGGTAACTTCTGATAATTTGGCTTATGTAATCTACACTTCTGGTTCTACTGGTAAACCCAAAGGGGTTACAATTGAACATCATTCTGTATGTAATCTTGCTGCTTCACAAATAAACGTATTTGATGTCACAGTAAATAGTAATATACTTCAATTTGCTTCTTTTAGTTTTGATGCTTCTGTCTGGGAACTACTAATGGCTTTCACTAGAGGAGCAACACTAATTTTAGGAACAGCTTCTCAATTAATGCCCGGTGATAATTTAAAGCAAATATTACATGATTATTCTATTACTCATGTTACATTACCTCCTTCTGCTTTAGCAGTATTACCCACTGAGGGATTACCACAACTGGCTAATATAATTGTCGCAGGAGAAGCTTGTTCTTTAGAATTAGCCAATAAATGGTCAGTTGGTCGTAATTTCTTTAATGCTTATGGTCCTACTGAGTCTACTGTTTGTGCAACCGCAACTCAAATTAAATCTGGTATTGAGAAAACTAGCATTGGTCGTCCCATAGCCAACACCCAAATCTATATTTTAGACAAACATCTACAACCATTACCAGTTGGTGTACCCGGAGAACTCTACATCGGTGGTGACGGTTTAGCCAGGGGTTACCTTAACCGTCCCCAACTAACATCAGAAAAATTCATCCAAAGTCCCTTTGATAGTTCCAGAAGGCTTTACAAAACAGGAGACCTAGCTCGTTACTTAGGTGGTGGAAATATAGAATTCCTTGGTCGCATCAATAACCAAGTGAAGATTCGCGGTTTCCGTATCGAACTCGGAGAAATAGAAGCAGTTCTAACCACCCATCCTCAAGTTAATCAAGCTGTTATCATTGCTCAAGAAGAAAACACTGGTAACAAACGTTTAGTAGCCTACTTGGTTTCCGATAAAACAATTACAACTCAACAACTACGTGAATACCTTAAGGCACAGCTACCCGACTATATGGTACCCAGTGTCTTTGTCACCTTAGACACTTTACCATTAACACCCAACGGTAAAATTGACCGTAAAGCATTGCCAGAACCTTCCGGTATAGAAAGAGATACTGAGTATCTAGCACCATGCACGCAAAGTGAACAAATAATAGCCAACATCTTTGCTCAAGTATTAAATGTAGAAAATGTAGGAATCAACGAAAACTTTTTTGAATTGGGTGGTCATTCCCTACTAGCAACTCAATTAATTTCCAGAATACGCTCAGTCTTTTCTATAGAAATACCCTTAAGAGCATTATTCTCTTCCCCCACGGTTGCTCAACTAGACCAAACATTAACCCAATTACGTAATACCAATAACGGATTAACCCTTTCTCCGATTCAACCAAGAGGTGAAACCAAACAATTACCACTATCATGGGCACAAGAGCGATTATGGTTCCTCAATCAACTCGAAGGAGAAAGTGCAACCTACAATATTCCAGCAGCAATGCGTATCAGTGGTAACTTAGATATTAATGCTTTACAACAAGCTTTCGCACAAATAGTACAGCGTCACGAAGTACTACGCACCAGGTTCCAAACTGAGAATGGTAAACCAATACAGGTAATTGAAAAAGAAGCCACCATGAAAATAAATCTGGTGGATTTACAGCAAGTAGAAACAACAGAACATGAAAATTTAGTTATTGAGCAAGCACAACTAGAAGCAACTACCCCCTTTGACCTGGAAAATGCATCATTAATTAGATGTAGTTTGTTGCAGTTATCTTCATCAGAATATGTATTGTTATTAACAATGCACCATATTATTTCCGATGCTTGGTCAATAGGGGTATTGATCCAAGAACTATCGAGTTTATATCAAGCTTTTATAGGGGGAGAAGATGTCTCCTCCCCAGACGCTGGGCTAACACCCCTAGAACCATTACCGATTCAATATGGTGACTTTGCAGTTTGGCAAAGACAATATTTAACTGGTGAATTACTCTCAACTCAACTTGATTACTGGAAACAACAGTTGAGTGGTGCACCGGATTTATTACAATTACCTACTGACTTCCCACGTCCAATCGTACAAACTTACCAAGGTAGAACTCAAAGTTTTAGTTTAAACACTGATTTAACCACTAAGTTACAAACTCTTTCTCGGGAATCGGGAACAACTTTATTTATGACCTTATATGCAGCGTTTAGTACCTTATTATATCGCTACAGCGGTCAGTCGGATATATTAGTTGGTTCTCCGATCGCCAATCGCAATCGTAGTGAAATTGAAGGATTAATTGGCTTTTTTGTAAATACCTTAGTATTGAGAACCCGGTTTGAAGATAATCCTAGTTTCAAGGAATTACTTGTACAAATTAGAGAAACTACACTCAAAGCTTACGAACATCAAGATGTACCTTTTGAACAAGTAGTAGAAGCATTACAGCCACAACGGTCTTTAAGTCATTCTCCCTTGTTCCAGGTAATGTTTGTCTTGCAAAATACACCTATGGCTGATGTGGAATTACCTGGTGTAACTTTAAGTTCCATTGAACTTGAAAGTACAATTGCTAAATTTGATTTAACGCTGTCAATTACAGAAACTGACCAAGGATTGGTGTGTGAATGGGAGTATAATACTGACTTGTTTAACTCACAGACAATTGAGCGGATGGCTGCTCATTTGCAAAATCTACTTGAAGCAATTGTAGAAAATCCTTCAGAGGAAGTGAGTAGTTTGACATTTTTGTCAGAGGAAGAATCTCATCAATTATTGGTTGAATGGAACGATACTGCAACGGATTACCCTGCATATAAATGTATTCATCAGTTATTTGAGGAGCAAGTAGAAAAAACACCGGACGCTGTAGCAGTAGTGTTTGAATCCGAATCATTAACCTACCAGCAATTAAATCAAAGAGCAAACCAATTAGCACATCATCTGCAAAGTCTTGGTGTTAAACCAGAAGTATTGGTAGGGATTTGTGTAGAACGTTCTGTTGAGATGGTGGTGGGACTTTTGGGGATACTAAAAGCTGGTGGAGCTTATGTACCCCTTGACCCTAATTATCCCCAAGAAAGATTGAGTTATATGTTAAATGATTCTGGTGTTGGGGTGTTGCTGACACAAGAATTTTTGTTGGAATCCTTACCAGAGCATAATGCACGGGTGGTTTGTTTGGACCGCGCAGGCAATGAAATTGAACAATACTCCCAAGAGAATCTTGATGTTCGGGTAACTTCTGATAATTTAGCTTATTTGATTTACACTTCTGGTTCCACTGGCAAACCGAAGGGGGTTAGTGTTGTTCATCAGGCAGTAGTACGGTTAGTTAAACAAACCAATTATGTTAGTTTCACCACTCAAGAAGTATTTTTACAATTAGCTCCTATTTCCTTTGATGCTTCAACCTTTGAAATTTGGGGTAGCTTACTTAATGGAGCTAAGTTGGTGGTTATGTATGCTCATACTCCTACTTTAGAAGATATTGCAGGGGTAATTGAGAAATATAAAGTCACAACCCTATGGTTAACAGCTGCTCTATTTAATTTGATGATAGAACAACAGTTATCCAAGTTAAAATCCGTGCAAAAGCTGTTAGCAGGTGGGGATGTTTTATCTTCATTTCATGTAGAAAAGGTGATAAAGTTTTTACCACAGTGTCAATTAATTAATGGTTACGGTCCTACAGAGAATACTACTTTCACCTGCTGCTATCCTGTTAAAAAATCAACAGCAAATGAGACTTCTGTACCCATCGGTCGTCCCATCTCAAACACCCAAACCTACATCTTAGACTCGCACCTACAACCAGTGCCAGTTGGTGTACCCGGAGAAATCTACATCGGCGGTGACGGCTTAGCTAGAGGTTATTTCAACCGTCCCCAACTAACATCAGAAAAATTTATCCAAAATCCCTTCTCAAATTCCAAATCCAAACGTCTTTACAAAACAGGTGATCTCGCTCGTTACTTACCCGATGGAAATATTGAATTCATGGGTCGCATCGATAACCAAGTGAAGATTCGCGGTTTCCGTATCGAACTCGGAGAAATAGAAGCAGTCTTAGCCACCCATCCTCAAGTTAATCAAGCTGTAGTTACTGCACCATTTATTAGTGGTAGTAAACATCTAGTTGCTTATGTCGTAACTCAAGAGTCACTATGTAATCAACAAATACGTGAATTTATCAAGTCAAAGCTACCGGACTACATGGTGCCTAGCGTTTTTATTATCTTAGATTCTTTACCGTTAACTCCTAACGGCAAAGTTGATAGAAAAGCATTACCAGAACCTGATTTTACTTTACAAAAACAAGAATATGTAGCACCACGTACTTCAAGTGAAAAAATAATAGCCAATATCTTTGCCGATGTCTTAGGAGTAGAAAATGTTGGCATTCAGGATAACTTCTTTGAGTTGGGAGGACATTCCCTACTAGCAACCCAATTAACTTCTAGATTACAGCAAACCTTCCAAATCGATTTACCTGTAAGTTGCTTGTTTGAAGAACCTACTGTAGCTGGGCTAGCTGGAACCATTGATACGATACTTCAAAAAGGAACCTACACTAAAGTTACCTTAGATTTAAGTGCAGAAGCCATCTTAGATCCAACAATTCAGCCTCAAGCACCCATTCACTACGTTTTGGAACCCAAAAATATCTTCCTAACTGGAGCAACTGGATTTTTAGGAACTTATTTACTTTATGAACTTTTAGAGCGAACTTCAGCAAATATCTACTGTTTGGTACGTTCTGCAAATGCTGAATCAGCGAAACAAAAGCTTCAAAATAAACTTGAATCACATTTTCTTTGGAATGAAAAGTTTAGTTCTAGGATTATCCCTATTGTTGGAGATTTATCTGCGCAACTTTTAGGTCTTCCAACACAACAATTTAATCAATTAGCCAATCAGATTGATGTTATTTATCATAATGGTGCGTGGGTTAATCATGTTTATAACTATTTGACACTGAAGCGAGCCAATGTTTTAGGGACTCAGGAAGTATTAAGGTTAGCTAGCAAACATCGTACTAAGCCCGTACATTTCATTTCTACTATAGGAGTTTTCTTTACTGAAGCTTATTCTGAGATTGAACTAATTCAAGAATCCGATATTCCAGAAAATAGCCAAGGTCTTGGAAATGGCTACGTCGAAAGTAAATGGGTTGCAGAAAAATTAGTAATGCAAGCCTGTGAGCGAGGATTGCCAGCGAGCATTTACAGACCAGCTATGATAACAGGACATAGCCAAACAGGTGTTAGTAATACTAATGATTTCTTCTCTCGTATAATTAAAGGGTGTATTCAACTTGGAATGGTACCAAATATCAATAGTCTAGAAAACTTGATTCCTGTTGACTTTGTAAGTCAAGCTATTTGTGAAATATCGCTACAGAAAGAATCTTTGGGAAAAGCCTTCCACTTGATCAACCCCAATTCCACTCCCACCAAAAATCTTTTCCAATGGATTAGTTCTTTGGGTTACCCACTTGAGGAGGTATCTTTAAGCAAGTGGATAAATGAGTTAATTGCTCATCCAGAAAATGCTATGCACGCATATTCTTTTAATTTCAAATCGCAATTACAGCAACAAAAAGAGCTATCACAAAACTATCAGAAAATAGATTGTCAAAATACTCTTACGAGTTTAGCTAATACCGATGTAAGTATTCCAACTGTAGACATAAAGCTACTTGAAACTTACTTTGCATATTTCGTGAGTGATGGCTTCTTAAATAGCGTTGCATAAATGCGGTATGAATGAAGTTGGAAGAGCTAAAAAACTGTTACAGCAGATTGCAGGTAAATGAAGTACACTAGCTCTGGTACATCAATGGGTAAATGGAGTTCCCAATTGGCTAAAGTGGCCAAAAGCGAAAATCCACTCCAAATCACCACGTATCCTACAAGGAACATACTTGTGGCAACAAACGGTCTCCGTTGCTCTTGGCGTCTGCGACTGACAGTGGCGAATACCAATATCATCGGCACAGCTGTGAGCAGCATCATAGCCACCATCATCACAGTCCACATGACAAACATTAGAACAAATTCTATCGTGCCCCAAGGCGATGTCTGAGACATAAACACCTCTGTCCCCATGGAAGCCATCGTGTTTTCCATGGTCAACGCCAAGTAGACGATATACGCCCACGATAACGCCACTAGACCCAAAATTCCGACCATTATAACCAGCCGGTCTCGCCTCAGTATCACCTCAAGGGGTGTAGCCCGCCCCATCTTTCCTCCTTCAACCCTACTTCTGACGACCTGTCTCCACCCAAAAAGTCCTTATGAAGGACCGGTCCAATCGAACGGAATATGCTTGCTAGACTTACCTACCCAGTTCCAATGAAACCCATGGGCATCAACCAGGTTGTCGATAGTCCTGCCCCAGGTGGCAGTCTAGTCTGCCCAGGTCCCACCTCAGACCCCGGCGGGTTGAGGAGTTGCAAGGGAGTATCGCATATATGTTAAGTACATAAGTTGACCTCAATTGCGTCTATTAAAAATACAAGGAGGCTTGCAAATAAGCTTGACTTAAAACTTGTGCTTTTTATTGAACCTATCCTAGTAATAAGATGGAGGTGAAAGTTGCAATGTCTATGTTTGTGCAGCGTCTCGTAGAGAAAGAGTTAAAACAAATATTTTGACGTTCCCACTTCACTGCAAGACAACGCTGACTTTTCCCGTTAAGTCTGTTTCGCAAGCTGCCAAACCCCACAGAACTTTTGCCCAAGGTTATCTCATCATCTCTAATTTTTGCAACACAACCCTTATTTTCGAGTTAATTAATTGTTTAGCTTTGTCTGCTGCGTAGTTATTTGCACTATCATCATATCGAACTACATCAACTTTAACTTGGGTGGCTCTTCCATTGAGAATTTCAACTGTAACAGTAAAATTTCCGTGGGGTTTTTTCTTGAGTCCCCAAGGCTTATCAACCCGTAAACCAAACATATTGACTTCTTTGTAAACTTTTGAATCCCATTTTCCTTTGATAGTGTATTGTTGGGTACAGCAATTATTTTCAGTGGAGTCGTTGGATTTTTCCAGACAGACGTCTTCTAACCAAACGTTATAGGTATAAAAACTACCTGTCTTGCGATCGCCTTCTTCTCCTTGTAATCGGGCATTATTAAGTTTGGTGACTAATAAATTAGCTGTATCAACATCGTCAGACTGATGGAAGCGAATCATATGAACTAAGGCACTGAGGGCTTCTTCATTCCAAGAGTAGTAGTTACGATCGCCAATGTGAATTTCTTTTGCCTCTGTGATATTGACATTGTATTTGCTGAGTTGTTGTAAAACTTGGCGATACTCCTCCGGAGTCGCTGCGCGATCGCCTGCTAGAAGCAACTGACGTAAAGCTTCCACATCATCATCAGTTTGAATTCCGTTGAGAATGCGTTTAATTATATCGTTGGGGTTATTAGAGTTCGCCATCGATGGGAGGTTTTTGTTTTATTCTAGACAATAAAATACGGGTTTTTACCATAAGGTTCGGAATTAAAAGTAGAGGTCATTTTTCAATTCTGGTATAAATCCAAAGATTAACCCTGTTCCGGCTCCGCTCCCAGACCATAAACCTTCTCCTTCATATACAGCTTGGTTAGATTTTATCTATGTTGGCGTGGTGAGCATGTTGCTTGCTTTCTTTGCTTGGTACCATAGACTGGCAATAGGTGGGATAGCTAGAGTCGGACAACTGCAGTTATTACAACCATTTATGACTATTTTGTTTTCAGCTGTACTTTTGGGCGAGAAGATTACTGCTACAACTATTACAACCGCAATTATTGTTGTTTTATTTGTTGCGAACGGTAGGAAACAATCAATAAGTCTGTAATCGAGTTTTGAACTGTGAGTCCCTCCGTAGCAGATTCTAAAGTAAGTGAGGTAAATTTCAAAATCTGAAAGTCTGTCATCAAAAGGATTACGCTCCTAAATCCTGATTTCTGATTTCTGACTTCTGACTTCCAACTTCTGTTGGCAAAGCGGTGCGCTATTGCGCACTATTCTAACTTCTGATTTCTGACCCCTGACTCCTGACTTCTGCTGTGATGTGTATTAATTCTTTCCTGCAAATAAGATATAAATCCTGGTATAAGATTAGGTTCGTTAATTACTTGTAACAAAAATTTTTATTCATAAGTCAGTACAGTATTAGAATTTTAACTTAACACTATCCTTTAAATCCTTTAAACCCTTACAAAAAGCACATCTAAAAGCTTTACATAACTATAATTAAATTCGAAACACTGTTTCTGAATTGATAACACATTGATAGCTGCCAAAATGGCAACAATTTAATTTGTAAACCAGATACTCTTTATATATACGCGTTCTTGTGCAAATATTCCTAATTTCCCCGACAAACTGTTGGGGTATTTTTATCTCTACCATGTACTAAATAATCCTTGGAGAAAGCGAGAAACTATTTAGATATTTAAGATTAATAGCTAAAGCACAGCACTGTGGGTACTGGGGAGCAAGAAGAGATAATAGTCAACAGAAGTCCTAATATAACCAGAGTGAAAATGTAAATTTTGAGAATACGAGCGCTAAAATCGAAAAGAACCAATTTATTGATAATTAAATATTTGTCTGTAATGTTGCCAAGAGAAGAATTGTTAAAGGGTGTCGAAAATCGAGAAACTATAGCTCATGTAATAGATCGGGCTGAGCAAGCGATTAAGACCTGGGAAGTAGTTTTAACTGATTTTCTCTCACCACCAGAATTGGCAGAAATAAGAGAAATTTTTCAGCGTTTAACCGACGTAGAATTGATTATTTGGGGCGGGTATCCCCAAGCCGAACGCTGTAGAATTGCGATCGCACGTTCTGATCTACCATTAGACCAATCTCAAGTTGAAATTGCAGTATTGGATATTGCGGGTAATTTTCTGTTTGATACAGCAACCCACCGCGACTTTTTAGGTTCAATGTTGGGAACCGGAATTGTCCGGGAAAAAACGGGAGATATTATTGTTTTGGGAGAACGCGGAGCACAAGCAATAGTTGTGCCGGAAATGGTAGAGTTTCTAGAAATGAATTTAACCCAAGTGCGTTCGGTTCCCGTCAAAACCCAACGTATAGACTTGAGTGAATTAAAAATTCGTCAACCCAAGAAAAAAGAAATGACTACAGTAGAAGCATCTTTACGATTAGACGCTGTTGCATCTGCTGGTTTTGGGATGTCCCGCAGTAAGATGGTCGATCTAATCTCAGGTGGAGATGTAAGGGTTAACTGGAAAGAAATATCTCAAGCTAGTTCTCCCATAAAATCCGGCGATCTGATTGCTATACGGGGTAAAGGAAGATTAGAAATTGGAGATATTGCGGTTACGAAAAAACAACGTTACCGCGTGCAGATGACAAAGTATGTTTGATGGGGAATTAAGGATAGCACTGCGTGCCGCCGCAAGCGGCATATGGCGACTGGGGATTGGTAATGAGTAATGGGTAATGGGGACAGACAATAATCAAAATTCTGACTCCCAACTCTTAACTCCTGACTCCTGACTTCTGACTTCTTACGCTTTAAACTGTTTTTCCAAAATATTAACTAAGGTTTCCCGAGGTAGAAATCTTGGCATATTAACTATGATTTTACCGAGGGTTCCTGCACTTACAACTGTTGATTTATCTTCTTCTAAGGCTTTGAGGGTACTACGTACAACTTCTTCGGGAGTAGAAACTTTGCTGGTTTTACCTGTAAAAGAACTAGGGAAATTAGCTTCTTCAAAAAAGTTTGTTTCTGTAGGACCAGGACAAACTACAAGTACACGCACTCCATACTGACGATTTTCAGCCCAAAGTGACTCGCTAAAACTTAGTACGAATGCTTTAGTTGCTGCATAAACTGATAGGTATGGTATTGGTTGAAATCCAGCAATCGAAGAAACATTAATGATATTTCCCGAACGACGCTGCTGCATTTGAGGGAGAAATTTATGGGTTAAATCCATTAGTGCAATAATATTAAGCTGCACCATTTTGATTTGTCTTTCTCCATCTGTCTGAGCAAATTCACCATAATCTCCAAAACCTGCATTGTTAATTAAGGTATCTACGGCTATCCCTTTCGATTGAACGGTTTCAAATACCTCCTGAGTTGCTGACTGTGCAGTTAAATCTTTGACTATAACTTCCACCCGAATTTTGTGCTGCTCTTGCAATTGAGAAGCTAGTTGATTGAGTTTGTCTTCCGAACGAGCAACAATAACTAGCTCATTTTTGTTTGCTGCTAGTTCTCGAGCAAAAGCTTCACCAATACCACCGGATGCACCAGTAATTAGAGTTGTAGGCATTTTAGATATTTTAGAGGACGCTTATTAAAAAATATTAACTCCCTCAGAGTAGATATCTGCCAAAAACTATCTACAGACTTATTCTGTATTCTGTCTGTGACAGTAAAGACATTTCATCACACCTATCTAGGAAGATTATTTCCACCCCTCGTTAAAACAGAGGGGTTATCATCTTCCTGCATTTACTTGATATGTGGTGCAAACAAGTAAAAATATAATAAATAACGAATTTTCCTTAAAAAAAACCATTTCTAAATATTTTGACAAATTTTTAGGGTAAAATTATCTCCTTTAGTTGGCAAAAATAAATAACCTAATTATTTAGATATGGTTCAGTATACTCTAGCACAAAGCCCAGAGGTAATTCTCACAGTTCCCGGTAAGGACTCAAATAAAGCCAGGGAAAAAGCTATGGATAAGTTGATGGAAATGATGGATTCTGGTGAGCTTCCTACCAACTTAGAAGACGGTTTCAGTCCACAACAATTAATTGAAGTAAAAGAATCAGCCTTGGATAATACTAGTAAAGAAGACAAAATTACAGAAGCCGTACAAATTTTAAGTAATTTAGCAACACTGAAATTGAAAGTTCAGGATTCGCGCAGTGAAGCATTAGAAGTTCGTAAAGCAATTGATATTCTTTTCACTGATGAATCAGTAACTCAAGAAGAAATTGCTCACCTGAAAGAAGGTTTTAAAGTTCTCAAAACTTTTGCTCAAGCAAATATGCGTTATCAACAAGCTAAAGCTAAAGCTCAAGATGCACGTCAAGTCTTAGATGACGCCCTAAAGTCTTCAGATTAAATACTTTGGATTGGCTAGTTGTTATATTTAAAGCGATCGGGAATTGGTAATTGGTAACCGATCGCTGTTAAGTGTAACCTGCAAGCACTTAGCGTTAGTTATAAACAGTTAACTGTTACCTAACAACTTAATTGATAACTGTTAACTGTTAACTGTTAACTAACTGTTGTTCCAGCTTCTTGTGAATCTCTGATTCGTTCGGCTTTCATGGTTTGTCTGTAATACTGCTGATAGTAACTGTAGGAACCATGCACCGTATCTTTGGAACGGTTTGCAACCACTCCCAAAATCGGCGTACCCGAGATCTGGAGTTCTTCTAATGCTTCTTGGAACACTGTCCGCTTCAGCTTACCTAATGCAGCAACTAGCACCATACCATTGGTGTTTGCAGCTAACAGGTTAGCATCAGCAAAACCTACTAGAGGAGGAGTATCGTAAATTACGAGGTCGAATGAAGCTTGAAGGTCGTTCATTAAATCCTGCATTTTTTCCGAGGCTAGTAAGCGGATAGAATCTGGAGGAACTGGACCAGCACTCATCATATAGAGATTTTCCTCAGCAGGCGATCGCTCAATGATGTTACTCCACTCCAACTCAGAAGAAATAACGTCCGTTAGACCTTGAATATTCATCAATCCCAAGTGCTTGTGCAAAGTCGGATTTCGCAGGTTCGCATCGACCAAGAGCACCCTTTGTCCCATTGCTGCTGCTGATAATGCTAGGTGGATTGCAACGGTTGATTTACCTTCTTCTTGGGATGCAGAACTAATAACTAAGGAACGAATTGGCGTATCGGAGCCAAGTAACAGAATGTTGGTGTATAGAGAACGGAAAACTTCAAAAAATGAAGCCCGAGCTGCTGGTTGAATTCCAGGAATTAAATTTTGGTTTTGCGAAGATGATAATGTCGCTAACTCTCTTCTCAAGGGAACCACACCCAAGAGTGGTAACTTGACAGCTTCTTTGAGATCTTTGGATGTATAGAAGACGTTGCTGAGTTTGTCTACTACTAAAGCAGAACCTACGCCCAAAAGCATACCCAACATACTACCCAAAATTAAGTTGATCTTGGTGCTCGCAGAAAAAGCTTTGGGACTATTAACTTCAGTTAACTCTGGGTCTAAAATCTTCCAAGGTTGCAACCTTTGAGCATGTTCAATTTGTAATGCTTGTTGTTTTTCTGTAAATTGATTTAGTGCTTGGGTTGCAATTTGTAATTCCCGCTGGATATTATCATAATCGCGACTAACAGCAGCTAGTCCCCTCATATACGTATTTAGATAATTGATTTTCTGAACCAGAGAAGCATCACGACTTCGTAGTTCTTGAATCCGACTTTGGAAATCTCGATTTACTCGTTGACGTTCTTGCTCCAGTAAAGCAACCATGTTAGCTTTTTGGTCCCGGAGTCGTTGCATTCCTTCATCTACGTCTGTATATACCGATGACCTTTTAGCAATCTCGGCATTGACTTGAAAAATTTGAACCAATATATTTTGATAATTGGGATTTTCACTCAGAATCGGGTTACTCGCCAAACTCCCTGGTTGCTGGGCTAGCTCTCTTTGCAAACCTTGATATTTTGCGAACATCTGTTCTAACTGTACCCGGTTTTGCAAAAGCTGCTGATTGAGACTCGTAATATGAGCCGATACTTCCTGGGCTTTCTGAGTAGGATCGACCATATTATTAGTTTGGCGGATTCTTCTCAGCTTATCTTGCCATTCTCGAACTCGTTTTTCTAAAGGCTTTTTCTGCTGTTCTACAAACTTAATCGCCTCTTGAACATCATTCCGTCGCTCTTCTAGACTATAGTTCAAGTAAGTATCTTTGATGGCATTTAAAACATCAGTTACTACTTCTTCTCTAAGGTCTATAAACTGGACAGTAATAATATGTTTTTCTGTAGATTCTATCTTCAGACTAGAAGCGATGTACTCATAATCAATTTCGGGATATTTAACTTGTAGTTGTCTTACTACAGGTCCCAAAACCCTCCGACTTTTTAAAACCTTAATGGTGGTTTTGACATTTTTACCCTTTGCAACTGAGGTTAAACCTTTCTGGGAAACAAGAGTTTGAGGAACATCAGCTACAGCTTGAGCTTCAGCACTTAAAGACTCCGTGAGAATTTCAATCTCAGCTTGATAAGAACGGGGATCTATTTCTGCTTTTAAAACTGCTGCTGTTGCGACCAAACAGGTCATCCCAGCAATTAATAACACTCGACGGCGAAGAGCGGCTCCAACTCGACCCAGATTCAATCCACCTTCATCAGCATCATTTGACTGGGCTGCATTGACATTTAAAAACTGTTGGGGATATTTTTCTGCCTTTAGCATATGCTCAATATCTTGTGATTACTTGGAATTACTGATACAGTTGGACTCTGCAATTGAATCTGGGTATGGATAATACAAGAATTTAGCTTCACCTAGTACCCAGTTCCAGCACTCAATTTGGACCTTAAGTTGGTAAATATATTCCGGTAACAAAATAAAACACGAAGGAAATTTATAGATAATTCCTTACGAACTATTAGTTTGGTAGAGTCTTATCGCCCTTAAAGAAAAATGCATTTGCACAAATTATTTTCTTGAACAAATTTTCTCGAACAAATATTTACTCGAACAAACATGTTATCGAATAAATATTGAATTGAAAACTCGTACTTTTGGAAACAGTGCACCATCATTAGATTACAGCACCTTAACCCAGAAATTAACTTACTTTTTATAAGTAACGCCTAGTTAGGAGGATTAGTTAAATTTTTATGGCTACAATTATAACCCCGAACGCGAAATTTGCCATTATTTACTTGGTGCTACTTATTTTAAAGGAAATTCAGGATAAAAAATCTAGATAATAAAAAATTATCACCCACTAAAATTACAGTCATTAAATATTATTGTTTGACAATTAATAGCTGATAATTAATGAATAAAATGACAATGAATTATTGAAAATTGCTGAGTGCATTTGATTTACTTTGAATTTTTCTCCCACTTTTTACCACCAGCCATTAAAAAACTAATTTCTTCCACCTGTGCTGTAGCAGAATCTAGTAATTTGCTGAAGTGACCTTCATACATCACAGCAATTTTGTCACTCATTGCCATTATTTCCTCCAACTCAGTAGAAATATACAATATTGCCGCCCCACGTTCTTTTTCAGCTAGTAACTTCTGTTGGACCGCTTGGGTTGCATTGATGTCTAAACCGCGTGTTGGCTGCATCGCCACAATTAAAGTTGGTTTTTGATTTAATTCCCTTGCTAAAACTATTTTTTGTTGATTACCTCCTGATAGTTGTTTGACCTTAACTTCAGAATTTTGAGCACGAATATCATATGCATCGAATGCAGATATTGCATGGTCTCTGATGGCTTGTTGTTGTAATAAAAAACGACGGCAAAAAGGTATTTTGCTAAATGCTTTCAATATTAAGTTTTGGGAGATATTAAACTCTAGTACCAAACCCATTTTTTGTCTATCTTCAGGAATATAAGCTAGGATGGTGCAATTTTGCTCGAATTCGAGTTTTCCTTTCTCGATAGTCCGTAACCTACAAATTCCATCTGCTAGCTCTCGCTGTCCATTTCCATCCACACCTGCAATACCAATTATCTCTCCCGCTCTCAGTTCAAAAGATATATCACAAACAGTATTAATACCCCGGTCATCTTTAATGTATAAATTCTTTGCTGATAGGACTATTTCTCCTGGGAATGTCTGGGGTTTATCTAAGTTTAAAGCAACCTTATGTCCCACCATTAAGTCTGCTAAGTGCTGAGGACTCACGTCGGTTGTGGTTGTATTTGTAATTACCTTACCTCTGCGTAATACTGTAACCGTATCGCAAAGATTAATAACTTCTTCTAATTTATGACTGATAAAAATAATTGTTTTTCCATTGTCTGCTAATCGGCGCAAAATGGTGATGAATGAGTTAACCTCCGATGGGGTTAGAACTGCAGTTGGTTCATCCAGAATGAGTAATTTTGCTTGACGGTAAAGAACTTTGAGAATTTCTACTTTTTGTTGAACACCAATAGGTAAGTCTCCGACTTTAGCACCAGGATTAATATCCAAATTGTAGGCTCGAGATAAATCTGCTACTTCCTGTTGTCTTTGGAATATATTTAAACGCCAATTAATTTTTGTTCCCAGAATAATATTTTCTGTCACAGTTAACTGTGGTATCAGCATAAAATGTTGGTGAATCATGCCGATCCCCAATTTTATGGCGTTACTTGAAGACTTAATTTTGACTGGTTTTTCTTGAATGTATATTTGACCTTTATCTGCTTGGTATAGACCGCTGATAATATTCATTAATGTGCTTTTCCCAGCACCATTTTCACCAAGGATGGCATGAATTTTTCCTTGTTCAACACTGAAGCTGATATTATCGTTGGCAGTAAATGAACCAAAACGTTTGGTAATTCCTTCTAAACGTAAATACGTCATATAGCGATTGGCGTTAGCGTTGCTAGCTTAGCGTACCGGATTGCGGCTTAACCGTAGGTAGCGCAGCTATAGGTATTATGTGACGCGACAGCGTCATATAGGGATTGATTGGTTATTTATTGGCGTTAAGCGTTGCTAGTGGCTCCGCAGGAACTGCGTACTGATGACGTTATGTGACAGTACCATACGGTGATTAGGAACTGAGGACTAGAGATTTACTTATTGCTTGTTACTTGTTACTTACAGCACTTTTCAGGTAAGTGAGGTACAGTAACAACAGCTTGTGAACCAGTTTTTTAAATGCTTGGGATTGACTAAATCGA
>NZ_LMTZ01000114.1 GCF_001456025.1 Mastigocoleus testarum BC008
GCGTCATGGGTCATATTCTACGACACATGCTCTACTTTTGTTCCTTCTTCTTTTTTCTTCTTACCCCGACTTACTGAGCGGATACGTTTTATATTCAGAAAATAATTATGAGGAGCATTAAGCTACAGGCTTGCTCCTCTAAAAATTTATACTAGTTGTTAAAATTTGTAATAAACCCAAGTTTGTCCACAAGCCTAATTTATCTCAACTGAAAACGCAAAGGCATTCCATCAGATGGATAAATTAATATATTCTGCTGCCAATTCTCTAGCGATGACCGACCGTTAACCAATTCCCAGTTAAAATATCTGAGTAACTGTGCAAGCATTATTGTTGCTTCAAGCATTGCTAAATGCTCACCTAAGCAACGATGAGAACCCGAACCAAACTCGATATTAGGCAGAGAATGACTACCTTTTCCTTCGAGCCAACGTTCCGGTCTAAATTCTTCAGGTTGCTCATATGTTTCTGGATCTCTTCCTGCTGCAAGCATAGACCAGAACACTTTTGTACCTCGAGGAATATTAATACCCTCAATTGTAGTATCCCGTATAGCTTGTAAAGAAGTAGAGCCCGATGCTATTGAATAAGTACGTAGAGTTTCTTTGACAATAGCTCGAATGTAATTTAATTCTTTCAAACTTTCTAAATCAAACTTACCTTGGCTTGACCATACCTTATCGACAACAGACTGTGCTTGCTGAAAGACTCTTGGATTTAATGCTAATTCGCCAACAGCAAAAGACAAGGTATGAGCTGTTGTATCAGTACCTCCTATTAAGAGTTGAATTGTCTCCGAAATGAGAGTTTCACGGTTATATTTTGGTTCTCTCGCAGCGATTTTTACTAGCATAGATTCTTGGAAGCAAGGGCTTACTTGCTTTAGAACACCCTGTTTACCATCTCTAAGTTGTAGTGCTAAATCCACACGGGGAATCAGAAAATCATTTAAATATCTTCTTGCTGACCAATAATCACGAGATGTTTTAAGTGGCAAGTATTTATACCATTTTTTTTCTTTGCCAGTCACTACACGCAGAAAACGATAGCTTACAACTGATGTTGCATCATATACTTTTTCTATTTCTAGGGGTGGTCCTTCTGGGCTAGAGACTTTTCTATCCACAGGAATCCCCAAGACTAGACAGGAAATCACTTTGAGAGTTAGTTCAACAAATAGAGGATCTACTCGAACAGCTTCCGAAGGCTTAGATTTTTTGATATTTTCAACTACTTGCGAACAAGATTCATCAACAATTTCTAAGTACTTGGAAAGAGCATTAGCAGTAAATCCTGGATTCCAAGCCTTGCGTCGCCATTGCCAGTTGGTACCATGTTGACCCAAAAGAATAGGTCCACTTATATCATTCCAAGCTTTTTGTGCTTTGCGACTCCTGACTAAACTTCCATCTTTTGTTCCATTAATGATGGTTTCCTCAATTACTTTGGGTTTACTCAGAATCAGAATTGGATCGCCTGCCCATAAAATATAAGGAGTGCCTAATTTTTGGCTCCAATCAAATAGGAATTGAGAATACTTCTTGTTTTCGACTGCAGCTAACACTTGAGGGATATTTCCTAATAACCAGTGTCTAGGAGGAGAAGGAATAGAATTTAGAGATTTATAAGTATTCTTACGTTTCCAAAAACGCCAACCAAATACTCCTATTAAGCTAATAGGAACCAAAACTAATGGTAAATACAATTCGGGTAAAGAGAAAGAAAGCTCAGCAATAATCTTTTGGAGCATAAACTTACCTTAGCTAATTAACAATCAATCTTGTTGACTGCTAATAAAATAAAGTTAATCTTTTTACAAAGCAATAAATTGTTGCTAATAAATACATTAAACTACTTTATTTTGATACCTTGAGATTGCAAATTCCTCTAATTATAGGAGATTCAATTACAATTCTGTCTTCTGGCATTTTATATCTAAATTGCTTACATTTTTTGATGCAGCAATGATTAGAATTGCTGGTACCATCAACAACCAGAAACCCGAAATCGGAATAGCAATCGCACCAATAATTGAAGTTATTAATAAAGTCCAACCAATAGACTCCGGTAATGCAATCTTACGAAAATGCGCCCAAAAACATAGCTGTGCCAAAATAACGAAAAATGCAGTCAGTGTCATGAACCAAAAAGCATCTTCGCGAGCAAAATTAGGTGCAAATGGGTTAGGAGCAACACTGTTAAAAAATCCATCGCTAACAATTTCCGCTAATGGTTCTCCATAGACCCAAAAACCAACGATTATGTGAATAAAACTTGTGACAAGCAACCAATATCCGCTAAACTGCAGCATCCTACACCTCATTTTCAGGGATTAAACCAAGCTGTGTCATCACTTCAAGCAGGTTGCATTCGTACCACCACTCAACAATTTTCCCTTCGACTATTCGTAGCAACGTAAAGTCATTTACTTTCACTCTTTTACCCGTTGGTGGAGTACCCAAGAAATTCCCTGTATGGGTTCCTTGAAGTGTTGTCCGATAAACAACTTTGTCATCTTCTGCAATCGCATCTTCAAGTCTTTGTTTGATGTCTGGAAAACCTACAAATAAACCCGCGTTAAATTCTTTATTTGCTTCCAGACCAATAATTGGTTCTGCAGAACTATTGAAGTGATAAACAACATCCGGACTCATCAATTCATCCCAAACCTTTGTCCAACCAGGATTCGTTCCCCATCCATCTTTTGCAAAATGCAGGGCTACCGCCTTATTTTTATCAATTAAAGTATCCATAAATATTTCCATTCCGTTTCAATACGCTACCGTATGGTTGTAGATTATTACTTGGACTATTTAAATGTCAATACGTTACCGTATGGTAAAAAAGAAAGAAGTTATAAAACTTGGGCGAAAAGACTGGATTGAAAAGGGTTTAACGGTTTTAGCCGAAAGCGGAATTGAAGCTGTACGAGTAGAACCCCTGGCGAAATTAATGAATGTGACCAAAGGTAGCTTTTACTGGCATTTTAAAAATCGAGGTGAACTTTTAGAATCACTTTTGCAAGAATGGGTAAATCGCGATACAGATGGAATTATTCAAGAAGTTGAAAAAAAGGGTGGAGATGCTAATAACAAGTTATTCAACTTACTAGAACTAGCTGTTCGAGATGACGGTAAAGTAGAAAATGCAATTCGAGCTTGGGCAACAAATGACTCTAAAACTGCCGTTATTCTTGCTCAAGTTGACGAGCGTCGTTTGAACTACACCCGAGATTTATTTTTGCAGTTTGGATTTACGCCCTTTGAAGCGATGGTACGGGCTCGAATGGTTTATTACACATTGGTTGTTGGTGAATTTACTGTTGGTGCTCGACCTAATCTAGATGAAAGGTTAGCGGAAGCACGTCTTCAGTATGCTATTTTGACTCGTCGGTAAATGGGTAATGGGTAATTGGTAATTGGTAATTGGTAATTGGTAATTGGTAATTGGTAACTGGTAATGGGTAATTGGTAATTGGTAACTGGTAACTGGTAATGGGTAATTGGTAATTGGTAACTGGTAAATCTCCCCCGTATTTGGATGTTGTAGGGGTTATGTATTGCCGTCTTCTCAAAGAATAGTAAGTTATTGATAATATATTGCATTTATGAGAGAAATCATCCATACCAAAAAAGTATGGTTTGACGATAAAATTAATTCTAAGAACAAAGAGATATAATTCAAAAACTTGCTCTCAACACCTCTTAATTATTGATAAAATATGGCAATAGCAATAGATTTTGGTACAAGTAATACAGTTATTGCTCGCTGGAATCCTGTTACCCAGCAGCCAGAGACTTTAAATATACCTAATTTATCAATTAAACAAAGTCTAAATCCGCCTTTAATTCCCAGTTTGGTCTATGTGGAAGATGCAGTCCGAGGAAAGGTTTTAGTTGGACAACAAGTGCGCGATCGCGGTCTAGATCTGAGCGGTGAATCAAGATTTTTTCGCAGTTTTAAGCGAGGTATTGGGGCATCCATACCAGGATTTATGCCTGAATTAGACGGACAAACTATCAATTTTGAGCAGGTAGGAAAATGGTTTTTGTCTGAAGTGATTTCTCAGTTAAGCACAACGAATCCTGATGTGGGAGATTCTTTAGTATTGACAGTTCCTGTCGATAGTTTTGAAGCTTACCGTCACTGGTTGGGAGAAGTTTGTCAGGCTTTACCTGTAGAACAAGTACGCATGTTGGATGAACCAACAGCAGCAGCATTAGGTTATGGTTTGACAGAGCAAGACAATCTACTAGTAGTTGATTTTGGTGGTGGAACCCTAGATTTATCTTTGGTACAGTTGGATAAAAGCGTTAAAAACACCACAAAACCTGTGGGTTTTTTGTTGAAGTGGGGAAATAAATCTTTAGCAGAAGACTCCAAACAAAAGGTAAAAACTGCTCGAGTATTAGCAAAAGCTGGGCAAAATTTGGGAGGAACCGATATTGATAATTGGATAGTCGATTATTTTGCCAAAACTCAGGGATTAGCAATAACTCCCCTCACCACAAGATTAGCTGAAAAGGTAAAAATTCAACTTTCCACCCAAACCCAAGCCAGTGAGGTTTATTTTAATGATGAAACCTTTGAAAGTTACGAGTTAGAACTAAATCGCGAAACCTTAGAAAATATTCTCAAAGAAAACTCATTTTTTGAGTTACTAGATGAATCAATGACGTCTCTTCTACAGCAAGCACGACGTCAGGGGATAGAAGTTACAGATATTGATGCAGTGCTATTAGTTGGTGGAACATCACAATTAACAGCTTTGCAGTCGTGGATACACCAATATTTCGAACCAAACAAAGTGCGTTGTGAACGTCCTTTTGAAGCGATCGCCCAAGGAGCATTACAACTCGCACAAGGTTTAGAAATTAAAGATTTTCTCTATCACAGTTATGGAATTCGCTATTGGGATAGACGTAATAAACGTCATAATTGGCATCCTATCATTCCTCCAGGACAACCTTATCCCACGATTAACCCAGTAGAGTTAGTGTTGGGAGCTTCCATGGAGAATCAACCCAGTATTGAATTAATCATGGGTGAATTGGGTACAGATGCGGGTGCAACAGAAGTTTATTTTGATGGCGATCGCCTAGTTACCCGTCGTTTAGAAAGCGAGCGAACTAGTGTCACTCCCCTCAATGATAAAGATGGTGCTAGAAGTATCGCAAAACTAACACCACCAGGTTTTCCAGGTAGCGATCGAATTAAAATTGGTTTTCAAGTAGATGAGCAAAGATTTTTGCGCATTACTGTGCAAGACCTATTAACCCACGAAATCCTTTTGGAAAACAAGTTAGTAGCACAATTGAGTTGAGATTAGGGGATTAGCTATTGGCGTTAGCGCTTAGCGGCTAGCGGAAGCGTACCGTAGGTATTGCGTAACGGATCCGCAAGGTAGCGCAGCTATAGTTATTGCGTGGCGTTAGCCATATAGGGATTGGGGATTGGAAAAAATTACCAATTACCAATTACCCATTACCCATTACCCATTACCCATTACCCATTACCGTTTCACAATAACCGGCGTTCCTACTCTCGCCCATTGATATAGCATCTGAGCATGTTTTACAGATAAATTTACACAACCATGACTACCTGGAACGTTAAAGTTTTTACGCCAAGGAGCACCATGGATTGCATAACCTCCGTGGTAGTACATTGTGTAAGGAACATTGGCAATATCATACCCATCACCTCGCATTCGAGTGGAGCGCAATTTGGTCTGAACGCGATATTTACCTGTAGGTGTTGGTGTTGAACGTTTTCCTGTAGAAACAGGCATCATATAAACTATTGTTTTTCCATCCCATGCTCTTAGCACCTGATCTGATAAGTCAATCTCAATTCGCCTTCGAGGAGTAACTGTATTACTTTTCGCTACCGCGTGCGCTTCCGCAGTTGATACCTTGGGAGAAGAATATAATAGTGTTGTTAAACCCACTAAAAGAGCTGCACAAGCTGTTGCCGAATTACTTCCAAAAGCGTGGCAAATTATTTTTTTCATTTTATTTTCTATTTTTTATTGTCTAAACAGTTACTTCATATTTTGAAGCCTGTTAATTTTATGGCTCTAAAATTAAACAATTTCTGTTTATTGAGTTATTTACGCAAAATTACTGTTGTTACTGAGAGAACGTTACAAGTTTTTTTAAATTCAATTTACATTTTTATTTCTCAGTCAATCCAGAAATATTTACCAAGCCCTACAGGCTAAAATAATTTAGCTAATTTGGTTAAGAAAAATTCAATCATCTGTATTAATTATGACTGATATGTAAGTCACATTCAAGAATTATTTACATACCAAAAATATGGAGCTAAGCGGATTCGAACCGCTGACCCCCTCAATGCCATTGAGGTGCTCTACCAACTGAGCTATAACCCCGGATAATGCATCTCTAATCTTGTATTAATAAAGAATGTTTTGTCAAGTACATATATCTATAAATTTACAACCTCTAAGGTTACAACCTCTAGGGTTAATGACTCCATCTGTATGTTTCAATTTTCAGATGTTGACACATCAGACGTAAACTAAGTTATGACCTGACAAGTTAAACTCGGACGATAGAGATACTAACGACTAACAAAAATACATTTATTACAAAGTAACAACATTTGTCAATAAGTAATTTAATATATCTTTAATATATACAAACAAATTTTTGTTCAAATACAAAGATATTTTTTAACTTGCTTACTTGTAGTTTTTTTGCAATTGTTATTTTTCAGAACAAAATGACATCTCAGCAAAAGATAGATAAAATATTTCAATTAAGAGTGGAGCAAATAGCTCATACAATTACCCATTAAAAAATAAACTACCATCATTGCTGCCGCCGCAAGAGCAACTAGCAAACCAGCCAGCATTAAGGAAAACTCCTTGTTTTCAAAAGCTTTTTCCATCAGATGCAACGACCATGCTACTAGTGCAACATCAAGAACTAAAATTGGAACCAACATAATCTACTTTAAATTATATTAATTCTTGTGAATTTATATTAACATTCTTTTCGGAAAGTGTGTGCAATTCCGTGCAATTCAATTAGGTTTATTGTGCTGGAAATTAATGAGAACTAATCAGTTATCCTGACAGGAACTTTGTGTTTTTGTAGATATGTTTTAATTTCAGCTACACTCAATTGTCCATAGTGTAGTAGTGATGCTAACAAAGCAGCTTCAGCTTTACCATCAGTCAACGCTGCATGAATATGTTGACAATTACCCGCACCACCAGAAGCAACAACAGGAATTTGTACAGCATCGGAAATAGCTCGTGTCAATTCCAGGTCATATCCTGCTTGCGTTCCATCAGCATCCATACTAGTTACTAGCAGTTCTCCAGCACCGCGTTTCTCTACTTCTTTTGCCCATTCCAAGGCATCCAGACCAGTATTTTCGCGTCCACCTTTAACATATACATCCCACCCAGGATGTTCCGAATTCGTGCGGCGTCTGGCATCTATTGCAACAACTATACATTGATTGCCAAAACGTTCGCTTGCACGGTCGATCAAATCTGGGTTTCGTACAGCCGCAGAATTAATACTAACCTTATCTGCCCCAGCTCGTAACAGATTTTTAACATTTTCTAAGGTTTGGATCCCACCGCCTACGGTGAGGGGAATGAAGACCTGCTCGGCTGTCCGGTAAACGACGTCAATAATAGTGTCTCTATTTTCATGAGAAGCTGTAATATCTAGAAACACTAACTCGTCTGCGCCTGCTTCATTGTAAACTTTTGCTAATTCTACGGGATCTCCTGCATCTTTAAGGTCAACAAAGTTAACTCCTTTTACAACTCGTCCCGCCCGAACATCCAAGCACGGTAAGATTCTTTTCGCTAACATAAGGAATTTTGACTCCTGAGTAATTACCCGGAAAATAAATTTTAATTAAAATTGACGAGCTGATTTGAGGGTGAAAATCTTTTTTCTTCACCCGTATTTTTACCCAATAAGACAGCATACATGATAAAGCTTCAGATAAGACCATAACCCAAAAGCTTTTTTTACAGATCCAGGTTGAAATTCTCCAAGCCCCTGTGTCACAAGTACTTTGAGGGAAATACAAAGCTCTTCGCCGTTCCGTAAAACTTACCTAAAGTTGCCCAGGTCTAGACAAAGCTGAACAAAAGTAACTTTGGTGCTTACTTCCTGTTTCTTCACAGCCTTAGAATAACTTCTAAGGGGTTTGTCTGCTCCACAGACTATCCCCTCAATTCAGCCAAATATCTAATTCCCAATGAGAAAAGTTATTTTGATTTTTGTCAATTAATCTTTGTTTTCGGAATTGGGGAAGGAAATGAAGGTAAAATTTTTGCATCGTCGTCACATTTTCTGTCTTCAGCGCTCTTCAAGTTTCACAAGTAGAAGTCGATAGCCGGTGAATTATGGCAATTATCTCCTCCAAAAAACACCCTCCAGAACCAGGTAAAAAGCCCAAGTCAAAAAGGGAAAAAGTTAAATCTCCCCCCAATGAAAATCTTTTACAACCACAAGCAGCCGAAGACGAAGAGGGTAAGCCAGAAGAGAGCATTCGCCCCCAACGTTTTGCTGACTATATTGGGCAAAAAGATTTAAAAGATGTACTAGCCATAGCAATTGAAGCAGCCAAGTCCAGAGGTGAAGTATTAGATCACCTACTTTTGTATGGTCCTCCCGGATTGGGAAAAACCACAATGGCAATGATTTTAGCTGCAGAAATGGAGGTGAATTATAAAATTACTAGTGCACCCGCTCTGGAAAGACCCAGGGATATTATGGGGTTACTAGTGAATATCAAACCTGGAGATATTTTATTTATTGATGAAATTCATCGCCTCTCACGGATGACAGAGGAAATATTGTATCCCGCAATGGAAGATTTTCGTTTAGATATTACCGTGGGTAAAGGTGCTAGTGCTCGAACTCGCAGTATTCCACTGTCAAAGTTTACTCTAGTTGGGGCCACAACCCGTGTCGGTGCTTTAACTTCTCCATTGCGCGATCGCTTCGGCTTAATTCAAAAGTTACGTTTCTATGAAGTAGACGAACTTAGTCAAATCGTTCTTCGCAGTTCTAAATTACTTAAAACACCTGTGAGTGATGATGGTGCAGCAGAAATTGCCCGACGGGCGCGGGGAACGCCACGTATAGCGAATAGATTACTTAGACGCGTCCGTGATTATGCTGAAGTAAAAAAGAGTGGTGAAATTACGGAAGAGGTTGCAGGAGAAGCATTACAATTATTTCAAGTCGACCCCTGTGGTTTAGATTGGACAGACCGACGAATGTTGAGCGTTATTATCGAACAATTTAATGGCGGACCTGTGGGTCTAGAAACTATTGCAGCTGCGACTGGTGAGGATACCCAAACAATTGAGGAAGTTTACGAACCTTATTTGATGCAAATCGGGTATTTACATCGAACTTCGCGAGGAAGAGTTGCAACTCCAGCAGCTTATAAACACTTGGGTTTCAAACCACCTAATGAACAATTATCTTTGTTGTAGTATCGGCGACTGGGGATAGCACTGCGTGCCGCCGCAAGCAGCATATAGCGACTGGGTAAAAATTACTTAATCCTTACATGGCTAAAGCCATACTGGAGGCTAACGCCAATCCCCATATGACGCTGTCGCGTCACGCAATACCTATAGCTGCGCTACCTTGCGGATCCGGTACGCTTACGCTAGGCGCTAACGCAAATCCCCAACCCCCACAAATTAATAACTGTTAAAGTAATGCTTAAATTAATTGGGATTTTACTAAGTTTATTGTTGATTTTTAATTGGGCTGAACCAGTTTTTGCCCAAACTCAAATCTCTCTCATCACAAATGAAGAATTAAAAATTGGAGATGAATTAGCTAAAAAAGCTTTTACTGCAATGAGTAGGGGTGACTTAGAAGGAGCAGAAGCTTACTGGACGCAGATTATCGAAAAATTTCCCACCAATCCTGCAGCTTGGAGTAATCGAGGAAATTTGAAAATCAGTCAAAACAAACTTGAAGATGCAGTTACAGATTTTGACCGAGCTATAGAGTTAGCACCCAACATCACCGACTCTTATTTGAATCGAGGAACAGCATTTGAAGGCTTGGGTAGATGGGATGACGCGATCGCTGATTATAATTACGTCCTGAAGCTAGATCCTAATGATGCAATGGCATATAACAATCGCGGTAATGCTTACGGTGGTTTAGGTAAATGGGATTTGGCGATCGCTGACTATCAAAAATCGATGAAAATAGATCCGAAGTTTTCCTTAGCACGGGCTAACTATGCTTTTGCTTTATACGAACTAGGTAACAAAGAACAAGCAACCCGAGAAATTAAAAATATTGTTCGTAAATATCCTCAGTCTGCGGATATGCGCGCTGCATTAACTGCGGTTCTTTGGGCTGCAGGGAAAAAAGGAGAAGCTGAAAGTAACTGGGTTGCAGCCTACGGAATAGATCGTAGATATAAAGATATTGATTGGGTGAAAAATATTCGGCGTTGGCCTCCAAGCATGGTAGCAGGATTAGAAAAATTCTTGAAGATTAAATAAAATAACTTAAATTAAATTAAATTGATTTAATTTTAATTTTTTCTAATAGTAACAATTACTATAGATAATGCACTTATGTTGTTTACTGGACATAAGTGCATTATCTATCTTATGGGAGCTTGATAAATTAGGAATCTTACCCCTATAAGATTAAAATAATCTATTTCGACCTCTGGGAAGAAACATGTATCTACCCAAATCCGTCTTTAAAACCCTTTCCACTTAGCAATTTCCACTTACCAAATCCTTAGCCTGGAGTAAATAAAAAGTCAAGGGTATTAAAAACAGGATTTGTAATAAATTGCCGAATTGTTGTTTCAGCGCTTGTATTTGAAATTATCTATTAACCCGTTAGGAAATCAATATCATAAAATGACTCACTTTGGCATTATTTGTCCACCAGCGACCGGACATCTCAATCCAATGATTGCTTTGGGAAATGAGCTACACAGACGGGGTCATCGTGTTACAGTGATCGGTGTACTCGATATTCAAGCGATCGTAGTAGCAGCAGGATTAGAATTTTTCCCGATTTTAGAATCTGAGTTTCCCCCAGGTTCAATAACTGAATCTTTCAATAAGTTAGGAAAATTGAATGGTTTGGCAGGATTGCGCTATACCATTGAGTTACTTAAAGAATTATCTGTCTCATTTTTATATCGTGCACCCCAAGCGATTAAAGCTGCTGGGATCGAATTACTGCTGATAGATGAAGCTTTATCTGCAGGAATTACTATTGCGGAACATTTGAATATCCCATTTGTAACTGTATGTTCCAGTCTGCTTCTAAAAGGAGAAGATATTGTACCTCCCTATTTCACAACTTGGGATTACAATCTGGCATGGTGGGCATTGATTCGCAATCAAGTTGGTTATGCTTTTTTGCACAATTTGCTCAAACCAATACAAAAAACAATATCCGATTATCGTCGTGAGTGGAATTTACCGCCATATTCCCACAACTATTCCTCGGAATTAAGATTAGCAACTCTAAGCCAACAACCACCGGAGTTTGAATTTCCCAGACGCCAACTTCCCTCAAATTTTTACTTTACTGGACCATTACATCATCCTAGGACCCGCCAAGATGTTGACTTTCCATTTGAAAAGTTAAGTGGTAGAAGGTTGATTTATGCCTCCCTAGGAACTGTACAAAATCAGATTCAGTATATTTTTTCCTATATTGCTGAAGCTTGCGCTGCGCCAGATGTGCAGCTAGTAATATCTTTGGGTGGTTCTCTGGAACCAGAAGAATTACCAAAGTTACCTGGAAATCCAATAGTTGTAAAATATGCACCTCAACTAGAGTTATTGCAAAAAGCAAGTCTAACAATTACTCATGGGGGAATGAACACAACCTTAGAATCACTGAGTAATGGAGTCCCTTTGGTTGTAATTCCGATTACTAACAGTCAACCGGGTGTAGCCACACGTATTGCTTGGTCTGGAGCAGGTGAATTTATTCCGCTCAATAAATTAACTGTTGCTAATTTAAGAAATACAGTTCAAAGGGTAATGACAGAGGATTTCTACAGGCAAAATGCTGAAAGATTACAAGAAGATATTCAGTACGCTGGCGGTCTAGAAGCTGCTGCAAATATTATTGTTGGGACAACAGCATCCATTAAAAAACTTGTTCGCGCATGAATGATGTACTTTAAGAAAACTGAACTTTCTACTTAATTTAAAGTAAACAAACTTTTTATTGGCTATCGACTTATACCTAGCTCTTGTGGCTATTAACTTTATGTGGCGGTCAAATGATGATGAAAATATCATTTGAATATGAAAAGCGAAAGATGAAGAAAATGGTCTAGTCAAAAAATCTGATTCCAGGATTAAAAATCCTGAAGTCGACAAAATTTAGCAATAATCCTATTAGTGAGAAACTTCCAGTAAATAAATAAAAAATTCTATTGTTTTGGGTGCGGACGCGCTTATTAGCGGTAACGCACCACGAACAGAATTAAGGTATGGAATAATTTTTTTGTTGGTATTCCCTGAAGATTGATGAATCTTATAACATCAAAATCACGAACCGGAAGTTTTTACTTGCGATCAAAGCTGCAATGATAATTCAAATAATCGTAATCTAAAACTTGATGGGTATACTTTTGTTTTGGGGGTAATTTGTTTTGAACGAGCAATGTAAACACAGGAAAGCTGGCTCGAACTAAAAACAATAAAAAATCACAAAATTATCTCAATTCCGACAACAATAGCATTTTTTACTTATGGTAATGAAGTGAAGTAAAATCACTATGACTTCACAAGTGTTTTTGCTGTTTCTGACTAAACAACTATTAACTGAATTTAGGCAATACTTTGAAGTAATACTGAGCCAAGAAATTTACAACTAACCCATTCAAAACTAATTTTTATTGATTAGAGGGTTATGGGTAATAGTTAGTCAATAGTTAATTTTGGTGAAAATTAGCTAGCGAGAGAGCAAACGCAGACTAGGAACTAACTGGCAATTCCCAATGTGCCTTCTAATCACTATCTGAGTATCCAAAAACACACTGGAAGTTAAGTGCGCTTAGCAAGAGTTTTGTGGTTTTTTGGGGTTCCTACAAAGTTCTTAACGATATTAGCAAGTTCTTGCAGTTGATTAACTGCTTCAGCACCCTCTAATTTCATTAATTCGCGATCATCACGCATTTCGGTCCAAGTAATACCGTAGTCCGATACCAGAAACCTGATTAAGTGATTCTCGCCTAAACTGACCATAAAAGACGCACTATTCATCTGGTCGCCACAGGTGTAGCAGGACGCAGGATATCCACGTCGCTCCAGAACGATAGCTAGGGCTTGTAAGTTCATTACAAGGTCTTGAACAAATTGTCGATGTTGTTGTGCTAGTCTCAGAAACACGTTTGTCCTCCAGACACCACTGTGTTTTTAGTCTGTTTTATATTTTCTTTAGATTTTCTCATGAACTGGTATTGTAAACTATTCATTACAATTTCCAGATAAATATAGAGAACGAAGAAGTTTAGTTACTACCTAGATTAAAGTAGTTCATTACTTGTCTTGCTTCCGTATCAAACTATTCACTTTGCGAGTTTAAACTATCAGACAGAATTTAAAGAATTAATTTTTTCTTCACATCAGTCTGTACGCTCATGTTTTTGTTTAATACATTCCGCTTCAAGAGTAGCTTATATTCGGTGCAAGTCAAGCATGTAAAAAGTACATATATGACTTAAAGTGCCGATTTAATCAAGAACATCTTGCAAATCATAATTCAAACGCATGCTTGCTTCTATTTAAGAGCAATTCAGATATTGAATTATCATTTCGGGACGTTATTACTACTCGATTGTCTCTTGAACTTGGGTGCGTATCTTTAGTCTTTTTCTACAACAGTTAATACCATTGAGTGCCTCCATTACTTCCATTTTCTATCAGTTGATAACTAACGAAAGCTTTGGTATGGGCAGGTTAGACTGCAGTTTCCATAGATACACGTTGGTAAAACAGAAAATTTGATTTTGTCTAACTTACCAACGACGATAGCTAAATACATTGTAAGTGTGTTGCCATTTCGGCAGGATTTCTTTGCAATTTGTAAAAATGTAATTATTGAGACATTTTTGTAACTCTTTGCGAGAAATAGAGGTCTATAAGTTTCAGAATAAACCAAAATTTAATACAAGTATATTTAAGCCTGATCCCAAGTAAAGCCTATCTGTGCAATCAAAATTCATTAAAGTTAACAGAATGTGTAATATAAATCACTATTTTGTCTCAATGTTAATAAAGTTTGCACTACACTTAGGTATTTACTTTTCATTAGCCATTGAGTAGTAGCTAATCTTTTATTTAGATCCATAGACTTGGAATGACTTTAGTGAAGTTTTCCAAAGATATACTTTGAAATTTTGGGAAGGAAAAAGTTGTGATTTTTACATTTTCCTAAACATTCGCTTGGTGAATGTTGTGGTGTGTTTTTGCATTGATGGTTCTTATATAAAGTTATTCCAAATTTTTCGGGAACAATAACTCTCTCATATTCGAAGGGTCAAAAGCAACTAAAAAGTTTACTCCTGACCCTTGATGTTTTTGAATTAATCTTGAAAGTATTTCTAGAATGTCGAATTCACAAGTATTTTCATCGATTGGTTAGTCACAAATTACAAATAATCAAGATTTTATTTCAAAGCGAAACATTGAAACTAATCGGCTAACTGCCACCAACCAAAAGCTGGACCAATAAAACGAATTGTCACCCAGCCAATGACCATCAAGATAATACCCAGCCAAGCACCACGAGTTGTCCATTCGACAAATAGATTAGCTTGAGTTTTCGTAATGGGAACCCAAGGTAAAATTCTTGCCTCTTGTCCGTATTGTTCTCCTAACGCCTCTCGGCGACGCTTTGCTTCACCCATAACTTATTGCTTCCAGTAAAAGGCTTTATGGGGATGATAGCATTTGGGGATTGGGAATTGGCGTCACGCTTCCGCTAAGAGCCATAAGCACTGCGTGCCGCCTTGCGGCATATGGTGTTAGTGTTGCATTGTGCAACAGCTTCATATTGGCAGTTAGAAAAAATATCGATGATTTCCAGTCACTAATACCCAGTCGCCAGTCGTCAGTCCCTAGTCGCCAGTTGCCAGTCACCAGTCCCTAATCCCCAATCTCCTCTTGTCTAGAAAACAAGCTCGGATCGAGATAATTGACGCGTGCTAAGGGACTGAGTACAGATAAAACATCAGCCCCGTAACTACGGTTGATTACGCGGCTATCCAGTAAAGCTACAATGCCTTGATTTTCTCTAACTGGCGCGATCGCTCTTTGTAATTCTTTTAGAGCTGTTGGTAGTAAATATAGGCGAAACCAATCTTGATGTCTTTTTTTGTAGTAGGTAACTCTACCAGCAACTAAAGGATTTTCTAATGATGGTAAAGGTAAAGTTGCAATAATTAGTAATTCCGGTGCAGGTAAAACACTTTGATGTTCGCGCCAAAACTCCCAGCCACTGACTAAAACCCCATTTTCTTCTAAACAGGTTTTTTCTACCTGCACTCGGGAACCAAATTCAGAGGCTAGGATTGTTCCCACTTGCGATTTTAAAGGCACATCTCCCACCAGTATGACCGTTAAACCCGGTGATGTTGCGCTTAAACATAGCAGGGTACGAACCTTATTGATAAATCCTCCTTGAAACTCGGGAGTGTTGGGTAAAGGAAACTGTAATGGTATGTACAGTTGAATTGCTTCTGTTTGACTATCTGAGGAAAATTTCAAGCAAGTTAAATCGCCCAAACCCATACGCTGACGAAATATTGGAGCTTCCGTTTCTGCTTCTACGGCACTACCAATCAAAACTACTGGTTGCCGTTCCCAAATTTCTGAAAGGACATTAGCAGGTTCCACGGGGGCACTATGCAAAGAAAATGACCCCTGACGACGAGTAATATTTGCCCAAACTAGAGGCGAAACAAATTTTTTGGGTTGTAGATTATTTACTTGTAAGTTATTCGCTTGTAGATTATTGGTTTGTAGATTATTGGTTTGCACTTCTTGCTGTTGATAGTGCTGATAAAAGTTTCTCCAAGTATCCGGTAAATTATCTAGATTTAAAACTGAAAATAATCGAATTAAAGTTTCTTCTTCTCTGGGAGAAATCAAGTAACATTCGTGGGGATTAACCGGATGTTGGAATAATTCTCGGGTGAGTTCTATTCTTGCCGAACGAATTCTGTCTACTTGCTTGGGACAAGCCAGCATTAATTCTTCCCAATCTTGCGCTGTTAAGCTGACGGTCAACTGTTCGGTTACCCAATCTTCTAGATCGTCGACCCCGTCAATAATTGTGGGAATATTTTTGGGAAATGCTTCTTTGTTAGTTAATTGTGCGGCTAGCCAAGCTTGAGGGGAGGTGACAAATAATCCTTGAAAGTCTCTGTTGGGGAAGGTATCACCTGTCCTAATTGATTTATCAATTTTTAGCCACTCCTGCAGGCGGGGAATTTCTACTCGTAATAGACGTTGTTGTACACAGGGTGTAGCAACAATAATCACCGGACCTTGCCACATTAATGCCGAAGCGACAAAACTGGTCCGATAACGCCCTTGAAATCCACAAGCCGCACCGACTTGAATTAAGGCGCTTCTGCCTACTCGCAATGCACGTGCGACCAATCTAGCCATCGTCAAGTGATGAGGCCAGGAAGGGAAACCCGCTTGCGATCGCAGGAAGTTATGTAGTGATAAGTGAACTTCTGCTTCAATCACGCGCTTTTAATTCCATACAAAGTGACCTTAAGATGCGATTAACCCCTTTCCTATTATGTTGTCAGTGGGAAGACACAGCAGCATTCAGTACTTAATTGTTAAACTACTCAATTGTTAAACTACTCACTCAAATCTTCAAATCAAACACTCAAATTAAACATCCAACATTTTTCCTGATTTTGTCCTGTTAAACTCACTAAAAATGACTCTAGCAGCAAATTTTATAAACAACTGTCAGATTCTATTCATTGATTTATTCCCAACATTGTGAACTATGGCTACTTATACAGGAATTTCTAGCACAGCTTTTCGTCACCCCTTGGATTTGCAAGCAGAGCAAGCCTTAAGAGGTTTACCAGGATTTGACCTAATCGCTAGTAAGTATATGGAATTTTTTGTCGAAAGACCCCAACTAGTTTACTTGATGGGTAATTCCATCCAAGTAGGACCTCGCCAATATTCCACTATTTACCAGATGTTTCGAGAATGCGTGCGAGATTTGGATGTGGATCCAGAACCTACACTGTTTGTTTCCCAAAATCCGACAGCAAATAGTTATGCTCTAGGACAAGAGCATCCTTACATAGTCATTAATACAGGAACTTTAGATTTACTTAATGAAGCAGAAATTAGGACAGTACTTGCCCATGAACTCGGACACATTAAGTGCGGTCATACTATTTTAATTCAAATGGCGATTTGGGCGATGAATGCTGCATCTGCTATCAGTGAAGTAACCTTCGGTTTGGGTAATTTAATTAGCAATACTTTAATCTTTGCTTTCTTTGAGTGGCGGAGAAAAGCTGAGTTATCTGCCGACCGAGCTGCATTGTTGGTTTTGGATGACTTGGATACGGTCATGAACACAATGATGAAAATTTCCGGTGGTAGCATCAAATATGGTCATGAGTGCCATTTGAGAGAATTTCAGAAACAGTCGGAAAATTATCAAGCACTCGATGCTGATGGTCTCAACCAAGTATACAAATTTTTAGTTTATAACGGCGCACAGGGCATGATGCTCAGTCACCCATTCCCTGTAGAACGTTTGCACTATTTACAGGAGTGGTCGAATTCATCTGAATATCAACAAATCAAGAGTGGAAATTATCAAAAATCTTCTTCTGGGGTAAATGTTGATGCAGGAACTCCCAAAAAGAATCAAGAAGTAGAAGATTTGCAGCGACAAATTGAAGAATTACAACAACAGATTGAATCTATGAGAAAGAATAACTCGGATGAATAAGTCAGGAGTCAGAAGTCAGAAGTCAGGAGTCAGGAGTCAGGAGTCAGGAGTTAGGAGTTAGGAGTTAGAAGTTAGAAGTTAGGAGTTATAGCGCTATATTTTGAGAATTTGCATGTTTAAGGTAGCTTTGTAAATTTTATGACTTTCCAAATCACCCTTTGGAAAGTTTTAATCATTCTAGTTTTTGCTTGTGAATAAGAGAATATTTATATTTTTATTGCAAAATATTGAGCCGAGAAAAATTTGTTTGATTAAAGTAATGTTAAACATTTAACCCATCAGATATTAAAGAAAAATTTTTATTTTTTCTAAGGTTGAATATTCCTTGTATTATGAGGTAGAAATAACTTATCCTCAGCATTTCTAAAAGTCAGCGGGGAGTAATAAATAAAGATTTTGGGTCTTAGCTCCAGTTCAGGGGATTAATTTACCTAAGCCCCGACATATTATGCTGTGAATTTATGCCGTGAATTTATGCTGTGAATTATTTAATAATGGCTATCAAAAATACAAAGCGCCTGTCTTTATTGGCTGTAGTTGCTGTGATGATGATTTTTTTTCTGTCACCTGGAATTGCTTGTGCAGCAACGGCTAAAGTTAGTTCTGTTAATGCAACATTTGTTACCGAACAGGTTAAACCAGCAAAACACTCTAATTCTCGCTCAAAAATGAGTTTAACTCCCATGCTCCGTCAACGTATCCAAGGAATTAGACAGCGGAGAAATCGGGATATTCAAGCTATTTTACAACCATCTCAAATTAAGGAACTCAAACATAATTTGCGTTCTGGTGATCGCCTCGATTTGGCTATCAAAAAATTGAACATCACACCAGATCAGCAATATATGATAGAGTCAACGATGCGTATTGCCGATATAAAAATTAAAGCACTTTTATCAAAGTACTCTCTACAAATGGGATAAGTTTTTTGATTTTCAGGTTTATTTTCAGCTTGAGGAAATTAAGTTTGAATAAACCAATTTGAGCAAAAGTATGTTTATAGGCTTTCGCATTCATTAATTCCTAACTTCATTACATATTGCTACAGTTCGGTCGCTCATTTCCTGCGAGAGGTTATGAGCGATTGTTTTTGGAGATTCTTTATACTGCTTGAAAAATGCGATCGCTACTCAAGGGACTCCCAGTTAAAAAATACATCATTCTTAGGGTACAAGTCGGTGCACCCTTACGAGACATTAATGATGGTATTTATATTTTTTTGCAACTCCCTCAGTCTATGTTTTGAGATAAACAATAAGCACATAAATATATCATTTTAAAGATTGACAATTACATAAAAATATCTATACAAACTCAGTAATTACATTGTTTACCACAGATATCTAAAGCATGTGAAGTCTTTTAGGACAGCTATTTGCTATCATATTGAGTACGAGTTTGTGGTGAGTTCAAATTCCGGAAATCACATACAAGAATAGGTCGTTAGATCCGAATGCTTATGACTGTGTTGAGATTTTATCGTCTCATACTACTTCTGATTAATGCTTCTGAAAGTAATAACTCAAATTGCTAATTAATGACTCAATTTTTCTATATCCCTCTAGATCACCTAAAAAAGTGAGTTTTGAACTATTTTCACTTTTTCAAGGAGATTTGGGGAGGGTAAAAACCCAAGAAATTTGTAACTAGCAACTTGGTTAATAAGTAAAACAATTGATATATAGCAATGTCAAATGACGGAACTAAATTATCTGGTCAGGAAATAGGAAGATTAAGAGACGCCATTATTAGTGCTTTTCCAGATAAACCCTCATTAGAGATGATGGTTGCTATTGAGTTAGATGAGAACCTCGATGAAATAGCCGGAGGAAACAATTTTAAAGCAATTGTTTTTAATTTAATAAAAAAATGGGCTGAGCCAAAAGGAAAATTAAAGAATTTAGTTGAAGGTGCATGTAAAGAAAATCCTGGAAATCATGATTTAAAAAGTATAAGAAGAGAATTATTTCCTAAATTATCAGACTCTATTAATCTAAAAAATAAATTTTCTACCATTTCACGTCAGCAATGGAAAGATTTATGTTTGATAATAGCCTATATTGATTTAGCTCTGCTGAAGAATATATGTAGGATAACTTTAGAAAATAATTCAAAATTCCAAGATATATTAGGTAATTTACCGGAACTCATAAAACCAGAAAATTTAGGTATATTCAAAACGATTTTTTTAGATAAGTATCCTAAGAATAATCGAGACATTCCAACTATTATTGAATTTGTAGAACGCTTAACTAAAGAACAAGAAATATCTACAAATATTCGAGAACAGTTAAATTGTTGGCTAAACCTTATAGCTAAAGAATTTGATATTAGTTTACCTTGCTATGAAGTACAAAAATTATCTCAAGGTACCAGAATAAATTCTTATTTACTAGTCACAGTTACTCCTAATAGTAGTGATAAATTTTATCTGCAAGCTGAATTAATTCCTAATTATTTACCAAAAGAAACGAATTCTACATCGATAAAAATAGAAAAAAATAGTAATTTACCTAATATTGAATGTTCCTTGTCAGATATTGTTGATAATATTTATAATTTAATTCGTATTGCAAAAACTCAATATCTTCATAAACATAGATTTTATAACTTAGTTATTGAAGTTTTTTTGCCTTTACAACTTCTCGATGCAAATTTAGATTTAAAAGATATACCGATTGGTTTAAAAGATAAGACAAGACCATTTGGTAGTGAATATAAATTTTTAGTGCGTTCTCTCGACCGTTTTATCAGTCACGATGGCGAATATTTTCACAGATTATATTCGAGATGGGAAAAACTCAATTATTGGATGAAAAATTGCTTATCAGAGAGAGATATAGAAAATAACATTCATCATATATCTCAAGTAGATGATTGTAATTGGGAAGAAATAGAAACAGAATTAGAAATAGAAGAAAAATTGGGCGTCAAAATTACTTGTTGCTTACCTGAAAGTAAGTTTGATAGAGAGGATTTGTTTATTACGATTCTAAGAGGAGGAGTACCAATCTTTTTGTGGACAAGGCGTGGCTTACCAGATATAGAGTATGAAATAAATAAATTATTAGATATTAATTTTTTTAAAGATGAGTTCACTTGGACCGAATTGGTGTGGAAGCTTCGTAAAAGAGCTCATGCGAAACGAGATAAAGAAAACTATTTAGGCTATAATCTAGGATTTTTATGCGACAATCCCCACCGAGTACCTTTTAATTTAACTATCCAAAATCAATATTTAATCGAAACAGGGATGTAAAAACTACATAATTATGGCAGATTGGCGCTTTTTTCATGGAAACGGAAAACAATTAAAAGGGGTAGAAGATAAATTAAAAAATCTTGAACCTCCACCCTGGCGACGTTTTAGCAAGATTGAAGATATTACGGAAGATCGACGTTGGGATCGACTGAAGACATTAGTGGAGGAAAATGATCGAAATAGAAGAAGAGGTGAAAATTTCCGTATTCCTCCTGATGCTACCAATGTAATTAATGCTGTTAATGCTGCAATTTATCTACGCAGACCATTATTAGTTACTGGTAAACCTGGTTCGGGTAAGACATCTTTAGCTTACGCGATCGCTCACGAGTTAAATTTAGGTCCAGTATTGTCTTGGGCGATTACTGCTCGTTCTACTTTGCAAGAAGGACTTTATCGTTACGATGCGATCGCACGATTACAGGATGTTCAGCAAAACGAAAAGCAGGATATAGGTAAGTATATTACTTTGGGCGCTTTAGGAACAGCTTTTTTACCTTCAGCGTTACCAAGGGTTTTACTAATTGATGAAATTGATAAGAGTGATATTAATCTTCCCAACGACTTATTAAATATTTTTGAGGAGGGAGAGTTTCCGATACCAGAGTTAGTAAGACGAGCAAAATCAGTAGAAAAAAATAATTCCGCTTCCAATAATGAATTTACAGTTGAAACTCAAGATCGTGATATTGAAGTTGTAATTAAAGGAGGGAGAATACGCTGTTATTCTTTCCCAGTCATTGTTATGACTAGTAATGGTGAAAGAGATTTTCCTCCGGCTTTTAAACGGCGATGCATACGAGTAAAAATGCCTAATCCTCAAGAAGAAGCACTCAAAGCAATTGTTAAAGCTCATTTTCAAGATGAAGACAAACTTTTTCAAGATGCTGAAGCGAAAATTGATGGATTAATTAAAGATTTTTTGTCAGATAAAGATAAAAATACGGAACGTGCTACAGACCAATTATTGAATACAATTTATTTGCTTACTCGTGATGTTTCTCCAGAGTCAGAAGCAGATGAAAAATCGGTCAAAGATATTTTATTGAAAAGTTTAACCAGTAATGATTGACTTTGGCTTAATTTCCCATGACTAATAAATCATCTGCAACCAATAACCAATTTAATCAATTGATTGCAGCTTTAGGAAAAGATTTAGAATTAACCGGGGAAGAAATCGCCGATATCATTTGGTTTAATCAAAAACGTCAAGAAGTTATAGATACACAAAACAACATATCTTCACAACAGGTAAATCAATCAAGCACCTCAGAAGAATTAAATCCTACTCCCACAAATACCAACACCTCAGAAAAATTAAATTCTAACCCTAGAGATACCGAAACTTCTTTCAAACCTCCTTCTGCAGAAATTTACCCAAAAACTCAAGAAGAAACTCAACAGGAAATTCAAGATCAAACTCAAACATCCTCTAAAACTAAAGCTCTTCCCTTGCGCGTACCGGATGCACCTTCTCTACGCGAACCTTTAACATTAGCGCAAGTGTTAAAACCTTTGATGCATCGGGTGGAATCTGGGAGAAAAACCGTATTAGATGAGACAGCGACCGTCGAGCGTACCGCTGCTGAAGGAATTTGCATTCCCATACTCAAATCTGAACCAGAGCCTTGGTTAGATGTGGCTTTGGTAGTTGACGAAAGCAAATCGATGCTGATTTGGCGACATACAATTTGGGAGTTAAAGCGTTTACTAGAACATTATGGAGTATTTCGGGACGTACGTGCTTGGGGATTAGTCACCAATGAAAACGGACAAATCCATATCCGTCCGGGAATTGGTCAAAATGTAAGCCAACAACGTTTTGCTAGCCCCCGTGAAATTCTAGATCCAAATCGTCGCCGTTTAATTTTGCTGGTGAGTGATTGTGTTGCAGCGACTTGGCGCAATGGTGCTTTAACCCAAGTTTTAAAAGATTGGACAAACACTCAACCAGTAGCGATTATCCAAATGTTACCCGATTGGTTGTGGTTAAAAACAGCTTTGGGTTTGGGTGCTGCGGTTAGTTTGGGAAGTTTGACTGCAGGGGTAGCGAACAAACATTTATTAATCAAACAACTGTTGCTGTGGAAAGATATTAATTTAGATACTGGTATCAAGATTCCTGTTTTAACTTTAGAACCAGATCCAGCTTTGGCTTGGAGTCAGATGCTAGCAGGAAAAAGCGATGCAGTAGCTTCCGGGTTTGTTTTATCTTCAGAAATCAAAATTAATCACAGCAAACAACGACCCCTAACTACTATCCCTCAAGTCAACGCCCAAGAGCGAGTATATCGTTTTCGCATGACAGCTTCACCAATGGCACGTAAATTAGCTGGTTTACTCGCTGCAGCACCAGTAATTAATTTACCTGTAGTGCGCTTAATTCAAGAAACCTTATTACCAAAATCTCGCCAAGCTCATGTTGCAGAAGTATTTCTGGGAGGTTTATTAAAACCTTTAACACCCATTGAAGCAGATACTTTATCCGATACGGTGCAGTATGATTTTATGGATGACGAAATACGGGGTATGTTGCTTGAAGCCGCACCTGTAAAGGATTCAGCAGATGTTTTGGATGCAGTTTCTGAGTATGTCGCAGCGCAGTTAGGTAAGTCTTTGCAAGATTTTGTTGCGCTGTTGAAAGCTCCGGGAGAAGCTGATGATGAAGGCGTTAAACCTTTTGCAGAGGTGACAGCGAAGATTTTGAAGCGGTTGGGTGGAGATTATGCGCTTTTTGCAGAAGAGTTGGAACAGCAGATTACAGATGAAAGTACCTCTGATATAACTGTTACAGTTCCCAACAATCGCCATCTTCTTTGGCAGCAAAAAAATACGAAGATTTATAGCTTGTGTACATCTTACCCTTGGTATTTACCGTTTGATGCTTTAGTTATTCCAGTTTCATATCACACAGGTGAGGAAGAAGTTGTATATTGGTCTGGTGGTAGATTCGCAAATTCATTTTGTAATTTCTTGGGACAGAATCGTATTTTATGTACTGAATCCATAAACAATATTTTTAAGGAAAAGAACCAAACCGAAATCAGCCCTGAGAATCCTCTATTTGTTCCTTTACCTGATGAGATCAACAATCAACTTTTCATTTCAAGCGGTTATCAAGCTAATCGCTTCGCTATTCTGACAACTGTAGAATCTCCCTCTCGTAGTGTTGCTAATACTAATTACGCAGTTGAGTCTGTAATTCGTCTAGCAGCAGAGCAAAGATTAAAGCGTGTATTGCTTCCTTTACTAGGAACAGGTGCTAATAGATTACCTGTTTACCATGTGGCTACAGCGATATTACCAGTAATTAATCAAGTACTGAAAGCTCCTACATCCAATCCTATAGAAGAAATCACGCTTGTATCTGAAAAAGAGATCGCAATTAAAACCATCAACGAAGTAGCGCAAAGTTTATATGTAAACAATGAAGTAGTAGTGAAGTCTAATCGCTGGTCTGATTTTAAATTCGAGGTCGTCACCGTCAACCGTCGTGGAAAAATTATCGATAGAGAAATTCAACAAGCCTCATACTTCATCGAAAACCTTGCCAAAAACATCACCTTAGAAATGGTCGCCATTCGTGGTGGAATTTTTACAATGGGCGCTCCAGAAACAGAAGAAGGTAGCAGGAACTCAGAACGTCCCCAACACGAAGTAACAGTTCCAGATTTTTTCATGGGTAAATATCCAGTAACCCAAGCACAATGGCGTGCTATAGCTGCTCTACCTAAAATTAACCGCGACTTAAAATCAGAACCATCACGTTTTAAAGGTGATAAGCATCCTGTAGAGAGAATATCTTGGTATGATGCGGTTGAATTTTGCGATCGCATAAGCAAATATACAGGTAAACAATATCGTCTTCCCAGTGAAGCAGAATGGGAATATGCTTGTCGTGCAGGCACAACCACACCATTTCATTTTGGCGAAACAATTACATCGGAACTAGCAAATTACAACGCTCAATCCACTTATGGTGCAGGTACAAAGGGTACCTACCGTGGGGAAACAACAGAAGTAGGAACTTTGGGTGGAGCAAATGCCTTTGGATTATACGATATGCACGGGAATGTGTGGGAATGGTGTGAAGACACTTGGCATCGCAATTACGAAGGAGCGCCGACAGATGGAAGTGCGTGGATAGACGGAACTGAGAATAATAATTGTTCTCGTTTATTGCTGCGCGGTGGCTCCTGGTATTTTGCTCCTGAAGGTTGTCGTTGTGCCTATCGCTACAACCACAAGCCGGAGATTGTCTACCACATTAATGGGTTGCGTGTGGTGTGTGGGGTGTTGCCGTAGCTTTCTTCCCGAAGGGTGAGCTCTTTTGTAGCCCTTGACACTTTTACTTTTAGCATTTTACCCTCTGTTCTTTTCTTCTCTGCACCTGGAGAGCGTAACGAAAAAATTAAATTTTTTTTCAAAAATTGGGTTTCTCACTTGTAGGGGCGCACCGATGTGCGCCCACAACATGCCGACGCGCGCTTCCACAGACCGCAAATTATGGAATTTCCGATCAAAAAATATATTACTGATAAGGGCGCACAGCGGTGCGCCCCTACAGGTCACATAGTTATCAGTTTTAGCGATGGCTAAAAACCTATATCCCCCGGTATCTCGTCAACCTCATCCTTCGATATTTGGTCAACTTCCTCCCCCGATATTCGCTTCACTCCATTCTTCGGTACTCGCTTAACTCCATCATCATCAGGTTTCAAATCTTCCTCAGTTACAGTCTGCTGGGGAATTGCAGCAATAATCGCATCTATTACCTTCGCTACAGGTAAAATCTCAATATCTAACTCTGGAAATTTTTGTCCCTTCGGAACGATCGCGCGTTTAAATCCTAGTTTTGCAGCTTCCTTCAGACGTAATTCCATTTGGGATACGGGACGTACCTGTCCTCCTAAACCAACTTCACCAATCAGCACCGTGCTGGAATCAACAATGCGATCGCGGAAACTCGCCACTAATGCGATCGCAACTCCTAAATCGACTGCTGGTTCTTCCACATTTAAACCACCTGCAGATGCAACATAAGAATCTAACTTAGACATGGGAACCCCCACCCGTTTTTCCAGTACCGCCAAAATTTGCACTAAGCGGCTGTAATCTATCCCAGTACTGGAACGCCGAGGAGAAGTATAACTAGTGGGACTTACCAAAGCTTGCAATTCCACAACTATCGGGCGAGTGCCTTCGCAAGCAACTACAATCGCAGTACCTGGCGCTGGATCGTCGCGATTACCAACAAATAATTCGCTCGGGTTGGGAACTTCCCGCAACCCATTAGTGACCATTTCAAAAATGCCTATTTCGTGGGTCGCACCAAAACGATTTTTAACAGTTCTTAACAATCGGTGAGAAGCAAATCTGTCACCTTCAAAATACAGTACCGTATCAACTAAATGTTCTAATACTTTTGGTCCAGCAATAGCTCCCTCTTTAGTTACATGACCTACGATCAACATTGTGATATCTTCATGCTTTGCCACCTTCATTAAAGCTGCAGTACATTCCCGTACCTGAGCGACTGAACCAGGGGCAGAAGTTAGTCCGGGGAAAAACACTGTTTGAATACTATCAATGACAGCTAAATTTGGTCGAAGAGACTCCAATTCCTTGAGGATTTCCTCTAAATTTGTTTCGGGTAATATGTATAAATCTGCTAAACTTTTGGATACCTTTTTATTACCATTTGTATCGTTTGTTTCTTTAGTTTTATTATCTTCTTCGCTAACGACATTTAATACATCAGTAACGCCAAGTCTGGAAGCCCGAAGTTTGACCTGTTGTCCTGACTCTTCCCCAGAAATATATAAGATTCGATATCTCTGCGCTAGTTCATTTGATACTTGCAATAATAAAGTAGATTTACCGATACCTGGATCGCCACCAATGAGTACCATCGAACCAGGTACAACCCCGCCACCAAGAACTCGATCCAGTTCTCCATACCCAGAAGGCCAACGGGTCACTTGACGGTCGCTAATTTGGTCAAATTTTAAAGATGCTCTTGGTTGAGGTGTTTTGACTGCTTTGGTTTTTCCTTGTGAAGAATGCCACGAACCCACACCTCGTGAAGGTAAATCTGTAGATGATTGGATAAGAACTTCTTCTTCTAAGGAATTATACGTACCACAAGCCGGACATTTTCCAAACCATTGAGCAGATTCAGCACCACATTCATTACAAACATAAATTGTTTTTGGCTTAGCCATTTTTATCTAATTAAATAATCTTAATTTTTCATTAAGTTTGCTTACGAGCTTAAATACAATAATGACAGGACTTGCAGATTTTTACGACATAATAATTGGAATGATATCTTAATAGTATGGTAGTAAAAATTAATGTTGAAAAATTTTTCGTGAAGGAGCGTCGAGAAAATTGGAAAGTCATAAGGAAAAAATTTTAGTAGTAGATGATGAAGCCAGTATTCGCCGCATTCTGGAAACTCGTCTTTCGATGATTGGCTATGATGTTGTAACAGCCGGTGATGGTGAGGAAGCTCTAGATACGTTTCACTCTTCTGAGCCAGATTTGGTAGTTTTGGATGTAATGATGCCAAAGCTCGATGGTTATGGTGTATGTCAGGAGCTACGAAAGGAGTCAGATGTTCCCATCATCATGCTTACAGCTTTGGGAGATGTAGCAGACCGGATTACTGGGTTGGAATTAGGCGCGGATGATTACGTTGTTAAGCCATTTTCCCCCAAAGAATTAGAAGCTCGAATTCGCTCGGTATTGCGTCGGGTAGATAAAACCAGTGCTTCAGGAATTCCTAGTTCTGGCGTAATTCATGTTAGTACCATCAAAATCGACACCAACAAACGCCAAGTTTACAAAGGTGACGAGCGCATCCGTTTGACGGGGATGGAATTTAGCTTATTAGAATTGCTAGTAAGTCGTTCTGGCGAAGCTTTTTCCCGTTCCGAAATTTTGCAAGAAGTCTGGGGATACACCCCTGAAAGACACGTTGATACTCGTGTTGTGGACGTACATATATCACGTCTGCGCGCAAAATTAGAGGACGATCCGAGTAACCCAGAATTAATTCTCACTGCGCGGGGAACTGGGTATTTATTTCAGCGAATTATTGAACCAGGGGAGGAGTAAAAATTATTGGAGTTAGGAGTTAAGAATTAAGGATTAAGAATTAAGGGTTAAGAATTAAGAGTTAAGAATTAAGGGTTAAGACTTAAGAATTAGGAGTTAGGGATTAAAGGATTAAGGATTAAAAGTTGATAATTAAGAGTGAAATATTATATTCAGTAGCTCGTAATTGATACTTACAGATTTATAATCCCAAATTCATTATTGTATGATTTATATTTCTAGGTTCGTAATTCTCAGTTCATAATTCTCAATTAATTATTCTCAATTAATTATTCTCAGTTCATAATTCTTTAATTCCATAATTCATAACTCATAATTCTAGAATTCATAACTTTTAACTTTTAACTCTTGACTTTACACTGTTGAATGCTGTAGACGTAACCCTTTGTAAAAAGTCAAAGAGCGTAATTTTTATTAACTATGAGTAAAAACGATCAAAATAAAGTTTTGCGGCGTCTACCCATAGTTGTTGGAGGGCTAGGCGCTACACTTTTATTAATCAATCGTCTATATACACCGACACTAACTGTATCTCAAGCACGGGGAGATGTACTTGGTGTAATTTTAAGTGCAGTTTTAATTTTAACGGGTTTAATTTGGCTGCAAGTACAACCTAGAATCCCAGATGCAGTAGAACTAATTGGTGATGAAGGGTTTGAATTACAAGAAGATTTACCGGAAATAGTTAAAACAGAGCTCGCTTGGGCTTCTCATTTATTGCTGACGAACACAGTTACCTGTTCGATTGTGGTTTTATATCGAAGTCGCGTTCTGTTGCGTCGCGGTGTTTTGGGTCCCTCTTCAGAAGTTAATCCAGGAGCAATTTTAAAAAGAACCCTAGAAAAGGAAAAACCTATTTATTTAGTTGATTTAAAAGTGTATCCGGGTAGGGTTGAATTTGATTATTTACCACCCAATACTCAAGGTGTCATTTGTCAACCAATCGGTTCTGATGGTGCATTAATCTTAGGTGCAAATGCTCCTCGCAGTTATACCAAGCAGGATGAAAACTGGATTACCGGAATTGCGAACAAATTAGCTGTTACCCTAAGTGATATCAATAGTTAATAGTTGACTGTTACCAATTACCATATGCCGCTTGCGGCGGCACGCAGTGCTATTACCAATTACCAATTACCCATTAGCTATTACCTATTACCTATTACCTATTACCACTTAAAAAATATGCAAATTCAAATTATATATTGGTTGTTAATAGCCTTGATGATGGTAGGAATTATCGGTGCGGTTGTTCCCGGTATACCTGGAATCAGCTTAATTTTAGTTGCGGTGATTATTTGGGGAATTGTTAAAGGCTCCTTTGCTGCGATCGAAGTACCTGTAATAGTTACAGGTGTAGTGTTACTTATAGGTACAGCAGTAGATTTTTTAGCTGGTTACCTGGGTGCAAAAAAAGCCGGTGCTAGTAAGTGGGGACAAATTGGTTCATTCGTTGGTTTGCTGCTGGGGTTTTTTGGTTTACTCCCAACTTTACCAGTCGGTGGACCATTGCTCGGAATGCTAATCGGTCCTTTGTTAGGTGCAATTATTGGTGAATTTATTTATCAACGTAAATTACTAGTAGCTTTAAAAGCTGGAATTGGTATTTTCGTTGGGACTCTAGTAGGAAATGTGATTCAGGGAATATTAGGAATTACAGCAGTTGTGATTTTTGTTTGGACGACTTGGTCTCAGGTTTTTGGTACATGAGGCTTTTTCTTATGATTAGCTTAGTTTGAGTAGATTGGTTTAAATAAAAATAAAAAAAAAGTAGATAAAGTAACTAATTACTGTCTTAGTTACATTATCTACTTGACACAAAACTGAAGAGAAGAGAAGAGAAAAAGAAATTTAAAATACGAAATTAAATAGATACAACACCCTGATGATTTATATAAAGCTAAATTAAAAACCTGTTAAAAATGCACTTATCTGATAGGGTATTTTCTCTATATTTATTGTCCCAAGAGAAGAAAATTAGCAATATTTAAGCAGTTTTAGAAGAGTTGTTGTGTTTTCTTCTTAAACCAAACATACCTGCTATAGCTAAAGCTCCAATACTTAAAACAGTTCCTGGTTCGGGTACGCTAACTTGTAAATTAACACCATCACCAGTACTGGAAAATTTAGTGCTATTGTCACCGGGGTTACCCAATTGGACGACGAAAGAATCTACATTATTTAAAACAAGATATTGAGTCTCATCATCACCAGCAGCAGGAAGAAATATAGGCTGAGAATTACTATCACCATTCACCTGAAGAATGCCAGTAAATGGAGATTCTTCTACATCTAAAAATGATAATTTAACTTCATTAGCTGTTTGGGCAAAATTAAATTCAAAAACCCCATATTCTAAGCGACCATTTTCAATGACATTATTGTTATTATCATAAGCAACAGGGCGGAACCAAAAAGCATCAGTTTGGGGATTTGTACCTTCATCCGTCTGATTAAAATTAATTTCTAAACCCCAAGTATTAGTTGTACTTTTTTTATCTGAGAAAAGTCTACTGAATCCATAGTTATCATTACTTACTGGATCTTTACTAGTAACTGTATAACCTAAGGATGTTGTATTGATACAATCCGCATTATCCACAATACAAGACATATTGGTAAGTTCAATCTCACCTTCTCTTTGTGGAACTAAGTTCATAGCTTTAGCTGCAGACATAGAGCCTAAAACACTTAATCCAGCAGTAGATACAACTAATGTCTTGACCAATAAGCTTAACTTTCGCATAATCCAAACCTTTTATTAAAGCAATTGATGTGATTTAAAAATTTGCTTGTTTTCTCTTAAGCATGTTTGTATCTTATTTCTATCTCCGTAATTATGTCATCAAAAAAATCTAGTATTTATTGCATCTTGATTTGAAAAACAATTTTGGGAAAATTACTGATAACGAAACCTACAAATGATACAAATTTATGTTAAAAACATGTGTTATTTTCATAAATAAAGAGATATTTATCTGGAATGCAAATATCTTCTTTAAGTATGAGAATTTATTCGATAAAAAATATATAAATCAATGAAAAGTTTTTATTTTAATTTTTAGAGTTACAGGTTATCGACCAACAAAACATAGCTTTATCTATAAAATACAAGTAAAATTTTCCCATTTTGAAAGGAAATATGTTAGCGGGAAATATGTAATATATTTAGGGTAATTTTCTATTTAGGATAATTTTCGTTTACTATCTTTTCAGTAGATGAAATACAAGATTTGATTTGATAGCAAAGGCAAGGGAAAATATGTACCTATCTTCGACCTTAGTGATTCAATAAAATTACTAGAGACGTACTACTATTGATGTCATCCATACATAGTGACAATGTACGTCTCTGCAGAAAATATATTTGTTAAAAACTGGTTTTTATTCAAGAATCAGTTAGACATCTTTTTGCTTCTTTCGCCACAGCTTCTTCCGTATCATTTGCCAAAGTCTCTATAATTGACTTTGCTTCTTCTCCTCCCAGTCTGCTCAAAGCTTGTGCAACTCGATAACGAATTTGCCAATCAGAATTACTAGCATAGGGTGCTAATAAAGGTACAGCTTCTACATTTCCTAATTCTCCAAAAGAACTAATCGCTGCTGTTTGCACCAATTCATTATCAGAAGCGAGAGCTTGGGTAAGTAAATCAAAAGCTTTGGGATCTCCCATTTCTCCCAATGCTGCAATAATACTAAATTGAATAATCCACTCATTAGTTTTTTGGTACATCTGTTGCAAATCGTCAAAGGCTTCGTGCAACTTTAAAGCACCCAAACAATCAGCAGCAGCAGCTTGAACGTCTATTTCCGAATCATTAAGTAAGCGATCGCGTAAAATCTGCAAGGACAAATCTAAATCTTGTCCGCCAAATGTATCAAGTTGACTAATTGCTGAATAACGTACCCGAGAATTAGGATCGCCAATAGCACCTTGAAGTAATTCAAAAGCAATAGCTGGCTCAAGATGACGAATCTGATTAACTCCACGAAGACGATCGCCCAAATCTTCGGAGTTCAATAATTGTTTAACAGATTCAGGATTTATAGTCATTTGTTATTTTTCCTTTATTATTTGTCACTTGCTATTTTTCATTTGTCACTTGTTTTTTGAATGGCGATCGATTAATTACCAATTACAAATTAACAGTGACAAACGCTCGATAATTAATCTTGTTCAGCAGCCATTGCTCGCACTATATCACCTCTGGTGAGTATCCCAATTACTTGACCTTCAGTATCAACTACTGGTAGGCGTTGAACCTTGCGATCGCGCATAATTTTTGCTGCATCCCTAAGAGGTTTATCTGGAGTAGTGCTAATAGCTTTATCATTCATTACTTCACCAACTGTTTGTCCGAGTGACTTATGTAAATCGCGCTCAAAGGTAGCTGGATTTTTTAAATAAATTACACTGTCAAGAAACATAATATATGCCGGAGGTGTGACACCTGTTTCTTGCCACATCAAGTCCGTCTCCGAAATAATACCTACTAAATTTCCAGCATTATCTACTACAGGCAGCCCACTAATACGTCGTTCTGCTAAGGTTTTAATTGCTTCGGTCAATGGAGTTTCACGTTGAACAACAATTGGATCGCGGGTCATTACATCGGCAACGGTTTTAGGCATTTGTTTAAATTAGTTCTTAGTTCAAGTTTGCTGGAATCATTGTAGAAAATTGCGACTCAATAGCCGATACCTTTAATAGATTGTTACTTATTTCAGGAAACAGTGAACAGTTATCAACGATGAACTCTAAGTGTTACTTAGGCTGTAGGTATGTAGACAGCTGCGTAAGCAGCTTAGCTAGCTGTCAACTGGAACTCGTAGGGGCGCAATATTAACCATAAACTGTTAACTGTTAACTGGTAACTGTAGTCCGTAAGGGCGTGGCGTCAGCCATAAACTGTCAACTATCAAATTCTGTTTCGCAAAAGACTTTTAGTAATTTGATGCAATTAGCGATCGCACCTAAATGAGCAATTTCATAGCCGTGGGTATTTTGGGTGGGAAAAGCCAAACAAGCTCCACGAGGAATATGACCAAATTTCATAGCGATCGATGCGTCGGAGCCAAAACCACTCAATGTTGCTAGTTGGATCGGCATATTTACTTGTTGTGCTGAAGACCGCAACTGTGCATTGAGAGTATCATCGTAAACACCATAGCCATCTTGAAACAAGATTACAGGTTTTTCGCCATCTTCAATGGGATACTCTGGAGCAAGAGGACAAATTTCTAAAGCAATTAGAGCATCCAAACACTGGTTCTGACTGAAATACATTGCCCCAATTGCTCCAACTTCTTCTTTCGCTGATGCAACTAAATAAATGTCTACTGCTGGTTTTTTTACCTGTTCTGCCAAAGCTAGTAAAATTGCAATTGATGCTTTGTTATCCAAGGTATAACTGGCGATGTAATCTTTTAATCTCACCGGAGATTTACGATGTTTGCCAACGACAACTTTAGTCCCTGGATGAATTCCCGCAGCTTCTAATTCTGCAACCGTACATTTAGTTTCAATCCAAGCATTTTCCCACTTCAGCGCACTATTTTCCTGTTGTACTTTTTGTGGAGATTCATGGGAAACATGACGAGAACCAAAACTGAGGATACCACTGATGGTTTCCTTATCTCCGAGCAAATCCACAACACCTTCACCATAAACCCATGGGAATGAACCCCCTAACCTACGAACTTCAATTTGTCCTTTCTTAGTAATATTTTTAACTATAGCCCCAATTTCATCTTTGTGAGCCGTAATTGCAACTGCTCGATCTGAATTTTTCCCGGGAATTTTGGCGATAATGTTATCGGCGCGATCGCGCCATGCTTTAATTCCCAATGTATCAAATCTCTCCATCAAGAATTGGTTAATTTCTTTTTCTGCACCACTGGGAGAATGGTGCATCACTAGTTCTTCAATAATGTTGAATAAATCTTGGTAATTGTGCATCAATTGAATGCAAGACTATGAACAAACGCTTTAGATTTTACAGAGCTTATATTAGGGCTGAGACAAATAACATTTAAAGCTTCTTTTTTCGATACTGTACTTATATACTCAGAATAGAGTGTATAATTTATTCTTTTAATACGTAACTAAGTGATTGATACGCTAGTAATCTGAAAACGATATATTATCCATATTTGGTTATTAATTAGTATATTTTCATCACATTTATCAAATAAGCAATTAAACCTTCCGGCAAATATTTATTGAATACTTTTATCTCGAAAAAAGTCTACACTAATTTGTTTTACAGCTTTGTAAAAAGTGTGCTGTAATTTTATAATGCCATTTTTATTTATAAGTTTATATATCGAGGTTTTTTCTATTTTGAATGATTACTTTTTAATTACGTAAATGTTTCTATAAATATGATTTTATATGAAAATAAGGGATTGTTCCTTTGTTTTTATATGTACATTTTATCCCTGCAAAATTTTTATTCTCGCTACTGAAAATAGATAATGCTTATATTGTCTGGCTAAGTAGTTTTCTGATTTCTATTTTTATTATGCAATCAGTAAAATATCTGAATCAATTTATTACTAACTACTTTAACGAATTTTATACTTAGATAATCTTATTGAATTTAGTAATTTTTATCCCAATTCTGTTTCATAATTTAGCCGTAGTTCAATATCTGGAATTAGGGACTGGAATTTTATTTACCAACAACTATCAAGTGTTACCAAGACTACTAGCAAATAGGAATGACAATAAAGCGAGAGCGCAAAAAAAGAAAAATTTCACGATCGCATACAAGCTTGAACTAGCTTTCAAAAATACAAATTTGTCATAGTCACTAAAAACAAACTTCGGTACTATTTAGGATACAAGAAAGTAAGTGTATTGTATCCGACCGCTTCCTTATGGTGTTGAGTTCAAAGCCAGAGCATCTCGTGCTGAGACTCCTTCACCTTCGGTCCCGAAATACCATAAAGCAGAAGCAGCTTCCGCACGGGTCACTGGTTTTTTTGGTTGGAACAAAGTAGTGTAGCCAAAAACCCGACGAATATTAGCTTTGTCGCCATTTTGGAAATCTGCTAACACTGCTCGCAAAGCCCTGGAACTGATTTTTGCTGAATCTTGGAAACCCCATGTTTGTTTTACACTTTCCAAACTTGCGGTTGGTAGAGCCTGACGCACGTCTAAAGGTACTTTCCACAAAATTAGTTGCTCCCGGTTCAGAGGTGAATTGGGCTGGAAAAGCACTTGTGTCGAATCACCTGATAACGAACTGGGAATAATACCTGCTTCTGCTAATCCTTGGATTACGCCAAAATCTGGGTCGGTTTTTGAAACGTCTCTAAAGACTGGTTTAGTACTTGCTGAAGCTAACCGAATTTGTTTTGTTGGGTCATTACCATGCATCTTATTGTAGGCGGTTATTAACCATCTTGCATATTCGCGACGGGTAATATTTTTTGCTGGTTCAAATTTATTGATATTGGGATTGCTTACAGTAGAATTATCTGCAGCAGAATTAGGAGTACTTTTATTTTGTTCGGAGCCAATATCGAAGTTTATTGTTAAAACCCCCAATTTTGCCAGGTCTTGAATTTTTTCTTGTTGTTGTGGTGGGATTTTATCGACGTCGTTAAAATTTTGCCTTGCTTTGGTTGCAGACCCACTGCTATTTTCCGAGTTTTTATTTTTCAAATTTTCCGAAGATTCAGAGGTCCCAGCATTATTTGCGACTGATCCAATAAAGTCTGCAGAACCGGGGGGGTTAGGTGAGTTTTCACGATTGCGATCAGGATTATTTTGTGTTGTTAATTTCCCGCCATTTATGTTTTCAACTAATAACTCAATATTTGTTTGTATTGGACTAGTTGGTATTTGATCAGTTGGTGTTTGATTAGCTTGTGTTTGATTGGTTTGTGGTTTTTGAGCTTGGGTGTTGTTTACTGACTTGGGTTGGATGGAAATTTTGACTTGAGTGTCATTAAGCTGCGCAGCAATAATTCTTGGCGTTTCATCTTTTGATTTTTGCAAAATTTTCCAACCATTTTGCTGTAATTGCTTGATGTAAAAATTACTAACAATATTACTGGGGTCAGAGCTATGCCAGCGAGTTGATAATCTTGATGTAGGACCTTCAGTTGAACTAGCTTCCTCAAGAATTGCATTCGGATACTTCAGTTTTGCGGGAAAACCAACTGGTAGCTTAGAAGATATTTGATTGGGCTGTTTGCTTTTAGACTGTTTACTTTCGTCGCTGACTGGTTTCGCTGCAAAAATATTGGGTTTATCTTTAAGCTTAGGGTCAGGAGCCAAAGATTTTTCGACAAAACTATTCGCACAACCGCTCAGGGAGGTTAATAAAATTGCCAAACTAAGAAAAATAACAGAACGAATATACAGAAATAACACTGAAAATCACATAACTCGTGCCAATACCTAAGCTAGCGCAGATTGATTAACTTTTGAGTGACCATTTGTAACTTCATAGTGATAGCTCTCTCTATTACAAATATCATCTACAAATTTCATTACTCCATCGCCAGGATACCAACTTTAAACTTTTTCCAAATTAAAAAATGCGTCGATTAATAACCGCATTATCTTCAATGATAAATTAATACTGCTGGCAAAAAAATTTCCCTATTTATGACACCATTTAAGAGTACTTATTATTGACCCCAAACAGGTCATGGGAGCCAGAGAACCACAATTAATCGCGGGAGTCTTCAAGAAGTGATAACATAGAATTAAAACTATTATTAGCTTCACTCAAGGCGAGAATCCACAGTGTCTTACGATCCTGTATTCCAATTAATATTGAAGCTTCAAAGCGTTGCTGTTGGTAAATTTAATGCGGCAATATACACACCATAATAATCCATCGAGGAGATAATATTCCAAACTCGCTGGACTTACTAATAATTGTTTCTGAACAATTACGATCTTTAGGTCTAAAAATGAGCAATGTATTTAAGTTCAGACTAAATGGACTAATGCAGTCTGCTTTTCTTAATGCACAAAAGCTATCAGATTATTGTATTGCAAGGAGCCTATAAACTATTGATCGAGCATTGACCCTTTGGGTGTTAGCAGTTTTTTATACTAAAAAAAACATCTATGTACTATTGTACGTACTAACTAGGTGTAGTATAAAACCTAGCTATCAGTCTTGACGAAATTTTTTGATTCGGAGATGATGACGACTGAGATTTATTCCTGAGTCGAAATTAATGAGCAGAGACCGTAAGGCAATTTCCCATGCACAAACATAACAACATCTACTACATAATATTAAATACCAATTTAAGAGAATAGGACCTGAAAAATCTAAAATAGATATTAAGTTTAAAAAAAAATTATTTCCAGCGACCGCTATTTTTTATATCAACTACTTTTAAGGGTCGTCGGGTTGTGACAAGTACTCAGACAAGATTTCATGCAACTTTCCCAGGATCGGTTCGCATATACTGATGCTCCTCTACAGCTGATACTGTTTATTGATGGGCGACCCAAGTCCGGACAACAGGTGCAGCGTATCCGGTCTTACTTAAAAGAGTTAGAGGCAGAGTATCAGTTCGAACTGGAAATTGTTGATGTTGGACAGCAACCTTATTTAGCAGAACACTTCAAATTGGTTGCTACACCAGCTTTAGTAAAAATACATCCTGAACCGAGGCATATTTTGGCTGGCAGTAATATCGTCAGTCAATTAAAAGTATGGTGGCCCCGTTGGCAAATTTCAGTGGATATGTATTTTAAATCACAGGTTGGTATGATAGAAGATACTGATAATATAGGAGATATAAGCAAATTAAACTCTTCAGTGTCGGGAATTAAATCACTTGCTGTTTCAGCAGAACTGATGAAGCTATCAGACGAAATTTTCCACTTGAAGCAAGAGAAGGACAAGCTTGAGGAGCAATTACAATTCAAAGACCGGGTAATTGCTATGTTGGCGCACGATCTTCGTAATCCCTTGACAGCAGCAGCAATTGCAGTTGAGACTCTACAATCTAATTACAGTCAGGAAAAAGGAATATTTAAACGTTTGACGCCTCCTCTGGCAGCTAAGTTGCTCAGACAGGCACGCACTCAAACACGAATAATTGACAGGATGATCGCAGAACTTCTCCAGGTTGGGCGGGGAAAGGAAACAAAAATACCAATAGTCCCCCAAAAAACAGAAGTTGGTAAGTTATGTGGTGAGGTGATGAGTGAATTACGTCAGCGTTATAAAGCAAAATCTTTGAAATTGGAGAGAGATATTCCCGAAGATTTGCCGTTAGTCTATGCAGACCCTGAGCGGATTCGTCAGGTTTTAATCAACCTTATAGATAACGCAATTAAATATACCCCTGAAGGTGGTGTTATCAGTATTTCTGGGTTACACCGTACAAGCCAAAAAGTTCAATTTAGTATTGGTGACAGTGGTCCAGGTATTCCTGAAGAGAAGCGAGAGCAAATATTCGAAAACCACTATCGCTTAGAGCGGGATGAAGAAAAAGACGGCTACGGAATTGGTTTGTGTTTGTGTCAGCGAATTATTACAGCCCATTACGGTCAAATTTGGGTGGAAGAAGCTCCCACAGGTGGTGCTTGGTTCCACTTTACTTTACCTGTATATCCGACCTAGTATAGCGTTACGCGCAAGTCATTAGCGGATCCACAGTGACGTAGCCGATGTCCTAACCTCATTATGTAGTGCTATAAAAACGTAGCTTGGAAAAATTATCTTGGAATGTAAAAAATTCTGTCCATGCCAACAGTTAAATATATAACTATTGCTGTTTTGAACGGTCAAGTAAAGGCTGTTTTGAACTTTTTTTAATTGCTTCAATAATCTCGGTGTTGGCTGGAGGAAAAGTAAAATTTTCTAGTTCATTAACCCACACCCAACGAATTTCATCACATTCTATGGTTTGGGGCTCCCCAGAAAGATGCTGACAATGGTGAGCGGTTAGTGTAATACGTAAATTACTATAGGTATGATCGATGGTAGTTAAATGTTCTCCAACAGCAATTACCATACCTAATTCTTCTTGTATTTCACGTTTTATACATTCTTCAATACTTTCTCCTGGCTCGATTTTACCTCCAGGAAATTCCCACAAACCACCCATTTCTCCTCCTAAAGGGCGGCGGTCTATTAAGATTTGACCTTGTTCGCTCCAGATGACTGCAGCACCAATGATTTTATGGGGAGGGGTAGAGGAGGTTTGATTCATAACTTAATAGAAGAGAAAAAAAGACCTTAAAATGAATAAATAAATTTGTAGATATTTTATTGCTTTTTGCTTGAGGTAATGTGGGTAATATCCTAATTTTATAAAAACTTACTTAAAGTCAAAATTCTCTGTTTTGATTTTAAACATATTTTTAAATAAATTTAAAAGATATATTCTAAATATATATTCAAATCCAACTTGAAATTCACATTTAAGTTTTTCCTCATTTATAAGAAATAATATTCAAGACTTTTTGTATTTATTTGAAACTTGAAACTATAGTCTTACTGAGCTTGATTAGGGGAAGGCATAATGAACATGGAAAATTAAATGTTCAAGATTTGTAAGTTTTATACTTCAAATATGAGCTATATTACAAGTCCTTTTGACCATAGACTGGTATAAAAAATTTTCCCAAACACGACCACTATAGTTTTAATTCACACTAAAATTTATTTGTTGATTTACTAATTTATTCATTACTGCAATCGCCATCACTGTCCATATCTTGCAAAGCGATCTCAAAGTTCATCCTTTGTTCTGCATTGCGTAAAAAGTAACCACTCATCATCGCTGAAGCCAAAAGACGTCCGAGGTTTTCTCGATTAGTGGTAATAGTTACGCCAAAGTGTTCTGAAGGAATATTGCCAAGCAGCCCAGTTATTTTCCGTTCCATGACTTGAAAGACTTCGCTAGAATCTGGTTTGGACAATTGGCTAATTGTTTCCGGGCTCAATGATTTCACATATTGCCACAAAAAATTATCATTGTGTGGATTTTTCTCAAAAAACTCTGAAACTCGATCAAACGAATCACTCATTATGTAAGCTCCTGTAATGATTTATGAACCCAACGAGGCTTAGTTTCAGTTTAACAACCTTGGGTATTTACTGTTTTATTAAAAATAGTATGTATCTGTCTGTATCATCCACCAATCTTGAAAATAGTGGTTATTTTCATTCGACTGTCAAAACATAATGGAGACGTACAAGTGCAACGTCTCCATCACTGAATAAAGATTGTATATCTTACTATTGAGTCAATTTAAACAAGTAGTAACCCAACTGAACAGACCAAAATAACTGCAAATAGTGCACATAGTCTAGAGCGATCGGAAGTTCTCCTCTCAGAAACCTTTGGAAATTAACCAAAATCTATTTTTACTGTGCGCCCAGTCTTGAGATATAGAAAAAATAGGAAAATTTTCTAACCATACTGGTTAGTACACAGAAAGAACTGAAAAACTACCTTATTGAATTCTTAAGATCTTCTAACTATCAATTGACTTTTTGAAGTAACTTAGCTTGCCAAATATTCATTGATACTGGTTTTATATTTGCGAAGCTTGGTCAGTGCTTCTCGCTCAATCTGTCGAACTCTTTCACGACTAATATTGAGCTGTTCACCAATTTTGGCTAAAGTCATGGTTTGCCCATCGATTAAACCAAAGCGTAGAGAAATTACTTCTCTTTGCTGGGGTGTTAACTCTCCCATCAGACGTTCTAGGTCATAAGATAGTGATGATTGAGTGACAAACTCTTCTGGAGAAGCGCTAGTATCTTCTAGCATCTCACCTAATTCTGTATCGTGATTGTCTCCCAATCGTAAATCTAGAGATAGTGGTAAACGAGATTTTTCTAGATATTCCCGTACTTGTTTGGGAGTTAAGCTTAATTCCTCTGCTAATTCAGATATTGTGGCAGCTCTTCCTAATTTTTGTGACAGTTGGCGTTGGGCTTTTTTGATTTTGTTCAGCTTTTCGGTGATATGTATTGGCAACCTAATTGTACGACCTTTTTCTGCAATTGCCCGGGTAATTGCTTGTCTAATCCACCAATATGCGTAGGTAGAAAATCTATATCCTTTAGTGGGATCAAATTTTTCTACCCCCCGTTGCATGCCGATACTACCTTCTTGAATTAGATCTAGTAAGTCAACATTGCGCTTAATATACTTTTTGGCAACGGAAACAACTAAACGTAAATTCGCTTCTACCATCTTGCGCTTGGCAAATTCACCAGAATCGATGGCACTATTGAGTTCAGAGGCTTCTAAATTTGTCTCCTCTGCCCACTCTTGTAGAGTTGGTTGGCGTCCTAACTTATTTGCTAATGACTCTCGTACTTCATACAAGCTGGTTGCACGTTGTACCTGTTTCCCATAAAAAATCTCTTCTTCGTGGGTCAAAAGTGGAACGCGACCAATCTCGCGCAAGTAAGTCCGCACGAGGTCTGTTGGTTTCTGAGCGGTCTTCATGGCACTACTTTTCGGTAATTATAGGTTTGACAGTAGTTTTCAGACTTGAATTTACTTGTTACTAAATAAATAGTTTCCATTGGGTGCACTTGTAATGAAAATGGCAACCCATCAAAAAATTGCTTTTTGACCTGCTCGGCGGAGCTAATTTTTCAATAACTGTTCGATTACACTTTCACCTGCTAAAAGTTACAATTGTTCTTCTGTTAAAACAAGTATCAAGAGTTAGATAAAAAGTTACGCTTCAAACATTTATGACTTTTTCTTATTTTCTTAATAAATTGTAACATTCTCATATTTGTGATGAAGGTTCGGTAAAGCGAACTTGAAATTTATTGAAGGCATTTATTGCCTTGGATAGAGCATAATCTCACTACAAACTTACTCCGGTAACTTAATATGGTCGCACAAATATTATGAAATTTTCTTAAAATATCTCAATCATAGCGATAAATTTTTACTGTAAGTTCTGGCTTAATAATTATTTCAAGAACTAACCTGTTATCAGTCACTTGTTATCTATCCCTAGTTCGATAACAAATGACCAATAACATATAAAGCTTAAGTTGTAACGCAGTAGTCCTGGATAATTTTTACATCCAAGGTAGTGCGTTGTAAGGAACGAATAGCAGCAACCGTTGCTCTAGCGCCTGCTAGAGTAGTGATAATAGGGATTTTGTAACCTAAAGCTGTACGACGAATTAATCTTGCATCACTTTGAGCTTCTTCTCCAGAAGGCGAATTGATAATTAACTGAATTTTGCGGTTTTTGATCGCATCTAGGACGTGAGGACGACCTTCATGGAGTTTGAGTACTAATTCAACATCTAGTCCATGTTCTCTGAGCACCTGAAGTGTGCCTGATGTCGCCATTAAACCAAAGCCTAACTCAATAAATTCTTTGGCTACAGGTACAGTTGCGGCTTTGTCGCGATCGTTCATTGATACAAAGACTGTACCAGTTAAAGGAAGTAGCTCCCCTGCAGCAATTTCGGCTTTAGCGAAAGCTCTTCCAAAATCGCAATCAATGCCCATGACCTCACCTGTTGATCGCATTTCTGGCCCTAAGATTGTATCAGTACCAGCAAATTTGTCAAAAGGTAATACGGCTTCTTTGACAGCTATGTGTTCTGGAATCACTTCTTTGGTAAATTCCAATTCTTTAAGTGTTCTACCGGACATCACTAAAGATGCAATTTTTGCCAGAGGTACGCCTGTTGCTTTAGAAACAAATGGAACGGTGCGGGATGCCCGGGGATTAGCTTCGAGAATATAAACTTGGGGTGAGTCATTGTTCAAGCCAACCACGGCAAACTGGATATTCATCAAACCTACTACTTTCAGTGCCTTGGCTAACTCAGCAGTCCAGTGGCGTATTTGTGTCAGAATTTCCGGTGGTAAAGACATGGAAGGTAAAGCACAAGCCGAATCACCTGAGTGAATACCCGCTTGCTCGATGTGTTCCATGATGCCACCAATGGTAACTTCTCCGGTAAGATCTGCGATCGCATCAACATCAACTTCAGTGGCGTTTTCTAAAAACTTATCAATTAAGATTGGATGTTCTGGTTCGACTTGAACTGCGAAGGTCATATAGCGTTCCAATTCTACGTCGGAGTAGACAATTTCCATTGCTCTTCCTCCTAATACGTAGCTAGGACGTACTACAACTGGATAACCGATGCGTTTGGCAACTATCAGTGCATCCTTATAACTACGAGCAATACCATTAGGTGGTTGGGCTATCTTTAGCTCATCCAGAATTTTTTCGAATTTTTCCCGATCTTCGGCTATATCAATGGAGTCAGGAGATGTCCCCCAAATTTTGGGCATTGTAAATCCTGAGCTTTCACCACCACAAACTTCTGATTCTTGGGTCTGTGATTTTTGAGTCTCTGATTTTTCAGCTTCTGATTCTTGATTTGCAAACTCTTGAGCTTCCAAATCTTGTAAATATTTTTGTAAGGGTACCGCTAATTTAAGAGGTGTTTGTCCGCCGAACTGAACAATAATTCCTACTGGGTTTTCCGCTTCAACAATATTCAAGACGTCTTCTTTTGTGAGTGGCTCAAAATAAAGTCGATCGCTTGTATCGTAATCAGTAGATACAGTTTCTGGGTTGGAGTTAACCATGATGGTTTCGTATCCCGCATCTCCCAGAGCAAAAGCTGCATGACAACAACAGTAGTCAAATTCTATTCCCTGTCCGATGCGATTGGGACCGCCACCTAAAATCATCACTTTAGGTTTATTTGTGGGTACTACCTCTGTTTCTTCCTCATATGTTGAGTAGTGATAGGGAGTAAATGCTTCAAATTCTGCAGCGCACGTATCTACGGTTTTGTAAACAGGGATTATATTTAGTTGTTTGCGATAGTTTCTTACTTCGTCTTCAGTAGTCTTAGTTGCAAAAGCTATTTGTTTGTCACTAAACCCTTGACGCTTGACCTCAAAAAGTTGCTCTTTTGTCAATTCTGCTAAAGATGTACGCTTGAGAAATTTTTCTACCTCCAACAATTGTTGCATTTTATCTAAGAACCACGGATCGATACCTGTCAGTTCATAGATTTCTTCATTTTTAATTCCCAGTTGCATGGCGTGACGCACGGCAAATATCCTTTCTGGATTGGGAGTTCTTAACTGAGCACGAGTTTGTTCGCCACTGGGTAACTTTTCTTTAATATCGCAGCCCCAGCCCGCACGTCCTGTTTCCAATGAACGCAGAGCTTTTTGAAAAGACTCATTAAATGTCCGCCCAATAGCCATAGCTTCGCCAACCGAACGCATTTGGGTGTTTAGCACAGCTTGGGAACCAGGAAATTTTTCAAAGGCGAAACGAGGAACCTTAGTCACCACATAGTCAATGGTTGGCTCGAAGGAAGCAGGAGTTTGCTTCGTAATATCATTTTTGATTTCATCTAAGGTATAACCCACCGATAACTTGGCTGCCATTTTCGCAATTGGAAAACCTGTAGCCTTAGAAGCTAAAGCTGAAGAACGAGAAACTCGGGGATTCATCTCAATCACAATTGCTTCCCCATCTACGGGATTAATGGCAAACTGAATATTGGAACCACCCGTTTCAACACCGATCTCGCGAATAATTTTAACTGCCATATCCCGCAGCCGCTGATATTCCTTATCAGTTAGTGTTTGGGCTGGAGCAACTGTAATTGAATCCCCAGTATGAATCCCCATGGGGTCAATGTTTTCAATCGAACAGATAATTACTACGTTATCTGCCAAGTCACGCATCACTTCAAGTTCGTACTCTTTCCAACCAATTAGAGATTGATCGATGAGGATTTGTGACACCGGGGAAGCATCCAGACCTCCCTGTGCCATTTCAGCAAATTCTTCTTCGTTATAAGCGATACCACCACCTGTTCCACCCATTGTGAAAGCAGGACGAATTATGAGAGGGTATGCACCAATTTTTGTTGCAATTAACTTTGCTTCCTCTAAAGAAGAAGCTGTACCACTAGGGCACATTTTTACCCCGATACGCACCATCGCTTCATTAAATAGCTTTCTATCTTCAGCTTTCTCAATGGCTGGAAGCTTAGCGCCAATCAGTTCTACACCATATTCATCTAAAACTCCATTTTTAGAAAGCTCCACAGCAATGTTAAGAGCTGTTTGCCCCCCCATTGTTGGTAGCAGAGCGTCAGGACGCTCTTTGGCAATAACTTTTTCGACTAATAATGGTGTTAATGGTTCAATATATGTTCGTTCTGCCGTTTCTGGATCGGTCATTATGGTTGCAGGGTTGGAATTTACCAACACTACTTCATAGCCTTCTTCTCGTAGCGCTTTGCAGGCTTGAGTTCCAGAATAATCGAATTCGCAGGCTTGTCCAATGACAATTGGACCAGAACCTAAGAGCAGAATTTTCCTAATATCATCACGGCGGGGCATAGTTGTTGATTCGGAGTAGGAGGACAGGAACGTGACATTGATTTTAAAGGTCTTTGTCTCCAATTCGTCTGATTCACCACCAGGTTTTCTTGATTTGATGACATTAAGCCTAACAACATGTCAAATTTGTACGATTTTATGGTAGTTACAGTTAAATTGGCGACCTCAAATCAATGCTCCATTACCAAAAGAATAAAACCTAAAAAATAGTAATAGATATTATTCATCCGCGCATGGGTATTGAAAAGTACCCTATCAATTATTTCTGCAAACTAATGGCCTTTAGCCTTAAATACCACAATGCAGAAACATTGATTTTAAACATCAGCTTTATTTATTTATTTCATATACTAGTATTACTATTTTATACCTATGTCTATTGAAATTTTGATTGAAAATCTTATCGGAAATCTTATATCTTCTGATATGTGAAGCAACAATTAAATTTTAATTTATTTTCTTCCTTGATTGGCTTATGTAAATCATTGATATTTTACTATCATTTAAATGTAAAGTTATATGTTTAAATGATTGTTTATAAATCATTTTGTCATAGTCCGTAAGACAAAAAATATACAAAATACAAATTAAAGGCAGAGGAACGAAGGAATCGTAACCTCTGCCTTTTTCTTATAGTTATTTCCGAAAAGTTATTACCAAATCATTTTTGGTATAAAACAGAAATATTTAGGATGTAAAAGAATTAATTAGTAGAAGCTTGTACATACCCTAAAGTTAAACTATCCTTTGCTAGGAAGTGAGCCAAATGATATGCACGTTCTTCAGTCTTAAGGAGTATGGTTTCGTACAAATGACGGGTCGCACGGTCACCCAAACTCTCAGCCTGAGAAGCTTGACGGCGAATTAAAGTAATCAAAGCTTGTTCTGCTTTGAGGTCATTTTCTAACATTTGTCGGCAATTATAAACGCCATCTTGCTCTGGTTCAAAACAGCATAATTCTGCTAATTTGCTAAAGCTTGCTACAGGTACTCCACCTAAGCCATTTAGGCGTTCACCAATGTCATGAATATGTCCTTGTACCTCATCAAAACTCTCGTTAAAGAACTCATGTAATGAGTAAAATTCTGCTCCTTCAACAACAAAATGATGCTTTTGATACTGTATGTAAAGTGCCTGAAAACTTGCTAAGGCAACATTAAAACCTTCACAAACTGGCTCAGTAACACTGCGATCTAACAAGACTGGATTGTCATAAACCTGACCAAAGTTATGCACTAAAGTTTGTGTTTCAGACATTGTTCCTCTCCTCTCTTTTTCTGCAGTTATAATTGCAAACTGCTTAATCCCTACATATTAGCATCTAAAAAATAAAAAATCCCTCACAATATAATCCAATCAAAAATTTTTTTATTAATACAAATATTAATGACTAATTTTTATTAAAAATTCTATTTTTTCATCAAAATAAATAAGTCTATTTACCGCTTATTAAAGACAAAAATTCTTAATTTTTAAATCGTATTTGCACTGGTAAGAGTTCCAAACAAAATAAGATATATTTGCATTACCATAATGATTAAATAAAAAATATTTTCTTTCGAGTTACAGAGTTTATTCATAAGATAAATTAAACACATGCAATGAGGCGTGATTAGTAGTAAACAACGAATTTTCAAATATATAAAGGACTTTTTATCAAAATAAATGTATTTTTTTTTACTTTTTTGCTGCTCCACTGTGAGGTGAAGGCTGTAGATATGGGGCTGCCTGCAAGTAAATATTTCGCTTGATGATGAGCAATTTTTCTTATTTTTTTATTTTTTTTGCAAAACTAATGAGAAATGTTTGCAGTTAATGTATCCTGTAATAGAGGGGCAAGCTAGCTAAGAATTAATTCCAAGAAGTTTTAAGCTTCTTGTATTTGTCGTCTTATTAACCAGTAGTTTCATGCTTCACGCGTGGCATGATGTGCAAATTATTTTTCTTGTTCTAGCGAGCAAGCTGCATCTTTACAGCTTGTTTGTATCGACAAAGCTTAATAGTTCTCCAAGCTTTATTGCACTTTGAGGGTCATTAGATTTGGAAGGTTCAATTTCTAACTACAGTTTCAAGCAGGTTGTAAAAGTAAGTCGGACAGATCGCTGGGAAGTTTATCGGCGCTTACAGGAATTAGAAATTCCTTGTCAGTGTCAAACAAATCAAGAACTGACAGTGGAGGTTTCTAACATTGCAACAGCAGTTCAAGTTTGGAGTGTTGTACGTCAATTAAATGCTGAACGCCAAGACTTGATAGAAATTCTTGAAGAGTGTTGGCATTATCGTTATCACAAATTATAAATAATGTCTTCTTTCATGCAGTGAAGCTGATTCATTGCAAACAAGTTTTGATTTTAAGCAGAGTTTGACGTTAGTCATAAGTGCATCGCAACATCATTCACATTTTTTGTTTGTAAAAAATAGGTTTGGACAATGGGTAAATCTCATAAAACAGAAATATCCGATTTTTGCTTAGAGGGTGCTTTCCGACATTTAGTCATTAAAGACCGCTATAAGCTCAAAGGTTTGGTATTGGATACTGATGAAGGTGAAGTTTACGTTAAGTTAGCCAAACATTTGCGGATCGCTTTCGATTGGAGATTAGCAGTAGGTACTCAACTAAAAGTATGGGGAACTAAAAAATATTATTTAAAAAGTGGGGAAATTAAGCTAAAAGCCGAACAAATTAGAGCCGCAAATCCCCAATTACAGGCAGATAGAGTAAATGGAAGTGTAAAAAAAGCAAGCAATCCTCTCGTTGCTTCTCCTGGATTAGCTAATAAACCTGCCAAAAAAGATAAGAAAACAAATATTTTAGTTTGTCAAAAATCAGATTGTATGAAGCGCGGTGGTAAAGCTTTGTGTCAAGCTTTAGCTGCAGCAATTAGCGATCGCGGTTTAGAAGGACAAGTCAATATTAAGGGTACTGGCTGCATGAAGAAATGTAAGGCTGGACCAAACTTAGTAATGCCGGATAAAACTCGTTACAGTCGTATTCAGGCTAAACAAGTAGCAGCACTTATGGAAAAACATTTCGGTTCTCCGAAGATTGAAGAAAAAGAAGAGGATTTAGTTGAAAATCCAATGCCTGTGGCTAGTTAGAATATATCAGTAATAGTTATCAGTTTACTCTGTTGCGAACGCTCAGTTTTTATTGCTAATTTTTGATCTGTAGTTAGGACTTATCTGTCAGAATTGAACAGATTCAATAGTTAATTTTTGGTGTGTAGTTGGGCTATTATTTACCCCTAATCAATACCTCATTTTTTTCATAGTGCAACTACAAACCACTTATGGCGCTACGCGCAAGTCAAAAATTAAAAACATTAAAACGTTTACAACCAATTAAACTAGCCCATTATTTGCCTTCTTCTACAACTTTTTATGATGTAAGTTTTCCAAAATGTGCAAAATAGAGGCATTTGAAAATAGATAAGGATTAGATTAATATATTTCCGTAAATTAAAATAAATCGCTTATTGTAATGCTTTCTGGAAAGATTGCAATAGTTTCTTTGTCTGCTGGAATTGTCGCTGCTGCTTTTCCTAGCTTTATTGATAGTATTTTTAAAAAATTTTCAACAGAAACAAATACTTTAAATCTCAGGGAAATTATAAATAGATTTTTGCTTGTAGGTTGTCTTGGAGGTTGGTTGATAGGCATAATATTTTATGCATTTGCTATTCATGAGCCCAAACCCATACAAACAATTTTTATTTATTCAATAATTATCGGAATCATTGCTCCAACTTTATCAAATTTATTTTTATTTACATATCGCAAACTGTTTCCTAGGAAAGAAATTACATAAGTTAAAATAAGTGAACCATAAATATATAGAGATTTTATATATAAAAATAAATGTATAAAAGTTAGCTAAAAAATAATTTTATTTGATTATCTCAATGAAAAATTTTTGGTTAATTAACTTTGATTTCGTGAAGATATGCGCTCAAATAGTTTATTTGTAATACCTACAACAGGAAAAATTAGTATCGCATAAGGAATAAATGACTGAGTAATATTTTCAGTTGATGTTGTCTCATCGAAAATCAAAGTAATAAACACTCCCAAACCAACTAGAATCCCACAAATAAAACCAGAGTAAACATATTTTGGTAAAAGGTTATTAATATTTATTTCTTTCTGATTGACGAATTTATCAAAAGTATCTTCAATACTGCATTGAACTAAGCCACCAAAAAATCCAGCAACAGCACTAAATAATATACTCTTATCCACTTCTGTTAGCTGAGACAAAAAAGATATTCTTTCAATCATAATTCAAAATATCTAATTTTTATTATTAACTATTAGTTTGTAGAGGTGACCAGATGTATTCAATATTTGCTTGTCCATTAATTTTGTTTGTGGACGTACTACCTGTAAAAAAAACCATGCTTGACATAAAAATAACAAGCTTTTGTATTACTTTGTAATGTTGTGAGTCTAAGACCTTGGGGACAAATTGTTTTAGCTTTATTAATTAATGCCGAACCAATACCTTGATTTTGAAAGATTGGATCTACAAAGATTTGATTTAATTCACCAGTGGTTTTGCTATTGTCAACTCTAAATACTACGATAAAGCCTACTACCTGACTTTTAATATCTGCAACCCAAACTTCACCTCTGCATAAAATTTCATCACGAAACCGTTTTTCCCATAGATAATAAGGCTGTGGATGTCGAATGTTTGGAAATGAATAATGCCAAGTTTTGTACCAAAGTTGAACTATTTTGCTCAAATCTTGTGATTCACAAATTCTAACTATTGCTTTCATCGCTCGAAGCTTTGGGGTATGGGAAATAGGAATTTATGAATTTCCTTAAGTCATAGATTTTGAATGTATGAAAAACCTTGAATCATTGCTGTAGGGAGTTTCTGTAAATCTTATGTAGCGTTTACCCATCCCTTCGCCAGTATCTTACAAGTCTTGCTTAAATTTCAAAAATGTAATTTCTAATAGAATTAATACCGACCTAAAACAAGGAATTAGTGCTTTAGGTCGGTCGACACCCTGATGACTAAGGTTAATCTTCTCTCATATAAGTCTAAGTTGACCACCAAAGATAAAAGTTTTAAGCATAAAAGTTAATTCTTCGTTTAAAAAATATCACAGACAAATAGCCCAAACCTTTGTAGGAACTTAATTTGTGATAATTTTGAAATCAAGCTACTAGCATATCTCTATATTGCTTATAATTTAGTAAAAGAAAAATAACTAATTTAAGAAAATTTTTGCCCACCGGTACATCAATAAATCCCAAGACAAGGAATTTAAGATTTTTCAGCTTATGCTTCTGTCATGACTTTCCTCCAGTAATTTATAGCCTGAAAACTTGTGCTACTTCTATTAAATAATTTTGTGAATAACTGTGATTGATATAGTCTTACTTTAGGGGTCTCTCAACAGGATTTTGATAAACAATCGATAAGGGGTAAGCACCCTCGTGCTTACATTGCTATATTGTGATATATGAATAACTTCAATAATTTGCAGAGCATTTCTGATCGCTCTCATTTTTCTTTAATGAGTCGTGAAAAATAAGGAAATCTGAGCTTGAAAGGCGAACCACATCCTATCCCATACGTATTTGCCCTAGATTTTATGGGGTTTGAGGTGCCTTCAATGGCTGTAAAGTCTAATGGCTATGACATCCTTAAAACTCCAATATGCATTGTATTGAATTACCTAATTTCTATTCAGTACCCATTATTGTGTAGCTTGATATGGGGCAACAGAAGTCAAGACGGAAGCGTGGTGTTATCCTCACCACCAAAGGTTTGAACAAATTCTTTGAAGCAAGAGAATCACAAGAGGTTGAGAAAAATTATGGATACCGATATACCTTAGAAGAATTGAGCGATCGCACGGGCTTGGTTCCAATGACAATAACCAAGGTTTTAAATTGCAAAGCAGGAGTTGACAAACAAACACTTTTGCAACTTTTCAAAGCTTTTGGTTTGGAATTAAGAAAAAGCGATTATACGTTTCCAACTCCAGCATTGGTACAAAGTAAATCTGAAATCCTTCGGCGAACTGATTGGGGGGATGCAATTGACGTATCGGTTTTTTATGGACGTGAAGATGAGCTTCAAACTTTACAAGATTGGATTGTCAAAGATTGCTCTCGCTTCGTGGCGGTTTATGGAATTGGTGGGATCGGTAAAACAGCTCTTTCAGTCAAGCTAGCTCAGAGAATTCAAGAAAAATTTGAATTTGTTATTTGGCGCAGTATTCGCAATTCTCCTTCTGTTGAAGAAATTATCGGCAAATCTATCCAATTTTTTGCTGACGATCAAACAATAAATTTACCAGAATCTTTGTTTAACAGGTTATCCTTATTTCTTCATTATCTAAAAGCTCATCGCTGTTTAATAATACTCGATGGCATAGAAACAATTTTTCAAGGTGGGGAGCCTGTAGGACAATATCGGGAAGGATACGAAGGTTATAGTGAGTTATTTAAATTGGTGGGAGAAACTTCTCATCAAAGTTGTTTGCTGATTGCATCTCGGGAAAAACCCAAGGAAATTATCTCTTTAGGTGGTGCAAGTTTACCGGTGAGGTCTTTACAAATTGTGGGCTTAGAAACAGCAGATGTGAAAGCCATTTTAAATTCTAAAGGGATATTGAATGTTAGCGATGCCGAATGCTTACAACTTATTGAGTCCTATGGGGGGAATCCCCAAGCATTAAAGATAGTTGCGACATCAATTCAAGATTTATTTGCTGGCAATATTTCTGAGTTTTTTGCTCAAAATATCACTGTATTTGGCGATATTCAGGAATTATTAGACCAACAATTTAACCGATTATCTGTTTTAGAGCAGGAAATTATGTACTGGTTAGCAATGAATCAAAAACCAGTCAAACTCAATCAATTTAGTCAAAATATTACTTATCCTGAAAAATTACCCCAAGTTTTAGGAGCTGTGGAGTCTTTGAGACGGCGATCGCTATTGGAGAATAATCATGGTTTCTTCAGTCTGAAGCCAGCAGTGAGAGAGTACGTTAATCAAAAAAGATTGGTTGAGGGGGTTTTTAAGGAAGAGAATGAATTGGTAATTGGTAATTGGTAATTGGTAATTGGTAATTGGTAATTGGTAATTGGGGATTGAGGATTGGCGACTGGGGATTGGGGATTATTTACTTCTGACTTCTGACTTCTGACTCCTGACTCCTGACTTCTGACTCCTGACTCCTGACTTCTGATTTCTGATTCCTGACTTCTGACTTCTGACTTCTGACTCCTGACTCCTGACTTCTGACTCCTGACTCCTGACTCCTGATTTCTGATTCCTGACTTCTGACTCCTGACTTCTGACTTCTGACTTCTGACTTCTGACTCCTGACTCCTGACTTGCGCGCAGCGCTTTTGCTTAACAAACAAATAAAAAAACATAGAGACGCACTATGTACGTCTCCAGTTGGTGAAGTAATTTTGTTTTACGTCTTTGTTTGTGAGAGAAAATCACTCTTTGTCCAAGCGCAATACAGCCATGAATGCTTCTTGAGGTACGTCTACAGTACCTACAGACTTCATTCGCTTTTTACCTTTGGCTTGTTTTTGCAAAAGTTTCTTCTTACGGCTAATATCGCCGCCATAACATTTGGCTAGAACGTCTTTGCGTAATGCGGGAATATGTTCGCTGGCGATAACTTTACTACCAATAGCTGCTTGGATTGGAACTTTAAATTGATGACGGGGAATTAATTCTTTAAGTTTTTCTGCCATCGAACGCCCTACAGCGTAAGCTTTATCCCGGTGGACAATCATTGCTAAAGAATCTACTGGATCGCCGTTAATCATTAGATCCAGTTTCACTAGGGGGTTTTCACGGTATCCAATTAGGTGATATTCCATACTGGCATATCCGCGAGAACGAGATTTCATTTGGTCAAAAAAGTCGGTGACAACTTCTGCCAGAGGTAACTCATAGGTGAGTGTTGTTCTCCCCTGGGTGAGATACTTCATATCTTTAAAGATACCTCTTCTTCCTTGTCCCAACTCCATCAGAGTACCGACATAAGTTTCCGGAGCAATCATTTCTACTCGGACGTAGGGCTCCTCAATTTTTTGTCGTTCGTTGGGAGAAGGTAAATGGCTGGGGTTATCAATAAATACTTCTTCACCTTTGATCGTAGTTACTTTATACACTACAGATGGGGCGGTAATAATCAAATCCAGATTATATTCTCGTTCGAGGCGTTCCTGGACGATTTCCATATGTAACAGACCTAAGAAACCGCAACGGAAACCAAAACCCATAGCGCTGGAAGTCTCTGGCTCAAATTGCAAAGCAGCATCATTAAGTTTTAGTTTGTCTAAAGCTTCCCGTAAATCTTTAAACTGATCGGCATCGATGGGAAACATCCCACAAAATACCATTGGGTTAGCTTCTGCATATCCAGGTAAAGGTTCTGCTGCTTTATTTTTGGCTAAAGTGATTGTATCGCCGACCCGAGCATCTTCTACTGCTTTAATGGCAGCACTAAGATAACCAACTTCCCCTGCGTGTAATTCATCCACTGGCTTTTGATTTGGTGAAAGCACCCCAATTTCATCAATTTCGTATTCCTTACCAGAAGCCATTAAGTAAATGCGATCGCCTTTTTTCAGCGTTCCGTCCATGACCCGGAAGTAAACGATTACTCCCCGATAAGTGTCATAGTAGCTATCGAAAATTAATGCCCTTAGCTTTTCGTCGGTAGTATCTTTTGGTGGTGGTACCCGTTCGACAATTGCTTCCAGAATTTCATCAACACCAATACCTTCTTTCGCCGAAGCCAAAATTGCACCGCTACAGTCTAAACCAATGATTTCCTCGATTTCTGCAGCGACTCGATCTGGTTCAGCCCCGGGTAAATCAATTTTATTTAGAACTGGAATAATTTCTAAATCATTCTCAATTGCCAAATAAACATTGGCTAGGGTCTGTGCTTCTACACCCTGAGAAGCATCTACCACAAGAAGTGCGCCTTCACAAGCAACAAGACTGCGGGACACTTCATAGGAAAAATCGACGTGACCGGGAGTATCAATTAAATTTAATACGTAATTTTGATCGTCTTTAGCTGTGTAATTCATCCGGGCAGCTTGCAGCTTGATAGTAATGCCGCGCTCCCGTTCCAAATCCATATTATCGAGAAATTGTTCTTTCATTTGCCGGCTTTCTACGGTGTTCGTCATTTGTAGTAAGCGGTCGGCAAGGGTTGATTTCCCGTGATCTATGTGAGCAATAATACAAAAATTCCGAATGCGAACTGCGGGAACGTCAGTCATATACTTTGTTTGCTTGAGCAGCGACCAAGATTGATAAGTTACTTAATGTATTTTAATGCTTTCTTACGTTAGATGGGGATTTGATATTAGGGATTGGGTGTAGGAGAAAAGATAGCAGAATTGAAGATAAAAGACAAAGATATATTGCGTGTCCATTTATCTGTTCTAAGATTCATGTGTTAGGGGCGTAAAATAAACTTGAATAATACAATATATAGATTGGTTTGGCGATATGCCCTTCACTAATAAGGTGTATTAGCTGGATATGGTCGGTAGCAACTGACGTTCGCAATTAATTTCAATAAGAGATTACAAATCTGAAAGTACACACAAAAGAGTAGATATACCAATGGATACGAACGAACAAGCTTCCAATATAGAATCAAAGCGTAAAGAAAAAGTCGAAATTGCAATTCAGATCGATCCAGAATTAGTTGACCAAATCCAACATTTAACTAGCAACCCTTCAAAAGTTATTGAGGTCGCAATCCGTCAATGGTTAAGAGGTGAAACCCCCAGAGATGATGAATTAACTCGTACCCCCTATCGTACACCCCTACCACCTAGAGGTGACTGGAACGACTAACCCAAATAAGAAATATGTCTTAATAAATAATTGATGCAATGTAGTATTTGGTATATTCAAAGCTACGTTTGCCACAAAACTTTGTAGATTGCGCTGGATGCATCAATAATTTATGTCAAACTCGATCCAATAATTCGCCCAACCTGTTTGAGCTACTATTTGTCTATCTAAACTCGTATCATGAGTATCAGTGCTAATTCCCAAGTAACAAATTTAATGCCAGAAAAGCAAGGATCGGAACATCTAAGTATTTCATTGGCTAATTTAGGTGCAGAGTTGGCGTTTTTACAAAGTGGGACGGGAAATTACTTAGATTTTCACTGGGAACAAAGTAAGGAACTAGGAATTAATTTACTAGACTTAGTTGATAGTAAAAATGAAGAAGTAGCATTTACTCCCATAGATAAAGATGCTTACTCATTTCTGTTGCAGCAGATATTAACAAATTTAGTTCCCCAGAAATGTCAATGTTGGTTCCATTGTTGCGGACTTCTATTGGAATTGGAATTGACAATTACTCCCATTTTGCCACCTTTGGGTCATGATGCGACAACCCTTCTAGTTATGGGTCGAATATTGCAAACCCAATCTCAAAACCCAGAGAATGGAAGTGCAAGTAACATTTTCACTCCAGTGCAGGTTGGGAAAGATAGAAATTTAGGGCTGCAACAATATCAGAAATTAGTCAATCAAATTACCAGAAATGTCCGGCGAACGTTAAATATAGATATTATTTGGCAACGAACTGTTAACGATCTTGGTAAGTCTCTGGGGTTAGAGCGTTGTATCATTTGTCCTTATCAACCCTCCAATACCAAATTGAAGGCGATCGCCGAATACCGCCAACCAAATATTAAGTCGATATTGGGTTTAGAAATAGATCTCGCTTCCGAATCTATATTCACCCAAGCTTTGACAACTTTGGAACCGGTTTTTCAATTAGGCGCGGGAAATTCTATTTTTGAACAAAAGCAAGTTTTAGTTGTTGCAACTTGTCATCAAGATGAACCTAATGGGTTAATTGCTGCAACTTTGAGTGATGAATCTTATATTCCTACAACTGCGGAATTAGTATTTGTTAAGGACTTAGCCGATCAGTTGGGAACTGCGATCGCTCATGCAATTCTGTACCAAGAATTATCCATCGCCCGTCAAGAAGCTGAAGATGCTTCCCACCTCAAAAGTGAGTTTCTTGCTAATGTCTCCCATGAGATTCGCACGCCACTTAATGGCATGATTGGATTCTTGAAGTTAATTTTAGATGGGATGGCAGACGATCCAGAAGAACAAAGACAGTTTCTCCTGGAAGCTCATAAGTCGTCTTTGCACTTGCTGGATGTAATTAATGACATTTTAGATTTTGCCAGGATAGAAGCTGGCAAGATGGAAATAGAATTGCGTTCTGTGAAACTAGACGAACTCTTCAACGACGTTGAAAGTTTCATGCGCATGCAAGCTGAACAGAAAAAACTCAGCTTCCAGATCCAAATGCCTGAAACTTCAGATGAAGTTATGGTTTATGGTGATTATCAACGCCTCAAGCAAGTTATGTTAAATCTAGTGGGTAATGCAATCAAGTTTACCCATGAGGGTGGTATTACTATTAGCGCGGATGTTGTATTGAAAAAAATTATCTTTGACGAACAACAATTTCCCGGAATTGTGAGGTTAAGGGTCGCAGATACTGGTATTGGTGTATCTCTGGACAAACAGGACAAATTATTTCAATTATTTTCCCAGGTTGATGGATCTAGAACACGACAGTATGGCGGTACCGGTTTAGGATTAGTAATATCCCAAAAATTAGTAGAAACCATGGGTGGAGAAGTTCATTTTTACAGTCTGGGTGAAGGATTGGGTTCAACTGTAACTTTCTCTGTTCCACTTTACCAACAACCCGTCATGGTTTCATCGAGTGAGGGAGAGTAGGGATTGGCGACTGGCGACTGGCGACTGGGAGAATTGATATATATTTTTTATCTGTTAATTAAGCCCTATTCTCAATTTTCGACCTGGGTAAGTTTCGGAAAGTACGGGAAGTGATTTACCCGGCTATAAATCCTGTGCAAAATTTCGTCTCCAATCGCCATATGCCGCAAGGCGGCACGCAGTGCTTATGGCTAACGCCACGCTTCCGCTAACGCCAATCCCCAATCCCCAATCCCCAATAAACTAAACTTAAAAAAGTAAACTTAAAAGTGGTTATATGACAACTCAAATAACAGGCCGCGAGTTATTTCAAACCGCTTACGAAAGTCGTTACACTTGGAATGAAAAGTTTCCCGGCTATAGTGCGGATGTGAAATTAATGCAAGGTGCAGAGGTTTGTACTGGAAAAATTCGCATCAACCGCGATCTAACAGTAGAAGTAACGGAAGTACCTAACGAAGAGGTCAAAGCTGGGATATATACCCAATTACGCGATCTTGTTAATCATCGTCAACCAACTTCTTTTGAAGAGTCTTACGGTCAGTACGAGTTTAGTCTCGGTCAAACTGATGATGATGGTGGTGTAGAAGTTTTTGTTAGTGGTGATTCTACAAGTTCCACTTACAAAATCCGTAACAAGGAAGTTGTCTGCGTGACTCGAGTCATGGGAAAGACAGTTTTTGTCATTGATACCCACCAAAGTTTAGATACTGGTTGTGGGTATGTCGCGACTCACTACAGTGCCATTTTTCGTGACAGTAAAACCGATGAAATTAAAAGCATACTAAAATTTGAAGACACCTACGAAAAAATTGGTGACTATTACTTAATGACTAAGCAAGTAATTACAGAAAATATTGCTGGCGAGGACAATGCTACTGAGTTTAGTTACCCTAATATCAAATTAATGGAAGCTGCATCTGTTTAATCATAGATGATTCAAAATAACAAACATAAACACAACTAACTGCAACTAACCACTGATAACTGACGATTAAGCTGCTATTGTCGTCTAGGATCTAGATAACAAAACTACAAAGTCGATTTTTGATTTAGCGAGGTCTTAAAATTATGGAACTGACGACACAAAACGTAGAAACTGTTTTAGATGAAATGCGCCCTTACTTGATGTCTGATGGCGGAAACGTCGAACTAGTCGAACTGGATGGTCCAATTGTTAAATTACGTTTGCAAGGTGCTTGTGGTTCCTGTCCTAGTTCTGCTATGACCTTGAGAATGGGGATTGAACGCCGTTTGAGAGAAATGATTCCAGAAATTGCCGAAGTTGAGCAAGTTCTTTAGGTACTAGGGATTGGGAATTGGCTATTGGGGATTGGGTGTTATCTTCCTAGTCCCCAGTCCCCAATCCCCAGTCTCCTAATCACCAGCTAGTGTTAATTTCAGAAAAGTTGATGGGCAGTATATAAATACACCTAACAAAAATATTTTTTCAGTGGTGTAGCTATTTTAGATTGCCAGGGTCAACAGGCAAATGGTTAACATCTCCATCTCTCGGATTTCTCCTTTTAACAGTATTCAAGGGAAAATTCACTGGTTAACAGCTATTATTTCGTTAGTTTGCTGTTCCCTACCTATTTACTCTGAGCGAGCGATCGCTGATATTGTTGCTGATGATACTTTGCAAAATCATACAGTAGTTTCGACGCCCAATGTAAACTTGCTCGAGATTACCGGGGGGACTAGACCAGAGAATGGTGGTAACCTGTTTCATAGTTTCACAAATTTTTCTCTTCAGTCTAATGAAACTGCCCGATTTATTCACGAATCTGGAATTCAAAATATTATTACCAGGATTACAGGCGGTTCACTTTCTAATATTGACGGTACTATTCAAACATTAATTGATGGCACTACAGATAATAGAGGAAGTGCCAATTTTTTTCTTATTAATCCTAGTGGCATTATTTTTGGTGAAAATGCCAAGTTAGATATTGGTGGTTCGTTTTTTGCTGGTACTGCTGAAAGTATTAAATTTGCAGATGGTAGTTTTTATAGTGCGGTTAATTCCCAAGGAACGCTACTGTTGACTGTTGATGTTCCTGTAGGTTTACAATATGGTTCTGATTCGGGAGATATTACCGTTCGAGGTCCGGGTAGTAATATCTCCTTTGATTTTGATACCTTTTCTACTGACCGGAGCGATCGCACATTAGGATTACAAGTATTACCAGGTAAAACCTTAGCTCTGGTGGGTGGTAATGTCATTTTATCTGGGGGAAATTTGACAGCTGAGCAAGGAAGAGTTGAATTGGGTAGCGTCCGAGGTGAAGGTTTAGTTAACCTAATTTCTACTACTTCAGGTTGGAATTTAGAATACGAGCAAGTTAACAACTTCCAAGATATTAACCTCACTGCTGCGGCTTCAGTAGATGTCAGTGGTAATGGTGGTGGTGAGGTGCAAGTGATAGGACGTAATATCTCTTTAACCGATGGTTCGGCGATTTTAGCTAATACTGCTGGTGACTCAACAGGAGGAATGTTAAGTATTAAAGCAACAGAAGCACTAGAAGTCGTTGGTTTTTCTTTTGAACTCCCTTTATCCACCAATATATCTGCTGATGTAGAGTTTGAAGCGACAGGTAATGCTGGAGAAATTCAAATTGACGCTAAAAGCTTAATTGTTGATGGTGGGGGACAAATCGGAAGCGGTACTTTTGGTACGGGAAATGGGGGAAGAATTAGGGTCAAGGCTGAGGATATCGAGTTAAATTTTGGTGGTCCTTTTGGTCCTAGTGGTCTATTTACCAATGCTGCGTTTGGTACTGGTAATGGTGGTGAGATTTTCATTGAAACCAATCGCTTACTAGTTAATGAAGGAGCAACGATTAGCAGTGGAAATTCTTTGAATTCTGATGGTCATGCTGGAAATTTGAGCATCAAAGCCCAGGATATTCAACTGGTTGGTGCTGCTTTTGGTCAATTTCCTAGTGGTTTGTCTGCTAGTGGTTCTTCCCCTACTGGAAATGGAGGAAAAATTAAGCTTGAAACTAACACTTTAAAACTAATTGATGGAGGACAAATCGATACTAGTACCTCTGGTTTGGGTAATGCAGGTGGATTAGAAATTCAAGCGAATCAGATCGAAGTTTCCGGTGTTTCTTCTGCTGGATTACCTAGCGGTATATTCGCTAACGTACAAGCAGGAGCAGATGGTAATGGGGGTTTAATAAGTCTTCAAACAGAAAGTTTAAGTTTATTTGATGGAGGACAAGTTGATACTAGTACCTCTGGTTTGGGTAATGCGGGTGGACTAGAAATTCAAGCGAATCAGATCGAAGTTTCCGGTGTTTCTTCTGCTGGATTACCTAGCGGTATATTCGCTAACGTACAAGAGGGAGCAGATGGTAATGGAGGTTTAATAAAAATTGCAACAGAAAGTTTGCGCTTATTTGCTGGAGGACAAATCGATACTAGTACTTTTGGTTCTGGGAATGGCGGTACTTTAGAGATCGAAGCTTCTGAAATTGAAGCTAATGGATTTACCAATAACTTTCCCAGTGGCTTATTTAGTACTACGAATTTTGGTCGGGGAGGAAGTTTAAGTATTGATACTAATACTCTAAGTCTGAGTGGGGGAGCACAAATTAGTTCTACCACCTTTGCGAACGGAGATGCAGGTAGTTTAAATATTCAGGCTCAAAAAGTAGAATTAAGTGGTTTTGTGAACGAAGTAGGTAGCAGTGGTTTATTTAGTGCTGCTATTGTCGGTACTGGTAATGGCGGTCAATTAAATCTTGTTACAGATAAACTTAATGTCCTTGATGGTGCGACTATTTCAGTTAGTAATTTCTCCAGTCGCAATCCAGATATTACTCCAGGGACAGGAAATGCAGGAAACCTAAATATTCAAGCTGCAGAGATTTTCCTGAACAATGATGGTAGCCTGAGGGCGGAAGTAAATGCAGGTGATCGGGGAAATATATTTCTTGATACCGATCTATTATTCATGCGTCGTGGTAGTAATATTACCGTCAATGCCATTGGAACTGCTAATGGAGGAAATATCATAATTAATTCTCCCATTATTGTCGGTTTGGAAAACAGCGATATTGTCGCAAATGCAGTCACAGGTGATGGAGGTAATATAAATATTACTACTCAAGGTATATTTGGTTTAGAATTTCGCGATCGCCTGACTCCAGAAAATGATATCACTGCTAGTTCTGAGTTTGGTGTAAATGGTACAGTGGACATCAATAATCTTGATATCGATCCGAACTCTGGTTTAGTGGAACTACCAACATCAATACAGTCTTCCCAAGAAATTGCAACGGTTTGTTCTAGTAAATTTGGTAGTAGTTTTGCAGTTACTGGAAGGGGTGGAATGCAACAAAACCCTACTCAACAAGTAAATGCAAATCGTGTTTGGTCAGATATTCGCGACTTACCTGCATATCAAAAGCAAACAAATAATATTGTTCGGGTTAATGATAGAGAAGTTAATCAATCATCAGCCATTATCGAAGCTTCTGGTTGGATACGCAATTCCCAAGGAGACATTGAATTTGTAGCATTTAATCCCAATTCTCCTAACTTGGTATCACCTGTAGCAGTAAATTGTTCTAACTAAGATTTTTTAATGATGTTGGCAGTAAGTAGCACTTTAGTGCATTGTTAACGTCCTATTGTAATTTTCGTTTTTTGCCACAAACAAAACCCAATAAACCTAATCCTAAAAATACTACAGTGGAAGTAGGTTCGGGAACGGAAGCAGAAACAAAAGGCTTACGAGCATCAAAGTCAAATCTTTGTTGAAATACACCAACTTCAAAAAATCCTGCTTGAGATAAATTCTCAACCAAAGTGCTCTCTTGTGTAAATCCACCTCCACCATTTCCACCATTTCCACCATTTCCACCATTTCCACCACCCCAACCATATTGGTTAAATATACTATTTAACTCATTACTGCGATTTATATTTCCTGCATTCGCAGCGTTTACATTAGCGATATTTTGTAGGGTACTGAGTTGTGTAGATCCAGATTGTCTATCCCAACCGATAGCATCAAAAAAACGTAAATCGATACTATTTGGATCTAAATAACGTCTCGTATCGAGTTCTAAAACAGGATCCATAATTCCTGCGTTTAGAGTATTAAGATAATGGCTTGCTTGATAGCCACTTGCATCATTTATACGTGTATCAGCTCCAGATTCAAGAACTGCTAGAGAAGTTGTACCTCCATCGAGGGATAAGTATTGATTCCAGCTAGTTCCATCAGTTCCATACCATAACCCTCTTTGTTTTGTGCCATCTTGGGCTGTATAGTATCGGAACATATCCATCGTCGTCCAATGATCTGTAAATTTGTCGGTTTCTCCGTTACTACCGCCTTGATTACTTCCTGAATTGCTTCCTACATCACTACCATCATTCAGATAGTCAGCATAGGTGTAAGAATCAACAGTACTTACAAAACCTAAAGTGTGACCAATTTCGTGAATCATAACACTAGTGAAATCTAGCTGATTACTACCTACTCCCGAACTGAGATAGTCATACTGCCAATTTACACCTGTACCATTGAGGTTATTCATCAAAATTAAACCATCAAGAGTAGAATCATTGCCAGAAATCGCACCTATGGCTTTAGCATTAGCTCTAGTCATATTAATTTCACTAAATGTGTCGAACTGATTAGAATTCCAGGCGGTCCACTCATCTCCAGAATCCAGACTGGCTACAGCATTATCATCATCAGTTGATGTTTTATCAAGTTGAAGCTTGTTATAAAAATCACTGTAGGCATGATTTATTTCAAAGAAAGGAATCGCTCCACCAATCACATTGGTAGGTAACTCTGAATTATCTGCCATTTCCACATGAATATTTACCGTTACTGGATCTGCTAAATGGTTAGACCAGATATTTCCAGCTAATTCTGTAGCTACTTTTTGTTCATAAGTAACGTTTGAGCCATAGGTAAAGTTGAAGTTAACTGCTTGAGCGGGAAGAGTACTGCAGCCAATCGCAGCGAATGTTAAAGTCAAACTTCCTAATGTCTTGCTAAGTTTATTGGTCAAGCAAAATACTAGCTTTTTATTATTAATCATTTTTATTCCTTTCAACAGATGCTAATCCCATAGATTAATTCTGCTCGAACTTAGATTTAAAAGGATGATGAAAGAATAAAAAATAATAGGTAAATTTTAAAAATTACTACAGATAAAATATGAAGTTATAATGACTTCTAAACCAATAAAAATTAAGCAGCTTCATCATAGAAAAAATATTTAAGTAGTTTCTCCAGATGATTTATCCGGATACTTTGATAAAAAGTTATAACTTTGCAAAGATACAGTAATACTACTAGCGTTCTAATCCTAAATATCGTTTAATTAAGACATTAGGTTTAGAAAAACATTTTCCTTAAAACTGCGTATAAATATATTCGATAGTCTTCCAGCATGAATACTGGGGTTTTTCTAACCTACTATTTCAAACAACATCAGCACAAATATATAAAATTTTTACAAGTATAAAAAAACTTAAAATTGGCATCGCCCCATGAGTCATTTTCCTATGAAGAAAGTTGCAAAATTCCATACAGATATTTTGCAGAAAACTCACCTCGGTCAACTGTGTGGTACCAAGAATTTATTTCGCGATCGCTACAAAATACTCCGAATATTGGGTCGGGGTGGCTTTGGAGTAACTTTTATCGCCAGAAATATGGACTTACCAGGTAGTCCTTTATGTGTAATTAAACAGCTTTGTCCTCGAACTACCAATCATAGAAGCTGGGAACGAGCTAAAGAACGCTTTGAAAAAGAAGCTATAGCCTTGGGTCAACTGGGTAGTCATTCTCAAATCCCGATGCTTTTGGACTTTTTTGAAAATCGCGGTGAATTTTACTTGGTCCAAGAATACGTGCGGGGCTACACTTTAGCTCGGGAAGTTAGACGTGACGGTGTAAAAACAGAAGCGGCTGTTAAGCAGTTTCTCCAAGAGATATTGCCTGTTTTATCTTATATTCACGACCTTCATGTAATTCATCGGGATATTAAGCCACAGAATATATTGCGATGTAAAGAAGATGGACGTCTTGTACTAATAGATTTTGGGGCGGTTAAAGATGAATTAATAAAACCAAAAAATAGTACTTCTGCGCTTCGAAACGCTAGCACTCATTTTGTTGGAACTATGGGATTTGCTCCACCAGAACAGTTTTACTTATCCCCAGTTTATGCCAGCGATATTTATGCTGTCGGTATTACTTGTGTCTATTTACTAACTGGTAAAGCACCCCTTGAATTTGACCATGACCCGATTACTGGTGAAATACTTTGGCAAAAAGAAGTAAATATCAGCGAACACTTGGGAAATATATTAAGCAAAATGATTAAAACTTCTCTACTGGAGCGCTTTAAATCCGTAGATGAGGTAAAACGGGCTTTAGGTTTGGAAAAATATATTCCAAATTTGAGTGAATGTATGACAACCAAGCCTTTGGGAAAAGTCAAGCAATCTCAAGTTCCCAAATCTCAAGTTCCCAAATCTCAAGTTCGAGAGTTTCAAGTTTCAGAATTTCAAGCTTCAAGTTTTCAAACTCCAGAGCAAATCAAGAAGTTTCATACTCAAGAGGTTTCATCAAAGTATTCACCTCCTGTTAACCGCACAGCGACTGCAATTCGCAGATGGCGGGAAAAATTAAAAACTAGCGGTTTTTCACAAAAATAGTAATACCAAAGTCTAAATATTTCAAAAATCAAGAAAAATCAAAAAAAATTTAAATAGTTTTAATAATAATTTAGATCAATTATTTGTATTTTTTGTTCTTATTGAGGTGTAAAATCACATAAAAAAAATACCAGGCAAACTCGATAATTAAGTATTTAAACTTAATTTCTTTAGGCTGTTAAATCCTGCAAAATTTTATCTGATATAGAACATATCAAATACCAATAAAGTAAATATATAGCAATCCTAGTTGATTTGTGAACAGATAAATCCTGTAGTTGCAGAGCCTGCGGCGTCGGCGTTAGCCTCTGCAACGTCTCTACAATTTTGATATTCATGAAGGATTTAGGATTTCTATAGGGTAATTTTAGTTACTTTGATTTTTAAAAATAAAAACAATATAACTATAGGTTTCCAACTCAGGAATTAAAAAAATATATTTTGTATAATGCAAAAATAATTTTCCCATTTTTGGAAAATTTCGGGGCAAACTAACCACCACTTGCTACGCAGTCGCGCCTCTGTGATAATGATCTGCTGCTTAAATCCTGATTGCCCAAATCCCCTTAATTCTGATGGAACTAAAATTTGCGAGACCTGTGGAACTCCACTGGTAAAATTTTTACGAAATCGCTTCCGTGTTATTCGAGTGCTATCAGATGAGGGAGGATTTGGTAGAACATATCTTGCAGAAGATGTGGATAAACTCAAAGAATTATGTGTAATCAAACAACTAGCACCGAAACTACCCGGTAGTTGGGCGCTCAAAAAAGCAATGGAGTTATTTCAAAAGGAAGCGACTCGACTTCAACAACTCGGAGAGCATTCCCAAATACCAACTCTATTAGCTTATTTTGAGCAAGATAATTATTTGTACCTAGTACAGCAATTTATTGACGGACAAAATTTATCTAAAGAATTACAATTTCGACGTCGAGGAATCGGAAAACAAGCACGTCTCTACGCAGAATCTGAAATTAAACAAATTTTGTTGGACTTACTACCCGTACTCAAATATATTCACCAACGGGGAGTTGTTCATCGCGATATTAAACCGCAAAATATCATTCGTCGTAAAAAAGACCGACGTTTAGCCTTAATTGATTTTGGTTCTTCTAAACAGTTAACAGCAAGGGTACAAATTAAAGCAGGAACATCAATTGGTTCCCACGGTTATTGTCCAATCGAACAAATTAGAGATGGTGTAGCTTTCCCTGCTAGCGATTTATTCAGCTTAGGGGCTACCTGTTTTCATCTACTCACAGGAACATCTCCATTTAAACTTTGGACGGAAAATGGTTATAACTGGGTCAATGACTGGAGACAATACTTGAGTCATCCAATTGACGAACAACTGGCTTTAGTCATGGAAAAGTTGTTGAAAAAAGATATTAAACAACGTTACCAATCAGCCGAACAAGCATTCAATGACTTGAGTTCTAAGCCACTAGATTCCCCAGCTAATGAGTCTTATGAAGCTCCAATATTTTCACCTTCTGGGTCAAACAAATATCTCAAACCTCAATATTTGTTTTTCCCACTAACTGCGATCGCGATTCTGGGATTGGGACAATTCTGGTATTTGCAAGCACAAAAATTTACTACAGAATTTTCATCAAGTGTTGCTGTAGATAATCAAACTAGCAAAATTAATCAAAACAAACAGCGCTCGCAAAAATTCTCTTTAGCTAATACTATCTCAGGCGGTTTAAACTCAATATTATCTGTTGCAATTGGTCCTGATAGTCGAATAGTTGCTAGCAACAGCAATCAAACAATTAAACTTTGGGATACTCAAACAGGACGAGAAATTACAACTCTCAAAGGTCATAAAAGTCGAGTAAATGCAATTGTTATTAATCCTGTGAGAGTCTCTACACCCCAGGGTTTCGGTAAAATCATTGCTAGCAGTAGCGAAGATAAAACAATCAAGATTTGGAATCTGGAAACAGGAAGCAAAATTCGCACCATAACCGGACATTCTGATTCTGTCCACGCTTTAGCAATTAGTCCTGATGGCAAAATTCTTGCTAGTGGAAGTAATGATAAAACTGTCAGACTTTGGAACCTGGAAACAGGAAAAGAAATTCGTACTATAACCGGACATTCCTCTTGGGTGCGTTCAGTTGCTATTAGTCAGTTTAGTATTGGTTCTGAGAACGATAATGATATTAATATCTTGGCTTCTGGGAGCACCGACAAAACTATCAAAGTTTGGAATTTATCTACAGGTAAGTTAATTCATACTCTTAAGGGGCACACTCAAAGTGTTACATCACTTGCTATGAGTCCTGGAGTAAAAGGTCGCAGTCCCGTTCTTATAAGTGGAAGTGCAGATCGAAGTATAAAGATTTGGGATTTATCTACAGGCGAGTTAGTTCGTAATCTCGAAGGACATACCCAGAGCATTACATCCCTTGCAATTAACCCAGCTAATAAATTATCAAACAACAAAACTTTTGCTAGTGGAAGTACAGATAGAACAATAAAAATTTGGAATATCTCTACAGGAGAATTGATTAGTACTCTTTCTAACGATGGTGAAGCTGTTAGTTCATTAGCCTATAGTTGGGATGGAGAAACTATAGTTAGCGGTAGCGAAGATAAAACGATCAAAATTTGGCGTCTATCGCATTAATTATAAATTTTTCATGAAGTTATGATTTAGGGATATTGATATTGTTCTCCTACTGAGTATTTCAAATATTCCTCTGCTTGCGATCGAAAAATAGTTCTTAAATTAGTAATATATTTTGTTTCTTTATTGTGGGGGTATGATTAAACCCCCTCAAACACTCAACTTGGAACTGTCATTTCAAGACAATAAATGCTGTATTTCCCTAAAAATAAGACTTTCAAGCTACATTCATTAAGCTATTTTTATTAAAGTAAATTGATTAATTTATATGAATTTAAGTTAAATTCAACTCTAATATGCTAGAGAAACATCGATAAAAATTTTCAATAGCATTTTAATTTCTTAGTATTAACCAATATTGGATATAAACGATAGATATTAGCCAACAATATTATACATAGTAATTTTTGTTACTATACCTTACTGTTTAAATCCCCTTATTTGCCTTATATTTGTATATATTTTGGACATTTTTTTTCTGACTGTAAAATAATAACTAAGTAATTAGCTTTTTATATGCTTACACTCTTAAGTCTAAACAATTACTCAGTAATCGCAATAATTACAATTATTTAAAATAACTCTTATAAATATTATAAAATAAGCAACTTATGAGATTGCAGGTATTTTCTAAAAATTTATGAATATGTGATAAAGTTGTCAATTGCGTCTTAGTATTATGTATAATCATAGTATCAAATATACATAGAAATTTAACGTAAACATTGACGCGTAAAACTGTTTTACTCGTCTTCTATTTTTTATGAAGTGTTTACCTTACAATGTTTAAAAATATAGAAATAGTTCCGGAATTATTTCTATTAAGGTAGTACATAATAATGTTTACGGAACAATCGAGTACTAGTGTTTTCTATTGACTATAGTGCTTAGAGTTTGCAGTTAATTTATTTGCAATGTCTGTAAAAATGACCTGCTCAAAAATCAAGCTGTTGACAGGTAATACTTTTTCAAAATTGTTCCTCTGGAAACTAGCCGTTTTAGGTTTTGGAGGAGTGTGGTATTTACCAAGTTCCCCAGCTTTGACAAATTTATCTTCCCGAACTGATAAAGGTCTCGACCTGCTATCGGGAAATGTTTCCCTATCTCAAACCTTAACTGAAAAATCTGGGGCTATCTTGGCATTAGCCATTAGTCCAGATGGTAATAGTATTGCTAGTGTCAGCGAAGAAAAAAACATCAAATTACGGAAACTAGAAACAGGAGAAGAAGTAGTAACCCTCAAAGGACATTCCGATTGGGTAAACTCTCTTGCATTTAGTCCAGATGGTAAATTTCTTGCTTCTGGTAGTGGAGATAAAACTATTAAGATTTGGGATTTGGAAACAGGAAAAGAAGTAAAGACTTTGTCAGGTCATTCAGCATCTGTTGTTTCTGTAAGTTTTAGTCCGGACGGAAAACGAGTAGCTTCTAGTAGTTGGGATCAGACAATTAAAATCTGGAATTTTTCTACTGGTTCGGAAATTCGTACAATGAAGCAGCACTGCGATATCGTTAATTCTGTTTCCTTTAGTCCAGATGGCAAAACTTTAGCTTCAGCCCACCATTTTAACAACAGTATTAAGTTGTGGGATATAGGTACAGGTAAAGAGAAAATGACCCTAAGGGGACATCACGCTCCTGTAACTTCTGTCACTATTAGTGCAGATGGTCGGAAACTAGTCAGCGGTAGTTGGGATAAAACTATTAAAATTTGGGATCTGAAAACAGGAAAAAATATAAACACCCTGTCAGGACATCACAACAAAGTAAATTCTGTTGCAATCAGTTCTGACAACAAAGTTATTGTTAGCGGTAGTTGGGATAAAAGCGTTAAAGTTTGGAATTTGGATACGGGAGAAAATATCCGTACCCTTACAGGTCATCGTCGTAAAGTTTGGTCAGTTGCAATTAAACCTAGCAGTACATTTTCTTTTGAATCTACCGATACTATTGTCAGTGGAAGTTATGACCATACTATAAAGGTTTGGCAAAGCAATCAGGTTAATTAAATGCTCTGCGCGTTAAATGATAAATATTCAGAGTTAGGCCTATTTTTATAGTGATATTTGGGATACGAAAATCTGGTTTTAAAACTGACAAATCGAATTCTAATTTGTGGTTATGTTTGCTGTAGACATAACCTTCCTTATCAAATTACGGCGGGGCATATATGCTGCTTATAATTGCAAACAAAATTACGAATAAATTACAAAGATTATAATTCCCAAAAAGCAACAATATTAACAAGCAAAATTGGAGAAAGAGCTATTATAGTTTTTAGAACATTTACATTAGCTAGATAATGCTGTGCTGCCTAAACCCCGATTGCCCAAATCCCCACAATCCAGACGGGATAAGGTATTGCCAGAGTTGTAGCGCAACACTTAAACCCCTGCTTAGAGGTCATTATCGAATTACTGGAGTACTTTCGGATGAGGGTGGATTTGGTAGAACCTACTTAGCAGAGGATTTAGATAAGCTCAATGAACTTGGTGTAGTCAAACAATTAGCACCAAAAGTTCATGGAACCTGGGCATTAAATAAAGCAATTGAGCTATTTAAACAAGAAGCAAAGCGCCTGCAAGAATTAGGTAGAAATCAAAGAATACCGACATTACTGGCATACTTTGAAGAGGATAATTACTTGTATTTAGTACAAGAATTTGTTGATGGATTAAATCTATTTAAAGAATTGCAGCAACGTTCAAAATATAATGAGATAGAAATAAGAGAACTGTTGCTTGACTTATTACCCGTTCTTAAATTTATTCACGAAAATGGAGTAGTTCATCGCGACCTCAAGCCACAAAATATCATTCGTCGTCAATTCGATAACAAATTAGTATTAATTGATTTTGGCGCTTCAAAGCAACTGACAGCAACAGTACAAACTAAACCCGGAACTACCATTGGTTCTTTCGGATATAGTCCCATAGAACAAATCCAGGGTGGAGAAGTTTGTCCTGCAAGTGATTTCTTCAGCTTAGGTGCAACCTGTTTTCATATGCTTAGTGGAATACCTCCATTTCATTTATGGACTCAACAGGGTTATGGTTGGGTTTCTACATGGCGACAACATGTGAATAGTCCCCTGAGTAATGAATTTGCTCTGGTTATCGAACGTTTATTAAAAAAAGATATTCAAGAACGTTATCAATCAGCAGACGAAGTTATTCGGGATTTAACTCTTACTCCTGGCGCTCCACCACCAACCCAAATACCGTCACAATCGCCAAGTCGTGAAGGGAATACAACAAATACAACAGATCCGAAAGCTTCTTCATCTTCCCTGAGAGTAAACTTATTTTCTAGATTGCGAAGACAAACATCCAAGCAATCTCGTTCGCAAAGAATATCAGCAATAGCCTCTTCGTTAAACTTATCCAAACATGACCTTGAATTAATACTCAAGTGGTTGACTGCTATTGCAATTGTCCTTTTTGGGTTAGTTGGTAGCCAAATTTATGGTTACGTACGTTATGGCTTTTTAGTATCAAATCCAATATTTTTGATCGCCAGTTTTCCGAGTAGTAATTACCTACAAAAAACCCTAAATGGTCATAGTAATTCAGTTGCATCGTTAGCCTATAACCCAAATGGTCAAATTCTAGCTAGTGGAAGTTACGACAATACTATTAAATTATGGAATTTAATAAAAAATAAGGAAATTAGTACTTTTAAAGGTCATTCTGCTTGGGTTGCAACCATTGCAATTACTCCCAATAATAAGAACCTTGTTAGTGGTAGTTATGACAATACGATTAAGCTTTGGAATTTAGTAAATGGACGGCAAATCCGTACTTTTAAAGGACATTCTGATTCTATTGGAACTTTACTTGTAACCAAAGACGGTAAAAATATTATTAGTGGTAGTTTTGACCGCACTATCAAAGTCTGGAATATAGCAAATGGAGAAGAAATTCGTACCTTAAGCGGACACTCATCAAAGGTATCTTCTATTGCTGTGTCCCCTGATAATAAAATATTAGTCAGTGGGAGCGACGATAGAACGATCAAAATTTGGAATTTAGTTACAGGAGAGCTTATCCGTACCCTTGACGGTCATAAAGATAAAGTATCTTCTGTTGCAATTAGTCCCGATGGTAAAACTTTTGTTTCCGGAAGTCACGATCGCACTATCAAATTGTGGAATTTGGCTACAGGAGAAGAAATTCGTACTTTTATTGATGGTTCCAAAAATTCCTCCAAAGCACATTCCAAATGGGTGAACTGTTTGGCTATTAGTCCTGATGGTAATATTCTCGCTAGTGGTAGTGGCGATCGCACAATTAAACTTTGGAGTTTAGTTACGGGAGAAGAAATCGACACCCTTAGAGGACACTCTGGTTACATTACCTCCCTGAGTTTCTCACCTGCAATAGATCGAGAAAACATTCCTTATCAGCAAACCCTTTCTAGTGGGGCTATGGGAGATAACACTATTAAAGTATGGCGGATGTCGCAATAGTGTCGGTAATTGGTAATGGGTAATGGGTAATGGGTAATGGGTGATTGTTATTTTTTCGCATCACCAATTAATCGTTATTGATAACTGTTAACTGTTAACTGTAGCCCGTAAGGGCGTAGCGTTAGCCATAAACTGTTAAAAAATCGTCAGTCTGTAAGCTCCTGCTTGTCCTGGAGAAACTGAAGTTACGACAACGTAATAAGTTCCATCTTCTGGTAACTTGGCTCGATCTATTAGAGCACTAAATTTTCCATCCCTATCATTATTCGTTGCAACGATTTTTCCTTGGGAGTCAAGCAATACTACGTAAGGAGAAAATTCTTCAAAGGTGCTATCTACACGAACACTAACAAGCTGACCTTTCTCACCTTCAAACCGAGAAACATTGTAAGGGCTACGATTTCTTCTTAAAATTGGACCGGTAGCACTTAAGTTATCTTTCTCATCAACAGTATAACTAGCTCTATCGTTTCTTAGCGCTAAACTGTAACGACCCGTATCTCCTGGATTACGAGTAGTTACACCAACGACGTAAGTACCATCAGCTGGTAGCCGAACAAATTCAAAAGCATCTCTTGAACCGGGACCAATTCCACCACCTCGTCTCAAAATTACGTTACCATCAGGGTCAAGCAAATACATTAGTGGTTGCATGCTTAAATTACTAGACCTACGTCGATCTCCACTACCAAGCAACCTAATTTGAATCAGTTGATTTTCTCTACCCTCGAACTGGTAAAAATGGAAGTGTCTGCCATTATGTTCATAGTCACCTGGAGCTAAAACTCCTAAAGCAATATCTACATAATTAAGCTGGCGGTAATTAATCTCCTCAGAAAGAACAAGAGGCGAGATTCTCGGATTTTCACGAGGTATTTGAGGTTGGACATTTGGTTGTTGCTTCCTGGGTTGTGTTCTGACCGGGCGTCTTGGTGCTCCAGGTGTAGGACGACGAGTGGGTGTTGCTGTTCCAGTTCCAGGTGCAGGGCGTCTTGGTGTCCTAGGTGTTGGTGTCCTGGGTGTTGGTGTCCTGGGTGTTGGTGTCCTAGGTGCAGCTGTTCCAGGTGCTGGTACTGGAGAAGTAGGTTCTATGGTATTCGATGATGGTGGAGGGTTTGTTGCTGGAGGGTTTGTTGCTGGAGGGTTTGTTGCTGGAGGGCTTGTTGGTGTAGTTTCTTCTGGGGCTTGTGAAGGCTGTTGTGGCGTTTCAGATGTTTGTGGTGGATTGATTACAGGTATTTCTTCTATACCTTGTTGTACTATTTCCGGTCTCTCATCAGGTGTTTTAGCTATAAGTAAGGTGTTTTTATCATCTAATATTTCTACCATTAAAGCGTTTACAGGTAGAGAATAACTAGCAAGTAAAAAGCTACTAAACAAAGAAATAACGAATCTAAACTTAAATCTAAACTCTAAAAACCTAAAATCAAAAAACTTCAAATCAAATTTACGACAATATTCTTTGTCACTTTTTAAATTCATATTTTTACTTGATTTTACTTATGAATATGAACCTTATGAATATGGCACATTGCAATAACTTATTACATTTTTATTTAGAGAATATTTGATAAATATCCTTCAAACTAATTAAGACTTTTTAGGAGTTTTATCCCTTTTAAAAAGGATTTTATATTTTAGATGAAGCTAACGACAACCTGGTCTAATTTATTAATTTTCAAACATTCTCCAAATTTAGTTTTTTTATATTACATTGGATATTACCAAAAACATCAGTTTATTTTTTTAACTGCTAATCATAGCAATTATAATTGTGACTTGGTGTCAGCAAATGACAGTATGTCAGATTTGGGATTGTCACACTAAGTACCGAAGAGTAGAGAGTTACTCCAATTTCTTCACCCAGAGATATAGAAATATAGTAATTTTTACAACTATCGGATGATACGGACTACTTGGAATAATTATTAATGTATGATTTAGAATTGTGATTAAACTTTACAGGTAAATCTTATAATTGAAACTTGCCCTAATTTCGCCTATGCTATAGCTGTGTCTTTTTCTTTTATAAAAAGAAATAGGTTGAGCATTTCGATCGCAACAAATCTCTGATACGAATTAACTTATACTCGAAACACGGATGGATTCCCAGTATGATCTGCTGCCTGAATCCCGATTGCCAAAACCCAATGAACCCGGATGGGAATCAATGTTGCCAAAATTGTCAGACACCATTGATACCTTTGCTCAGAGGTCGCTATCGGATTGTAAAACGGCTTTCTGTTGAAGGTGGGTTTAGTATCACCTATCTGGCAGAAGATATAGACAAATTAAACGAGCAGTGCGTTGTTAAACAGCTTGCACCAAAAGTCCAGAATCAATCAACTTTAAAAAAAGCGGTAAAACTTTTTAAGGAAGAAGCTCAGCGTCTGCAAGAGTTGGGAGAACACCCACAGATACCCAATTTGTTGGCTTATTTTGAGCAAGATGGTTATTTATATTTAGTACAACAGTTTATTAAGGGAAACAACTTACTACAACGCATGCAAGAGAATGGAAGGTTTAGAGAACCTGAAATTCGCAAGCTGTTATTGGATTTATTACCTGTTCTGAAATTTATTCACGAGAAAGGAGTAATTCACAGAGATATTAAGCCACAAAATGTTATTATCCGCGAGAATGATGGGAAGCATGTGTTGATCGACTTTGGTGCTTCTAAGCTTTTAACAACGACTGTCAAGAATAAAGGGACAAGTATTGGTTCCCATGGTTATACTCCTGTCGAGCAAATGCAAGACGGAAAAGCTTATCCTGCTAGCGATCTATTCAGTTTGGGTGCAAGTTGCTTTTTTCTGCTAACAGGTGTTTCTCCATCCAAGCAATGGATGGAAAAGGGTTATGCTTGGATTACAACCTGGCGAAAACACTTTAATGGTTCCAATGGACAAGGGATTCCCATCTCGATGGAATTGGGCGAAGTAATTGACAAATTACTCAAAGTAGATATTAAAGAACGTTATCAATCCGCGGATCGAGTTCTTAAAGATTTAGTACCTCAACAAGTATCAGCTTCAGTTGCGACAACATTACTTAGCTCCGTACCGAGAAACTCAAATGAAGCAACAGTACAGGTACAGAAAAAACTTAAAAAGCGATGGTTGGTTAATGGTGGATTGATTTTATTAACTTTGGGTGGAGGAGTTTTTTGGTTTTTCAATCCACCACAAATTCCTTTAATACCACCTGGATTATTTGTTAACAACTCTTCGGTATTTACATTAGTAGGACATGCAAGTGATGTAAATGCGGTTAACTTTTCTCCCCAGGGAGATAAACTTGCTAGTGGTAGTGATGATAAGACTATCAAAGTTTGGGATGTAGCCAACAGGGAAATAATTCGGACTATTGAGGGTCATTCTGGATGGATTTGGGATGTGGCTTTTAGCCCAGATGGTAAAATTCTTGCCAGTAGTGGTAACGATAAAACCATTAAACTTTGGGATTTATCAACTGGTAAAGAAATTCGTACGCTCAAAGGACATTTACAGGGAGTCATCTCCGTTGCTTTTAGTAAAGATGGTACAACTTTAGCTTCCAGTAGTGTCGATAGCACCATCAAACTATGGAATGTGGCTACAGGGGAGGAAATCCGAACATTGAAGGGACATTCTGCAGCAGTAAATTCTGTGGATTTTTCTCCCGATGGTTTTACTTTAGCTTCTGGTAGTTGGGACAAAAGCATAAAATTATGGAATGTGGAGACGGGAGAGAAAATTCGCACATTTAAAGCACATAAAGATAAAGTATTTTCTGTTGCTTTTGCTCCTGATGGAAAAACATTAGCTTCCGCAAGTAGAGATAAAACGGTGAAAGTATGGAATTTAGCTGCCGGAAAAGTAAGTAATACTCTCCAAGGACATACAGATAAAGTAAATTCAGTTGCTTACATACCTGGTAAAACTGACAGCCAATCTGAAGAAGATCAAATACTTGTTAGTGGTAGCAATGATAATACTATTAAATTGTGGGATGTAAAAACTGGAAAACTAATTAATACCCTCAAAAAAGATGTCGGTTACATATACTCTGTAGCCACCAGTAAAGATGGGAAAAAAATTGCTGGTGGTGGTAGCGCCGAAAATATTGTGAAAATTTGGCAACTTTAGTTGGGGGTTGGGAAATCAGTTCTTCTCTTCTGAATCCTGACTTCTTCCTCTTCCAACTTTTACGCCAAATTTCGTTGACCTCTGCTGTAAATATGCAGTCTGTCCTGATTTCTGACTACTACCGTTCTTTAATAACCTAACCTGTTGTGATTTCAAACTTTTGGTAGCAGGTAAAGATGCGGTTTGTCGTGACTCCTGACTCATACTTGTTATTGATGAGGTTGTCTGTTCTGAATTTTGGCTTTTTGTTTCTACCTCACCAAAATGTAATTCTCTATCATTAATCGTTCCCCGAACCAGAATCACTGTACTATCAACATTAAGAGCAATTGTATCAGGAATATTTTGTTTGATAGATAGCATTCCTTCCTGAGAAGCGCCAACTACCACAACATCATAATGTTTTTTGTTCGCCAGTTCGATAATACCTGCAGGTACAGATTTTGCTTTTATCGGTGCAGCAATTACCTCACTTGAAGATTCTCGAGTTTTAACTAAATCACGAACTGTTTCTTCCAAGGGTTTCATATCTGGTTTATCTTCAGATGGTTTAACAACGCGAGTTAAACAAATTTTCGGTTTTTTGGCTAGAGTTACCAATGCTGGTAATAAATCTATTCCTGCTTTTGCATTCAGACCACCTGCTGTAGGAATCAGCCAACTTTGGAAAGAAGGACTTACAGGGAAGGAATCAAATTCAGTTGATAAAATAGACTTAAGTTTGGTGTTATTTTTATTGGCTGGCTTGACAACAATAACTTCGCAGGTTGCTTTGCGAATAATCCTATCGACGGTATTTCCAAAAATCTTACCGGGGGTACTTGTATTTCCCTTCCATCCCATTAGTAGTAGGTCAATGTGACGTTCTTGGATCGCTTCTAAAATTGTTTGGGCGACATTATTCGCAACCCGAATTTGAGTGTGTACGGGAATTTTATAATTTAGGGTGTTTTTAGCTAAATTTTGTGCTTTTTCGATGAACTCGCCAATTGTTGTATCCTCTATTTCCGTCTCAGATGGAAGATGACCAGGAGGGACAATTATTATTTGCAAATACTCTATCTCGTAATTTTTCTCACGAGCAATAGCAGTTGCTATTTTCACTAAGGTGTTAGCAGTTTCAGGATTTGCGATCGGTACCAACAATCTACCCGTACCAATACTGGGTGATTGAGTTTGATATACCACGTATGATGGTTCTTCTTGGGATTTGATATTTTCTGGCTCACCGTTGAAATGCTTGGCGGTTGCCCGAATAATATCAGTACGGGTAATAATTCCTACTAATCTTTTACACTCTAATACTGGTAAGCGAGTAATTTCATAGCGATCTAATATACACAAAACACTACTAAGATTTTGGGTAGGAGTTACTGTAATTGGCTTAGAAGTCATGATTTCCCTGACAGTCGCATTCTCGTTACGGAGACGGGTCGAATCTGTTTTGTGTATATCTATTTGTGTAATTACTCCTACTAATTTCCCAGATTCCAAAACAGGAAAACCCCGATACGGAGAATTGGAAAATCTTTGAAAAGCTTCCCCATAGCTCATGTCAGCATCCAGGGTCTCTACTGGGTAGTGCATGACATCTTCAACTGTTAACTTGCTTAAAACATTTTCTGTAGAATTTTGCTTTTGGATTTTGGAACCTTTCAATTGCAAAAGCTTATCGTTTAAAGAACCAGGAGCTATTTTATCTGCGATAATATAGGATATTACCGAACCAATCATCAAAGGTAAGACCAAGTTAAAATCTCCGGTCATTTCAAAGATAATTACAATCGCTGTAATTGGTACTTTAGAAAAACCACTAAAAAATGCTCCCATTCCCGCTAAAGCATAAGTGGTTGGGGATATACTTGGTATTAATAATTCTGCAATTCTACCAATTCCATAACCGAGACTAGAACCTAGGATCAAGCTCGGACCAAATAAACCAGCAGGTGCACCGGAACCAAAGGCTATAGAAGTTAGGCAAAAATGAGTGACAAAAACAGCCGCAGCTTTAAAGATACTTAATTCACCTGTGGTCATGAATTCCCGTAAACCAGCATTATTCCGAAAATGTTCTGGGAGGAACGCAATAACAATTCCACAAATTAATCCAACTAAAGCAACTCGCCACGACAGACTAATTTTGAACCTTTTATGTACATTGATGCTAAATAAGAGAGAGTGATGGAATAAAGCAGCAAATATTCCAGCAAGTAACCCTAAAAGTAAATAAAAGGGAATTTCGGGAAGGGAAAAACTACTACTGTATTGTGTAAATTCGATATTTAAATCCAGGTTGTTACCACCCAACAGACGAGAGACAACCCCACCAATAAAAGAAGCTATGATGGCGGTACCCAGAGTTAATCCTGATAAATCATGAAGTAACTCTTCAATTACGAACAATACACCAGAGATAGGTGCATTAAATGCAGCTGCTAACCCTGCAGCTGCACCTGCTGTAATCATTTGACGTCTGCGAACTGGAGAATTTGGAAACCAACGACTTAAACCTCCAGCCAAAGAAGCACCTACATGGACCGTAGGTGCTTGTCGTCCCATTGTAATTCCAGATCCAATAGTGATAATAGAAGCAAATAATTTTACAAATGCAACTCGCCAGGAAAGCCTGGTTTTAATGCAAATAAGAGATGCTTTTATTCGAGGAATACCACCCCCTACAGCCTCTGGAGCGAACTTCTCAACCATCCAGCCAGCAAAGAATCCAAGAGAAATACCGATGAGTGGTAAGACTAGCCATGGAGGAAGATCGGAGGCTGCTCTAACGCGTATGGTCCCGAGCCATCCCGAACCATTTTTGAGAAAAACTGCAGATAAGGCAGCAAAGATACCAATAACAGACGCTTCTGTATATGCAGCAAAGCTACGAGTACCTAAGGGAAGACCTCTTCTGGATTTCCAATGGCGAGAAAACCACTGAATCATCATAGGAGGAAACATAATAATCGTTTTATTTGTTAGTATTGACGCAGCTTTAACGTTGCAGGTTATAAGATTAACTATAACGCTTTTCCAGAGCACTTTTTCGATATTTCTCTGATTGAATAAAAAGAATCAATCTAAAATAGGGGGATTAGTTTATTAAATAGCTAGCCAACCCCCAAGTTAGTTATGTATATTACCAACAGACCTACCATACTACGACAAAGGCTTTAGTGATTCTTTGTGGTGATAGATAAACCATCGACGATCAAGGATGGAGTGTAACAAGAACCATTCCAATCGGCGTCTCCCCCTAATTTTACAACTTGTTTTAGGGCTGTATATATATTTCCAGATACCATAGTATCTTTGACTCGCCCAATAATTTCACCGTTACGTACTTGGTATCCCAAGTCAACATTAATGGCAAAATCGCCGGAAATCCCCCCACCACCACCTAGCATTTGATCGACAATCAAGCCATTATCCATGTATGAGATTAAATCTTCAAGAGATAACGACCCCGGTTGAATTAGGAAATTAAATAAACCCGGAGAAGGATAGCTGCCCAAACCTGGGCGAAAACCGTTACCCGTTGTACCGGTACCTAAATTATTTCCTGTGATGCGATCGCAATAGAAATCTTTTAATACTCCATCCCGAATAAACACGCGATCTTGGGTGGGATGACCTTCATCATCAAAAGGACAGCTATAAGGACCAGCTTGAGGATCTTGGAAAACAGTTAAGGTATTAGAAATCACCTGCTGACCGATACGTTCAGCCCAGGGAGAAGCATTTTCTAAAACCCTTTTACCATTTAAGGCTGCTTGTATGGTTCCCCATAGCATATCAGCAGCTTTGGAAGTAAACAGAACAGGAAATTTACCATTGGTAGCTTGAGTATTTTCCTTCGCCCAAGATAAACGCTGAAGAATTTGCTGTGCTACTCGTTCGGGATTTAATTGATTCCGTTCGGTTTGACCATCAGAAACGCTTAAAAAATCATCACCTCGTACCCATTCAGCTGAAAGGAAACAACTGAGGGTAGTGTCAGTATAGTGGCAATCTAAACCTTGGGTATTAATGAGTCTGGTATTTTCTGTATCACATTCCCAATCACCAGTGCAAACAACTTCTGGATAGGTCTGGCGAACCAGAGAAATTGTTTTTTTGCCCCACTCCACCATTTTTTCTACAGGAATTTTTTTACCCAAGTCAGGATAAGCAGGTTGGGAGTTGCTGACTAATTGAATTGTTTCTGGTTGGTTAAGTTTACTGGAAGCGATCGCCCTTTGTACCATTGCTTGTGACTCGACAGTTCCATAAGCCACCGTCAGTCCAGGGCGTCCATTGCACCACAACCGCAGTGCAGTTCCTTCAGATTGACTGGTTTCTACTTGTTTGAGACGATTAGCCTCAAAAAATATCGGTTTTGAAAGCGATTTCGACTGATATACTTCAGCTACTTCTGCCCCAGATTTTAAGGCTAATTCTAGTAATTCCTCTGCTAGGGTATCTTGTAAAAAATTTTCAGAAGGCATGATTTCAAGTGGCTGTACGATTGAGAATTGGGCATTGTGACGCTCCATCTTTAGGGATCGAGTAAAAGTTAGTATCAAAACAAAGACTTTAGAAAAAACCCCCTTCGTTATTCAACACCTTACTCATTTCCTATTCCCTATTCCCCAAATAAATTTACGGTAGATTGACTTCTTGTAACAGCCAAAAACCAGCAAAAGATTCAGAATTAGGATCGGACTGTACCCCAAGAAAGTGAATACCATTAGCTTTTTGTTTCGCTTCTTCAAAACGTGAAGCTTCTGCTTTGATTTTTGGATTGCCCAAATTTGCCAAAATCCAGCTTTCGGTTGCACCGGTTTCCAACAACAATTTTTCACCTTGGGGACTGCTATAAAATTTCAACCAAGCCATTTCTAAACCGGACATCCAGCCCGCCAGAGGTAAAGCTCTTTGTGAAAATATTAAAACTCCAGGAATTTGAGTGTCTGGGGATATTCCTCCCATTTCTAGAGGAAAAGCTTCACCAAAATCAATATCCCACTCTGGCATATCATTGAAATCGGCAGCTGATAAGTTTACAAATCCCCATTGTTGACCTTCTAAAGCATCTGGTAAGCGTTGCGCTAAAGGAGCATCCAAACGTACCGAAGGATTAGTACCAGCTTTATAACCCTCTTCTTGGGGATATACTTCTTCCATTCGTTGTTGCAGCCATTGGTTGAGTAACAGAGTACGTCGGCTGGGTAGTGCTGGGATGCCAACATCTTTACAGGCTTTAGTAATCATATTGTTCATTTGACGGCGGAAAAAGCGGATTTTCACTGGCGTATTATCAGCTTTCTCAATTGCTTCTTCTAACGCCGTCCGTAGCCATACAGAATTTACTGTCTTACTAGAACAGTATTTGGCGTATCGAAATAAAGAATCAGTATTTGTGCGGATATCCAGAGGACTCTCGCAAATTAATACTTCCCAAACTTTTTTTTGATCCTCATCCAAAATTGGACGGGAATAGTAATCCAGTTCCCAGATGCTGCCCATGTTAAGCTGTTAAAACTTGGTTTCCTTTGTCATATTTTCATGATACGAGTGTATGGGCATTTGGGCGATTGGGGATTGGGGATTAGGGATTGGGGATTAGGGATTGGGGATTAGGGATTGGGGATTGGGGATTGGGGATTGGGAATTAGTGGGATTGGTAATTGGTAATAAGAATAAGTAATAATCGATTTTTGTTTTCTTAAGAGTTGAGAGATATGGCGCTATGTGCAAGTGAAAAGTAAAAAGTCAAAAGTCACAGCGAAGGAAGAGGGAAGAGGGAAGAAGGAAGAAGGTTTTATGTTGCCGAAGTTGCTTGTACTCCTCCCAAACCTTCTGGGTCCTGGAAGGACGGGGCTTGCATCCTTTCGGGGTCGGTTAGCGTAGCGTTGCGTCAGCAATGCTTGATGGAAGATTTTTTGGCTACGCCAGCACTGCGTTTATGGAAAACGCGCTTATTGACATCTTCCGTCTTCCTTCTTCCTTCCGACGAAGTCGGTCAAAATTATTAAACAGGGTTTGAAAATGTGTAGGTTAAGAGTATTAATTAAACAATAAAAACTGGTTAATGGCTCACCCCCAATCGCCAGTCCCCCAGTCGCCAGTCCCCAGTCGCCAACCCCCTACCCACAATGATTCTGTGCATAAATCCTAAATGTCAAAATCCCCAAAATCCTGACAATACAATATTTTGTCAGAGTTGTGGTTCGGAGTTATTGCTACAAGGACGCTATCGAGTCCACCGTGAATTAGGAGGTGGTGGTTTTGGTAAAACCTATGAGTTAATTAACAGAACTGGTGAAGCTAAAGTTCTTAAAATACTGATAAATCATCATCCTAAAGCTATAGAACTGTTTCAACGGGAAGCTGAAGTACTGAAAATTTTAAACCATTCCGGCATACCTAAAGTCGAAGCTGATGGCTATTTTGTTTATTTCCCCAAAAGCCAAGAACAACTGCATTGTCTGGTAATGGAGAAAATTGAAGGTTTAGATTTATACGAATACATCAAACAACGAGATAATCGACCAATTGAACAACAATTAGCTGTTGAGTGGTTAAAAGAATTAACAGTTATTTTGCAGCAAGTACATAGCCAAAAATTTTTTCATCGGGATATAAAACCACCCAATATTATGTTGCGCTCCAATGGTGGTTTAGCGTTAATTGATTTTGGTACGGTGCGACAGGTGACGGGAACCTATGTTGCAAAACAAGCGATCGGGGAAGTTACTGGTGTGATTTCAAAAGGGTATACCCCACCAGAACAAATTAATGGTCAAGCCATGCAGCAATCAGATTTTTTTGCTTTGGGGCGAACATTTGTTTATTTGCTCACAGCTAAAGACCCGAACCAATTTTACGATCCACAAACTGACGAATTGAAATGGCGCGATGCTGTACCTGGAGTGTCACCAAAGTTTGCAGATTTTCTCGATCGCATGATGACACGCTTACCCAGTCAGCGTCCAGCAAATACTATTGAAATTTTACAAGAATTGACATTGATTGGAGGAGATACAAATTTATCGTCTGTTGCTTACAAAATATCTGAAACCCCAAGCAGCACTGCATCAAAAATACTTCCAAGTCAAGCACAGTTAACAAAGTCACAAAATACAAAGTCACAAAATACAAACTTACAAAATATAAACTCACAAAACACATTAGTCTCAGCAAACAGCGATAATCGCTTTTTATATAAATGGGTTTTAGGAAGTTTTCTAGGTATAGGTGCGGGTTTATTTGGGCGATCGCTGTTTAGTTCGGCAATTTTTATGGTTTGGGGGTCGAATATAGGTTTTCGATATGCGATTTTAAGTGCTGTTATTACTTGGCTCCCTGTAGAAAGCGTGCAGTGGTTGGTATTATCGCAGCGTTTGGGCTGGCGGGTTTCTTTCCTGCTAGAGATAGGTTTTGGTCTTCTTTGTGGCTTACTTGTAGGAACTTTTATCGGTACAATTTTGTTTGGTTTAATGGGTCAAATGGTATTTGCTTTGCTGGGAGCAATTGCAGGAAGTGCTATTTCCAAATGGTTAATTCTTCACCAACAAGTCAAAAATAGTTTTTGGTGGTTAATCGCAAATATTGTATTTATTCCTTTTAGCCTGATAATAAGTGGAATTTTTGGTTTAATTGCAAATGTTGTTTTAAAAATTTTAAACTCTAGCTTTGATTTAGACTTGAGTTCGGCGTTAAGATTCAATCTTAGTTTTGCAACAGCTATGGCTATTGGTATTACCTTTTACAGCATAATTGCCGGAATAGTTTTGAAGTGGTTATCGAGAAATTCTGCTTCTAAGGTAATTGGTAATGGGTAATTGGTAATTGGTTATTATCACTGTGGTCTTTTCCCAGTAATACCCCATTCCAAATTATCTAATGCTTCTTTCTCATTAATGCTTTGAGAAAACTTTACCCAACTAAATTCTTGAAGGAATACCAGATTTTCTGGAATTTTATTTACACCTGGAAGTAGTACGGGAATTACGGGAATATCTGCTTCTACACATCGATTAATAAAGGATCTTAATTCCAATTTTTGCCATTTTCCTACAGCATTCACACCAATAAAAATTGCTGCAGATTTAACATTGGGAATTGCTTCTTGAATCACATATTGAAACCATCTTCCCGGCGGAATTTGCTCTTTATCTAACCAATATTTAATACCACGCTGTCTGAGTTCTGTTGCAACAGCTTCTACTTGGGGTTTATCTGAACTATTGTGAGCAAGAAATACATCAAAATCTGAACTCTCAGGTGATGAAGATATATGTTTGGGATTTGCGGTGACAGGTGTGGGATTTGTATTCGGTCTACTCCGCATTTGTTCGTCAAAGCTTTTCAACTTTGGATTACCAGGATTAGCAGAACGCGCAGCAGTAAGAAGCTCTTCGATTCTCCCTTGAGCTTGAGCCCATTTAATCAGTTTAAATACAACTTCAGAATAGTTCCCACCTGTGGCAATATAATTTAAGTTTTCGTCTAACTCGAAGTTTACCATTTGCTCAAGATCTGCTTCAGAAGGAAATGCACTCAAAAGTGCATCGTGAAATTGTTTGCGAGTTTTACCATCTAGCTCTATGTCTGGTTGCATTACTGCTATTTAATTGCTGTTTAATGAGTAAATTATATGATTTGGAGTTAAATTTGAATTGATAGCAAGTAGATTACTTCGTTTTGTTGCGAATGTCATTTTATGCTTTACTTCTTTCTGTTACAAGCCGCTATTCTGTCTGTAAACAAAGAGAATCTTGGTATCGCATCTTCTTTGTAGCTGAGTGGGTGTAAGAAAAATAAATTAAACTGTAATGGAAGATAATCAGTACTCATAGGTAAATACTTCATTGGTAGATGACCTGGTGACTGTTTCAAGTTGAATTGATGATAGATATAATTCAACCAATTATCCTTAATTCGCCACCCTAATTGATCGCCAAATTTACACCAAGTTTCATAATTAGCATTAGAATTTCCACCAAGACTTTCCCAAATTCGCTTCTGAACACTAAAACCGAAGCGTCCACCACTATACTTAAGCCAAAGTCTATCAATTGTACATAAGTCAGTGCAGGGAAAATTCTGAATAGATTCGATATCAAGCCAAGCTTCTTTTTCTCGAACAGTTGCTTGAAGCATAACTGCTTGAGTTTCTTTGTCAGCTTCTTTCCATTTCCCAGCTTTAAGTAAATATTGTAAATGGATGTAGTTTATTCCCTGCTCGGAACTTAGATTGTCCTCTTCCTGTTTGGGTCTTTGAGTATTTGCAAACTTCTTCCCCCATATTTGTTGTGCAAAACCTTGTAACTTTGGGTTACCTGGATTTGACGAACGCGCAGCATCTAACAGATTTTCCACTTTTCCCCGAGCTTCAGACCATTCAATCAGTTTAAATACAACTTCAGAGTAGCTTCCACCTGTTGCAATAGTATCTAAATTTTCATTTAACTCAAAGCTGACCATTTGTTCTAGGTTTGCTTTAGAAGGAAATGCGCTCAAAAGTGCATCGTGGAACTGCTTGCGACTTTTTCCATCTAGCTGTATGTCTCGTTGCATTGCTGCTGCTTAAGGGATTTCCAAAAATAATGTATATCATTATTCATTCTTTGGAAATTCTTAATGCCTCGTTCTCCCCGAAATCTTCAATCAGGATATTCCTATCACGTTACAACCCGTTGCAATAACCGCGAATTTCGACTCACCCGCTTAGAATGTCGAGAAGTGCTTCTCTACGCAATTAAAAAAGCACAGCAAAAATATGGGTTTAAACTTTATGCTCTTTGTATCATGAGCAATCATGTACACTCGCTGCTTGAACCTGCACAACCGGAAGATTTACCATAATTCTAATCCCCGGTGCCAGGTATCGGAAACCCAGAACCCTCAAGGCTTCGTGGGAAATGAGTTGTTTGCAAATCTTAATAAAACTCTGTAAGCCCTATATGTTAAATTTTACAAGCCGAGACGCGAGAGAAATCCACCAAACGACAAGCCGCACGTCTCCCCACCCCTTCCCCCCACCACTCCCACCACCTCCCCAATGATAAACATGGGAGATGTCCCTCTGGGGCATTCAAGGTAAATGTAATATCTTTGTAGTCTAGCCAGCTATCATTCCTTCGCCAGCCCACAGCATCACCCAAGGCTTTCTCCGTTTCATAATCGACTTTTCCACCAAACTTTAGCCAAATACGCTTTTGTACGCTAAAGCCAAAGTGTCCATTGCTGTATTTTACCCAAAGTTGGTCAATTGTGCGCAAGTCTGTGCAAGGAAAGTTTTCGATGGAGTCGTAATCTAAGTAGCCCTGTTTTTCTCTGTCAGCAGCTTTCAGCATAACTTTGAGAGTTTCCTCATCTGCTGCTTTCCAATTCTGTGCTTTGAGGTAATCTCGTAATCGGGTGTAATCAACTCCTTTCTCTGAACTAAGGTCATCTTCTGGTGGGGTATTTACAGGTGGTTGATTACTTGAATTTTTTCCACTAATCGCTTGAATTAATTTTCCTATTGGGTCAGAATCTCTAGGTGAGCGAAAATCTACCCGTTGGTTTCTCCAAATCCAATTTACATCTTGTGAGTGGAAAGTTTGAATGCTTTCTTTGGTTGCTGTACTCAGAAGTACGGGAATTACTTTAATTCCATCGAAAAAAATACCATCACAATATTCAATTTCTTTTCTTTGATATTGTCCCAAACCATAACCACCGACAAAAATCACAACATATCTACTGTTCCGAATTGCACGAGCTATGCTTTGTCTCCATAGCTCACCACCACTTAAATATTCATCTAAAAAACATTGAAATCCCTGCTGTTGCAAAGCTTCTCTTACTTTTCTTATTTCATCCTTGTCCTGACTGTTGTGACAAAGAAAAATATCAAACTGCTGTGAAGTATTTATTGTCTGCTCAAGTGGTTCTTTCCTGATAGGGGGTTGTTCCACAACCAATTGTGTCTGATTAAGTCTTTGGCAAAATGGTTTTAACTTCAAATTATTTGGTCTACCAACTTCTGGTTCGCATGCTGCAATTAAAAGTTCTTCTACTTTTCCATTAGCTTCAGCCCACTGGATCAATTTAAAGATAACTTGCGCGTGGCTTTGACCTGTTACAATTTCATTTAAATTCTTATTTAATGCACAAAAATAAAGCATCATTTCCAAGTCTGTTGGACTAGGAAAGGCATTTAGAAGTGCTTGATATAAGTTGTAGCGTTCTTCTGGCTTTAGCTGATCCAGGGGCATTTTAATCAGTTATGCAATTCATCTACATATAAATATTCTTACAAGTTTACAAAAATAATTTCTTAAAGAATTTTCTGTATTGAGAAATTTTAATAGATCCTCATATAAAAACAAGTTTGTTTCTGACTTGCGCGTAGCGCCATACTTCACCCTGTGGGTCTGAATTGGGAAATAGTTTTTAGTTCCTCTTCTTCTTCTTTGAGGACGTGGTAGAGTTCCCAAGCTTGTTGTAAATTCAACCAAAACTCCGAACTATTTCCAAAAAACTTCGATAACCGTACTGCTGTACTTGGTGTAATACCTCGCTTTTGGTTTACAAGCTCATTTATTCGCTGATACGGGACATGAAGTGCATCTGCAAGTTGTCGTTGGGTTACTCCCATCGGCTCGAGAAAATCTTTAAGTAGTATTTCACCTGGATGTGATGGGGGTCTATACTTGGGAATTTTCATATGTTGTTATTTATTGTTTACTAATGATAATCAACTATTTCAACTTCTGATGCACCTTGAAGTGTCCATATAAAGCAAATTCGATATTGATCGTTAATTCTAATACTATGCTGACCTTTACGTTCGCCTTTTAGTGCTTCTAACCTATTACCCGGTGGAACTTTAATGTCATCTAAAGATAATGCTGCATTTAGTTGATCTAATTTTCTGCGTGCAACTTCCCAACAGAATATGGGACATTGTTTTCGAGCTTGCTTTGAGTCATTACCATCAAAGATATCTTCAGTTCCTTTATTCTTAAATGATACTATCATAATTAGCATGATAACCGTGCTATCATGCTACCAGAATTCATACTTAGGGCTTGCTGAATAAATACAAAAAGGTGATGGTTAATACATTATCAGACCCAAGGAATATATTCAGATGCAAGAAAACAGTCT
>NZ_LMTZ01000115.1 GCF_001456025.1 Mastigocoleus testarum BC008
CATCTGAATATATTCCTTGGGTCTGATAATGTATTAACCATCACCTTTTTGTATTTATTCAGCAAGCCCTAAGTATGAATTCTGGTAGCATGATAGCACGGTTATCATGCTAATTATGATAGTATCATTTAAGAATAAAGGAACTGAAGATATCTTTGATGGTAATGACTCAAAGCAAGCTCGAAAACAATGTCCCATATTCTGTTGGGAAGTTGCACGCAGAAAATTAGATCAACTAAATGCAGCATTATCTTTAGATGACATTAAAGTTCCACCGGGTAATAGGTTAGAAGCACTAAAAGGCGAACGTAAAGGTCAGCATAGTATTAGAATTAACGATCAATATCGAATTTGCTTTATATGGACACTTCAAGGTGCATCAGAAGTTGAAATAGTTGATTATCATTAGTAAACAATAAATAACAACATATGAAAATTCCCAAGTATAGACCCCCATCACATCCAGGTGAAATACTACTTAAAGATTTTCTCGAGCCGATGGGAGTAACCCAACGACAACTTGCAGATGCACTTCATGTCCCGTATCAGCGAATAAATGAGCTTGTAAACCAAAAGCGAGGTATTACACCAAGTACAGCAGTACGGTTATCGAAGTTTTTTGGAAATAGTTCGGAGTTTTGGTTGAATTTACAACAAGCTTGGGAACTCTACCACGTCCTCAAAGAAGAAGAAGAGGAACTAAAAACTATTTCCCAATTCAGACCCACAGGGTGAAGTATGGCGCTACGCGCAAGTCAGAAACAAACTTGTTTTTATATGAGGATCTATTAAAATTTCTCAATACAGAAAATTCTTTAAGAAATTATTTTTGTAAACTTGTAAGAATATTTATATGTAGATGAATTGCATAACTGATTAAAATGCCCCTGGATCAGCTAAAGCCAGAAGAACGCTACAACTTATATCAAGCACTTCTAAATGCCTTTCCTAGTCCAACAGACTTGGAAATGATGCTTTATTTTTGTGCATTAAATAAGAATTTAAATGAAATTGTAACAGGTCAAAGCCACGCGCAAGTTATCTTTAAATTGATCCAGTGGGCTGAAGCTAATGGAAAAGTAGAAGAACTTTTAATTGCAGCATGCGAACCAGAAGTTGGTAGACCAAATAATTTGAAGTTAAAACCATTTTGCCAAAGACTTAATCAGACACAATTGGTTGTGGAACAACCCCCTATCAGGAAAGAACCACTTGAGCAGACAATAAATACTTCACAGCAGTTTGATATTTTTCTTTGTCACAACAGTCAGGACAAGGATGAAATAAGAAAAGTAAGAGAAGCTTTGCAACAGCAGGGATTTCAATGTTTTTTAGATGAATATTTAAGTGGTGGTGAGCTATGGAGACAAAGCATAGCTCGTGCAATTCGGAACAGTAGATATGTTGTGATTTTTGTCGGTGGTTATGGTTTGGGACAATATCAAAGAAAAGAAATTGAATATTGTGATGGTATTTTTTTCGATGGAATTAAAGTAATTCCCGTACTTCTGAGTACAGCAACCAAAGAAAGCATTCAAACTTTCCACTCACAAGATGTAAATTGGATTTGGAGAAACCAACGGGTAGATTTTCGCTCACCTAGAGATTCTGACCCAATAGGAAAATTAATTCAAGCGATTAGTGGAAAAAATTCAAGTAATCAACCACCTGTAAATACCCCACCAGAAGATGACCTTAGTTCAGAGAAAGGAGTTGATTACACCCGATTACGAGATTACCTCAAAGCACAGAATTGGAAAGCAGCAGATGAGGAAACTCTCAAAGTTATGCTGAAAGCTGCTGACAGAGAAAAACAGGGCTACTTAGATTACGACTCCATCGAAAACTTTCCTTGCACAGACTTGCGCACAATTGACCAACTTTGGGTAAAATACAGCAATGGACACTTTGGCTTTAGCGTACAAAAGCGTATTTGGCTAAAGTTTGGTGGAAAAGTCGATTATGAAACGGAGAAAGCCTTGGGTGATGCTGTGGGCTGGCGAAGGAATGATAGCTGGCTAGACTACAAAGATATTACATTTACCTTGAATGCCCCAGAGGGACATCTCCCATGTTTATCATTGGGGAGGTGGTGGGAGTGGTGGKGGGAAGGGGTGGGGAGACGTGCGGCTTGTCGTTTGGTGGATTTCTCTCGCGTCTCGGCTTGTAAAATTTAACATATAGGGCTTACAGAGTTTTATTAAGATTTGCAAACAACTCATTTCCCACGAAGCCTTGAGGGTTCTGGGTTTCCGATACCTGGCACCGGGGATTAGAATTATGGTAAATCTTCCGGTTGTGCAGGTTCAAGCAGCGAGTGTACATGATTGCTCATGATACAAAGAGCATAAAGTTTAAACCCATATTTTTGCTGTGCTTTTTTAATTGCGTAGAGAAGCACTTCTCGACATTCTAAGCGGGTGAGTCGAAATTCGCGGTTATTGCAACGGGTTGTAACGTGATAGGAATATCCTGATTGAAGATTTCGGGGAGAACGAGGCATTAAGAATTTCCAAAGAATGAATAATGATATACATTATTTTTGGAAATCCCTTAAGCAGCAGCAATGCAACGAGACATACAGCTAGATGGAAAAAGTCGCAAGCAGTTCCACGATGCACTTTTGAGCGCATTTCCTTCTAAAGCAAACCTAGAACAAATGGTCAGCTTTGAGTTAAATGAAAATTTAGATACTATTGCAACAGGTGGAAGCTACTCTGAAGTTGTATTTAAACTGATTGAATGGTCTGAAGCTCGGGGAAAAGTGGAAAATCTGTTAGATGCTGCGCGTTCGTCAAATCCAGGTAACCCAAAGTTACAAGGTTTTGCACAACAAATATGGGGGAAGAAGTTTGCAAATACTCAAAGACCCAAACAGGAAGAGGACAATCTAAGTTCCGAGCAGGGAATAAACTACATCCATTTACAATATTTACTTAAAGCTGGGAAATGGAAAGAAGCTGACAAAGAAACTCAAGCAGTTATGCTTCAAGCAACTGTTCGAGAAAAAGAAGCTTGGCTTGATATCGAATCTATTCAGAATTTTCCCTGCACTGACTTATGTACAATTGATAGACTTTGGCTTAAGTATAGTGGTGGACGCTTCGGTTTTAGTGTTCAGAAGCGAATTTGGGAAAGTCTTGGTGGAAATTCTAATGCTAATTATGAAACTTGGTGTAAATTTGGCGATCAATTAGGGTGGCGAATTAAGGATAATTGGTTGAATTATATCTATCATCAATTCAACTTGAAACAGTCACCAGGTCATCTACCAATGAAGTATTTACCTATGAGTACTGATTATCTTCCATTACAGTTTAATTTATTTTTCTTACACCCACTCAGCTACAAAGAAGATGCGATACCAAGATTCTCTTTGTTTACAGACAGAATAGCGGCTTGTAACAGAAAGAAGTAAAGCATAAAATGACATTCGCAACAAAACGAAGTAATCTACTTGCTATCAATTCAAATTTAACTCCAAATCATATAATTTACTCATTAAACAGCAATTAAATAGCAGTAATGCAACCAGACATAGAGCTAGATGGTAAAACTCGCAAACAATTTCACGATGCACTTTTGAGTGCATTTCCTTCTGAAGCAGATCTTGAGCAAATGGTAAACTTCGAGTTAGACGAAAACTTAAATTATATTGCCACAGGTGGGAACTATTCTGAAGTTGTATTTAAACTGATTAAATGGGCTCAAGCTCAAGGGAGAATCGAAGAGCTTCTTACTGCTGCGCGTTCTGCTAATCCTGGTAATCCAAAGTTGAAAAGCTTTGACGAACAAATGCGGAGTAGACCGAATACAAATCCCACACCTGTCACCGCAAATCCCAAACATATATCTTCATCACCTGAGAGTTCAGATTTTGATGTATTTCTTGCTCACAATAGTTCAGATAAACCCCAAGTAGAAGCTGTTGCAACAGAACTCAGACAGCGTGGTATTAAATATTGGTTAGATAAAGAGCAAATTCCGCCGGGAAGATGGTTTCAATATGTGATTCAAGAAGCAATTCCCAATGTTAAATCTGCAGCAATTTTTATTGGTGTGAATGCTGTAGGAAAATGGCAAAAATTGGAATTAAGATCCTTTATTAATCGATGTGTAGAAGCAGATATTCCCGTAATTCCCGTACTACTTCCAGGTGTAAATAAAATTCCAGAAAATCTGGTATTCCTTCAAGAATTTAGTTGGGTAAAGTTTTCTCAAAGCATTAATGAGAAAGAAGCATTAGATAATTTGGAATGGGGTATTACTGGGAAAAGACCACAGTGATAATAACCAATTACCAATTACCCATTACCAATTACCTTAGAAGCAGAATTTCTCGATAACCACTTCAAAACTATTCCGGCAATTATGCTGTAAAAGGTAATACCAATAGCCATAGCTGTTGCAAAACTAAGATTGAATCTTAACGCCGAACTCAAGTCTAAATCAAAGCTAGAGTTTAAAATTTTTAAAACAACATTTGCAATTAAACCAAAAATTCCACTTATTATCAGGCTAAAAGGAATAAATACAATATTTGCGATTAACCACCAAAAACTATTTTTGACTTGTTGGTGAAGAATTAACCATTTGGAAATAGCACTTCCTGCAATTGCTCCCAGCAAAGCAAATACCATTTGACCCATTAAACCAAACAAAATTGTACCGATAAAAGTTCCTACAAGTAAGCCACAAAGAAGACCAAAACCTATCTCTAGCAGGAAAGAAACCCGCCAGCCCAAACGCTGCGATAATACCAACCACTGCACGCTTTCTACAGGGAGCCAAGTAATAACAGCACTTAAAATCGCATATCGAAAACCTATATTCGACCCCCAAACCATAAAAATTGCCGAACTAAACAGCGATCGCCCAAATAAACCCGCACCTATACCTAGAAAACTTCCTAAAACCCATTTATATAAAAAGCGATTATCGCTGTTTGCTGAGACTAATGTGTTTTGTGAGTTTATATTTTGTAAGTTTGTATTTTGTGACTTTGTATTTTGTGACTTTGTTAACTGTGCTTGACTTGGAAGTATTTTTGATGCAGTGCTGCTTGGGGTTTCAGATATTTTGTAAGCAACAGACGATAAATTTGTATCTCCTCCAATCAATGTCAATTCTTGTAAAATTTCAATAGTATTTGCTGGACGCTGACTGGGTAAGCGTGTCATCATGCGATCGAGAAAATCTGCAAACTTTGGTGACACTCCAGGTACAGCATCGCGCCATTTCAATTCGTCAGTTTGTGGATCGTAAAATTGGTTCGGGTCTTTAGCTGTGAGCAAATAAACAAATGTTCGCCCCAAAGCAAAAAAATCTGATTGCTGCATGGCTTGACCATTAATTTGTTCTGGTGGGGTATACCCTTTTGAAATCACACCAGTAACTTCCCCGATCGCTTGTTTTGCAACATAGGTTCCCGTCACCTGTCGCACCGTACCAAAATCAATTAACGCTAAACCACCATTGGAGCGCAACATAATATTGGGTGGTTTTATATCCCGATGAAAAAATTTTTGGCTATGTACTTGCTGCAAAATAACTGTTAATTCTTTTAACCACTCAACAGCTAATTGTTGTTCAATTGGTCGATTATCTCGTTGTTTGATGTATTCGTATAAATCTAAACCTTCAATTTTCTCCATTACCAGACAATGCAGTTGTTCTTGGCTTTTGGGGAAATAAACAAAATAGCCATCAGCTTCGACTTTAGGTATGCCGGAATGGTTTAAAATTTTCAGTACTTCAGCTTCCCGTTGAAACAGTTCTATAGCTTTAGGATGATGATTTATCAGTATTTTAAGAACTTTAGCTTCACCAGTTCTGTTAATTAACTCATAGGTTTTACCAAAACCACCACCTCCTAATTCACGGTGGACTCGATAGCGTCCTTGTAGCAATAACTCCGAACCACAACTCTGACAAAATATTGTATTGTCAGGATTTTGGGGATTTTGACATTTAGGATTTATGCACAGAATCATTGTGGGTAGGGGGTTGGCGACTGGGGACTGGCGACTGGGGGACTGGCGATTGGGGGTGAGCCATTAACCAGTTTTTATTGTTTAATTAATACTCTTAACCTACACATTTTCAAACCCTGTTTAATAATTTTGACCGACTTCGTCGGAAGGAAGAAGGAAGACGGAAGATGTCAATAAGCGCGTTTTCCATAAACGCAGTGCTGGCGTAGCCAAAAAATCTTCCATCAAGCATTGCTGACGCAACGCTACGCTAACCGACCCCGAAAGGATGCAAGCCCCGTCCTTCCAGGACCCAGAAGGTTAGAGCCTACGGCGTCGGCGAAGCCTCTGACTAACGTCACGCTATAGCTTCGCTACNTTTTGACTTTTTACTTTTCACTTGCACATAGCGCCATATCTCTCAACTCTTAAGAAAACAAAAATCGATTATTACTTATTCTTATTACCAATTACCAATCCCACTAATTCCCAATCCCCAATCCCCAATCCCCAATCCCTAATCCCCAATCCCTAATCCCCAATCCCTAATCCCCAATCCCCAATCGCCCAAATGCCCATACACTCGTATCATGAAAATATGACAAAGGAAACCAAGTTTTAACAGCTTAACATGGGCAGCATCTGGGAACTGGATTACTATTCCCGTCCAATTTTGGATGAGGATCAAAAAAAAGTTTGGGAAGTATTAATTTGCGAGAGTCCTCTGGATATCCGCACAAATACTGATTCTTTATTTCGATACGCCAAATACTGTTCTAGTAAGACAGTAAATTCTGTATGGCTACGGACGGCGTTAGAAGAAGCAATTGAGAAAGCTGATAATACGCCAGTGAAAATCCGCTTTTTCCGCCGTCAAATGAACAATATGATTACTAAAGCCTGTAAAGATGTTGGCATCCCAGCACTACCCAGCCGACGTACTCTGTTACTCAACCAATGGCTGCAACAACGAATGGAAGAAGTATATCCCCAAGAAGAGGGTTATAAAGCTGGTACTAATCCTTCGGTACGTTTGGATGCTCCTTTAGCGCAACGCTTACCAGATGCTTTAGAAGGTCAACAATGGGGATTTGTAAACTTATCAGCTGCCGATTTCAATGATATGCCAGAGTGGGATATTGATTTTGGTGAAGCTTTTCCTCTAGAAATGGGAGGAATATCCCCAGACACTCAAATTCCTGGAGTTTTAATATTTTCACAAAGAGCTTTACCTCTGGCGGGCTGGATGTCCGGTTTAGAAATGGCTTGGTTGAAATTTTATAGCAGTCCCCAAGGTGAAAAATTGTTGTTGGAAACCGGTGCAACCGAAAGCTGGATTTTGGCAAATTTGGGCAATCCAAAAATCAAAGCAGAAGCTTCACGTTTTGAAGAAGCGAAACAAAAAGCTAATGGTATTCACTTTCTTGGGGTACAGTCCGATCCTAATTCTGAATCTTTTGCTGGTTTTTGGCTGTTACAAGAAGTCAATCTACCGTAAATTTATTTGGGGAATAGGGAATAGGAAATGAGTAAGGTGTTGAATAACGAAGGGGGTTTTTTCTAAAGTCTTTGTTTTGATACTAACTTTTACTCGATCCCTAAAGATGGAGCGTCACAATGCCCAATTCTCAATCGTACAGCCACTTGAAATCATGCCTTCTGAAAATTTTTTACAAGATACCCTAGCAGAGGAATTACTAGAATTAGCCTTAAAATCTGGGGCAGAAGTAGCTGAAGTATATCAGTCGAAATCGCTTTCAAAACCGATATTTTTTGAGGCTAATCGTCTCAAACAAGTAGAAACCAGTCAATCTGAAGGAACTGCACTGCGGTTGTGGTGCAATGGACGCCCTGGACTGACGGTGGCTTATGGAACTGTCGAGTCACAAGCAATGGTACAAAGGGCGATCGCTTCCAGTAAACTTAACCAACCAGAAACAATTCAATTAGTCAGCAACTCCCAACCTGCTTATCCTGACTTGGGTAAAAAAATTCCTGTAGAAAAAATGGTGGAGTGGGGCAAAAAAACAATTTCTCTGGTTCGCCAGACCTATCCAGAAGTTGTTTGCACTGGTGATTGGGAATGTGATACAGAAAATACCAGACTCATTAATACCCAAGGTTTAGATTGCCACTATACTGACACTACCCTCAGTTGTTTCCTTTCAGCTGAATGGGTACGAGGTGATGATTTTTTAAGCGTTTCTGATGGTCAAACCGAACGGAATCAATTAAATCCCGAACGAGTAGCACAGCAAATTCTTCAGCGTTTATCTTGGGCGAAGGAAAATACTCAAGCTACCAATGGTAAATTTCCTGTTCTGTTTACTTCCAAAGCTGCTGATATGCTATGGGGAACCATACAAGCAGCCTTAAATGGTAAAAGGGTTTTAGAAAATGCTTCTCCCTGGGCTGAACGTATCGGTCAGCAGGTGATTTCTAATACCTTAACTGTTTTCCAAGATCCTCAAGCTGGTCCTTATAGCTGTCCTTTTGATGATGAAGGTCATCCCACCCAAGATCGCGTGTTTATTCGGGATGGAGTATTAAAAGATTTCTATTGCGATCGCATCACAGGAAATAATTTAGGTACCGGTACAACGGGTAACGGTTTTCGCCCAGGTTTGGGCAGCTATCCTTCTCCGGGTTTATTTAATTTCCTAATTCAACCGGGGTCGTTATCTCTTGAAGATTTAATCTCATACATGGATAATGGCTTGATTGTCGATCAAATGCTAGGTGGTGGTGGGGGGATTTCCGGCGATTTTGCCATTAATGTTGACTTGGGATACCAAGTACGTAACGGTGAAATTATTGGGCGAGTCAAAGATACTATGGTATCTGGAAATATATATACAGCCCTAAAACAAGTTGTAAAATTAGGGGGAGACGCCGATTGGAATGGTTCTTGTTACACTCCATCCTTGATCGTCGATGGTTTATCTATCACCACAAAGAATCACTAAAGCCTTTGTCGTAGTATGGTAGGTCTGTTGGTAATATACATAACTAACTTGGGGGTTGGCTAGCTATTTAATAAACTAATCCCCCTATTTTAGATTGATTCTTTTTATTCAATCAGAGAAATATCGAAAAAGTGCTCTGGAAAAGCGTTATAGTTAATCTTATAACCTGCAACGTTAAAGCTGCGTCAATACTAACAAATAAAACGATTATTATGTTTCCTCCTATGATGATTCAGTGGTTTTCTCGCCATTGGAAATCCAGAAGAGGTCTTCCCTTAGGTACTCGTAGCTTTGCTGCATATACAGAAGCGTCTGTTATTGGTATCTTTGCTGCCTTATCTGCAGTTTTTCTCAAAAATGGTTCGGGATGGCTCGGGACCATACGCGTTAGAGCAGCCTCCGATCTTCCTCCATGGCTAGTCTTACCACTCATCGGTATTTCTCTTGGATTCTTTGCTGGCTGGATGGTTGAGAAGTTCGCTCCAGAGGCTGTAGGGGGTGGTATTCCTCGAATAAAAGCATCTCTTATTTGCATTAAAACCAGGCTTTCCTGGCGAGTTGCATTTGTAAAATTATTTGCTTCTATTATCACTATTGGATCTGGAATTACAATGGGACGACAAGCACCTACGGTCCATGTAGGTGCTTCTTTGGCTGGAGGTTTAAGTCGTTGGTTTCCAAATTCTCCAGTTCGCAGACGTCAAATGATTACAGCAGGTGCAGCTGCAGGGTTAGCAGCTGCATTTAATGCACCTATCTCTGGTGTATTGTTCGTAATTGAAGAGTTACTTCATGATTTATCAGGATTAACTCTGGGTACCGCCATCATAGCTTCTTTTATTGGTGGGGTTGTCTCTCGTCTGTTGGGTGGTAACAACCTGGATTTAAATATCGAATTTACACAATACAGTAGTAGTTTTTCCCTTCCCGAAATTCCCTTTTATTTACTTTTAGGGTTACTTGCTGGAATATTTGCTGCTTTATTCCATCACTCTCTCTTATTTAGCATCAATGTACATAAAAGGTTCAAAATTAGTCTGTCGTGGCGAGTTGCTTTAGTTGGATTAATTTGTGGAATTGTTATTGCGTTCCTCCCAGAACATTTTCGGAATAATGCTGGTTTACGGGAATTCATGACCACAGGTGAATTAAGTATCTTTAAAGCTGCGGCTGTTTTTGTCACTCATTTTTGCCTAACTTCTATAGCCTTTGGTTCCGGTGCACCTGCTGGTTTATTTGGTCCGAGCTTGATCCTAGGTTCTAGTCTCGGTTATGGAATTGGTAGAATTGCAGAATTATTAATACCAAGTATATCCCCAACCACTTATGCTTTAGCGGGAATGGGAGCATTTTTTAGTGGTTTTTCTAAAGTACCAATTACAGCGATTGTAATTATCTTTGAAATGACCGGAGATTTTAACTTGGTCTTACCTTTGATGATTGGTTCGGTAATATCCTATATTATCGCAGATAAAATAGCTCCTGGTTCTTTAAACGATAAGCTTTTGCAATTGAAAGGTTCCAAAATCCAAAAGCAAAATTCTACAGAAAATGTTTTAAGCAAGTTAACAGTTGAAGATGTCATGCACTACCCAGTAGAGACCCTGGATGCTGACATGAGCTATGGGGAAGCTTTTCAAAGATTTTCCAATTCTCCGTATCGGGGTTTTCCTGTTTTGGAATCTGGGAAATTAGTAGGAGTAATTACACAAATAGATATACACAAAACAGATTCGACCCGTCTCCGTAACGAGAATGCGACTGTCAGGGAAATCATGACTTCTAAGCCAATTACAGTAACTCCTACCCAAAATCTTAGTAGTGTTTTGTGTATATTAGATCGCTATGAAATTACTCGCTTACCAGTATTAGAGTGTAAAAGATTAGTAGGAATTATTACCCGTACTGATATTATTCGGGCAACCGCCAAGCATTTCAACGGTGAGCCAGAAAATATCAAATCCCAAGAAGAACCATCATACGTGGTATATCAAACTCAATCACCCAGTATTGGTACGGGTAGATTGTTGGTACCGATCGCAAATCCTGAAACTGCTAACACCTTAGTGAAAATAGCAACTGCTATTGCTCGTGAGAAAAATTACGAGATAGAGTATTTGCAAATAATAATTGTCCCTCCTGGTCATCTTCCATCTGAGACGGAAATAGAGGATACAACAATTGGCGAGTTCATCGAAAAAGCACAAAATTTAGCTAAAAACACCCTAAATTATAAAATTCCCGTACACACTCAAATTCGGGTTGCGAATAATGTCGCCCAAACAATTTTAGAAGCGATCCAAGAACGTCACATTGACCTACTACTAATGGGATGGAAGGGAAATACAAGTACCCCCGGTAAGATTTTTGGAAATACCGTCGATAGGATTATTCGCAAAGCAACCTGCGAAGTTATTGTTGTCAAGCCAGCCAATAAAAATAACACCAAACTTAAGTCTATTTTATCAACTGAATTTGATTCCTTCCCTGTAAGTCCTTCTTTCCAAAGTTGGCTGATTCCTACAGCAGGTGGTCTGAATGCAAAAGCAGGAATAGATTTATTACCAGCATTGGTAACTCTAGCCAAAAAACCGAAAATTTGTTTAACTCGCGTTGTTAAACCATCTGAAGATAAACCAGATATGAAACCCTTGGAAGAAACAGTTCGTGATTTAGTTAAAACTCGAGAATCTTCAAGTGAGGTAATTGCTGCACCGATAAAAGCAAAATCTGTACCTGCAGGTATTATCGAACTGGCGAACAAAAAACATTATGATGTTGTGGTAGTTGGCGCTTCTCAGGAAGGAATGCTATCTATCAAACAAAATATTCCTGATACAATTGCTCTTAATGTTGATAGTACAGTGATTCTGGTTCGGGGAACGATTAATGATAGAGAATTACATTTTGGTGAGGTAGAAACAAAAAGCCAAAATTCAGAACAGACAACCTCATCAATAACAAGTATGAGTCAGGAGTCACGACAAACCGCATCTTTACCTGCTACCAAAAGTTTGAAATCACAACAGGTTAGGTTATTAAAGAACGGTAGTAGTCAGAAATCAGGACAGACTGCATATTTACAGCAGAGGTCAACGAAATTTGGCGTAAAAGTTGGAAGAGGAAGAAGTCAGGATTCAGAAGAGAAGAACTGATTTCCCAACCCCCAACTAAAGTTGCCAAATTTTCACAATATTTTCGGCGCTACCACCACCAGCAATTTTTTTCCCATCTTTACTGGTGGCTACAGAGTATATGTAACCGACATCTTTTTTGAGGGTATTAATTAGTTTTCCAGTTTTTACATCCCACAATTTAATAGTATTATCATTGCTACCACTAACAAGTATTTGATCTTCTTCAGATTGGCTGTCAGTTTTACCAGGTATGTAAGCAACTGAATTTACTTTATCTGTATGTCCTTGGAGAGTATTACTTACTTTTCCGGCAGCTAAATTCCATACTTTCACCGTTTTATCTCTACTTGCGGAAGCTAATGTTTTTCCATCAGGAGCAAAAGCAACAGAAAATACTTTATCTTTATGTGCTTTAAATGTGCGAATTTTCTCTCCCGTCTCCACATTCCATAATTTTATGCTTTTGTCCCAACTACCAGAAGCTAAAGTAAAACCATCGGGAGAAAAATCCACAGAATTTACTGCTGCAGAATGTCCCTTCAATGTTCGGATTTCCTCCCCTGTAGCCACATTCCATAGTTTGATGGTGCTATCGACACTACTGGAAGCTAAAGTTGTACCATCTTTACTAAAAGCAACGGAGATGACTCCCTGTAAATGTCCTTTGAGCGTACGAATTTCTTTACCAGTTGATAAATCCCAAAGTTTAATGGTTTTATCGTTACCACTACTGGCAAGAATTTTACCATCTGGGCTAAAAGCCACATCCCAAATCCATCCAGAATGACCCTCAATAGTCCGAATTATTTCCCTGTTGGCTACATCCCAAACTTTGATAGTCTTATCATCACTACCACTAGCAAGTTTATCTCCCTGGGGAGAAAAGTTAACCGCATTTACATCACTTGCATGTCCTACTAATGTAAATACCGAAGAGTTGTTAACAAATAATCCAGGTGGTATTAAAGGAATTTGTGGTGGATTGAAAAACCAAAAAACTCCTCCACCCAAAGTTAATAAAATCAATCCACCATTAACCAACCATCGCTTTTTAAGTTTTTTCTGTACCTGTACTGTTGCTTCATTTGAGTTTCTCGGTACGGAGCTAAGTAATGTTGTCGCAACTGAAGCTGATACTTGTTGAGGTACTAAATCTTTAAGAACTCGATCCGCGGATTGATAACGTTCTTTAATATCTACTTTGAGTAATTTGTCAATTACTTCGCCCAATTCCATCGAGATGGGAATCCCTTGTCCATTGGAACCATTAAAGTGTTTTCGCCAGGTTGTAATCCAAGCATAACCCTTTTCCATCCATTGCTTGGATGGAGAAACACCTGTTAGCAGAAAAAAGCAACTTGCACCCAAACTGAATAGATCGCTAGCAGGATAAGCTTTTCCGTCTTGCATTTGCTCGACAGGAGTATAACCATGGGAACCAATACTTGTCCCTTTATTCTTGACAGTCGTTGTTAAAAGCTTAGAAGCACCAAAGTCGATCAACACATGCTTCCCATCATTCTCGCGGATAATAACATTTTGTGGCTTAATATCTCTGTGAATTACTCCTTTCTCGTGAATAAATTTCAGAACAGGTAATAAATCCAATAACAGCTTGCGAATTTCAGGTTCTCTAAACCTTCCATTCTCTTGCATGCGTTGTAGTAAGTTGTTTCCCTTAATAAACTGTTGTACTAAATATAAATAACCATCTTGCTCAAAATAAGCCAACAAATTGGGTATCTGTGGGTGTTCTCCCAACTCTTGCAGACGCTGAGCTTCTTCCTTAAAAAGTTTTACCGCTTTTTTTAAAGTTGATTGATTCTGGACTTTTGGTGCAAGCTGTTTAACAACGCACTGCTCGTTTAATTTGTCTATATCTTCTGCCAGATAGGTGATACTAAACCCACCTTCAACAGAAAGCCGTTTTACAATCCGATAGCGACCTCTGAGCAAAGGTATCAATGGTGTCTGACAATTTTGGCAACATTGATTCCCATCCGGGTTCATTGGGTTTTGGCAATCGGGATTCAGGCAGCAGATCATACTGGGAATCCATCCGTGTTTCGAGTATAAGTTAATTCGTATCAGAGATTTGTTGCGATCGAAATGCTCAACCTATTTCTTTTTATAAAAGAAAAAGACACAGCTATAGCATAGGCGAAATTAGGGCAAGTTTCAATTATAAGATTTACCTGTAAAGTTTAATCACAATTCTAAATCATACATTAATAATTATTCCAAGTAGTCCGTATCATCCGATAGTTGTAAAAATTACTATATTTCTATATCTCTGGGTGAAGAAATTGGAGTAACTCTCTACTCTTCGGTACTTAGTGTGACAATCCCAAATCTGACATACTGTCATTTGCTGACACCAAGTCACAATTATAATTGCTATGATTAGCAGTTAAAAAAATAAACTGATGTTTTTGGTAATATCCAATGTAATATAAAAAAACTAAATTTGGAGAATGTTTGAAAATTAATAAATTAGACCAGGTTGTCGTTAGCTTCATCTAAAATATAAAATCCTTTTTAAAAGGGATAAAACTCCTAAAAAGTCTTAATTAGTTTGAAGGATATTTATCAAATATTCTCTAAATAAAAATGTAATAAGTTATTGCAATGTGCCATATTCATAAGGTTCATATTCATAAGTAAAATCAAGTAAAAATATGAATTTAAAAAGTGACAAAGAATATTGTCGTAAATTTGATTTGAAGTTTTTTGATTTTAGGTTTTTAGAGTTTAGATTTAAGTTTAGATTCGTTATTTCTTTGTTTAGTAGCTTTTTACTTGCTAGTTATTCTCTACCTGTAAACGCTTTAATGGTAGAAATATTAGATGATAAAAACACCTTACTTATAGCTAAAACACCTGATGAGAGACCGGAAATAGTACAACAAGGTATAGAAGAAATACCTGTAATCAATCCACCACAAACATCTGAAACGCCACAACAGCCTTCACAAGCCCCAGAAGAAACTACACCAACAAGCCCTCCAGCAACAAACCCTCCAGCAACAAACCCTCCAGCAACAAACCCTCCACCATCATCGAATACCATAGAACCTACTTCTCCAGTACCAGCACCTGGAACAGCTGCACCTAGGACACCAACACCCAGGACACCAACACCCAGGACACCAACACCTAGGACACCAAGACGCCCTGCACCTGGAACTGGAACAGCAACACCCACTCGTCGTCCTACACCTGGAGCACCAAGACGCCCGGTCAGAACACAACCCAGGAAGCAACAACCAAATGTCCAACCTCAAATACCTCGTGAAAATCCGAGAATCTCGCCTCTTGTTCTTTCTGAGGAGATTAATTACCGCCAGCTTAATTATGTAGATATTGCTTTAGGAGTTTTAGCTCCAGGTGACTATGAACATAATGGCAGACACTTCCATTTTTACCAGTTCGAGGGTAGAGAAAATCAACTGATTCAAATTAGGTTGCTTGGTAGTGGAGATCGACGTAGGTCTAGTAATTTAAGCATGCAACCACTAATGTATTTGCTTGACCCTGATGGTAACGTAATTTTGAGACGAGGTGGTGGAATTGGTCCCGGTTCAAGAGATGCTTTTGAATTTGTTCGGCTACCAGCTGATGGTACTTACGTCGTTGGTGTAACTACTCGTAATCCAGGAGATACGGGTCGTTACAGTTTAGCGCTAAGAAACGATAGAGCTAGTTATACTGTTGATGAGAAAGATAACTTAAGTGCTACCGGTCCAATTTTAAGAAGAAATCGTAGCCCTTACAATGTTTCTCGGTTTGAAGGTGAGAAAGGTCAGCTTGTTAGTGTTCGTGTAGATAGCACCTTTGAAGAATTTTCTCCTTACGTAGTATTGCTTGACTCCCAAGGAAAAATCGTTGCAACGAATAATGATAGGGATGGAAAATTTAGTGCTCTAATAGATCGAGCCAAGTTACCAGAAGATGGAACTTATTACGTTGTCGTAACTTCAGTTTCTCCAGGACAAGCAGGAGCTTACAGACTGACGATTTTTTAACAGTTTATGGCTAACGCTACGCCCTTACGGGCTACAGTTAACAGTTAACAGTTATCAATAACGATTAATTGGTGATGCGAAAAAATAACAATCACCCATTACCCATTACCCATTACCCATTACCAATTACCGACACTATTGCGACATCCGCCATACTTTAATAGTGTTATCTCCCATAGCCCCACTAGAAAGGGTTTGCTGATAAGGAATGTTTTCTCGATCTATTGCAGGTGAGAAACTCAGGGAGGTAATGTAACCAGAGTGTCCTCTAAGGGTGTCGATTTCTTCTCCCGTAACTAAACTCCAAAGTTTAATTGTGCGATCGCCACTACCACTAGCGAGAATATTACCATCAGGACTAATAGCCAAACAGTTCACCCATTTGGAATGTGCTTTGGAGGAATTTTTGGAACCATCAATAAAAGTACGAATTTCTTCTCCTGTAGCCAAATTCCACAATTTGATAGTGCGATCGTGACTTCCGGAAACAAAAGTTTTACCATCGGGACTAATTGCAACAGAAGATACTTTATCTTTATGACCGTCAAGGGTACGGATAAGCTCTCCTGTAACTAAATTCCAAATTTTGATCGTTCTATCGTCGCTCCCACTGACTAATATTTTATTATCAGGGGACACAGCAATAGAAGATACCTTTGATGAGTGTCCGCTTAAGGTACGAATTTCTTCTCCATTTGCTATATTCCAGACTTTGATAGTGCGGTCAAAACTACCACTAATAATATTTTTACCGTCTTTGGTTACAAGTAAAGTTCCAATAGAATCAGAATGTCCTTTAAAAGTACGGATTTGCCGTCCATTTACTAAATTCCAAAGCTTAATCGTATTGTCATAACTACCACTAACAAGGTTCTTATTATTGGGAGTAATTGCAATGGTTGCAACCCAAGCAGAATGACCTTTAAAAGTACTAATTTCCTTATTTTTTATTAAATTCCATAATTTAATAGTATTGTCGTAACTTCCACTAGCTAGAATTTGACCATTTGGGTTATAGGCTAACGATGCAACTGAATTACTATGACCATTTAGGGTTTTTTGTAGGTAATTACTACTCGGAAAACTGGCGATCAAAAATATTGGATTTGATACTAAAAAGCCATAACGTACGTAACCATAAATTTGGCTACCAACTAACCCAAAAAGGACAATTGCAATAGCAGTCAACCACTTGAGTATTAATTCAAGGTCATGTTTGGATAAGTTTAACGAAGAGGCTATTGCTGATATTCTTTGCGAACGAGATTGCTTGGATGTTTGTCTTCGCAATCTAGAAAATAAGTTTACTCTCAGGGAAGATGAAGAAGCTTTCGGATCTGTTGTATTTGTTGTATTCCCTTCACGACTTGGCGATTGTGACGGTATTTGGGTTGGTGGTGGAGCGCCAGGAGTAAGAGTTAAATCCCGAATAACTTCGTCTGCTGATTGATAACGTTCTTGAATATCTTTTTTTAATAAACGTTCGATAACCAGAGCAAATTCATTACTCAGGGGACTATTCACATGTTGTCGCCATGTAGAAACCCAACCATAACCCTGTTGAGTCCATAAATGAAATGGAGGTATTCCACTAAGCATATGAAAACAGGTTGCACCTAAGCTGAAGAAATCACTTGCAGGACAAACTTCTCCACCCTGGATTTGTTCTATGGGACTATATCCGAAAGAACCAATGGTAGTTCCGGGTTTAGTTTGTACTGTTGCTGTCAGTTGCTTTGAAGCGCCAAAATCAATTAATACTAATTTGTTATCGAATTGACGACGAATGATATTTTGTGGCTTGAGGTCGCGATGAACTACTCCATTTTCGTGAATAAATTTAAGAACGGGTAATAAGTCAAGCAACAGTTCTCTTATTTCTATCTCATTATATTTTGAACGTTGCTGCAATTCTTTAAATAGATTTAATCCATCAACAAATTCTTGTACTAAATACAAGTAATTATCCTCTTCAAAGTATGCCAGTAATGTCGGTATTCTTTGATTTCTACCTAATTCTTGCAGGCGCTTTGCTTCTTGTTTAAATAGCTCAATTGCTTTATTTAATGCCCAGGTTCCATGAACTTTTGGTGCTAATTGTTTGACTACACCAAGTTCATTGAGCTTATCTAAATCCTCTGCTAAGTAGGTTCTACCAAATCCACCCTCATCCGAAAGTACTCCAGTAATTCGATAATGACCTCTAAGCAGGGGTTTAAGTGTTGCGCTACAACTCTGGCAATACCTTATCCCGTCTGGATTGTGGGGATTTGGGCAATCGGGGTTTAGGCAGCACAGCATTATCTAGCTAATGTAAATGTTCTAAAAACTATAATAGCTCTTTCTCCAATTTTGCTTGTTAATATTGTTGCTTTTTGGGAATTATAATCTTTGTAATTTATTCGTAATTTTGTTTGCAATTATAAGCAGCATATATGCCCCGCCGTAATTTGATAAGGAAGGTTATGTCTACAGCAAACATAACCACAAATTAGAATTCGATTTGTCAGTTTTAAAACCAGATTTTCGTATCCCAAATATCACTATAAAAATAGGCCTAACTCTGAATATTTATCATTTAACGCGCAGAGCATTTAATTAACCTGATTGCTTTGCCAAACCTTTATAGTATGGTCATAACTTCCACTGACAATAGTATCGGTAGATTCAAAAGAAAATGTACTGCTAGGTTTAATTGCAACTGACCAAACTTTACGACGATGACCTGTAAGGGTACGGATATTTTCTCCCGTATCCAAATTCCAAACTTTAACGCTTTTATCCCAACTACCGCTAACAATAACTTTGTTGTCAGAACTGATTGCAACAGAATTTACTTTGTTGTGATGTCCTGACAGGGTGTTTATATTTTTTCCTGTTTTCAGATCCCAAATTTTAATAGTTTTATCCCAACTACCGCTGACTAGTTTCCGACCATCTGCACTAATAGTGACAGAAGTTACAGGAGCGTGATGTCCCCTTAGGGTCATTTTCTCTTTACCTGTACCTATATCCCACAACTTAATACTGTTGTTAAAATGGTGGGCTGAAGCTAAAGTTTTGCCATCTGGACTAAAGGAAACAGAATTAACGATATCGCAGTGCTGCTTCATTGTACGAATTTCCGAACCAGTAGAAAAATTCCAGATTTTAATTGTCTGATCCCAACTACTAGAAGCTACTCGTTTTCCGTCCGGACTAAAACTTACAGAAACAACAGATGCTGAATGACCTGACAAAGTCTTTACTTCTTTTCCTGTTTCCAAATCCCAAATCTTAATAGTTTTATCTCCACTACCAGAAGCAAGAAATTTACCATCTGGACTAAATGCAAGAGAGTTTACCCAATCGGAATGTCCTTTGAGGGTTACTACTTCTTCTCCTGTTTCTAGTTTCCGTAATTTGATGTTTTTTTCTTCGCTGACACTAGCAATACTATTACCATCTGGACTAATGGCTAATGCCAAGATAGCCCCAGATTTTTCAGTTAAGGTTTGAGATAGGGAAACATTTCCCGATAGCAGGTCGAGACCTTTATCAGTTCGGGAAGATAAATTTGTCAAAGCTGGGGAACTTGGTAAATACCACACTCCTCCAAAACCTAAAACGGCTAGTTTCCAGAGGAACAATTTTGAAAAAGTATTACCTGTCAACAGCTTGATTTTTGAGCAGGTCATTTTTACAGACATTGCAAATAAATTAACTGCAAACTCTAAGCACTATAGTCAATAGAAAACACTAGTACTCGATTGTTCCGTAAACATTATTATGTACTACCTTAATAGAAATAATTCCGGAACTATTTCTATATTTTTAAACATTGTAAGGTAAACACTTCATAAAAAATAGAAGACGAGTAAAACAGTTTTACGCGTCAATGTTTACGTTAAATTTCTATGTATATTTGATACTATGATTATACATAATACTAAGACGCAATTGACAACTTTATCACATATTCATAAATTTTTAGAAAATACCTGCAATCTCATAAGTTGCTTATTTTATAATATTTATAAGAGTTATTTTAAATAATTGTAATTATTGCGATTACTGAGTAATTGTTTAGACTTAAGAGTGTAAGCATATAAAAAGCTAATTACTTAGTTATTATTTTACAGTCAGAAAAAAAATGTCCAAAATATATACAAATATAAGGCAAATAAGGGGATTTAAACAGTAAGGTATAGTAACAAAAATTACTATGTATAATATTGTTGGCTAATATCTATCGTTTATATCCAATATTGGTTAATACTAAGAAATTAAAATGCTATTGAAAATTTTTATCGATGTTTCTCTAGCATATTAGAGTTGAATTTAACTTAAATTCATATAAATTAATCAATTTACTTTAATAAAAATAGCTTAATGAATGTAGCTTGAAAGTCTTATTTTTAGGGAAATACAGCATTTATTGTCTTGAAATGACAGTTCCAAGTTGAGTGTTTGAGGGGGTTTAATCATACCCCCACAATAAAGAAACAAAATATATTACTAATTTAAGAACTATTTTTCGATCGCAAGCAGAGGAATATTTGAAATACTCAGTAGGAGAACAATATCAATATCCCTAAATCATAACTTCATGAAAAATTTATAATTAATGCGATAGACGCCAAATTTTGATCGTTTTATCTTCGCTACCGCTAACTATAGTTTCTCCATCCCAACTATAGGCTAATGAACTAACAGCTTCACCATCGTTAGAAAGAGTACTAATCAATTCTCCTGTAGAGATATTCCAAATTTTTATTGTTCTATCTGTACTTCCACTAGCAAAAGTTTTGTTGTTTGATAATTTATTAGCTGGGTTAATTGCAAGGGATGTAATGCTCTGGGTATGTCCTTCGAGATTACGAACTAACTCGCCTGTAGATAAATCCCAAATCTTTATACTTCGATCTGCACTTCCACTTATAAGAACGGGACTGCGACCTTTTACTCCAGGACTCATAGCAAGTGATGTAACACTTTGAGTGTGCCCCTTAAGAGTATGAATTAACTTACCTGTAGATAAATTCCAAACTTTGATAGTTTTGTCGGTGCTCCCAGAAGCCAAGATATTAATATCATTATCGTTCTCAGAACCAATACTAAACTGACTAATAGCAACTGAACGCACCCAAGAGGAATGTCCGGTTATAGTACGAATTTCTTTTCCTGTTTCCAGGTTCCAAAGTCTGACAGTTTTATCATTACTTCCACTAGCAAGAATTTTGCCATCAGGACTAATTGCTAAAGCGTGGACAGAATCAGAATGTCCGGTTATGGTGCGAATTTTGCTTCCTGTTTCCAGATTCCAAATCTTGATTGTTTTATCTTCGCTACTGCTAGCAATGATTTTACCGAAACCCTGGGGTGTAGAGACTCTCACAGGATTAATAACAATTGCATTTACTCGACTTTTATGACCTTTGAGAGTTGTAATTTCTCGTCCTGTTTGAGTATCCCAAAGTTTAATTGTTTGATTGCTGTTGCTAGCAACTATTCGACTATCAGGACCAATTGCAACAGATAATATTGAGTTTAAACCGCCTGAGATAGTATTAGCTAAAGAGAATTTTTGCGAGCGCTGTTTGTTTTGATTAATTTTGCTAGTTTGATTATCTACAGCAACACTTGATGAAAATTCTGTAGTAAATTTTTGTGCTTGCAAATACCAGAATTGTCCCAATCCCAGAATCGCGATCGCAGTTAGTGGGAAAAACAAATATTGAGGTTTGAGATATTTGTTTGACCCAGAAGGTGAAAATATTGGAGCTTCATAAGACTCATTAGCTGGGGAATCTAGTGGCTTAGAACTCAAGTCATTGAATGCTTGTTCGGCTGATTGGTAACGTTGTTTAATATCTTTTTTCAACAACTTTTCCATGACTAAAGCCAGTTGTTCGTCAATTGGATGACTCAAGTATTGTCTCCAGTCATTGACCCAGTTATAACCATTTTCCGTCCAAAGTTTAAATGGAGATGTTCCTGTGAGTAGATGAAAACAGGTAGCCCCTAAGCTGAATAAATCGCTAGCAGGGAAAGCTACACCATCTCTAATTTGTTCGATTGGACAATAACCGTGGGAACCAATTGATGTTCCTGCTTTAATTTGTACCCTTGCTGTTAACTGTTTAGAAGAACCAAAATCAATTAAGGCTAAACGTCGGTCTTTTTTACGACGAATGATATTTTGCGGTTTAATATCGCGATGAACAACTCCCCGTTGGTGAATATATTTGAGTACGGGTAGTAAGTCCAACAAAATTTGTTTAATTTCAGATTCTGCGTAGAGACGTGCTTGTTTTCCGATTCCTCGACGTCGAAATTGTAATTCTTTAGATAAATTTTGTCCGTCAATAAATTGCTGTACTAGGTACAAATAATTATCTTGCTCAAAATAAGCTAATAGAGTTGGTATTTGGGAATGCTCTCCGAGTTGTTGAAGTCGAGTCGCTTCCTTTTGAAATAACTCCATTGCTTTTTTGAGCGCCCAACTACCGGGTAGTTTCGGTGCTAGTTGTTTGATTACACATAATTCTTTGAGTTTATCCACATCTTCTGCAAGATATGTTCTACCAAATCCTCCCTCATCTGATAGCACTCGAATAACACGGAAGCGATTTCGTAAAAATTTTACCAGTGGAGTTCCACAGGTCTCGCAAATTTTAGTTCCATCAGAATTAAGGGGATTTGGGCAATCAGGATTTAAGCAGCAGATCATTATCACAGAGGCGCGACTGCGTAGCAAGTGGTGGTTAGTTTGCCCCGAAATTTTCCAAAAATGGGAAAATTATTTTTGCATTATACAAAATATATTTTTTTAATTCCTGAGTTGGAAACCTATAGTTATATTGTTTTTATTTTTAAAAATCAAAGTAACTAAAATTACCCTATAGAAATCCTAAATCCTTCATGAATATCAAAATTGTAGAGACGTTGCAGAGGCTAACGCCGACGCCGCAGGCTCTGCAACTACAGGATTTATCTGTTCACAAATCAACTAGGATTGCTATATATTTACTTTATTGGTATTTGATATGTTCTATATCAGATAAAATTTTGCAGGATTTAACAGCCTAAAGAAATTAAGTTTAAATACTTAATTATCGAGTTTGCCTGGTATTTTTTTTATGTGATTTTACACCTCAATAAGAACAAAAAATACAAATAATTGATCTAAATTATTATTAAAACTATTTAAATTTTTTTTGATTTTTCTTGATTTTTGAAATATTTAGACTTTGGTATTACTATTTTTGTGAAAAACCGCTAGTTTTTAATTTTTCCCGCCATCTGCGAATTGCAGTCGCTGTGCGGTTAACAGGAGGTGAATACTTTGATGAAACCTCTTGAGTATGAAACTTCTTGATTTGCTCTGGAGTTTGAAAACTTGAAGCTTGAAATTCTGAAACTTGAAACTCTCGAACTTGAGATTTGGGAACTTGAGATTTGGGAACTTGAGATTGCTTGACTTTTCCCAAAGGCTTGGTTGTCATACATTCACTCAAATTTGGAATATATTTTTCCAAACCTAAAGCCCGTTTTACCTCATCTACGGATTTAAAGCGCTCCAGTAGAGAAGTTTTAATCATTTTGCTTAATATATTTCCCAAGTGTTCGCTGATATTTACTTCTTTTTGCCAAAGTATTTCACCAGTAATCGGGTCATGGTCAAATTCAAGGGGTGCTTTACCAGTTAGTAAATAGACACAAGTAATACCGACAGCATAAATATCGCTGGCATAAACTGGGGATAAGTAAAACTGTTCTGGTGGAGCAAATCCCATAGTTCCAACAAAATGAGTGCTAGCGTTTCGAAGCGCAGAAGTACTATTTTTTGGTTTTATTAATTCATCTTTAACCGCCCCAAAATCTATTAGTACAAGACGTCCATCTTCTTTACATCGCAATATATTCTGTGGCTTAATATCCCGATGAATTACATGAAGGTCGTGAATATAAGATAAAACAGGCAATATCTCTTGGAGAAACTGCTTAACAGCCGCTTCTGTTTTTACACCGTCACGTCTAACTTCCCGAGCTAAAGTGTAGCCCCGCACGTATTCTTGGACCAAGTAAAATTCACCGCGATTTTCAAAAAAGTCCAAAAGCATCGGGATTTGAGAATGACTACCCAGTTGACCCAAGGCTATAGCTTCTTTTTCAAAGCGTTCTTTAGCTCGTTCCCAGCTTCTATGATTGGTAGTTCGAGGACAAAGCTGTTTAATTACACATAAAGGACTACCTGGTAAGTCCATATTTCTGGCGATAAAAGTTACTCCAAAGCCACCCCGACCCAATATTCGGAGTATTTTGTAGCGATCGCGAAATAAATTCTTGGTACCACACAGTTGACCGAGGTGAGTTTTCTGCAAAATATCTGTATGGAATTTTGCAACTTTCTTCATAGGAAAATGACTCATGGGGCGATGCCAATTTTAAGTTTTTTTATACTTGTAAAAATTTTATATATTTGTGCTGATGTTGTTTGAAATAGTAGGTTAGAAAAACCCCAGTATTCATGCTGGAAGACTATCGAATATATTTATACGCAGTTTTAAGGAAAATGTTTTTCTAAACCTAATGTCTTAATTAAACGATATTTAGGATTAGAACGCTAGTAGTATTACTGTATCTTTGCAAAGTTATAACTTTTTATCAAAGTATCCGGATAAATCATCTGGAGAAACTACTTAAATATTTTTTCTATGATGAAGCTGCTTAATTTTTATTGGTTTAGAAGTCATTATAACTTCATATTTTATCTGTAGTAATTTTTAAAATTTACCTATTATTTTTTATTCTTTCATCATCCTTTTAAATCTAAGTTCGAGCAGAATTAATCTATGGGATTAGCATCTGTTGAAAGGAATAAAAATGATTAATAATAAAAAGCTAGTATTTTGCTTGACCAATAAACTTAGCAAGACATTAGGAAGTTTGACTTTAACATTCGCTGCGATTGGCTGCAGTACTCTTCCCGCTCAAGCAGTTAACTTCAACTTTACCTATGGCTCAAACGTTACTTATGAACAAAAAGTAGCTACAGAATTAGCTGGAAATATCTGGTCTAACCATTTAGCAGATCCAGTAACGGTAAATATTCATGTGGAAATGGCAGATAATTCAGAGTTACCTACCAATGTGATTGGTGGAGCGATTCCTTTCTTTGAAATAAATCATGCCTACAGTGATTTTTATAACAAGCTTCAACTTGATAAAACATCAACTGATGATGATAATGCTGTAGCCAGTCTGGATTCTGGAGATGAGTGGACCGCCTGGAATTCTAATCAGTTCGACACATTTAGTGAAATTAATATGACTAGAGCTAATGCTAAAGCCATAGGTGCGATTTCTGGCAATGATTCTACTCTTGATGGTTTAATTTTGATGAATAACCTCAATGGTACAGGTGTAAATTGGCAGTATGACTATCTCAGTTCGGGAGTAGGTAGTAATCAGCTAGATTTCACTAGTGTTATGATTCACGAAATTGGTCACACTTTAGGTTTTGTAAGTACTGTTGATTCTTACACCTATGCTGACTATCTGAATGATGGTAGTGATGTAGGAAGCAATTCAGGAAGTAATCAAGGCGGTAGTAACGGAGAAACCGACAAATTTACAGATCATTGGACGACGATGGATATGTTCCGATACTATACAGCCCAAGATGGCACAAAACAAAGAGGGTTATGGTATGGAACTGATGGAACTAGCTGGAATCAATACTTATCCCTCGATGGAGGTACAACTTCTCTAGCAGTTCTTGAATCTGGAGCTGATACACGTATAAATGATGCAAGTGGCTATCAAGCAAGCCATTATCTTAATACTCTAAACGCAGGAATTATGGATCCTGTTTTAGAACTCGATACGAGACGTTATTTAGATCCAAATAGTATCGATTTACGTTTTTTTGATGCTATCGGTTGGGATAGACAATCTGGATCTACACAACTCAGTACCCTACAAAATATCGCTAATGTAAACGCTGCGAATGCAGGAAATATAAATCGCAGTAATGAGTTAAATAGTATATTTAACCAATATGGTTGGGGTGGTGGAAATGGTGGAAATGGTGGAAATGGTGGAAATGGTGGAGGTGGATTTACACAAGAGAGCACTTTGGTTGAGAATTTATCTCAAGCAGGATTTTTTGAAGTTGGTGTATTTCAACAAAGATTTGACTTTGATGCTCGTAAGCCTTTTGTTTCTGCTTCCGTTCCCGAACCTACTTCCACTGTAGTATTTTTAGGATTAGGTTTATTGGGTTTTGTTTGTGGCAAAAAACGAAAATTACAATAGGACGTTAACAATGCACTAAAGTGCTACTTACTGCCAACATCATTAAAAAATCTTAGTTAGAACAATTTACTGCTACAGGTGATACCAAGTTAGGAGAATTGGGATTAAATGCTACAAATTCAATGTCTCCTTGGGAATTGCGTATCCAACCAGAAGCTTCGATAATGGCTGATGATTGATTAACTTCTCTATCATTAACCCGAACAATATTATTTGTTTGCTTTTGATATGCAGGTAAGTCGCGAATATCTGACCAAACACGATTTGCATTTACTTGTTGAGTAGGGTTTTGTTGCATTCCACCCCTTCCAGTAACTGCAAAACTACTACCAAATTTACTAGAACAAACCGTTGCAATTTCTTGGGAAGACTGTATTGATGTTGGTAGTTCCACTAAACCAGAGTTCGGATCGATATCAAGATTATTGATGTCCACTGTACCATTTACACCAAACTCAGAACTAGCAGTGATATCATTTTCTGGAGTCAGGCGATCGCGAAATTCTAAACCAAATATACCTTGAGTAGTAATATTTATATTACCTCCATCACCTGTGACTGCATTTGCGACAATATCGCTGTTTTCCAAACCGACAATAATGGGAGAATTAATTATGATATTTCCTCCATTAGCAGTTCCAATGGCATTGACGGTAATATTACTACCACGACGCATGAATAATAGATCGGTATCAAGAAATATATTTCCCCGATCACCTGCATTTACTTCCGCCCTCAGGCTACCATCATTGTTCAGGAAAATCTCTGCAGCTTGAATATTTAGGTTTCCTGCATTTCCTGTCCCTGGAGTAATATCTGGATTGCGACTGGAGAAATTACTAACTGAAATAGTCGCACCATCAAGGACATTAAGTTTATCTGTAACAAGATTTAATTGACCGCCATTACCAGTACCGACAATAGCAGCACTAAATAAACCACTGCTACCTACTTCGTTCACAAAACCACTTAATTCTACTTTTTGAGCCTGAATATTTAAACTACCTGCATCTCCGTTCGCAAAGGTGGTAGAACTAATTTGTGCTCCCCCACTCAGACTTAGAGTATTAGTATCAATACTTAAACTTCCTCCCCGACCAAAATTCGTAGTACTAAATAAGCCACTGGGAAAGTTATTGGTAAATCCATTAGCTTCAATTTCAGAAGCTTCGATCTCTAAAGTACCGCCATTCCCAGAACCAAAAGTACTAGTATCGATTTGTCCTCCAGCAAATAAGCGCAAACTTTCTGTTGCAATTTTTATTAAACCTCCATTACCATCTGCTCCCTCTTGTACGTTAGCGAATATACCGCTAGGTAATCCAGCAGAAGAAACACCGGAAACTTCGATCTGATTCGCTTGAATTTCTAGTCCACCCGCATTACCCAAACCAGAGGTACTAGTATCAACTTGTCCTCCATCAAATAAACTTAAACTTTCTGTTTGAAGACTTATTAAACCCCCATTACCATCTGCTCCTGCTTGTACGTTAGCGAATATACCGCTAGGTAATCCAGCAGAAGAAACACCGGAAACTTCGATCTGATTCGCTTGAATTTCTAATCCACCTGCATTACCCAAACCAGAGGTACTAGTATCGATTTGTCCTCCATCAATTAGTTTTAAAGTGTTAGTTTCAAGCTTAATTTTTCCTCCATTTCCAGTAGGGGAAGAACCACTAGCAGACAAACCACTAGGAAATTGACCAAAAGCAGCACCAACCAGTTGAATATCCTGGGCTTTGATGCTCAAATTTCCAGCATGACCATCAGAATTCAAAGAATTTCCACTGCTAATCGTTGCTCCTTCATTAACTAGTAAGCGATTGGTTTCAATGAAAATCTCACCACCATTACCAGTACCAAACGCAGCATTGGTAAATAGACCACTAGGACCAAAAGGACCACCAAAATTTAACTCGATATCCTCAGCCTTGACCCTAATTCTTCCCCCATTTCCCGTACCAAAAGTACCGCTTCCGATTTGTCCCCCACCATCAACAATTAAGCTTTTAGCGTCAATTTGAATTTCTCCAGCATTACCTGTCGCTTCAAACTCTACATCAGCAGATATATTGGTGGATAAAGGGAGTTCAAAAGAAAAACCAACGACTTCTAGTGCTTCTGTTGCTTTAATACTTAACATTCCTCCTGTTGAGTCACCAGCAGTATTAGCTAAAATCGCCGAACCATCGGTTAAAGAGATATTACGTCCTATCACTTGCACCTCACCACCACCATTACCACTGACATCTACTGAAGCCGCAGCAGTGAGGTTAATATCTTGGAAGTTGTTAACTTGCTCGTATTCTAAATTCCAACCTGAAGTAGTAGAAATTAGGTTAACTAAACCTTCACCTCGGACGCTACCCAATTCAACTCTTCCTTGCTCAGCTGTCAAATTTCCCCCAGATAAAATGACATTACCACCCACCAGAGCTAAGGTTTTACCTGGTAATACTTGTAATCCTAATGTGCGATCGCTCCGGTCAGTAGAAAAGGTATCAAAATCAAAGGAGATATTACTACCCGGACCTCGAACGGTAATATCTCCCGAATCAGAACCATATTGTAAACCTACAGGAACATCAACAGTCAACAGTAGCGTTCCTTGGGAATTAACCGCACTATAAAAACTACCATCTGCAAATTTAATACTTTCAGCAGTACCAGCAAAAAACGAACCACCAATATCTAACTTGGCATTTTCACCAAAAATAATGCCACTAGGATTAATAAGAAAAAAATTGGCACTTCCTCTATTATCTGTAGTGCCATCAATTAATGTTTGAATAGTACCGTCAATATTAGAAAGTGAACCGCCTGTAATCCTGGTAATAATATTTTGAATTCCAGATTCGTGAATAAATCGGGCAGTTTCATTAGACTGAAGAGAAAAATTTGTGAAACTATGAAACAGGTTACCACCATTCTCTGGTCTAGTCCCCCCGGTAATCTCGAGCAAGTTTACATTGGGCGTCGAAACTACTGTATGATTTTGCAAAGTATCATCAGCAACAATATCAGCGATCGCTCGCTCAGAGTAAATAGGTAGGGAACAGCAAACTAACGAAATAATAGCTGTTAACCAGTGAATTTTCCCTTGAATACTGTTAAAAGGAGAAATCCGAGAGATGGAGATGTTAACCATTTGCCTGTTGACCCTGGCAATCTAAAATAGCTACACCACTGAAAAAATATTTTTGTTAGGTGTATTTATATACTGCCCATCAACTTTTCTGAAATTAACACTAGCTGGTGATTAGGAGACTGGGGATTGGGGACTGGGGACTAGGAAGATAACACCCAATCCCCAATAGCCAATTCCCAATCCCTAGTACCTAAAGAACTTGCTCAACTTCGGCAATTTCTGGAATCATTTCTCTCAAACGGCGTTCAATCCCCATTCTCAAGGTCATAGCAGAACTAGGACAGGAACCACAAGCACCTTGCAAACGTAATTTAACAATTGGACCATCCAGTTCGACTAGTTCGACGTTTCCGCCATCAGACATCAAGTAAGGGCGCATTTCATCTAAAACAGTTTCTACGTTTTGTGTCGTCAGTTCCATAATTTTAAGACCTCGCTAAATCAAAAATCGACTTTGTAGTTTTGTTATCTAGATCCTAGACGACAATAGCAGCTTAATCGTCAGTTATCAGTGGTTAGTTGCAGTTAGTTGTGTTTATGTTTGTTATTTTGAATCATCTATGATTAAACAGATGCAGCTTCCATTAATTTGATATTAGGGTAACTAAACTCAGTAGCATTGTCCTCGCCAGCAATATTTTCTGTAATTACTTGCTTAGTCATTAAGTAATAGTCACCAATTTTTTCGTAGGTGTCTTCAAATTTTAGTATGCTTTTAATTTCATCGGTTTTACTGTCACGAAAAATGGCACTGTAGTGAGTCGCGACATACCCACAACCAGTATCTAAACTTTGGTGGGTATCAATGACAAAAACTGTCTTTCCCATGACTCGAGTCACGCAGACAACTTCCTTGTTACGGATTTTGTAAGTGGAACTTGTAGAATCACCACTAACAAAAACTTCTACACCACCATCATCATCAGTTTGACCGAGACTAAACTCGTACTGACCGTAAGACTCTTCAAAAGAAGTTGGTTGACGATGATTAACAAGATCGCGTAATTGGGTATATATCCCAGCTTTGACCTCTTCGTTAGGTACTTCCGTTACTTCTACTGTTAGATCGCGGTTGATGCGAATTTTTCCAGTACAAACCTCTGCACCTTGCATTAATTTCACATCCGCACTATAGCCGGGAAACTTTTCATTCCAAGTGTAACGACTTTCGTAAGCGGTTTGAAATAACTCGCGGCCTGTTATTTGAGTTGTCATATAACCACTTTTAAGTTTACTTTTTTAAGTTTAGTTTATTGGGGATTGGGGATTGGGGATTGGCGTTAGCGGAAGCGTGGCGTTAGCCATAAGCACTGCGTGCCGCCTTGCGGCATATGGCGATTGGAGACGAAATTTTGCACAGGATTTATAGCCGGGTAAATCACTTCCCGTACTTTCCGAAACTTACCCAGGTCGAAAATTGAGAATAGGGCTTAATTAACAGATAAAAAATATATATCAATTCTCCCAGTCGCCAGTCGCCAGTCGCCAATCCCTACTCTCCCTCACTCGATGAAACCATGACGGGTTGTTGGTAAAGTGGAACAGAGAAAGTTACAGTTGAACCCAATCCTTCACCCAGACTGTAAAAATGAACTTCTCCACCCATGGTTTCTACTAATTTTTGGGATATTACTAATCCTAAACCGGTACCGCCATACTGTCGTGTTCTAGATCCATCAACCTGGGAAAATAATTGAAATAATTTGTCCTGTTTGTCCAGAGATACACCAATACCAGTATCTGCGACCCTTAACCTCACAATTCCGGGAAATTGTTGTTCGTCAAAGATAATTTTTTTCAATACAACATCCGCGCTAATAGTAATACCACCCTCATGGGTAAACTTGATTGCATTACCCACTAGATTTAACATAACTTGCTTGAGGCGTTGATAATCACCATAAACCATAACTTCATCTGAAGTTTCAGGCATTTGGATCTGGAAGCTGAGTTTTTTCTGTTCAGCTTGCATGCGCATGAAACTTTCAACGTCGTTGAAGAGTTCGTCTAGTTTCACAGAACGCAATTCTATTTCCATCTTGCCAGCTTCTATCCTGGCAAAATCTAAAATGTCATTAATTACATCCAGCAAGTGCAAAGACGACTTATGAGCTTCCAGGAGAAACTGTCTTTGTTCTTCTGGATCGTCTGCCATCCCATCTAAAATTAACTTCAAGAATCCAATCATGCCATTAAGTGGCGTGCGAATCTCATGGGAGACATTAGCAAGAAACTCACTTTTGAGGTGGGAAGCATCTTCAGCTTCTTGACGGGCGATGGATAATTCTTGGTACAGAATTGCATGAGCGATCGCAGTTCCCAACTGATCGGCTAAGTCCTTAACAAATACTAATTCCGCAGTTGTAGGAATATAAGATTCATCACTCAAAGTTGCAGCAATTAACCCATTAGGTTCATCTTGATGACAAGTTGCAACAACTAAAACTTGCTTTTGTTCAAAAATAGAATTTCCCGCGCCTAATTGAAAAACCGGTTCCAAAGTTGTCAAAGCTTGGGTGAATATAGATTCGGAAGCGAGATCTATTTCTAAACCCAATATCGACTTAATATTTGGTTGGCGGTATTCGGCGATCGCCTTCAATTTGGTATTGGAGGGTTGATAAGGACAAATGATACAACGCTCTAACCCCAGAGACTTACCAAGATCGTTAACAGTTCGTTGCCAAATAATATCTATATTTAACGTTCGCCGGACATTTCTGGTAATTTGATTGACTAATTTCTGATATTGTTGCAGCCCTAAATTTCTATCTTTCCCAACCTGCACTGGAGTGAAAATGTTACTTGCACTTCCATTCTCTGGGTTTTGAGATTGGGTTTGCAATATTCGACCCATAACTAGAAGGGTTGTCGCATCATGACCCAAAGGTGGCAAAATGGGAGTAATTGTCAATTCCAATTCCAATAGAAGTCCGCAACAATGGAACCAACATTGACATTTCTGGGGAACTAAATTTGTTAATATCTGCTGCAACAGAAATGAGTAAGCATCTTTATCTATGGGAGTAAATGCTACTTCTTCATTTTTACTATCAACTAAGTCTAGTAAATTAATTCCTAGTTCCTTACTTTGTTCCCAGTGAAAATCTAAGTAATTTCCCGTCCCACTTTGTAAAAACGCCAACTCTGCACCTAAATTAGCCAATGAAATACTTAGATGTTCCGATCCTTGCTTTTCTGGCATTAAATTTGTTACTTGGGAATTAGCACTGATACTCATGATACGAGTTTAGATAGACAAATAGTAGCTCAAACAGGTTGGGCGAATTATTGGATCGAGTTTGACATAAATTATTGATGCATCCAGCGCAATCTACAAAGTTTTGTGGCAAACGTAGCTTTGAATATACCAAATACTACATTGCATCAATTATTTATTAAGACATATTTCTTATTTGGGTTAGTCGTTCCAGTCACCTCTAGGTGGTAGGGGTGTACGATAGGGGGTACGAGTTAATTCATCATCTCTGGGGGTTTCACCTCTTAACCATTGACGGATTGCGACCTCAATAACTTTTGAAGGGTTGCTAGTTAAATGTTGGATTTGGTCAACTAATTCTGGATCGATCTGAATTGCAATTTCGACTTTTTCTTTACGCTTTGATTCTATATTGGAAGCTTGTTCGTTCGTATCCATTGGTATATCTACTCTTTTGTGTGTACTTTCAGATTTGTAATCTCTTATTGAAATTAATTGCGAACGTCAGTTGCTACCGACCATATCCAGCTAATACACCTTATTAGTGAAGGGCATATCGCCAAACCAATCTATATATTGTATTATTCAAGTTTATTTTACGCCCCTAACACATGAATCTTAGAACAGATAAATGGACACGCAATATATCTTTGTCTTTTATCTTCAATTCTGCTATCTTTTCTCCTACACCCAATCCCTAATATCAAATCCCCATCTAACGTAAGAAAGCATTAAAATACATTAAGTAACTTATCAATCTTGGTCGCTGCTCAAGCAAACAAAGTATATGACTGACGTTCCCGCAGTTCGCATTCGGAATTTTTGTATTATTGCTCACATAGATCACGGGAAATCAACCCTTGCCGACCGCTTACTACAAATGACGAACACCGTAGAAAGCCGGCAAATGAAAGAACAATTTCTCGATAATATGGATTTGGAACGGGAGCGCGGCATTACTATCAAGCTGCAAGCTGCCCGGATGAATTACACAGCTAAAGACGATCAAAATTACGTATTAAATTTAATTGATACTCCCGGTCACGTCGATTTTTCCTATGAAGTGTCCCGCAGTCTTGTTGCTTGTGAAGGCGCACTTCTTGTGGTAGATGCTTCTCAGGGTGTAGAAGCACAGACCCTAGCCAATGTTTATTTGGCAATTGAGAATGATTTAGAAATTATTCCAGTTCTAAATAAAATTGATTTACCCGGGGCTGAACCAGATCGAGTCGCTGCAGAAATCGAGGAAATCATTGGTTTAGACTGTAGCGGTGCAATTTTGGCTTCGGCGAAAGAAGGTATTGGTGTTGATGAAATTCTGGAAGCAATTGTCGAACGGGTACCACCACCAAAAGATACTACCGACGAAAAGCTAAGGGCATTAATTTTCGATAGCTACTATGACACTTATCGGGGAGTAATCGTTTACTTCCGGGTCATGGACGGAACGCTGAAAAAAGGCGATCGCATTTACTTAATGGCTTCTGGTAAGGAATACGAAATTGATGAAATTGGGGTGCTTTCACCAAATCAAAAGCCAGTGGATGAATTACACGCAGGGGAAGTTGGTTATCTTAGTGCTGCCATTAAAGCAGTAGAAGATGCTCGGGTCGGCGATACAATCACTTTAGCCAAAAATAAAGCAGCAGAACCTTTACCTGGATATGCAGAAGCTAACCCAATGGTATTTTGTGGGATGTTTCCCATCGATGCCGATCAGTTTAAAGATTTACGGGAAGCTTTAGACAAACTAAAACTTAATGATGCTGCTTTGCAATTTGAGCCAGAGACTTCCAGCGCTATGGGTTTTGGTTTCCGTTGCGGTTTCTTAGGTCTGTTACATATGGAAATCGTCCAGGAACGCCTCGAACGAGAATATAATCTGGATTTGATTATTACCGCCCCATCTGTAGTGTATAAAGTAACTACGATCAAAGGTGAAGAAGTATTTATTGATAACCCCAGCCATTTACCTTCTCCCAACGAACGACAAAAAATTGAGGAGCCCTACGTCCGAGTAGAAATGATTGCTCCGGAAACTTATGTCGGTACTCTGATGGAGTTGGGACAAGGAAGAAGAGGTATCTTTAAAGATATGAAGTATCTCACCCAGGGGAGAACAACACTCACCTATGAGTTACCTCTGGCAGAAGTTGTCACCGACTTTTTTGACCAAATGAAATCTCGTTCTCGCGGATATGCCAGTATGGAATATCACCTAATTGGATACCGTGAAAACCCCCTAGTGAAACTGGATCTAATGATTAACGGCGATCCAGTAGATTCTTTAGCAATGATTGTCCACCGGGATAAAGCTTACGCTGTAGGGCGTTCGATGGCAGAAAAACTTAAAGAATTAATTCCCCGTCATCAATTTAAAGTTCCAATCCAAGCAGCTATTGGTAGTAAAGTTATCGCCAGCGAACATATTCCCGCATTACGCAAAGACGTTCTAGCCAAATGTTATGGCGGCGATATTAGCCGTAAGAAGAAACTTTTGCAAAAACAAGCCAAAGGTAAAAAGCGAATGAAGTCTGTAGGTACTGTAGACGTACCTCAAGAAGCATTCATGGCTGTATTGCGCTTGGACAAAGAGTGATTTTCTCTCACAAACAAAGACGTAAAACAAAATTACTTCACCAACTGGAGACGTACATAGTGCGTCTCTATGTTTTTTTATTTGTTTGTTAAGCAAAAGCGCTGCGCGCAAGTCAGGAGTCAGGAGTCAGAAGTCAGAAGTCAGAAGTCAGAAGTCAGGAGTCAGAAGTCAGGAATCAGAAATCAGGAGTCAGGAGTCAGGAGTCAGAAGTCAGGAGTCAGGAGTCAGAAGTCAGAAGTCAGAAGTCAGGAATCAGAAATCAGAAGTCAGGAGTCAGGAGTCAGAAGTCAGGAGTCAGGAGTCAGAAGTCAGAAGTCAGAAGTAAATAATCCCCAATCCCCAGTCGCCAATCCTCAATCCCCAATTACCAATTACCAATTACCAATTACCAATTACCAATTACCAATTACCAATTCATTCTCTTCCTTAAAAACCCCCTCAACCAATCTTTTTTGATTAACGTACTCTCTCACTGCTGGCTTCAGACTGAAGAAACCATGATTATTCTCCAATAGCGATCGCCGTCTCAAAGACTCCACAGCTCCTAAAACTTGGGGTAATTTTTCAGGATAAGTAATATTTTGACTAAATTGATTGAGTTTGACTGGTTTTTGATTCATTGCTAACCAGTACATAATTTCCTGCTCTAAAACAGATAATCGGTTAAATTGTTGGTCTAATAATTCCTGAATATCGCCAAATACAGTGATATTTTGAGCAAAAAACTCAGAAATATTGCCAGCAAATAAATCTTGAATTGATGTCGCAACTATCTTTAATGCTTGGGGATTCCCCCCATAGGACTCAATAAGTTGTAAGCATTCGGCATCGCTAACATTCAATATCCCTTTAGAATTTAAAATGGCTTTCACATCTGCTGTTTCTAAGCCCACAATTTGTAAAGACCTCACCGGTAAACTTGCACCACCTAAAGAGATAATTTCCTTGGGTTTTTCCCGAGATGCAATCAGCAAACAACTTTGATGAGAAGTTTCTCCCACCAATTTAAATAACTCACTATAACCTTCGTATCCTTCCCGATATTGTCCTACAGGCTCCCCACCTTGAAAAATTGTTTCTATGCCATCGAGTATTATTAAACAGCGATGAGCTTTTAGATAATGAAGAAATAAGGATAACCTGTTAAACAAAGATTCTGGTAAATTTATTGTTTGATCGTCAGCAAAAAATTGGATAGATTTGCCGATAATTTCTTCAACAGAAGGAGAATTGCGAATACTGCGCCAAATAACAAATTCAAATTTTTCTTGAATTCTCTGAGCTAGCTTGACTGAAAGAGCTGTTTTACCGATCCCACCAATTCCATAAACCGCCACGAAGCGAGAGCAATCTTTGACAATCCAATCTTGTAAAGTTTGAAGCTCATCTTCACGTCCATAAAAAACCGATACGTCAATTGCATCCCCCCAATCAGTTCGCCGAAGGATTTCAGATTTACTTTGTACCAATGCTGGAGTTGGAAACGTATAATCGCTTTTTCTTAATTCCAAACCAAAAGCTTTGAAAAGTTGCAAAAGTGTTTGTTTGTCAACTCCTGCTTTGCAATTTAAAACCTTGGTTATTGTCATTGGAACCAAGCCCGTGCGATCGCTCAATTCTTCTAAGGTATATCGGTATCCATAATTTTTCTCAACCTCTTGTGATTCTCTTGCTTCAAAGAATTTGTTCAAACCTTTGGTGGTGAGGATAACACCACGCTTCCGTCTTGACTTCTGTTGCCCCATATCAAGCTACACAATAATGGGTACTGAATAGAAATTAGGTAATTCAATACAATGCATATTGGAGTTTTAAGGATGTCATAGCCATTAGACTTTACAGCCATTGAAGGCACCTCAAACCCCATAAAATCTAGGGCAAATACGTATGGGATAGGATGTGGTTCGCCTTTCAAGCTCAGATTTCCTTATTTTTCACGACTCATTAAAGAAAAATGAGAGCGATCAGAAATGCTCTGCAAATTATTGAAGTTATTCATATATCACAATATAGCAATGTAAGCACGAGGGTGCTTACCCCTTATCGATTGTTTATCAAAATCCTGTTGAGAGACCCCTAAAGTAAGACTATATCAATCACAGTTATTCACAAAATTATTTAATAGAAGTAGCACAAGTTTTCAGGCTATAAATTACTGGAGGAAAGTCATGACAGAAGCATAAGCTGAAAAATCTTAAATTCCTTGTCTTGGGATTTATTGATGTACCGGTGGGCAAAAATTTTCTTAAATTAGTTATTTTTCTTTTACTAAATTATAAGCAATATAGAGATATGCTAGTAGCTTGATTTCAAAATTATCACAAATTAAGTTCCTACAAAGGTTTGGGCTATTTGTCTGTGATATTTTTTAAACGAAGAATTAACTTTTATGCTTAAAACTTTTATCTTTGGTGGTCAACTTAGACTTATATGAGAGAAGATTAACCTTAGTCATCAGGGTGTCGACCGACCTAAAGCACTAATTCCTTGTTTTAGGTCGGTATTAATTCTATTAGAAATTACATTTTTGAAATTTAAGCAAGACTTGTAAGATACTGGCGAAGGGATGGGTAAACGCTACATAAGATTTACAGAAACTCCCTACAGCAATGATTCAAGGTTTTTCATACATTCAAAATCTATGACTTAAGGAAATTCATAAATTCCTATTTCCCATACCCCAAAGCTTCGAGCGATGAAAGCAATAGTTAGAATTTGTGAATCACAAGATTTGAGCAAAATAGTTCAACTTTGGTACAAAACTTGGCATTATTCATTTCCAAACATTCGACATCCACAGCCTTATTATCTATGGGAAAAACGGTTTCGTGATGAAATTTTATGCAGAGGTGAAGTTTGGGTTGCAGATATTAAAAGTCAGGTAGTAGGCTTTATCGTAGTATTTAGAGTTGACAATAGCAAAACCACTGGTGAATTAAATCAAATCTTTGTAGATCCAATCTTTCAAAATCAAGGTATTGGTTCGGCATTAATTAATAAAGCTAAAACAATTTGTCCCCAAGGTCTTAGACTCACAACATTACAAAGTAATACAAAAGCTTGTTATTTTTATGTCAAGCATGGTTTTTTTTACAGGTAGTACGTCCACAAACAAAATTAATGGACAAGCAAATATTGAATACATCTGGTCACCTCTACAAACTAATAGTTAATAATAAAAATTAGATATTTTGAATTATGATTGAAAGAATATCTTTTTTGTCTCAGCTAACAGAAGTGGATAAGAGTATATTATTTAGTGCTGTTGCTGGATTTTTTGGTGGCTTAGTTCAATGCAGTATTGAAGATACTTTTGATAAATTCGTCAATCAGAAAGAAATAAATATTAATAACCTTTTACCAAAATATGTTTACTCTGGTTTTATTTGTGGGATTCTAGTTGGTTTGGGAGTGTTTATTACTTTGATTTTCGATGAGACAACATCAACTGAAAATATTACTCAGTCATTTATTCCTTATGCGATACTAATTTTTCCTGTTGTAGGTATTACAAATAAACTATTTGAGCGCATATCTTCACGAAATCAAAGTTAATTAACCAAAAATTTTTCATTGAGATAATCAAATAAAATTATTTTTTAGCTAACTTTTATACATTTATTTTTATATATAAAATCTCTATATATTTATGGTTCACTTATTTTAACTTATGTAATTTCTTTCCTAGGAAACAGTTTGCGATATGTAAATAAAAATAAATTTGATAAAGTTGGAGCAATGATTCCGATAATTATTGAATAAATAAAAATTGTTTGTATGGGTTTGGGCTCATGAATAGCAAATGCATAAAATATTATGCCTATCAACCAACCTCCAAGACAACCTACAAGCAAAAATCTATTTATAATTTCCCTGAGATTTAAAGTATTTGTTTCTGTTGAAAATTTTTTAAAAATACTATCAATAAAGCTAGGAAAAGCAGCAGCGACAATTCCAGCAGACAAAGAAACTATTGCAATCTTTCCAGAAAGCATTACAATAAGCGATTTATTTTAATTTACGGAAATATATTAATCTAATCCTTATCTATTTTCAAATGCCTCTATTTTGCACATTTTGGAAAACTTACATCATAAAAAGTTGTAGAAGAAGGCAAATAATGGGCTAGTTTAATTGGTTGTAAACGTTTTAATGTTTTTAATTTTTGACTTGCGCGTAGCGCCATAAGTGGTTTGTAGTTGCACTATGAAAAAAATGAGGTATTGATTAGGGGTAAATAATAGCCCAACTACACACCAAAAATTAACTATTGAATCTGTTCAATTCTGACAGATAAGTCCTAACTACAGATCAAAAATTAGCAATAAAAACTGAGCGTTCGCAACAGAGTAAACTGATAACTATTACTGATATATTCTAACTAGCCACAGGCATTGGATTTTCAACTAAATCCTCTTCTTTTTCTTCAATCTTCGGAGAACCGAAATGTTTTTCCATAAGTGCTGCTACTTGTTTAGCCTGAATACGACTGTAACGAGTTTTATCCGGCATTACTAAGTTTGGTCCAGCCTTACATTTCTTCATGCAGCCAGTACCCTTAATATTGACTTGTCCTTCTAAACCGCGATCGCTAATTGCTGCAGCTAAAGCTTGACACAAAGCTTTACCACCGCGCTTCATACAATCTGATTTTTGACAAACTAAAATATTTGTTTTCTTATCTTTTTTGGCAGGTTTATTAGCTAATCCAGGAGAAGCAACGAGAGGATTGCTTGCTTTTTTTACACTTCCATTTACTCTATCTGCCTGTAATTGGGGATTTGCGGCTCTAATTTGTTCGGCTTTTAGCTTAATTTCCCCACTTTTTAAATAATATTTTTTAGTTCCCCATACTTTTAGTTGAGTACCTACTGCTAATCTCCAATCGAAAGCGATCCGCAAATGTTTGGCTAACTTAACGTAAACTTCACCTTCATCAGTATCCAATACCAAACCTTTGAGCTTATAGCGGTCTTTAATGACTAAATGTCGGAAAGCACCCTCTAAGCAAAAATCGGATATTTCTGTTTTATGAGATTTACCCATTGTCCAAACCTATTTTTTACAAACAAAAAATGTGAATGATGTTGCGATGCACTTATGACTAACGTCAAACTCTGCTTAAAATCAAAACTTGTTTGCAATGAATCAGCTTCACTGCATGAAAGAAGACATTATTTATAATTTGTGATAACGATAATGCCAACACTCTTCAAGAATTTCTATCAAGTCTTGGCGTTCAGCATTTAATTGACGTACAACACTCCAAACTTGAACTGCTGTTGCAATGTTAGAAACCTCCACTGTCAGTTCTTGATTTGTTTGACACTGACAAGGAATTTCTAATTCCTGTAAGCGCCGATAAACTTCCCAGCGATCTGTCCGACTTACTTTTACAACCTGCTTGAAACTGTAGTTAGAAATTGAACCTTCCAAATCTAATGACCCTCAAAGTGCAATAAAGCTTGGAGAACTATTAAGCTTTGTCGATACAAACAAGCTGTAAAGATGCAGCTTGCTCGCTAGAACAAGAAAAATAATTTGCACATCATGCCACGCGTGAAGCATGAAACTACTGGTTAATAAGACGACAAATACAAGAAGCTTAAAACTTCTTGGAATTAATTCTTAGCTAGCTTGCCCCTCTATTACAGGATACATTAACTGCAAACATTTCTCATTAGTTTTGCAAAAAAAATAAAAAAATAAGAAAAATTGCTCATCATCAAGCGAAATATTTACTTGCAGGCAGCCCCATATCTACAGCCTTCACCTCACAGTGGAGCAGCAAAAAAGTAAAAAAAAATACATTTATTTTGATAAAAAGTCCTTTATATATTTGAAAATTCGTTGTTTACTACTAATCACGCCTCATTGCATGTGTTTAATTTATCTTATGAATAAACTCTGTAACTCGAAAGAAAATATTTTTTATTTAATCATTATGGTAATGCAAATATATCTTATTTTGTTTGGAACTCTTACCAGTGCAAATACGATTTAAAAATTAAGAATTTTTGTCTTTAATAAGCGGTAAATAGACTTATTTATTTTGATGAAAAAATAGAATTTTTAATAAAAATTAGTCATTAATATTTGTATTAATAAAAAAATTTTTGATTGGATTATATTGTGAGGGATTTTTTATTTTTTAGATGCTAATATGTAGGGATTAAGCAGTTTGCAATTATAACTGCAGAAAAAGAGAGGAGAGGAACAATGTCTGAAACACAAACTTTAGTGCATAACTTTGGTCAGGTTTATGACAATCCAGTCTTGTTAGATCGCAGTGTTACTGAGCCAGTTTGTGAAGGTTTTAATGTTGCCTTAGCAAGTTTTCAGGCACTTTACATACAGTATCAAAAGCATCATTTTGTTGTTGAAGGAGCAGAATTTTACTCATTACATGAGTTCTTTAACGAGAGTTTTGATGAGGTACAAGGACATATTCATGACATTGGTGAACGCCTAAATGGCTTAGGTGGAGTACCTGTAGCAAGCTTTAGCAAATTAGCAGAATTATGCTGTTTTGAACCAGAGCAAGATGGCGTTTATAATTGCCGACAAATGTTAGAAAATGACCTCAAAGCAGAACAAGCTTTGATTACTTTAATTCGCCGTCAAGCTTCTCAGGCTGAGAGTTTGGGTGACCGTGCGACCCGTCATTTGTACGAAACCATACTCCTTAAGACTGAAGAACGTGCATATCATTTGGCTCACTTCCTAGCAAAGGATAGTTTAACTTTAGGGTATGTACAAGCTTCTACTAATTAATTCTTTTACATCCTAAATATTTCTGTTTTATACCAAAAATGATTTGGTAATAACTTTTCGGAAATAACTATAAGAAAAAGGCAGAGGTTACGATTCCTTCGTTCCTCTGCCTTTAATTTGTATTTTGTATATTTTTTGTCTTACGGACTATGACAAAATGATTTATAAACAATCATTTAAACATATAACTTTACATTTAAATGATAGTAAAATATCAATGATTTACATAAGCCAATCAAGGAAGAAAATAAATTAAAATTTAATTGTTGCTTCACATATCAGAAGATATAAGATTTCCGATAAGATTTTCAATCAAAATTTCAATAGACATAGGTATAAAATAGTAATACTAGTATATGAAATAAATAAATAAAGCTGATGTTTAAAATCAATGTTTCTGCATTGTGGTATTTAAGGCTAAAGGCCATTAGTTTGCAGAAATAATTGATAGGGTACTTTTCAATACCCATGCGCGGATGAATAATATCTATTACTATTTTTTAGGTTTTATTCTTTTGGTAATGGAGCATTGATTTGAGGTCGCCAATTTAACTGTAACTACCATAAAATCGTACAAATTTGACATGTTGTTAGGCTTAATGTCATCAAATCAAGAAAACCTGGTGGTGAATCAGACGAATTGGAGACAAAGACCTTTAAAATCAATGTCACGTTCCTGTCCTCCTACTCCGAATCAACAACTATGCCCCGCCGTGATGATATTAGGAAAATTCTGCTCTTAGGTTCTGGTCCAATTGTCATTGGACAAGCCTGCGAATTCGATTATTCTGGAACTCAAGCCTGCAAAGCGCTACGAGAAGAAGGCTATGAAGTAGTGTTGGTAAATTCCAACCCTGCAACCATAATGACCGATCCAGAAACGGCAGAACGAACATATATTGAACCATTAACACCATTATTAGTCGAAAAAGTTATTGCCAAAGAGCGTCCTGACGCTCTGCTACCAACAATGGGGGGGCAAACAGCTCTTAACATTGCTGTGGAGCTTTCTAAAAATGGAGTTTTAGATGAATATGGTGTAGAACTGATTGGCGCTAAGCTTCCAGCCATTGAGAAAGCTGAAGATAGAAAGCTATTTAATGAAGCGATGGTGCGTATCGGGGTAAAAATGTGCCCTAGTGGTACAGCTTCTTCTTTAGAGGAAGCAAAGTTAATTGCAACAAAAATTGGTGCATACCCTCTCATAATTCGTCCTGCTTTCACAATGGGTGGAACAGGTGGTGGTATCGCTTATAACGAAGAAGAATTTGCTGAAATGGCACAGGGAGGTCTGGATGCTTCCCCGGTGTCACAAATCCTCATCGATCAATCTCTAATTGGTTGGAAAGAGTACGAACTTGAAGTGATGCGTGACTTGGCAGATAACGTAGTAATTATCTGTTCGATTGAAAACATTGACCCCATGGGGATTCATACTGGGGATTCAATTACAGTTGCTCCAGCCCAAACACTAACTGATAAGGAATATCAGCGGCTGCGGGATATGGCAGTTAAAATTATTCGCGAGATCGGTGTTGAAACGGGTGGTTCCAATATTCAGTTTGCCATTAATCCCGTAGATGGGGAAGCAATTGTGATTGAGATGAATCCCCGAGTTTCTCGTTCTTCAGCTTTAGCTTCTAAGGCTACAGGTTTTCCAATTGCGAAAATGGCAGCCAAGTTATCGGTGGGTTATACCTTAGATGAAATCAAAAATGATATTACGAAGCAAACTCCTGCTTCCTTCGAGCCAACCATTGACTATGTGGTGACTAAGGTTCCTCGTTTCGCCTTTGAAAAATTTCCTGGTTCCCAAGCTGTGCTAAACACCCAAATGCGTTCGGTTGGCGAAGCTATGGCTATTGGGCGGACATTTAATGAGTCTTTTCAAAAAGCTCTGCGTTCATTGGAAACAGGACGTGCGGGCTGGGGCTGCGATATTAAAGAAAAGTTACCCAGTGGCGAACAAACTCGTGCTCAGTTAAGAACTCCCAATCCAGAAAGGATATTTGCCGTGCGTCACGCCATGCAACTGGGAATTAAAAATGAAGAAATCTATGAACTGACAGGTATCGATCCGTGGTTCTTAGATAAAATGCAACAATTGTTGGAGGTAGAAAAATTTCTCAAGCGTACATCTTTAGCAGAATTGACAAAAGAGCAACTTTTTGAGGTCAAGCGTCAAGGGTTTAGTGACAAACAAATAGCTTTTGCAACTAAGACTACTGAAGACGAAGTAAGAAACTATCGCAAACAACTAAATATAATCCCTGTTTACAAAACCGTAGATACGTGCGCTGCAGAATTTGAAGCATTTACTCCCTATCACTACTCAACATATGAGGAAGAAACAGAGGTAGTACCCACAAATAAACCTAAAGTGATGATTTTAGGTGGCGGTCCCAATCGCATCGGACAGGGAATAGAATTTGACTACTGTTGTTGTCATGCAGCTTTTGCTCTGGGAGATGCGGGATACGAAACCATCATGGTTAACTCCAACCCAGAAACTGTATCTACTGATTACGATACAAGCGATCGACTTTATTTTGAGCCACTCACAAAAGAAGACGTCTTGAATATTGTTGAAGCGGAAAACCCAGTAGGAATTATTGTTCAGTTCGGCGGACAAACACCTCTTAAATTAGCGGTACCCTTACAAAAATATTTACAAGATTTGGAAGCTCAAGAGTTTGCAAATCAAGAATCAGAAGCTGAAAAATCAGAGACTCAAAAATCACAGACCCAAGAATCAGAAGTTTGTGGTGGTGAAAGCTCAGGATTTACAATGCCCAAAATTTGGGGGACATCTCCTGACTCCATTGATATAGCCGAAGATCGGGAAAAATTCGAAAAAATTCTGGATGAGCTAAAGATAGCCCAACCACCTAATGGTATTGCTCGTAGTTATAAGGATGCACTGATAGTTGCCAAACGCATCGGTTATCCAGTTGTAGTACGTCCTAGCTACGTATTAGGAGGAAGAGCAATGGAAATTGTCTACTCCGACGTAGAATTGGAACGCTATATGACCTTCGCAGTTCAAGTCGAACCAGAACATCCAATCTTAATTGATAAGTTTTTAGAAAACGCCACTGAAGTTGATGTTGATGCGATCGCAGATCTTACCGGAGAAGTTACCATTGGTGGCATCATGGAACACATCGAGCAAGCGGGTATTCACTCAGGTGATTCGGCTTGTGCTTTACCTTCCATGTCTTTACCACCGGAAATTCTGACACAAATACGCCACTGGACTGCTGAGTTAGCCAAGGCACTGAAAGTAGTAGGTTTGATGAATATCCAGTTTGCCGTGGTTGGCTTGAACAATGACTCACCCCAAGTTTATATTCTCGAAGCTAATCCCCGGGCATCCCGCACCGTTCCATTTGTTTCTAAAGCAACAGGCGTACCTCTGGCAAAAATTGCATCTTTAGTGATGTCCGGTAGAACACTTAAAGAATTGGAATTTACCAAAGAAGTGATTCCAGAACACATAGCTGTCAAAGAAGCCGTATTACCTTTTGACAAATTTGCTGGTACTGATACAATCTTAGGGCCAGAAATGCGATCAACAGGTGAGGTCATGGGCATTGATTGCGATTTTGGAAGAGCTTTCGCTAAAGCCGAAATTGCTGCAGGGGAGCTACTTCCTTTAACTGGTACAGTCTTTGTATCAATGAACGATCGCGACAAAGCCGCAACTGTACCTGTAGCCAAAGAATTTATTGAGTTAGGCTTTGGTTTAATGGCGACATCAGGCACACTTCAGGTGCTCAGAGAACATGGACTAGATGTTGAATTAGTACTCAAACTCCATGAAGGTCGTCCTCACGTCCTAGATGCGATCAAAAACCGCAAAATTCAGTTAATTATCAATTCGCCTTCTGGAGAAGAAGCTCAAAGTGATGCAAGATTAATTCGTCGTACAGCTTTAGGTTACAAAATCCCTATTATCACTACTCTAGCAGGCGCTAGAGCAACGGTTGCTGCTATTCGTTCCTTACAACGCACTACCTTGGATGTAAAAATTATCCAGGACTACTGCGTTACAACTTAAGCTTTATATGTTATTGGTCATTTGTTATCGAACTAGGGATAGATAACAAGTGACTGATAACAGGTTAGTTCTTGAAATAATTATTAAGCCAGAACTTACAGTAAAAATTTATCGCTATGATTGAGATATTTTAAGAAAATTTCATAATATTTGTGCGACCATATTAAGTTACCGGAGTAAGTTTGTAGTGAGATTATGCTCTATCCAAGGCAATAAATGCCTTCAATAAATTTCAAGTTCGCTTTACCGAACCTTCATCACAAATATGAGAATGTTACAATTTATTAAGAAAATAAGAAAAAGTCATAAATGTTTGAAGCGTAACTTTTTATCTAACTCTTGATACTTGTTTTAACAGAAGAACAATTGTAACTTTTAGCAGGTGAAAGTGTAATCGAACAGTTATTGAAAAATTAGCTCCGCCGAGCAGGTCAAAAAGCAATTTTTTGATGGGTTGCCATTTTCATTACAAGTGCACCCAATGGAAACTATTTATTTAGTAACAAGTAAATTCAAGTCTGAAAACTACTGTCAAACCTATAATTACCGAAAAGTAGTGCCATGAAGACCGCTCAGAAACCAACAGACCTCGTGCGGACTTACTTGCGCGAGATTGGTCGCGTTCCACTTTTGACCCACGAAGAAGAGATTTTTTATGGGAAACAGGTACAACGTGCAACCAGCTTGTATGAAGTACGAGAGTCATTAGCAAATAAGTTAGGACGCCAACCAACTCTACAAGAGTGGGCAGAGGAGACAAATTTAGAAGCCTCTGAACTCAATAGTGCCATCGATTCTGGTGAATTTGCCAAGCGCAAGATGGTAGAAGCGAATTTACGTTTAGTTGTTTCCGTTGCCAAAAAGTATATTAAGCGCAATGTTGACTTACTAGATCTAATTCAAGAAGGTAGTATCGGCATGCAACGGGGGGTAGAAAAATTTGATCCCACTAAAGGATATAGATTTTCTACCTACGCATATTGGTGGATTAGACAAGCAATTACCCGGGCAATTGCAGAAAAAGGTCGTACAATTAGGTTGCCAATACATATCACCGAAAAGCTGAACAAAATCAAAAAAGCCCAACGCCAACTGTCACAAAAATTAGGAAGAGCTGCCACAATATCTGAATTAGCAGAGGAATTAAGCTTAACTCCCAAACAAGTACGGGAATATCTAGAAAAATCTCGTTTACCACTATCTCTAGATTTACGATTGGGAGACAATCACGATACAGAATTAGGTGAGATGCTAGAAGATACTAGCGCTTCTCCAGAAGAGTTTGTCACTCAATCATCACTATCTTATGACCTAGAACGTCTGATGGGAGAGTTAACACCCCAGCAAAGAGAAGTAATTTCTCTACGCTTTGGTTTAATCGATGGGCAAACCATGACTTTAGCCAAAATTGGTGAACAGCTCAATATTAGTCGTGAAAGAGTTCGACAGATTGAGCGAGAAGCACTGACCAAGCTTCGCAAATATAAAACCAGTATCAATGAATATTTGGCAAGCTAAGTTACTTCAAAAAGTCAATTGATAGTTAGAAGATCTTAAGAATTCAATAAGGTAGTTTTTCAGTTCTTTCTGTGTACTAACCAGTATGGTTAGAAAATTTTCCTATTTTTTCTATATCTCAAGACTGGGCGCACAGTAAAAATAGATTTTGGTTAATTTCCAAAGGTTTCTGAGAGGAGAACTTCCGATCGCTCTAGACTATGTGCACTATTTGCAGTTATTTTGGTCTGTTCAGTTGGGTTACTACTTGTTTAAATTGACTCAATAGTAAGATATACAATCTTTATTCAGTGATGGAGACGTTGCACTTGTACGTCTCCATTATGTTTTGACAGTCGAATGAAAATAACCACTATTTTCAAGATTGGTGGATGATACAGACAGATACATACTATTTTTAATAAAACAGTAAATACCCAAGGTTGTTAAACTGAAACTAAGCCTCGTTGGGTTCATAAATCATTACAGGAGCTTACATAATGAGTGATTCGTTTGATCGAGTTTCAGAGTTTTTTGAGAAAAATCCACACAATGATAATTTTTTGTGGCAATATGTGAAATCATTGAGCCCGGAAACAATTAGCCAATTGTCCAAACCAGATTCTAGCGAAGTCTTTCAAGTCATGGAACGGAAAATAACTGGGCTGCTTGGCAATATTCCTTCAGAACACTTTGGCGTAACTATTACCACTAATCGAGAAAACCTCGGACGTCTTTTGGCTTCAGCGATGATGAGTGGTTACTTTTTACGCAATGCAGAACAAAGGATGAACTTTGAGATCGCTTTGCAAGATATGGACAGTGATGGCGATTGCAGTAATGAATAAATTAGTAAATCAACAAATAAATTTTAGTGTGAATTAAAACTATAGTGGTCGTGTTTGGGAAAATTTTTTATACCAGTCTATGGTCAAAAGGACTTGTAATATAGCTCATATTTGAAGTATAAAACTTACAAATCTTGAACATTTAATTTTCCATGTTCATTATGCCTTCCCCTAATCAAGCTCAGTAAGACTATAGTTTCAAGTTTCAAATAAATACAAAAAGTCTTGAATATTATTTCTTATAAATGAGGAAAAACTTAAATGTGAATTTCAAGTTGGATTTGAATATATATTTAGAATATATCTTTTAAATTTATTTAAAAATATGTTTAAAATCAAAACAGAGAATTTTGACTTTAAGTAAGTTTTTATAAAATTAGGATATTACCCACATTACCTCAAGCAAAAAGCAATAAAATATCTACAAATTTATTTATTCATTTTAAGGTCTTTTTTTCTCTTCTATTAAGTTATGAATCAAACCTCCTCTACCCCTCCCCATAAAATCATTGGTGCTGCAGTCATCTGGAGCGAACAAGGTCAAATCTTAATAGACCGCCGCCCTTTAGGAGGAGAAATGGGTGGTTTGTGGGAATTTCCTGGAGGTAAAATCGAGCCAGGAGAAAGTATTGAAGAATGTATAAAACGTGAAATACAAGAAGAATTAGGTATGGTAATTGCTGTTGGAGAACATTTAACTACCATCGATCATACCTATAGTAATTTACGTATTACACTAACCGCTCACCATTGTCAGCATCTTTCTGGGGAGCCCCAAACCATAGAATGTGATGAAATTCGTTGGGTGTGGGTTAATGAACTAGAAAATTTTACTTTTCCTCCAGCCAACACCGAGATTATTGAAGCAATTAAAAAAAGTTCAAAACAGCCTTTACTTGACCGTTCAAAACAGCAATAGTTATATATTTAACTGTTGGCATGGACAGAATTTTTTACATTCCAAGATAATTTTTCCAAGCTACGTTTTTATAGCACTACATAATGAGGTTAGGACATCGGCTACGTCACTGTGGATCCGCTAATGACTTGCGCGTAACGCTATACTAGGTCGGATATACAGGTAAAGTAAAGTGGAACCAAGCACCACCTGTGGGAGCTTCTTCCACCCAAATTTGACCGTAATGGGCTGTAATAATTCGCTGACACAAACACAAACCAATTCCGTAGCCGTCTTTTTCTTCATCCCGCTCTAAGCGATAGTGGTTTTCGAATATTTGCTCTCGCTTCTCTTCAGGAATACCTGGACCACTGTCACCAATACTAAATTGAACTTTTTGGCTTGTACGGTGTAACCCAGAAATACTGATAACACCACCTTCAGGGGTATATTTAATTGCGTTATCTATAAGGTTGATTAAAACCTGACGAATCCGCTCAGGGTCTGCATAGACTAACGGCAAATCTTCGGGAATATCTCTCTCCAATTTCAAAGATTTTGCTTTATAACGCTGACGTAATTCACTCATCACCTCACCACATAACTTACCAACTTCTGTTTTTTGGGGGACTATTGGTATTTTTGTTTCCTTTCCCCGCCCAACCTGGAGAAGTTCTGCGATCATCCTGTCAATTATTCGTGTTTGAGTGCGTGCCTGTCTGAGCAACTTAGCTGCCAGAGGAGGCGTCAAACGTTTAAATATTCCTTTTTCCTGACTGTAATTAGATTGTAGAGTCTCAACTGCAATTGCTGCTGCTGTCAAGGGATTACGAAGATCGTGCGCCAACATAGCAATTACCCGGTCTTTGAATTGTAATTGCTCCTCAAGCTTGTCCTTCTCTTGCTTCAAGTGGAAAATTTCGTCTGATAGCTTCATCAGTTCTGCTGAAACAGCAAGTGATTTAATTCCCGACACTGAAGAGTTTAATTTGCTTATATCTCCTATATTATCAGTATCTTCTATCATACCAACCTGTGATTTAAAATACATATCCACTGAAATTTGCCAACGGGGCCACCATACTTTTAATTGACTGACGATATTACTGCCAGCCAAAATATGCCTCGGTTCAGGATGTATTTTTACTAAAGCTGGTGTAGCAACCAATTTGAAGTGTTCTGCTAAATAAGGTTGCTGTCCAACATCAACAATTTCCAGTTCGAACTGATACTCTGCCTCTAACTCTTTTAAGTAAGACCGGATACGCTGCACCTGTTGTCCGGACTTGGGTCGCCCATCAATAAACAGTATCAGCTGTAGAGGAGCATCAGTATATGCGAACCGATCCTGGGAAAGTTGCATGAAATCTTGTCTGAGTACTTGTCACAACCCGACGACCCTTAAAAGTAGTTGATATAAAAAATAGCGGTCGCTGGAAATAATTTTTTTTTAAACTTAATATCTATTTTAGATTTTTCAGGTCCTATTCTCTTAAATTGGTATTTAATATTATGTAGTAGATGTTGTTATGTTTGTGCATGGGAAATTGCCTTACGGTCTCTGCTCATTAATTTCGACTCAGGAATAAATCTCAGTCGTCATCATCTCCGAATCAAAAAATTTCGTCAAGACTGATAGCTAGGTTTTATACTACACCTAGTTAGTACGTACAATAGTACATAGATGTTTTTTTTAGTATAAAAAACTGCTAACACCCAAAGGGTCAATGCTCGATCAATAGTTTATAGGCTCCTTGCAATACAATAATCTGATAGCTTTTGTGCATTAAGAAAAGCAGACTGCATTAGTCCATTTAGTCTGAACTTAAATACATTGCTCATTTTTAGACCTAAAGATCGTAATTGTTCAGAAACAATTATTAGTAAGTCCAGCGAGTTTGGAATATTATCTCCTCGATGGATTATTATGGTGTGTATATTGCCGCATTAAATTTACCAACAGCAACGCTTTGAAGCTTCAATATTAATTGGAATACAGGATCGTAAGACACTGTGGATTCTCGCCTTGAGTGAAGCTAATAATAGTTTTAATTCTATGTTATCACTTCTTGAAGACTCCCGCGATTAATTGTGGTTCTCTGGCTCCCATGACCTGTTTGGGGTCAATAATAAGTACTCTTAAATGGTGTCATAAATAGGGAAATTTTTTTGCCAGCAGTATTAATTTATCATTGAAGATAATGCGGTTATTAATCGACGCATTTTTTAATTTGGAAAAAGTTTAAAGTTGGTATCCTGGCGATGGAGTAATGAAATTTGTAGATGATATTTGTAATAGAGAGAGCTATCACTATGAAGTTACAAATGGTCACTCAAAAGTTAATCAATCTGCGCTAGCTTAGGTATTGGCACGAGTTATGTGATTTTCAGTGTTATTTCTGTATATTCGTTCTGTTATTTTTCTTAGTTTGGCAATTTTATTAACCTCCCTGAGCGGTTGTGCGAATAGTTTTGTCGAAAAATCTTTGGCTCCTGACCCTAAGCTTAAAGATAAACCCAATATTTTTGCAGCGAAACCAGTCAGCGACGAAAGTAAACAGTCTAAAAGCAAACAGCCCAATCAAATATCTTCTAAGCTACCAGTTGGTTTTCCCGCAAAACTGAAGTATCCGAATGCAATTCTTGAGGAAGCTAGTTCAACTGAAGGTCCTACATCAAGATTATCAACTCGCTGGCATAGCTCTGACCCCAGTAATATTGTTAGTAATTTTTACATCAAGCAATTACAGCAAAATGGTTGGAAAATTTTGCAAAAATCAAAAGATGAAACGCCAAGAATTATTGCTGCGCAGCTTAATGACACTCAAGTCAAAATTTCCATCCAACCCAAGTCAGTAAACAACACCCAAGCTCAAAAACCACAAACCAATCAAACACAAGCTAATCAAACACCAACTGATCAAATACCAACTAGTCCAATACAAACAAATATTGAGTTATTAGTTGAAAACATAAATGGCGGGAAATTAACAACACAAAATAATCCTGATCGCAATCGTGAAAACTCACCTAACCCCCCCGGTTCTGCAGACTTTATTGGATCAGTCGCAAATAATGCTGGGACCTCTGAATCTTCGGAAAATTTGAAAAATAAAAACTCGGAAAATAGCAGTGGGTCTGCAACCAAAGCAAGGCAAAATTTTAACGACGTCGATAAAATCCCACCACAACAACAAGAAAAAATTCAAGACCTGGCAAAATTGGGGGTTTTAACAATAAACTTCGATATTGGCTCCGAACAAAATAAAAGTACTCCTAATTCTGCTGCAGATAATTCTACTGTAAGCAATCCCAATATCAATAAATTTGAACCAGCAAAAAATATTACCCGTCGCGAATATGCAAGATGGTTAATAACCGCCTACAATAAGATGCATGGTAATGACCCAACAAAACAAATTCGGTTAGCTTCAGCAAGTACTAAACCAGTCTTTAGAGACGTTTCAAAAACCGACCCAGATTTTGGCGTAATCCAAGGATTAGCAGAAGCAGGTATTATTCCCAGTTCGTTATCAGGTGATTCGACACAAGTGCTTTTCCAGCCCAATTCACCTCTGAACCGGGAGCAACTAATTTTGTGGAAAGTACCTTTAGACGTGCGTCAGGCTCTACCAACCGCAAGTTTGGAAAGTGTAAAACAAACATGGGGTTTCCAAGATTCAGCAAAAATCAGTTCCAGGGCTTTGCGAGCAGTGTTAGCAGATTTCCAAAATGGCGACAAAGCTAATATTCGTCGGGTTTTTGGCTACACTACTTTGTTCCAACCAAAAAAACCAGTGACCCGTGCGGAAGCTGCTTCTGCTTTATGGTATTTCGGGACCGAAGGTGAAGGAGTCTCAGCACGAGATGCTCTGGCTTTGAACTCAACACCATAAGGAAGCGGTCGGATACAATACACTTACTTTCTTGTATCCTAAATAGTACCGAAGTTTGTTTTTAGTGACTATGACAAATTTGTATTTTTGAAAGCTAGTTCAAGCTTGTATGCGATCGTGAAATTTTTCTTTTTTTGCGCTCTCGCTTTATTGTCATTCCTATTTGCTAGTAGTCTTGGTAACACTTGATAGTTGTTGGTAAATAAAATTCCAGTCCCTAATTCCAGATATTGAACTACGGCTAAATTATGAAACAGAATTGGGATAAAAATTACTAAATTCAATAAGATTATCTAAGTATAAAATTCGTTAAAGTAGTTAGTAATAAATTGATTCAGATATTTTACTGATTGCATAATAAAAATAGAAATCAGAAAACTACTTAGCCAGACAATATAAGCATTATCTATTTTCAGTAGCGAGAATAAAAATTTTGCAGGGATAAAATGTACATATAAAAACAAAGGAACAATCCCTTATTTTCATATAAAATCATATTTATAGAAACATTTACGTAATTAAAAAGTAATCATTCAAAATAGAAAAAACCTCGATATATAAACTTATAAATAAAAATGGCATTATAAAATTACAGCACACTTTTTACAAAGCTGTAAAACAAATTAGTGTAGACTTTTTTCGAGATAAAAGTATTCAATAAATATTTGCCGGAAGGTTTAATTGCTTATTTGATAAATGTGATGAAAATATACTAATTAATAACCAAATATGGATAATATATCGTTTTCAGATTACTAGCGTATCAATCACTTAGTTACGTATTAAAAGAATAAATTATACACTCTATTCTGAGTATATAAGTACAGTATCGAAAAAAGAAGCTTTAAATGTTATTTGTCTCAGCCCTAATATAAGCTCTGTAAAATCTAAAGCGTTTGTTCATAGTCTTGCATTCAATTGATGCACAATTACCAAGATTTATTCAACATTATTGAAGAACTAGTGATGCACCATTCTCCCAGTGGTGCAGAAAAAGAAATTAACCAATTCTTGATGGAGAGATTTGATACATTGGGAATTAAAGCATGGCGCGATCGCGCCGATAACATTATCGCCAAAATTCCCGGGAAAAATTCAGATCGAGCAGTTGCAATTACGGCTCACAAAGATGAAATTGGGGCTATAGTTAAAAATATTACTAAGAAAGGACAAATTGAAGTTCGTAGGTTAGGGGGTTCATTCCCATGGGTTTATGGTGAAGGTGTTGTGGATTTGCTCGGAGATAAGGAAACCATCAGTGGTATCCTCAGTTTTGGTTCTCGTCATGTTTCCCATGAATCTCCACAAAAAGTACAACAGGAAAATAGTGCGCTGAAGTGGGAAAATGCTTGGATTGAAACTAAATGTACGGTTGCAGAATTAGAAGCTGCGGGAATTCATCCAGGGACTAAAGTTGTCGTTGGCAAACATCGTAAATCTCCGGTGAGATTAAAAGATTACATCGCCAGTTATACCTTGGATAACAAAGCATCAATTGCAATTTTACTAGCTTTGGCAGAACAGGTAAAAAAACCAGCAGTAGACATTTATTTAGTTGCATCAGCGAAAGAAGAAGTTGGAGCAATTGGGGCAATGTATTTCAGTCAGAACCAGTGTTTGGATGCTCTAATTGCTTTAGAAATTTGTCCTCTTGCTCCAGAGTATCCCATTGAAGATGGCGAAAAACCTGTAATCTTGTTTCAAGATGGCTATGGTGTTTACGATGATACTCTCAATGCACAGTTGCGGTCTTCAGCACAACAAGTAAATATGCCGATCCAACTAGCAACATTGAGTGGTTTTGGCTCCGACGCATCGATCGCTATGAAATTTGGTCATATTCCTCGTGGAGCTTGTTTGGCTTTTCCCACCCAAAATACCCACGGCTATGAAATTGCTCATTTAGGTGCGATCGCTAATTGCATCAAATTACTAAAAGTCTTTTGCGAAACAGAATTTGATAGTTGACAGTTTATGGCTGACGCCACGCCCTTACGGACTACAGTTACCAGTTAACAGTTAACAGTTTATGGTTAATATTGCGCCCCTACGAGTTCCAGTTGACAGCTAGCTAAGCTGCTTACGCAGCTGTCTACATACCTACAGCCTAAGTAACACTTAGAGTTCATCGTTGATAACTGTTCACTGTTTCCTGAAATAAGTAACAATCTATTAAAGGTATCGGCTATTGAGTCGCAATTTTCTACAATGATTCCAGCAAACTTGAACTAAGAACTAATTTAAACAAATGCCTAAAACCGTTGCCGATGTAATGACCCGCGATCCAATTGTTGTTCAACGTGAAACTCCATTGACCGAAGCAATTAAAACCTTAGCAGAACGACGTATTAGTGGGCTGCCTGTAGTAGATAATGCTGGAAATTTAGTAGGTATTATTTCGGAGACGGACTTGATGTGGCAAGAAACAGGTGTCACACCTCCGGCATATATTATGTTTCTTGACAGTGTAATTTATTTAAAAAATCCAGCTACCTTTGAGCGCGATTTACATAAGTCACTCGGACAAACAGTTGGTGAAGTAATGAATGATAAAGCTATTAGCACTACTCCAGATAAACCTCTTAGGGATGCAGCAAAAATTATGCGCGATCGCAAGGTTCAACGCCTACCAGTAGTTGATACTGAAGGTCAAGTAATTGGGATACTCACCAGAGGTGATATAGTGCGAGCAATGGCTGCTGAACAAGATTAATTATCGAGCGTTTGTCACTGTTAATTTGTAATTGGTAATTAATCGATCGCCATTCAAAAAACAAGTGACAAATGAAAAATAGCAAGTGACAAATAATAAAGGAAAAATAACAAATGACTATAAATCCTGAATCTGTTAAACAATTATTGAACTCCGAAGATTTGGGCGATCGTCTTCGTGGAGTTAATCAGATTCGTCATCTTGAGCCAGCTATTGCTTTTGAATTACTTCAAGGTGCTATTGGCGATCCTAATTCTCGGGTACGTTATTCAGCAATTAGTCAACTTGATACATTTGGCGGACAAGATTTAGATTTGTCCTTGCAGATTTTACGCGATCGCTTACTTAATGATTCGGAAATAGACGTTCAAGCTGCTGCTGCTGATTGTTTGGGTGCTTTAAAGTTGCACGAAGCCTTTGACGATTTGCAACAGATGTACCAAAAAACTAATGAGTGGATTATTCAATTTAGTATTATTGCAGCATTGGGAGAAATGGGAGATCCCAAAGCTTTTGATTTACTTACCCAAGCTCTCGCTTCTGATAATGAATTGGTGCAAACAGCAGCGATTAGTTCTTTTGGAGAATTAGGAAATGTAGAAGCTGTACCTTTATTAGCACCCTATGCTAGTAATTCTGATTGGCAAATTCGTTATCGAGTTGCACAAGCTTTGAGCAGACTGGGAGGAGAAGAAGCAAAGTCAATTATAGAGACTTTGGCAAATGATACGGAAGAAGCTGTGGCGAAAGAAGCAAAAAGATGTCTAACTGATTCTTGAATAAAAACCAGTTTTTAACAAATATATTTTCTGCAGAGACGTACATTGTCACTATGTATGGATGACATCAATAGTAGTACGTCTCTAGTAATTTTATTGAATCACTAAGGTCGAAGATAGGTACATATTTTCCCTTGCCTTTGCTATCAAATCAAATCTTGTATTTCATCTACTGAAAAGATAGTAAACGAAAATTATCCTAAATAGAAAATTACCCTAAATATATTACATATTTCCCGCTAACATATTTCCTTTCAAAATGGGAAAATTTTACTTGTATTTTATAGATAAAGCTATGTTTTGTTGGTCGATAACCTGTAACTCTAAAAATTAAAATAAAAACTTTTCATTGATTTATATATTTTTTATCGAATAAATTCTCATACTTAAAGAAGATATTTGCATTCCAGATAAATATCTCTTTATTTATGAAAATAACACATGTTTTTAACATAAATTTGTATCATTTGTAGGTTTCGTTATCAGTAATTTTCCCAAAATTGTTTTTCAAATCAAGATGCAATAAATACTAGATTTTTTTGATGACATAATTACGGAGATAGAAATAAGATACAAACATGCTTAAGAGAAAACAAGCAAATTTTTAAATCACATCAATTGCTTTAATAAAAGGTTTGGATTATGCGAAAGTTAAGCTTATTGGTCAAGACATTAGTTGTATCTACTGCTGGATTAAGTGTTTTAGGCTCTATGTCTGCAGCTAAAGCTATGAACTTAGTTCCACAAAGAGAAGGTGAGATTGAACTTACCAATATGTCTTGTATTGTGGATAATGCGGATTGTATCAATACAACATCCTTAGGTTATACAGTTACTAGTAAAGATCCAGTAAGTAATGATAACTATGGATTCAGTAGACTTTTCTCAGATAAAAAAAGTACAACTAATACTTGGGGTTTAGAAATTAATTTTAATCAGACGGATGAAGGTACAAATCCCCAAACTGATGCTTTTTGGTTCCGCCCTGTTGCTTATGATAATAACAATAATGTCATTGAAAATGGTCGCTTAGAATATGGGGTTTTTGAATTTAATTTTGCCCAAACAGCTAATGAAGTTAAATTATCATTTTTAGATGTAGAAGAATCTCCATTTACTGGCATTCTTCAGGTGAATGGTGATAGTAATTCTCAGCCTATATTTCTTCCTGCTGCTGGTGATGATGAGACTCAATATCTTGTTTTAAATAATGTAGATTCTTTCGTCGTCCAATTGGGTAACCCCGGTGACAATAGCACTAAATTTTCCAGTACTGGTGATGGTGTTAATTTACAAGTTAGCGTACCCGAACCAGGAACTGTTTTAAGTATTGGAGCTTTAGCTATAGCAGGTATGTTTGGTTTAAGAAGAAAACACAACAACTCTTCTAAAACTGCTTAAATATTGCTAATTTTCTTCTCTTGGGACAATAAATATAGAGAAAATACCCTATCAGATAAGTGCATTTTTAACAGGTTTTTAATTTAGCTTTATATAAATCATCAGGGTGTTGTATCTATTTAATTTCGTATTTTAAATTTCTTTTTCTCTTCTCTTCTCTTCAGTTTTGTGTCAAGTAGATAATGTAACTAAGACAGTAATTAGTTACTTTATCTACTTTTTTTTTATTTTTATTTAAACCAATCTACTCAAACTAAGCTAATCATAAGAAAAAGCCTCATGTACCAAAAACCTGAGACCAAGTCGTCCAAACAAAAATCACAACTGCTGTAATTCCTAATATTCCCTGAATCACATTTCCTACTAGAGTCCCAACGAAAATACCAATTCCAGCTTTTAAAGCTACTAGTAATTTACGTTGATAAATAAATTCACCAATAATTGCACCTAACAAAGGACCGATTAGCATTCCGAGCAATGGTCCACCGACTGGTAAAGTTGGGAGTAAACCAAAAAACCCCAGCAGCAAACCAACGAATGAACCAATTTGTCCCCACTTACTAGCACCGGCTTTTTTTGCACCCAGGTAACCAGCTAAAAAATCTACTGCTGTACCTATAAGTAACACTACACCTGTAACTATTACAGGTACTTCGATCGCAGCAAAGGAGCCTTTAACAATTCCCCAAATAATCACCGCAACTAAAATTAAGCTGATTCCAGGTATACCGGGAACAACCGCACCGATAATTCCTACCATCATCAAGGCTATTAACAACCAATATATAATTTGAATTTGCATATTTTTTAAGTGGTAATAGGTAATAGGTAATAGGTAATAGCTAATGGGTAATTGGTAATTGGTAATAGCACTGCGTGCCGCCGCAAGCGGCATATGGTAATTGGTAACAGTCAACTATTAACTATTGATATCACTTAGGGTAACAGCTAATTTGTTCGCAATTCCGGTAATCCAGTTTTCATCCTGCTTGGTATAACTGCGAGGAGCATTTGCACCTAAGATTAATGCACCATCAGAACCGATTGGTTGACAAATGACACCTTGAGTATTGGGTGGTAAATAATCAAATTCAACCCTACCCGGATACACTTTTAAATCAACTAAATAAATAGGTTTTTCCTTTTCTAGGGTTCTTTTTAAAATTGCTCCTGGATTAACTTCTGAAGAGGGACCCAAAACACCGCGACGCAACAGAACGCGACTTCGATATAAAACCACAATCGAACAGGTAACTGTGTTCGTCAGCAATAAATGAGAAGCCCAAGCGAGCTCTGTTTTAACTATTTCCGGTAAATCTTCTTGTAATTCAAACCCTTCATCACCAATTAGTTCTACTGCATCTGGGATTCTAGGTTGTACTTGCAGCCAAATTAAACCCGTTAAAATTAAAACTGCACTTAAAATTACACCAAGTACATCTCCCCGTGCTTGAGATACAGTTAGTGTCGGTGTATATAGACGATTGATTAATAAAAGTGTAGCGCCTAGCCCTCCAACAACTATGGGTAGACGCCGCAAAACTTTATTTTGATCGTTTTTACTCATAGTTAATAAAAATTACGCTCTTTGACTTTTTACAAAGGGTTACGTCTACAGCATTCAACAGTGTAAAGTCAAGAGTTAAAAGTTAAAAGTTATGAATTCTAGAATTATGAGTTATGAATTATGGAATTAAAGAATTATGAACTGAGAATAATTAATTGAGAATAATTAATTGAGAATTATGAACTGAGAATTACGAACCTAGAAATATAAATCATACAATAATGAATTTGGGATTATAAATCTGTAAGTATCAATTACGAGCTACTGAATATAATATTTCACTCTTAATTATCAACTTTTAATCCTTAATCCTTTAATCCCTAACTCCTAATTCTTAAGTCTTAACCCTTAATTCTTAACTCTTAATTCTTAACCCTTAATTCTTAATCCTTAATTCTTAACTCCTAACTCCAATAATTTTTACTCCTCCCCTGGTTCAATAATTCGCTGAAATAAATACCCAGTTCCCCGCGCAGTGAGAATTAATTCTGGGTTACTCGGATCGTCCTCTAATTTTGCGCGCAGACGTGATATATGTACGTCCACAACACGAGTATCAACGTGTCTTTCAGGGGTGTATCCCCAGACTTCTTGCAAAATTTCGGAACGGGAAAAAGCTTCGCCAGAACGACTTACTAGCAATTCTAATAAGCTAAATTCCATCCCCGTCAAACGGATGCGCTCGTCACCTTTGTAAACTTGGCGTTTGTTGGTGTCGATTTTGATGGTACTAACATGAATTACGCCAGAACTAGGAATTCCTGAAGCACTGGTTTTATCTACCCGACGCAATACCGAGCGAATTCGAGCTTCTAATTCTTTGGGGGAAAATGGCTTAACAACGTAATCATCCGCGCCTAATTCCAACCCAGTAATCCGGTCTGCTACATCTCCCAAAGCTGTAAGCATGATGATGGGAACATCTGACTCCTTTCGTAGCTCCTGACATACACCATAACCATCGAGCTTTGGCATCATTACATCCAAAACTACCAAATCTGGCTCAGAAGAGTGAAACGTATCTAGAGCTTCCTCACCATCACCGGCTGTTACAACATCATAGCCAATCATCGAAAGACGAGTTTCCAGAATGCGGCGAATACTGGCTTCATCATCTACTACTAAAATTTTTTCCTTATGACTTTCCAATTTTCTCGACGCTCCTTCACGAAAAATTTTTCAACATTAATTTTTACTACCATACTATTAAGATATCATTCCAATTATTATGTCGTAAAAATCTGCAAGTCCTGTCATTATTGTATTTAAGCTCGTAAGCAAACTTAATGAAAAATTAAGATTATTTAATTAGATAAAAATGGCTAAGCCAAAAACAATTTATGTTTGTAATGAATGTGGTGCTGAATCTGCTCAATGGTTTGGAAAATGTCCGGCTTGTGGTACGTATAATTCCTTAGAAGAAGAAGTTCTTATCCAATCATCTACAGATTTACCTTCACGAGGTGTGGGTTCGTGGCATTCTTCACAAGGAAAAACCAAAGCAGTCAAAACACCTCAACCAAGAGCATCTTTAAAATTTGACCAAATTAGCGACCGTCAAGTGACCCGTTGGCCTTCTGGGTATGGAGAACTGGATCGAGTTCTTGGTGGCGGGGTTGTACCTGGTTCGATGGTACTCATTGGTGGCGATCCAGGTATCGGTAAATCTACTTTATTATTGCAAGTATCAAATGAACTAGCGCAGAGATATCGAATCTTATATATTTCTGGGGAAGAGTCAGGACAACAGGTCAAACTTCGGGCTTCCAGACTTGGCGTTACTGATGTATTAAATGTCGTTAGCGAAGAAGATAATAAAACTAAAGAAACAAACGATACAAATGGTAATAAAAAGGTATCCAAAAGTTTAGCAGATTTATACATATTACCCGAAACAAATTTAGAGGAAATCCTCAAGGAATTGGAGTCTCTTCGACCAAATTTAGCTGTCATTGATAGTATTCAAACAGTGTTTTTCCCCGGACTAACTTCTGCCCCTGGTTCAGTCGCTCAGGTACGGGAATGTACTGCAGCTTTAATGAAGGTGGCAAAGCATGAAGATATCACAATGTTGATCGTAGGTCATGTAACTAAAGAGGGAGCTATTGCTGGACCAAAAGTATTAGAACATTTAGTTGATACGGTACTGTATTTTGAAGGTGACAGATTTGCTTCTCACCGATTGTTAAGAACTGTTAAAAATCGTTTTGGTGCGACCCACGAAATAGGCATTTTTGAAATGGTCACTAATGGGTTGCGGGAAGTTCCCAACCCGAGCGAATTATTTGTTGGTAATCGCGACGATCCAGCGCCAGGTACTGCGATTGTAGTTGCTTGCGAAGGCACTCGCCCGATAGTTGTGGAATTGCAAGCTTTGGTAAGTCCCACTAGTTATACTTCTCCTCGGCGTTCCAGTACTGGGATAGATTACAGCCGCTTAGTGCAAATTTTGGCGGTACTGGAAAAACGGGTGGGGGTTCCCATGTCTAAGTTAGATTCTTATGTTGCATCTGCAGGTGGTTTAAATGTGGAAGAACCAGCAGTCGATTTAGGAGTTGCGATCGCATTAGTGGCGAGTTTCCGCGATCGCATTGTTGATTCCAGCACGGTGCTGATTGGTGAAGTTGGTTTAGGAGGACAGGTACGTCCCGTATCCCAAATGGAATTACGTCTGAAGGAAGCTGCAAAACTAGGATTTAAACGCGCGATCGTTCCGAAGGGACAAAAATTTCCAGAGTTAGATATTGAGATTTTACCTGTAGCGAAGGTAATAGATGCGATTATTGCTGCAATTCCCCAGCAGACTGTAACTGAGGAAGATTTGAAACCTGATGATGATGGAGTTAAGCGAGTACCGAAGAATGGAGTGAAGCGAATATCGGGGGAGGAAGTTGACCAAATATCGAAGGATGAGGTTGACGAGATACCGGGGGATATAGGTTTTTAGCCATCGCTAAAACTGATAACTATGTGACCTGTAGGGGCGCACCGCTGTGCGCCCTTATCAGTAATATATTTTTTGATCGGAAATTCCATAATTTGCGGTCTGTGGAAGCGCGCGTCGGCATGTTGTGGGCGCACATCGGTGCGCCCCTACAAGTGAGAAACCCAATTTTTGAAAAAAAATTTAATTTTTTCGTTACGCTCTCCAGGTGCAGAGAAGAAAAGAACAGAGGGTAAAATGCTAAAAGTAAAAGTGTCAAGGGCTACAAAAGAGCTCACCCTTCGGGAAGAAAGCTACGGCAACACCCCACACACCACACGCAACCCATTAATGTGGTAGACAATCTCCGGCTTGTGGTTGTAGCGATAGGCACAACGACAACCTTCAGGAGCAAAATACCAGGAGCCACCGCGCAGCAATAAACGAGAACAATTATTATTCTCAGTTCCGTCTATCCACGCACTTCCATCTGTCGGCGCTCCTTCGTAATTGCGATGCCAAGTGTCTTCACACCATTCCCACACATTCCCGTGCATATCGTATAATCCAAAGGCATTTGCTCCACCCAAAGTTCCTACTTCTGTTGTTTCCCCACGGTAGGTACCCTTTGTACCTGCACCATAAGTGGATTGAGCGTTGTAATTTGCTAGTTCCGATGTAATTGTTTCGCCAAAATGAAATGGTGTGGTTGTGCCTGCACGACAAGCATATTCCCATTCTGCTTCACTGGGAAGACGATATTGTTTACCTGTATATTTGCTTATGCGATCGCAAAATTCAACCGCATCATACCAAGATATTCTCTCTACAGGATGCTTATCACCTTTAAAACGTGATGGTTCTGATTTTAAGTCGCGGTTAATTTTAGGTAGAGCAGCTATAGCACGCCATTGTGCTTGGGTTACTGGATATTTACCCATGAAAAAATCTGGAACTGTTACTTCGTGTTGGGGACGTTCTGAGTTCCTGCTACCTTCTTCTGTTTCTGGAGCGCCCATTGTAAAAATTCCACCACGAATGGCGACCATTTCTAAGGTGATGTTTTTGGCAAGGTTTTCGATGAAGTATGAGGCTTGTTGAATTTCTCTATCGATAATTTTTCCACGACGGTTGACGGTGACGACCTCGAATTTAAAATCAGACCAGCGATTAGACTTCACTACTACTTCATTGTTTACATATAAACTTTGCGCTACTTCGTTGATGGTTTTAATTGCGATCTCTTTTTCAGATACAAGCGTGATTTCTTCTATAGGATTGGATGTAGGAGCTTTCAGTACTTGATTAATTACTGGTAATATCGCTGTAGCCACATGGTAAACAGGTAATCTATTAGCACCTGTTCCTAGTAAAGGAAGCAATACACGCTTTAATCTTTGCTCTGCTGCTAGACGAATTACAGACTCAACTGCGTAATTAGTATTAGCAACACTACGAGAGGGAGATTCTACAGTTGTCAGAATAGCGAAGCGATTAGCTTGATAACCGCTTGAAATGAAAAGTTGATTGTTGATCTCATCAGGTAAAGGAACAAATAGAGGATTCTCAGGGCTGATTTCGGTTTGGTTCTTTTCCTTAAAAATATTGTTTATGGATTCAGTACATAAAATACGATTCTGTCCCAAGAAATTACAAAATGAATTTGCGAATCTACCACCAGACCAATATACAACTTCTTCCTCACCTGTGTGATATGAAACTGGAATAACTAAAGCATCAAACGGTAAATACCAAGGGTAAGATGTACACAAGCTATAAATCTTCGTATTTTTTTGCTGCCAAAGAAGATGGCGATTGTTGGGAACTGTAACAGTTATATCAGAGGTACTTTCATCTGTAATCTGCTGTTCCAACTCTTCTGCAAAAAGCGCATAATCTCCACCCAACCGCTTCAAAATCTTCGCTGTCACCTCTGCAAAAGGTTTAACGCCTTCATCATCAGCTTCTCCCGGAGCTTTCAACAGCGCAACAAAATCTTGCAAAGACTTACCTAACTGCGCTGCGACATACTCAGAAACTGCATCCAAAACATCTGCTGAATCCTTTACAGGTGCGGCTTCAAGCAACATACCCCGTATTTCGTCATCCATAAAATCATACTGCACCGTATCGGATAAAGTATCTGCTTCAATGGGTGTTAAAGGTTTTAATAAACCTCCCAGAAATACTTCTGCAACATGAGCTTGGCGAGATTTTGGTAATAAGGTTTCTTGAATTAAGCGCACTACAGGTAAATTAATTACTGGTGCTGCAGCGAGTAAACCAGCTAATTTACGTGCCATTGGTGAAGCTGTCATGCGAAAACGATATACTCGCTCTTGGGCGTTGACTTGAGGGATAGTAGTTAGGGGTCGTTGTTTGCTGTGATTAATTTTGATTTCTGAAGATAAAACAAACCCGGAAGCTACTGCATCGCTTTTTCCTGCTAGCATCTGACTCCAAGCCAAAGCTGGATCTGGTTCTAAAGTTAAAACAGGAATCTTGATACCAGTATCTAAATTAATATCTTTCCACAGCAACAGTTGTTTGATTAATAAATGTTTGTTCGCTACCCCTGCAGTCAAACTTCCCAAACTAACCGCAGCACCCAAACCCAAAGCTGTTTTTAACCACAACCAATCGGGTAACATTTGGATAATCGCTACTGGTTGAGTGTTTGTCCAATCTTTTAAAACTTGGGTTAAAGCACCATTGCGCCAAGTCGCTGCAACACAATCACTCACCAGCAAAATTAAACGGCGACGATTTGGATCTAGAATTTCACGGGGGCTAGCAAAACGTTGTTGGCTTACATTTTGACCAATTCCCGGACGGATATGGATTTGTCCGTTTTCATTGGTGACTAATCCCCAAGCACGTACGTCCCGAAATACTCCATAATGTTCTAGTAAACGCTTTAACTCCCAAATTGTATGTCGCCAAATCAGCATCGATTTGCTTTCGTCAACTACCAAAGCCACATCTAACCAAGGCTCTGGTTCAGATTTGAGTATGGGAATGCAAATTCCTTCAGCAGCGGTACGCTCGACGGTCGCTGTCTCATCTAATACGGTTTTTCTCCCAGATTCCACCCGATGCATCAAAGGTTTTAACACTTGCGCTAATGTTAAAGGTTCGCGTAGAGAAGGTGCATCCGGTACGCGCAAGGGAAGAGCTTTAGTTTTAGAGGATGTTTGAGTTTGATCTTGAATTTCCTGTTGAGTTTCTTCTTGAGTTTTTGGGTAAATTTCTGCAGAAGGAGGTTTGAAAGAAGTTTCGGTATCTCTAGGGTTAGAATTTAATTTTTCTGAGGTGTTGGTATTTGTGGGAGTAGGATTTAATTCTTCTGAGGTGCTTGATTGATTTACCTGTTGTGAAGATATGTTGTTTTGTGTATCTATAACTTCTTGACGTTTTTGATTAAACCAAATGATATCGGCGATTTCTTCCCCGGTTAATTCTAAATCTTTTCCTAAAGCTGCAATCAATTGATTAAATTGGTTATTGGTTGCAGATGATTTATTAGTCATGGGAAATTAAGCCAAAGTCAATCATTACTGGTTAAACTTTTCAATAAAATATCTTTGACCGATTTTTCATCTGCTTCTGACTCTGGAGAAACATCACGAGTAAGCAAATAAATTGTATTCAATAATTGGTCTGTAGCACGTTCCGTATTTTTATCTTTATCTGACAAAAAATCTTTAATTAATCCATCAATTTTCGCTTCAGCATCTTGAAAAAGTTTGTCTTCATCTTGAAAATGAGCTTTAACAATTGCTTTGAGTGCTTCTTCTTGAGGATTAGGCATTTTTACTCGTATGCATCGCCGTTTAAAAGCCGGAGGAAAATCTCTTTCACCATTACTAGTCATAACAATGACTGGGAAAGAATAACAGCGTATTCTCCCTCCTTTAATTACAACTTCAATATCACGATCTTGAGTTTCAACTGTAAATTCATTATTGGAAGCGGAATTATTTTTTTCTACTGATTTTGCTCGTCTTACTAACTCTGGTATCGGAAACTCTCCCTCCTCAAAAATATTTAATAAGTCGTTGGGAAGATTAATATCACTCTTATCAATTTCATCAATTAGTAAAACCCTTGGTAACGCTGAAGGTAAAAAAGCTGTTCCTAAAGCGCCCAAAGTAATATACTTACCTATATCCTGCTTTTCGTTTTGCTGAACATCCTGTAATCGTGCGATCGCATCGTAACGATAAAGTCCTTCTTGCAAAGTAGAACGAGCAGTAATCGCCCAAGACAATACTGGACCTAAATTTAACTCGTGAGCGATCGCGTAAGCTAAAGATGTCTTACCCGAACCAGGTTTACCAGTAACTAATAATGGTCTGCGTAGATAAATTGCAGCATTAACAGCATTAATTACATTGGTAGCATCAGGAGGAATACGGAAATTTTCACCTCTTCTTCTATTTCGATCATTTTCCTCCACTAATGTCTTCAGTCGATCCCAACGTCGATCTTCCGTAATATCTTCAATCTTGCTAAAACGTCGCCAGGGTGGAGGTTCAAGATTTTTTAATTTATCTTCTACCCCTTTTAATTGTTTTCCGTTTCCATGAAAAAAGCGCCAATCTGCCATAATTATGTAGTTTTTACATCCCTGTTTCGATTAAATATTGATTTTGGATAGTTAAATTAAAAGGTACTCGGTGGGGATTGTCGCATAAAAATCCTAGATTATAGCCTAAATAGTTTTCTTTATCTCGTTTCGCATGAGCTCTTTTACGAAGCTTCCACACCAATTCGGTCCAAGTGAACTCATCTTTAAAAAAATTAATATCTAATAATTTATTTATTTCATACTCTATATCTGGTAAGCCACGCCTTGTCCACAAAAAGATTGGTACTCCTCCTCTTAGAATCGTAATAAACAAATCCTCTCTATCAAACTTACTTTCAGGTAAGCAACAAGTAATTTTGACGCCCAATTTTTCTTCTATTTCTAATTCTGTTTCTATTTCTTCCCAATTACAATCATCTACTTGAGATATATGATGAATGTTATTTTCTATATCTCTCTCTGATAAGCAATTTTTCATCCAATAATTGAGTTTTTCCCATCTCGAATATAATCTGTGAAAATATTCGCCATCGTGACTGATAAAACGGTCGAGAGAACGCACTAAAAATTTATATTCACTACCAAATGGTCTTGTCTTATCTTTTAAACCAATCGGTATATCTTTTAAATCTAAATTTGCATCGAGAAGTTGTAAAGGCAAAAAAACTTCAATAACTAAGTTATAAAATCTATGTTTATGAAGATATTGAGTTTTTGCAATACGAATTAAATTATAAATATTATCAACAATATCTGACAAGGAACATTCAATATTAGGTAAATTACTATTTTTTTCTATTTTTATCGATGTAGAATTCGTTTCTTTTGGTAAATAATTAGGAATTAATTCAGCTTGCAGATAAAATTTATCACTACTATTAGGAGTAACTGTGACTAGTAAATAAGAATTTATTCTGGTACCTTGAGATAATTTTTGTACTTCATAGCAAGGTAAACTAATATCAAATTCTTTAGCTATAAGGTTTAGCCAACAATTTAACTGTTCTCGAATATTTGTAGATATTTCTTGTTCTTTAGTTAAGCGTTCTACAAATTCAATAATAGTTGGAATGTCTCGATTATTCTTAGGATACTTATCTAAAAAAATCGTTTTGAATATACCTAAATTTTCTGGTTTTATGAGTTCCGGTAAATTACCTAATATATCTTGGAATTTTGAATTATTTTCTAAAGTTATCCTACATATATTCTTCAGCAGAGCTAAATCAATATAGGCTATTATCAAACATAAATCTTTCCATTGCTGACGTGAAATGGTAGAAAATTTATTTTTTAGATTAATAGAGTCTGATAATTTAGGAAATAATTCTCTTCTTATACTTTTTAAATCATGATTTCCAGGATTTTCTTTACATGCACCTTCAACTAAATTCTTTAATTTTCCTTTTGGCTCAGCCCATTTTTTTATTAAATTAAAAACAATTGCTTTAAAATTGTTTCCTCCGGCTATTTCATCGAGGTTCTCATCTAACTCAATAGCAACCATCATCTCTAATGAGGGTTTATCTGGAAAAGCACTAATAATGGCGTCTCTTAATCTTCCTATTTCCTGACCAGATAATTTAGTTCCGTCATTTGACATTGCTATATATCAATTGTTTTACTTATTAACCAAGTTGCTAGTTACAAATTTCTTGGGTTTTTACCCTCCCCAAATCTCCTTGAAAAAGTGAAAATAGTTCAAAACTCACTTTTTTAGGTGATCTAGAGGGATATAGAAAAATTGAGTCATTAATTAGCAATTTGAGTTATTACTTTCAGAAGCATTAATCAGAAGTAGTATGAGACGATAAAATCTCAACACAGTCATAAGCATTCGGATCTAACGACCTATTCTTGTATGTGATTTCCGGAATTTGAACTCACCACAAACTCGTACTCAATATGATAGCAAATAGCTGTCCTAAAAGACTTCACATGCTTTAGATATCTGTGGTAAACAATGTAATTACTGAGTTTGTATAGATATTTTTATGTAATTGTCAATCTTTAAAATGATATATTTATGTGCTTATTGTTTATCTCAAAACATAGACTGAGGGAGTTGCAAAAAAATATAAATACCATCATTAATGTCTCGTAAGGGTGCACCGACTTGTACCCTAAGAATGATGTATTTTTTAACTGGGAGTCCCTTGAGTAGCGATCGCATTTTTCAAGCAGTATAAAGAATCTCCAAAAACAATCGCTCATAACCTCTCGCAGGAAATGAGCGACCGAACTGTAGCAATATGTAATGAAGTTAGGAATTAATGAATGCGAAAGCCTATAAACATACTTTTGCTCAAATTGGTTTATTCAAACTTAATTTCCTCAAGCTGAAAATAAACCTGAAAATCAAAAAACTTATCCCATTTGTAGAGAGTACTTTGATAAAAGTGCTTTAATTTTTATATCGGCAATACGCATCGTTGACTCTATCATATATTGCTGATCTGGTGTGATGTTCAATTTTTTGATAGCCAAATCGAGGCGATCACCAGAACGCAAATTATGTTTGAGTTCCTTAATTTGAGATGGTTGTAAAATAGCTTGAATATCCCGATTTCTCCGCTGTCTAATTCCTTGGATACGTTGACGGAGCATGGGAGTTAAACTCATTTTTGAGCGAGAATTAGAGTGTTTTGCTGGTTTAACCTGTTCGGTAACAAATGTTGCATTAACAGAACTAACTTTAGCCGTTGCTGCACAAGCAATTCCAGGTGACAGAAAAAAAATCATCATCACAGCAACTACAGCCAATAAAGACAGGCGCTTTGTATTTTTGATAGCCATTATTAAATAATTCACAGCATAAATTCACGGCATAAATTCACAGCATAATATGTCGGGGCTTAGGTAAATTAATCCCCTGAACTGGAGCTAAGACCCAAAATCTTTATTTATTACTCCCCGCTGACTTTTAGAAATGCTGAGGATAAGTTATTTCTACCTCATAATACAAGGAATATTCAACCTTAGAAAAAATAAAAATTTTTCTTTAATATCTGATGGGTTAAATGTTTAACATTACTTTAATCAAACAAATTTTTCTCGGCTCAATATTTTGCAATAAAAATATAAATATTCTCTTATTCACAAGCAAAAACTAGAATGATTAAAACTTTCCAAAGGGTGATTTGGAAAGTCATAAAATTTACAAAGCTACCTTAAACATGCAAATTCTCAAAATATAGCGCTATAACTCCTAACTTCTAACTTCTAACTCCTAACTCCTAACTCCTGACTCCTGACTCCTGACTCCTGACTTCTGACTTCTGACTCCTGACTTATTCATCCGAGTTATTCTTTCTCATAGATTCAATCTGTTGTTGTAATTCTTCAATTTGTCGCTGCAAATCTTCTACTTCTTGATTCTTTTTGGGAGTTCCTGCATCAACATTTACCCCAGAAGAAGATTTTTGATAATTTCCACTCTTGATTTGTTGATATTCAGATGAATTCGACCACTCCTGTAAATAGTGCAAACGTTCTACAGGGAATGGGTGACTGAGCATCATGCCCTGTGCGCCGTTATAAACTAAAAATTTGTATACTTGGTTGAGACCATCAGCATCGAGTGCTTGATAATTTTCCGACTGTTTCTGAAATTCTCTCAAATGGCACTCATGACCATATTTGATGCTACCACCGGAAATTTTCATCATTGTGTTCATGACCGTATCCAAGTCATCCAAAACCAACAATGCAGCTCGGTCGGCAGATAACTCAGCTTTTCTCCGCCACTCAAAGAAAGCAAAGATTAAAGTATTGCTAATTAAATTACCCAAACCGAAGGTTACTTCACTGATAGCAGATGCAGCATTCATCGCCCAAATCGCCATTTGAATTAAAATAGTATGACCGCACTTAATGTGTCCGAGTTCATGGGCAAGTACTGTCCTAATTTCTGCTTCATTAAGTAAATCTAAAGTTCCTGTATTAATGACTATGTAAGGATGCTCTTGTCCTAGAGCATAACTATTTGCTGTCGGATTTTGGGAAACAAACAGTGTAGGTTCTGGATCCACATCCAAATCTCGCACGCATTCTCGAAACATCTGGTAAATAGTGGAATATTGGCGAGGTCCTACTTGGATGGAATTACCCATCAAGTAAACTAGTTGGGGTCTTTCGACAAAAAATTCCATATACTTACTAGCGATTAGGTCAAATCCTGGTAAACCTCTTAAGGCTTGCTCTGCTTGCAAATCCAAGGGGTGACGAAAAGCTGTGCTAGAAATTCCTGTATAAGTAGCCATAGTTCACAATGTTGGGAATAAATCAATGAATAGAATCTGACAGTTGTTTATAAAATTTGCTGCTAGAGTCATTTTTAGTGAGTTTAACAGGACAAAATCAGGAAAAATGTTGGATGTTTAATTTGAGTGTTTGATTTGAAGATTTGAGTGAGTAGTTTAACAATTGAGTAGTTTAACAATTAAGTACTGAATGCTGCTGTGTCTTCCCACTGACAACATAATAGGAAAGGGGTTAATCGCATCTTAAGGTCACTTTGTATGGAATTAAAAGCGCGTGATTGAAGCAGAAGTTCACTTATCACTACATAACTTCCTGCGATCGCAAGCGGGTTTCCCTTCCTGGCCTCATCACTTGACGATGGCTAGATTGGTCGCACGTGCATTGCGAGTAGGCAGAAGCGCCTTAATTCAAGTCGGTGCGGCTTGTGGATTTCAAGGGCGTTATCGGACCAGTTTTGTCGCTTCGGCATTAATGTGGCAAGGTCCGGTGATTATTGTTGCTACACCCTGTGTACAACAACGTCTATTACGAGTAGAAATTCCCCGCCTGCAGGAGTGGCTAAAAATTGATAAATCAATTAGGACAGGTGATACCTTCCCCAACAGAGACTTTCAAGGATTATTTGTCACCTCCCCTCAAGCTTGGCTAGCCGCACAATTAACTAACAAAGAAGCATTTCCCAAAAATATTCCCACAATTATTGACGGGGTCGACGATCTAGAAGATTGGGTAACCGAACAGTTGACCGTCAGCTTAACAGCGCAAGATTGGGAAGAATTAATGCTGGCTTGTCCCAAGCAAGTAGACAGAATTCGTTCGGCAAGAATAGAACTCACCCGAGAATTATTCCAACATCCGGTTAATCCCCACGAATGTTACTTGATTTCTCCCAGAGAAGAAGAAACTTTAATTCGATTATTTTCAGTTTTAAATCTAGATAATTTACCGGATACTTGGAGAAACTTTTATCAGCACTATCAACAGCAAGAAGTGCAAACCAATAATCTACAAACCAATAATCTACAAGCGAATAACTTACAAGTAAATAATCTACAACCCAAAAAATTTGTTTCGCCTCTAGTTTGGGCAAATATTACTCGTCGTCAGGGGTCATTTTCTTTGCATAGTGCCCCCGTGGAACCTGCTAATGTCCTTTCAGAAATTTGGGAACGGCAACCAGTAGTTTTGATTGGTAGTGCCGTAGAAGCAGAAACGGAAGCTCCAATATTTCGTCAGCGTATGGGTTTGGGCGATTTAACTTGCTTGAAATTTTCCTCAGATAGTCAAACAGAAGCAATTCAACTGTACATACCATTACAGTTTCCTTTACCCAACACTCCCGAGTTTCAAGGAGGATTTATCAATAAGGTTCGTACCCTGCTATGTTTAAGCGCAACATCACCGGGTTTAACGGTCATACTGGTGGGAGATGTGCCTTTAAAATCGCAAGTGGGAACAATCCTAGCCTCTGAATTTGGTTCCCGAGTGCAGGTAGAAAAAACCTGTTTAGAAGAAAATGGGGTTTTAGTCAGTGGCTGGGAGTTTTGGCGCGAACATCAAAGTGTTTTACCTGCACCGGAATTACTAATTATTGCAACTTTACCTTTACCATCATTAGAAAATCCTTTAGTTGCTGGTAGAGTTACCTACTACAAAAAAAGACATCAAGATTGGTTTCGCCTATATTTACTACCAACAGCTCTAAAAGAATTACAAAGAGCGATCGCGCCAGTTAGAGAAAATCAAGGCATTGTAGCTTTACTGGATAGCCGCGTAATCAACCGTAGTTACGGGGCTGATGTTTTATCTGTACTCAGTCCCTTAGCACGCGTCAATTATCTCGATCCGAGCTTGTTTTCTAGACAAGAGGAGATTGGGGATTAGGGACTGGTGACTGGCAACTGGCGACTAGGGACTGACGACTGGCGACTGGGTATTAGTGACTGGAAATCATCGATATTTTTTCTAACTGCCAATATGAAGCTGTTGCACAATGCAACACTAACACCATATGCCGCAAGGCGGCACGCAGTGCTTATGGCTCTTAGCGGAAGCGTGACGCCAATTCCCAATCCCCAAATGCTATCATCCCCATAAAGCCTTTTACTGGAAGCAATAAGTTATGGGTGAAGCAAAGCGTCGCCGAGAGGCGTTAGGAGAACAATACGGACAAGAGGCAAGAATTTTACCTTGGGTTCCCATTACGAAAACTCAAGCTAATCTATTTGTCGAATGGACAACTCGTGGTGCTTGGCTGGGTATTATCTTGATGGTCATTGGCTGGGTGACAATTCGTTTTATTGGTCCAGCTTTTGGTTGGTGGCAGTTAGCCGATTAGTTTCAATGTTTCGCTTTGAAATAAAATCTTGATTATTTGTAATTTGTGACTAACCAATCGATGAAAATACTTGTGAATTCGACATTCTAGAAATACTTTCAAGATTAATTCAAAAACATCAAGGGTCAGGAGTAAACTTTTTAGTTGCTTTTGACCCTTCGAATATGAGAGAGTTATTGTTCCCGAAAAATTTGGAATAACTTTATATAAGAACCATCAATGCAAAAACACACCACAACATTCACCAAGCGAATGTTTAGGAAAATGTAAAAATCACAACTTTTTCCTTCCCAAAATTTCAAAGTATATCTTTGGAAAACTTCACTAAAGTCATTCCAAGTCTATGGATCTAAATAAAAGATTAGCTACTACTCAATGGCTAATGAAAAGTAAATACCTAAGTGTAGTGCAAACTTTATTAACATTGAGACAAAATAGTGATTTATATTACACATTCTGTTAACTTTAATGAATTTTGATTGCACAGATAGGCTTTACTTGGGATCAGGCTTAAATATACTTGTATTAAATTTTGGTTTATTCTGAAACTTATAGACCTCTATTTCTCGCAAAGAGTTACAAAAATGTCTCAATAATTACATTTTTACAAATTGCAAAGAAATCCTGCCGAAATGGCAACACACTTACAATGTATTTAGCTATCGTCGTTGGTAAGTTAGACAAAATCAAATTTTCTGTTTTACCAACGTGTATCTATGGAAACTGCAGTCTAACCTGCCCATACCAAAGCTTTCGTTAGTTATCAACTGATAGAAAATGGAAGTAATGGAGGCACTCAATGGTATTAACTGTTGTAGAAAAAGACTAAAGATACGCACCCAAGTTCAAGAGACAATCGAGTAGTAATAACGTCCCGAAATGATAATTCAATATCTGAATTGCTCTTAAATAGAAGCAAGCATGCGTTTGAATTATGATTTGCAAGATGTTCTTGATTAAATCGGCACTTTAAGTCATATATGTACTTTTTACATGCTTGACTTGCACCGAATATAAGCTACTCTTGAAGCGGAATGTATTAAACAAAAACATGAGCGTACAGACTGATGTGAAGAAAAAATTAATTCTTTAAATTCTGTCTGATAGTTTAAACTCGCAAAGTGAATAGTTTGATACGGAAGCAAGACAAGTAATGAACTACTTTAATCTAGGTAGTAACTAAACTTCTTCGTTCTCTATATTTATCTGGAAATTGTAATGAATAGTTTACAATACCAGTTCATGAGAAAATCTAAAGAAAATATAAAACAGACTAAAAACACAGTGGTGTCTGGAGGACAAACGTGTTTCTGAGACTAGCACAACAACATCGACAATTTGTTCAAGACCTTGTAATGAACTTACAAGCCCTAGCTATCGTTCTGGAGCGACGTGGATATCCTGCGTCCTGCTACACCTGTGGCGACCAGATGAATAGTGCGTCTTTTATGGTCAGTTTAGGCGAGAATCACTTAATCAGGTTTCTGGTATCGGACTACGGTATTACTTGGACCGAAATGCGTGATGATCGCGAATTAATGAAATTAGAGGGTGCTGAAGCAGTTAATCAACTGCAAGAACTTGCTAATATCGTTAAGAACTTTGTAGGAACCCCAAAAAACCACAAAACTCTTGCTAAGCGCACTTAACTTCCAGTGTGTTTTTGGATACTCAGATAGTGATTAGAAGGCACATTGGGAATTGCCAGTTAGTTCCTAGTCTGCGTTTGCTCTCTCGCTAGCTAATTTTCACCAAAATTAACTATTGACTAACTATTACCCATAACCCTCTAATCAATAAAAATTAGTTTTGAATGGGTTAGTTGTAAATTTCTTGGCTCAGTATTACTTCAAAGTATTGCCTAAATTCAGTTAATAGTTGTTTAGTCAGAAACAGCAAAAACACTTGTGAAGTCATAGTGATTTTACTTCACTTCATTACCATAAGTAAAAAATGCTATTGTTGTCGGAATTGAGATAATTTTGTGATTTTTTATTGTTTTTAGTTCGAGCCAGCTTTCCTGTGTTTACATTGCTCGTTCAAAACAAATTACCCCCAAAACAAAAGTATACCCATCAAGTTTTAGATTACGATTATTTGAATTATCATTGCAGCTTTGATCGCAAGTAAAAACTTCCGGTTCGTGATTTTGATGTTATAAGATTCATCAATCTTCAGGGAATACCAACAAAAAAATTATTCCATACCTTAATTCTGTTCGTGGTGCGTTACCGCTAATAAGCGCGTCCGCACCCAAAACAATAGAATTTTTTATTTATTTACTGGAAGTTTCTCACTAATAGGATTATTGCTAAATTTTGTCGACTTCAGGATTTTTAATCCTGGAATCAGATTTTTTGACTAGACCATTTTCTTCATCTTTCGCTTTTCATATTCAAATGATATTTTCATCATCATTTGACCGCCACATAAAGTTAATAGCCACAAGAGCTAGGTATAAGTCGATAGCCAATAAAAAGTTTGTTTACTTTAAATTAAGTAGAAAGTTCAGTTTTCTTAAAGTACATCATTCATGCGCGAACAAGTTTTTTAATGGATGCTGTTGTCCCAACAATAATATTTGCAGCAGCTTCTAGACCGCCAGCGTACTGAATATCTTCTTGTAATCTTTCAGCATTTTGCCTGTAGAAATCCTCTGTCATTACCCTTTGAACTGTATTTCTTAAATTAGCAACAGTTAATTTATTGAGCGGAATAAATTCACCTGCTCCAGACCAAGCAATACGTGTGGCTACACCCGGTTGACTGTTAGTAATCGGAATTACAACCAAAGGGACTCCATTACTCAGTGATTCTAAGGTTGTGTTCATTCCCCCATGAGTAATTGTTAGACTTGCTTTTTGCAATAACTCTAGTTGAGGTGCATATTTTACAACTATTGGATTTCCAGGTAACTTTGGTAATTCTTCTGGTTCCAGAGAACCACCCAAAGATATTACTAGCTGCACATCTGGCGCAGCGCAAGCTTCAGCAATATAGGAAAAAATATACTGAATCTGATTTTGTACAGTTCCTAGGGAGGCATAAATCAACCTTCTACCACTTAACTTTTCAAATGGAAAGTCAACATCTTGGCGGGTCCTAGGATGATGTAATGGTCCAGTAAAGTAAAAATTTGAGGGAAGTTGGCGTCTGGGAAATTCAAACTCCGGTGGTTGTTGGCTTAGAGTTGCTAATCTTAATTCCGAGGAATAGTTGTGGGAATATGGCGGTAAATTCCACTCACGACGATAATCGGATATTGTTTTTTGTATTGGTTTGAGCAAATTGTGCAAAAAAGCATAACCAACTTGATTGCGAATCAATGCCCACCATGCCAGATTGTAATCCCAAGTTGTGAAATAGGGAGGTACAATATCTTCTCCTTTTAGAAGCAGACTGGAACATACAGTTACAAATGGGATATTCAAATGTTCCGCAATAGTAATTCCTGCAGATAAAGCTTCATCTATCAGCAGTAATTCGATCCCAGCAGCTTTAATCGCTTGGGGTGCACGATATAAAAATGAGACAGATAATTCTTTAAGTAACTCAATGGTATAGCGCAATCCTGCCAAACCATTCAATTTTCCTAACTTATTGAAAGATTCAGTTATTGAACCTGGGGGAAACTCAGATTCTAAAATCGGGAAAAATTCTAATCCTGCTGCTACTACGATCGCTTGAATATCGAGTACACCGATCACTGTAACACGATGACCCCGTCTGTGTAGCTCATTTCCCAAAGCAATCATTGGATTGAGATGTCCGGTCGCTGGTGGACAAATAATGCCAAAGTGAGTCATTTTATGATATTGATTTCCTAACGGGTTAATAGATAATTTCAAATACAAGCGCTGAAACAACAATTCGGCAATTTATTACAAATCCTGTTTTTAATACCCTTGACTTTTTATTTACTCCAGGCTAAGGATTTGGTAAGTGGAAATTGCTAAGTGGAAAGGGTTTTAAAGACGGATTTGGGTAGATACATGTTTCTTCCCAGAGGTCGAAATAGATTATTTTAATCTTATAGGGGTAAGATTCCTAATTTATCAAGCTCCCATAAGATAGATAATGCACTTATGTCCAGTAAACAACATAAGTGCATTATCTATAGTAATTGTTACTATTAGAAAAAATTAAAATTAAATCAATTTAATTTAATTTAAGTTATTTTATTTAATCTTCAAGAATTTTTCTAATCCTGCTACCATGCTTGGAGGCCAACGCCGAATATTTTTCACCCAATCAATATCTTTATATCTACGATCTATTCCGTAGGCTGCAACCCAGTTACTTTCAGCTTCTCCTTTTTTCCCTGCAGCCCAAAGAACCGCAGTTAATGCAGCGCGCATATCCGCAGACTGAGGATATTTACGAACAATATTTTTAATTTCTCGGGTTGCTTGTTCTTTGTTACCTAGTTCGTATAAAGCAAAAGCATAGTTAGCCCGTGCTAAGGAAAACTTCGGATCTATTTTCATCGATTTTTGATAGTCAGCGATCGCCAAATCCCATTTACCTAAACCACCGTAAGCATTACCGCGATTGTTATATGCCATTGCATCATTAGGATCTAGCTTCAGGACGTAATTATAATCAGCGATCGCGTCATCCCATCTACCCAAGCCTTCAAATGCTGTTCCTCGATTCAAATAAGAGTCGGTGATGTTGGGTGCTAACTCTATAGCTCGGTCAAAATCTGTAACTGCATCTTCAAGTTTGTTTTGACTGATTTTCAAATTTCCTCGATTACTCCAAGCTGCAGGATTGGTGGGAAATTTTTCGATAATCTGCGTCCAGTAAGCTTCTGCTCCTTCTAAGTCACCCCTACTCATTGCAGTAAAAGCTTTTTTAGCTAATTCATCTCCAATTTTTAATTCTTCATTTGTGATGAGAGAGATTTGAGTTTGGGCAAAAACTGGTTCAGCCCAATTAAAAATCAACAATAAACTTAGTAAAATCCCAATTAATTTAAGCATTACTTTAACAGTTATTAATTTGTGGGGGTTGGGGATTTGCGTTAGCGCCTAGCGTAAGCGTACCGGATCCGCAAGGTAGCGCAGCTATAGGTATTGCGTGACGCGACAGCGTCATATGGGGATTGGCGTTAGCCTCCAGTATGGCTTTAGCCATGTAAGGATTAAGTAATTTTTACCCAGTCGCTATATGCTGCTTGCGGCGGCACGCAGTGCTATCCCCAGTCGCCGATACTACAACAAAGATAATTGTTCATTAGGTGGTTTGAAACCCAAGTGTTTATAAGCTGCTGGAGTTGCAACTCTTCCTCGCGAAGTTCGATGTAAATACCCGATTTGCATCAAATAAGGTTCGTAAACTTCCTCAATTGTTTGGGTATCCTCACCAGTCGCAGCTGCAATAGTTTCTAGACCCACAGGTCCGCCATTAAATTGTTCGATAATAACGCTCAACATTCGTCGGTCTGTCCAATCTAAACCACAGGGGTCGACTTGAAATAATTGTAATGCTTCTCCTGCAACCTCTTCCGTAATTTCACCACTCTTTTTTACTTCAGCATAATCACGGACGCGTCTAAGTAATCTATTCGCTATACGTGGCGTTCCCCGCGCCCGTCGGGCAATTTCTGCTGCACCATCATCACTCACAGGTGTTTTAAGTAATTTAGAACTGCGAAGAACGATTTGACTAAGTTCGTCTACTTCATAGAAACGTAACTTTTGAATTAAGCCGAAGCGATCGCGCAATGGAGAAGTTAAAGCACCGACACGGGTTGTGGCCCCAACTAGAGTAAACTTTGACAGTGGAATACTGCGAGTTCGAGCACTAGCACCTTTACCCACGGTAATATCTAAACGAAAATCTTCCATTGCGGGATACAATATTTCCTCTGTCATCCGTGAGAGGCGATGAATTTCATCAATAAATAAAATATCTCCAGGTTTGATATTCACTAGTAACCCCATAATATCCCTGGGTCTTTCCAGAGCGGGTGCACTAGTAATTTTATAATTCACCTCCATTTCTGCAGCTAAAATCATTGCCATTGTGGTTTTTCCCAATCCGGGAGGACCATACAAAAGTAGGTGATCTAATACTTCACCTCTGGACTTGGCTGCTTCAATTGCTATGGCTAGTACATCTTTTAAATCTTTTTGCCCAATATAGTCAGCAAAACGTTGGGGGCGAATGCTCTCTTCTGGCTTACCCTCTTCGTCTTCGGCTGCTTGTGGTTGTAAAAGATTTTCATTGGGGGGAGATTTAACTTTTTCCCTTTTTGACTTGGGCTTTTTACCTGGTTCTGGAGGGTGTTTTTTGGAGGAGATAATTGCCATAATTCACCGGCTATCGACTTCTACTTGTGAAACTTGAAGAGCGCTGAAGACAGAAAATGTGACGACGATGCAAAAATTTTACCTTCATTTCCTTCCCCAATTCCGAAAACAAAGATTAATTGACAAAAATCAAAATAACTTTTCTCATTGGGAATTAGATATTTGGCTGAATTGAGGGGATAGTCTGTGGAGCAGACAAACCCCTTAGAAGTTATTCTAAGGCTGTGAAGAAACAGGAAGTAAGCACCAAAGTTACTTTTGTTCAGCTTTGTCTAGACCTGGGCAACTTTAGGTAAGTTTTACGGAACGGCGAAGAGCTTTGTATTTCCCTCAAAGTACTTGTGACACAGGGGCTTGGAGAATTTCAACCTGGATCTGTAAAAAAAGCTTTTGGGTTATGGTCTTATCTGAAGCTTTATCATGTATGCTGTCTTATTGGGTAAAAATACGGGTGAAGAAAAAAGATTTTCACCCTCAAATCAGCTCGTCAATTTTAATTAAAATTTATTTTCCGGGTAATTACTCAGGAGTCAAAATTCCTTATGTTAGCGAAAAGAATCTTACCGTGCTTGGATGTTCGGGCGGGACGAGTTGTAAAAGGAGTTAACTTTGTTGACCTTAAAGATGCAGGAGATCCCGTAGAATTAGCAAAAGTTTACAATGAAGCAGGCGCAGACGAGTTAGTGTTTCTAGATATTACAGCTTCTCATGAAAATAGAGACACTATTATTGACGTCGTTTACCGGACAGCCGAGCAGGTCTTCATTCCCCTCACCGTAGGCGGTGGGATCCAAACCTTAGAAAATGTTAAAAATCTGTTACGAGCTGGGGCAGATAAGGTTAGTATTAATTCTGCGGCTGTACGAAACCCAGATTTGATCGACCGTGCAAGCGAACGTTTTGGCAATCAATGTATAGTTGTTGCAATAGATGCCAGACGCCGCACGAATTCGGAACATCCTGGGTGGGATGTATATGTTAAAGGTGGACGCGAAAATACTGGTCTGGATGCCTTGGAATGGGCAAAAGAAGTAGAGAAACGCGGTGCTGGAGAACTGCTAGTAACTAGTATGGATGCTGATGGAACGCAAGCAGGATATGACCTGGAATTGACACGAGCTATTTCCGATGCTGTACAAATTCCTGTTGTTGCTTCTGGTGGTGCGGGTAATTGTCAACATATTCATGCAGCGTTGACTGATGGTAAAGCTGAAGCTGCTTTGTTAGCATCACTACTACACTATGGACAATTGAGTGTAGCTGAAATTAAAACATATCTACAAAAACACAAAGTTCCTGTCAGGATAACTGATTAGTTCTCATTAATTTCCAGCACAATAAACCTAATTGAATTGCACGGAATTGCACACACTTTCCGAAAAGAATGTTAATATAAATTCACAAGAATTAATATAATTTAAAGTAGATTATGTTGGTTCCAATTTTAGTTCTTGATGTTGCACTAGTAGCATGGTCGTTGCATCTGATGGAAAAAGCTTTTGAAAACAAGGAGTTTTCCTTAATGCTGGCTGGTTTGCTAGTTGCTCTTGCGGCGGCAGCAATGATGGTAGTTTATTTTTTAATGGGTAATTGTATGAGCTATTTGCTCCACTCTTAATTGAAATATTTTATCTATCTTTTGCTGAGATGTCATTTTGTTCTGAAAAATAACAATTGCAAAAAAACTACAAGTAAGCAAGTTAAAAAATATCTTTGTATTTGAACAAAAATTTGTTTGTATATATTAAAGATATATTAAATTACTTATTGACAAATGTTGTTACTTTGTAATAAATGTATTTTTGTTAGTCGTTAGTATCTCTATCGTCCGAGTTTAACTTGTCAGGTCATAACTTAGTTTACGTCTGATGTGTCAACATCTGAAAATTGAAACATACAGATGGAGTCATTAACCCTAGAGGTTGTAACCTTAGAGGTTGTAAATTTATAGATATATGTACTTGACAAAACATTCTTTATTAATACAAGATTAGAGATGCATTATCCGGGGTTATAGCTCAGTTGGTAGAGCACCTCAATGGCATTGAGGGGGTCAGCGGTTCGAATCCGCTTAGCTCCATATTTTTGGTATGTAAATAATTCTTGAATGTGACTTACATATCAGTCATAATTAATACAGATGATTGAATTTTTCTTAACCAAATTAGCTAAATTATTTTAGCCTGTAGGGCTTGGTAAATATTTCTGGATTGACTGAGAAATAAAAATGTAAATTGAATTTAAAAAAACTTGTAACGTTCTCTCAGTAACAACAGTAATTTTGCGTAAATAACTCAATAAACAGAAATTGTTTAATTTTAGAGCCATAAAATTAACAGGCTTCAAAATATGAAGTAACTGTTTAGACAATAAAAAATAGAAAATAAAATGAAAAAAATAATTTGCCACGCTTTTGGAAGTAATTCGGCAACAGCTTGTGCAGCTCTTTTAGTGGGTTTAACAACACTATTATATTCTTCTCCCAAGGTATCAACTGCGGAAGCGCACGCGGTAGCGAAAAGTAATACAGTTACTCCTCGAAGGCGAATTGAGATTGACTTATCAGATCAGGTGCTAAGAGCATGGGATGGAAAAACAATAGTTTATATGATGCCTGTTTCTACAGGAAAACGTTCAACACCAACACCTACAGGTAAATATCGCGTTCAGACCAAATTGCGCTCCACTCGAATGCGAGGTGATGGGTATGATATTGCCAATGTTCCTTACACAATGTACTACCACGGAGGTTATGCAATCCATGGTGCTCCTTGGCGTAAAAACTTTAACGTTCCAGGTAGTCATGGTTGTGTAAATTTATCTGTAAAACATGCTCAGATGCTATATCAATGGGCGAGAGTAGGAACGCCGGTTATTGTGAAACGGTAATGGGTAATGGGTAATGGGTAATGGGTAATGGGTAATTGGTAATTGGTAATTTTTTCCAATCCCCAATCCCTATATGGCTAACGCCACGCAATAACTATAGCTGCGCTACCTTGCGGATCCGTTACGCAATACCTACGGTACGCTTCCGCTAGCCGCTAAGCGCTAACGCCAATAGCTAATCCCCTAATCTCAACTCAATTGTGCTACTAACTTGTTTTCCAAAAGGATTTCGTGGGTTAATAGGTCTTGCACAGTAATGCGCAAAAATCTTTGCTCATCTACTTGAAAACCAATTTTAATTCGATCGCTACCTGGAAAACCTGGTGGTGTTAGTTTTGCGATACTTCTAGCACCATCTTTATCATTGAGGGGAGTGACACTAGTTCGCTCGCTTTCTAAACGACGGGTAACTAGGCGATCGCCATCAAAATAAACTTCTGTTGCACCCGCATCTGTACCCAATTCACCCATGATTAATTCAATACTGGGTTGATTCTCCATGGAAGCTCCCAACACTAACTCTACTGGGTTAATCGTGGGATAAGGTTGTCCTGGAGGAATGATAGGATGCCAATTATGACGTTTATTACGTCTATCCCAATAGCGAATTCCATAACTGTGATAGAGAAAATCTTTAATTTCTAAACCTTGTGCGAGTTGTAATGCTCCTTGGGCGATCGCTTCAAAAGGACGTTCACAACGCACTTTGTTTGGTTCGAAATATTGGTGTATCCACGACTGCAAAGCTGTTAATTGTGATGTTCCACCAACTAATAGCACTGCATCAATATCTGTAACTTCTATCCCCTGACGTCGTGCTTGCTGTAGAAGAGACGTCATTGATTCATCTAGTAACTCAAAAAATGAGTTTTCTTTGAGAATATTTTCTAAGGTTTCGCGATTTAGTTCTAACTCGTAACTTTCAAAGGTTTCATCATTAAAATAAACCTCACTGGCTTGGGTTTGGGTGGAAAGTTGAATTTTTACCTTTTCAGCTAATCTTGTGGTGAGGGGAGTTATTGCTAATCCCTGAGTTTTGGCAAAATAATCGACTATCCAATTATCAATATCGGTTCCTCCCAAATTTTGCCCAGCTTTTGCTAATACTCGAGCAGTTTTTACCTTTTGTTTGGAGTCTTCTGCTAAAGATTTATTTCCCCACTTCAACAAAAAACCCACAGGTTTTGTGGTGTTTTTAACGCTTTTATCCAACTGTACCAAAGATAAATCTAGGGTTCCACCACCAAAATCAACTACTAGTAGATTGTCTTGCTCTGTCAAACCATAACCTAATGCTGCTGCTGTTGGTTCATCCAACATGCGTACTTGTTCTACAGGTAAAGCCTGACAAACTTCTCCCAACCAGTGACGGTAAGCTTCAAAACTATCGACAGGAACTGTCAATACTAAAGAATCTCCCACATCAGGATTCGTTGTGCTTAACTGAGAAATCACTTCAGACAAAAACCATTTTCCTACCTGCTCAAAATTGATAGTTTGTCCGTCTAATTCAGGCATAAATCCTGGTATGGATGCCCCAATACCTCGCTTAAAACTGCGAAAAAATCTTGATTCACCGCTCAGATCTAGACCGCGATCGCGCACTTGTTGTCCAACTAAAACCTTTCCTCGGACTGCATCTTCCACATAGACCAAACTGGGAATTAAAGGCGGATTTAGACTTTGTTTAATTGATAAATTAGGTATATTTAAAGTCTCTGGCTGCTGGGTAACAGGATTCCAGCGAGCAATAACTGTATTACTTGTACCAAAATCTATTGCTATTGCCATATTTTATCAATAATTAAGAGGTGTTGAGAGCAAGTTTTTGAATTATATCTCTTTGTTCTTAGAATTAATTTTATCGTCAAACCATACTTTTTTGGTATGGATGATTTCTCTCATAAATGCAATATATTATCAATAACTTACTATTCTTTGAGAAGACGGCAATACATAACCCCTACAACATCCAAATACGGGGGAGATTTACCAGTTACCAATTACCAATTACCCATTACCAGTTACCAGTTACCAATTACCAATTACCCATTACCAGTTACCAATTACCAATTACCAATTACCAATTACCAATTACCAATTACCCATTACCCATTTACCGACGAGTCAAAATAGCATACTGAAGACGTGCTTCCGCTAACCTTTCATCTAGATTAGGTCGAGCACCAACAGTAAATTCACCAACAACCAATGTGTAATAAACCATTCGAGCCCGTACCATCGCTTCAAAGGGCGTAAATCCAAACTGCAAAAATAAATCTCGGGTGTAGTTCAAACGACGCTCGTCAACTTGAGCAAGAATAACGGCAGTTTTAGAGTCATTTGTTGCCCAAGCTCGAATTGCATTTTCTACTTTACCGTCATCTCGAACAGCTAGTTCTAGTAAGTTGAATAACTTGTTATTAGCATCTCCACCCTTTTTTTCAACTTCTTGAATAATTCCATCTGTATCGCGATTTACCCATTCTTGCAAAAGTGATTCTAAAAGTTCACCTCGATTTTTAAAATGCCAGTAAAAGCTACCTTTGGTCACATTCATTAATTTCGCCAGGGGTTCTACTCGTACAGCTTCAATTCCGCTTTCGGCTAAAACCGTTAAACCCTTTTCAATCCAGTCTTTTCGCCCAAGTTTTATAACTTCTTTCTTTTTTACCATACGGTAACGTATTGACATTTAAATAGTCCAAGTAATAATCTACAACCATACGGTAGCGTATTGAAACGGAATGGAAATATTTATGGATACTTTAATTGATAAAAATAAGGCGGTAGCCCTGCATTTTGCAAAAGATGGATGGGGAACGAATCCTGGTTGGACAAAGGTTTGGGATGAATTGATGAGTCCGGATGTTGTTTATCACTTCAATAGTTCTGCAGAACCAATTATTGGTCTGGAAGCAAATAAAGAATTTAACGCGGGTTTATTTGTAGGTTTTCCAGACATCAAACAAAGACTTGAAGATGCGATTGCAGAAGATGACAAAGTTGTTTATCGGACAACACTTCAAGGAACCCATACAGGGAATTTCTTGGGTACTCCACCAACGGGTAAAAGAGTGAAAGTAAATGACTTTACGTTGCTACGAATAGTCGAAGGGAAAATTGTTGAGTGGTGGTACGAATGCAACCTGCTTGAAGTGATGACACAGCTTGGTTTAATCCCTGAAAATGAGGTGTAGGATGCTGCAGTTTAGCGGATATTGGTTGCTTGTCACAAGTTTTATTCACATAATCGTTGGTTTTTGGGTCTATGGAGAACCATTAGCGGAAATTGTTAGCGATGGATTTTTTAACAGTGTTGCTCCTAACCCATTTGCACCTAATTTTGCTCGCGAAGATGCTTTTTGGTTCATGACACTGACTGCATTTTTCGTTATTTTGGCACAGCTATGTTTTTGGGCGCATTTTCGTAAGATTGCATTACCGGAGTCTATTGGTTGGACTTTATTAATAACTTCAATTATTGGTGCGATTGCTATTCCGATTTCGGGTTTCTGGTTGTTGATGGTACCAGCAATTCTAATCATTGCTGCATCAAAAAATGTAAGCAATTTAGATATAAAATGCCAGAAGACAGAATTGTAATTGAATCTCCTATAATTAGAGGAATTTGCAATCTCAAGGTATCAAAATAAAGTAGTTTAATGTATTTATTAGCAACAATTTATTGCTTTGTAAAAAGATTAACTTTATTTTATTAGCAGTCAACAAGATTGATTGTTAATTAGCTAAGGTAAGTTTATGCTCCAAAAGATTATTGCTGAGCTTTCTTTCTCTTTACCCGAATTGTATTTACCATTAGTTTTGGTTCCTATTAGCTTAATAGGAGTATTTGGTTGGCGTTTTTGGAAACGTAAGAATACTTATAAATCTCTAAATTCTATTCCTTCTCCTCCTAGACACTGGTTATTAGGAAATATCCCTCAAGTGTTAGCTGCAGTCGAAAACAAGAAGTATTCTCAATTCCTATTTGATTGGAGCCAAAAATTAGGCACTCCTTATATTTTATGGGCAGGCGATCCAATTCTGATTCTGAGTAAACCCAAAGTAATTGAGGAAACCATCATTAATGGAACAAAAGATGGAAGTTTAGTCAGGAGTCGCAAAGCACAAAAAGCTTGGAATGATATAAGTGGACCTATTCTTTTGGGTCAACATGGTACCAACTGGCAATGGCGACGCAAGGCTTGGAATCCAGGATTTACTGCTAATGCTCTTTCCAAGTACTTAGAAATTGTTGATGAATCTTGTTCGCAAGTAGTTGAAAATATCAAAAAATCTAAGCCTTCGGAAGCTGTTCGAGTAGATCCTCTATTTGTTGAACTAACTCTCAAAGTGATTTCCTGTCTAGTCTTGGGGATTCCTGTGGATAGAAAAGTCTCTAGCCCAGAAGGACCACCCCTAGAAATAGAAAAAGTATATGATGCAACATCAGTTGTAAGCTATCGTTTTCTGCGTGTAGTGACTGGCAAAGAAAAAAAATGGTATAAATACTTGCCACTTAAAACATCTCGTGATTATTGGTCAGCAAGAAGATATTTAAATGATTTTCTGATTCCCCGTGTGGATTTAGCACTACAACTTAGAGATGGTAAACAGGGTGTTCTAAAGCAAGTAAGCCCTTGCTTCCAAGAATCTATGCTAGTAAAAATCGCTGCGAGAGAACCAAAATATAACCGTGAAACTCTCATTTCGGAGACAATTCAACTCTTAATAGGAGGTACTGATACAACAGCTCATACCTTGTCTTTTGCTGTTGGCGAATTAGCATTAAATCCAAGAGTCTTTCAGCAAGCACAGTCTGTTGTCGATAAGGTATGGTCAAGCCAAGGTAAGTTTGATTTAGAAAGTTTGAAAGAATTAAATTACATTCGAGCTATTGTCAAAGAAACTCTACGTACTTATTCAATAGCATCGGGCTCTACTTCTTTACAAGCTATACGGGATACTACAATTGAGGGTATTAATATTCCTCGAGGTACAAAAGTGTTCTGGTCTATGCTTGCAGCAGGAAGAGATCCAGAAACATATGAGCAACCTGAAGAATTTAGACCGGAACGTTGGCTCGAAGGAAAAGGTAGTCATTCTCTGCCTAATATCGAGTTTGGTTCGGGTTCTCATCGTTGCTTAGGTGAGCATTTAGCAATGCTTGAAGCAACAATAATGCTTGCACAGTTACTCAGATATTTTAACTGGGAATTGGTTAACGGTCGGTCATCGCTAGAGAATTGGCAGCAGAATATATTAATTTATCCATCTGATGGAATGCCTTTGCGTTTTCAGTTGAGATAAATTAGGCTTGTGGACAAACTTGGGTTTATTACAAATTTTAACAACTAGTATAAATTTTTAGAGGAGCAAGCCTGTAGCTTAATGCTCCTCATAATTATTTTCTGAATATAAAACGTATCCGCTCAGTAAGTCGGGGTAAGAAGAAAAAAGAAGAAGGAACAAAAGTAGAGCATGTGTCGTAGAA
>NZ_LMTZ01000116.1 GCF_001456025.1 Mastigocoleus testarum BC008
CTACAAATGCGATGATGAAGCAGGTGGTTGCTGCCAATAATGTAGGAATCATCAATACGCCGAACCAGCCAATATAAAGGCGGTTATCGGTGCTGGTGATCCACTGACAGAACCGTTCCCACAAAGAAGCGCTCTCGCGTCTCTGTAATGTAGTTGTCATGGTTCAATAATTGCTTTGATTTGGTATGTATTAGGCTAGTAATTTATGCCTATGAATAATACATTAGAGTATATATTGCTATTTGTAAAGTTTTTTTCAGTTTTTTTAGTGTAATTTTTTCAGGTACTAATTTTAAACTGCGGTTTTTTTGGTCAGATATCTTTGATATATAAGGCTTACAGCTATTCTATAAAATATTTTATTGAATTTTATCGATATTCATACAAAAATATTCTCTCAGAATATATTTGCATTTTTATTACGGTTTATAAAATAGCTGAATCAAAATGAACAAATAATTAAAAAATAATCCCCCAAACCTAAAGTGACGGCTAAGTCGATATCTACCTTAAGGCTGGGGTAGATCAAAGTAAGTTAAGTTTTGTTAGAGTGCAAACGCACTATCCTGAGAATATTTGAGACCAATTAAAGATCAATTGAACTTTAGAACTGACAAAACTTTTGTTAATTCTAATTTCAGATAATTATCTACAGCGATGTACATCCAAGATACTGATGAATGGGGGTCAGATTCTATTTTGTGAAAACCTAATGCTGTTGCAAGCTGTTCATAGATTGGTTGTAAGGGAATTGTGTACATGTCACAAAGCTCAGGAAAATCAGCCTGCATCTTAGTCAAACTTTGCTTCCCGTCTTCTAAGAATTTACAGATATTATTAAAATTCAGGTAATCGGGTTCTATGTACCAACCGCGAATATGAATGCAGGTACAATTTGTATCTCCCGGTACAGCCATTTTAATTGGATCGGAGTCGGAATTAACGCTGAAATAAAGACTATGACGGGGTGAAGTAAAGTAATTCTCCTCAGATTCTTTTGCTACGGGATAGAGGACATAAAATCCTACTGGATAATTATTGTCGCAACGACGCAATACCCTCATAATCGCAGAGCTTTGCTTCGACCAATTACGTAGGATTCTAGCTATACGATGGGACGCTGCAGTATTATTTCCAAAGTTAAAATGATGTCTCAAATAACTACTGACAGGAATAGTGTCTATTCGTGGTTCAAAGACATCTGCAAAAACTTCTACTGATTTTTTTGGTTGAACTGTATCGTTTAGGTTGGTTAATGGTGATATGACTCGAACGCAAGTTGTATTACCATCAAATTCTTTTTCAATTAATCCTATAGTAGCAAGCTTATCCATCATCATACCTGCAGCTCTTTCACTTCCACGTTCTTGGGTAGAGTAAAAAAGCTCGTGTGCTTCTTTATGAGTACAAGGTATGAAACCTTTTGGTGCCAATAGTTTTGTCAAGGGTAACTCTAAGTTATTCCCTGATTCATCATATTGTTTAACCAGTAAGTAAGCCCACAACTTTACAAAACATTCAGCCCGACGACGGGTTAAATTGGTTTGTCCTCTCAATAAAGAAATATATTTGCGTTGCTGCTCTGTAGGGAACCATTCATCAATGCTTGCTGGGTTCATGTGATATTAAATTATTTACCTTCTGAAGTTCGCGAGCGGTTTGGCTGATTTATTAATCGAGAGTAAGGCTTGTTAAAAAGATTTGGACTTAATACAAACATGTAAATGAAACTAACAAATTTAGGGAACTAATAAATTTAGGAATAAAAATTTTTATTCCTCAAGAAGCTTCCTTAAAATCGGAACTTGTGCAGTTTCTGCTCTAGTTTGCAAACAGTCACAATTTTCAGCCCGGAAAAAATGTGTTTGATGGTGGGAAACTATTAACCTTTCCACGCCTAGGTTTTACTTGAACTTATTATTTCCTAATTAGTTGATTCTCCAGCTTTGTTTTATAAAAACTTCACCCTACTTCAGGTTAGTTCTATCCTCTTCTTATATATACGATAAAATTCCTGTGCATACATAGTTCTAATTATGAGAATTTCATTGAATATTTAGTTGATGCTTAATCGGAGCAACAATGAATGGAGGATTTTATCCGCAAACATACTCATCCAAAACATCCATCATAAGTAATAATTTGGAGCATGAAGACTTAAAAAATCAAAAATTAAATTCAATTTCAGAGGTTTACTTGCTGCAAACTGTAATTGAAAGTTTTGTTGGTGGGATATTAATTCTGACTGCTCAAGGTGAATTAGTTCACTCGTAACATCTGTTGTAGCTTGGAGCGAGGTGTAGCATTCAGTTTTTTTGGTGCATGAGTCGGAAGCATGTTTTGGGAAACTGCTGATAACCAATTGCGTGCGTTAACATAACTCATAACATTTCCGATTCAATGGTTTCATGTCAGTTTCCTCCCCAAAAACTGTTACTTACAGCCCTGCTTACACTATCGTTCCGACATATGAATGCTTTAACCGTTGCAGTTATTGCAATTTTCGCACCGACCCTGGTAAAAGTCCTTGGATGACTTTGAGTTCTGCACGGGAGATATTTACAAAACTGCAAAACCAGAAAGTCTGTGAAATTCTAATTCTCAGTGGTGAAGTACACCCAAACTCACCACGACGCCAAGAATGGTTCGAGCGGATTTATGATTTGTGTGAATTAGCTTTATCAATGGGTTTTCTTCCTCACACCAATGCTGGACCATTAAGTTTTAAGGAGATGGAACAACTAAAGAATGTCAATGTATCCATGGGATTAATGTTGGAACAATTAACCCCAAAGTTATTGGATACGGTACATCGCCATGCTCCAAGCAAGCTACCAGAGTTACGGTTACAACAGTTAGAATGGGCGGGAAAATTAAAAATACCTTTTACTACAGGTTTATTATTGGGGATTGGGGAAACCGAAGATGATTGCTGGGAAACTCTGGAAGCGATCGCAAAATTACATCGAAATTATCACCACATTCAAGAAGTGATTTTGCAACCCCATAGTCCTGGTACTCAACAAAGTTTTGATGCACCACCTTTCGACCCCCATAAATTACCAGAAGTAATTGCTACAGCACGTCAAATTCTTCCCGAGGATATAACTATTCAAATTCCACCAAATTTAATTCCAGATTCCCAATGGTTAATTACTTGTATTGAAGCGGGAGCAAGGGATTTGGGGGGAATTGGACCTAAAGATGAAGTTAATCCCGATTATCCCCATCATCAGGAAAAAGATTTGAGGGAAACTTTACAACCCTATGGGTGGGAATTAGTTGAGAGGTTACCAGTTTATCCTCAGTTTGATGGGTGGTTGTCGTTGAAGTTACGGGATGCAGTGAAGAGTTGGCGTAGTGGAGAAAGGGTAAAATTCGCAACGGATAAGATAAGTAAAGGATAAGGTAAATAACCGATGAGACGGGTAACGCATGGGCTTAATTTACAATAAAAATACACTCAGTTAAACAGCAAATGTCTGTTATATATAGTGTTTATGCCTGAACAAAATATTGAATTACTTACAAATATTTATAATGCTTTTGACCCATTTCGACCTTTACCTGCGGGCGATCCAACTTATGTAGATTGTCGAGAAGTTAGAGGTGATGGGGATATCCTGCTAGATCTGGGTAATCGAATTAAACTCTCTAAGGAAAATACTTGTCAGTTATATTCAGGTCATCGGGGTGCGGGAAAATCAACAGAATTACTGCGCTTGAAACAATTTTTGGAAGAAAAGAATTTCTACGTAGTTTATTTTGCAGCAGATGAGGAAGATATAGATTCTGAAGATGCTCGGTATACTGATATTCTTCTTGCTTGCACCCGTCACATTCTGGAAGGATTAAAAAATATTGGTAATGCTAACCCAGTATTGCAGTGGTTAGAAGGTCGCTGGGAAGATATCAAAGATTTAGCACAAACAGAAGTGTCTTTCCAGGGAATGAGTATGGAAGCACAAATATCCCAGTTTGCAAAACTAACAGCGAATTTGAGAGCAGAACCTTCTTTACGGGAAAAAATTAGAAAAAAAGTAGATCCTTACACCGTTACTTTAATTCAGGTTTTAAATCAGTTTCTCAAAGAAGCAAAAAAGAAACTTCCTGATGGTCGTAGCGAATTAGCAGTTATTGTCGATAACTTAGATCGAATCGCCCCAATTATTACTGATAGTGGGAAAATTAACCACGAAGAAATCTTTCTTGATCGCAGCGAACAACTAAAAGCTCTTGATTGTCATCTAATTTATACTGTTCCCATATCATTGGTTTACTCCAAAAGAAGTACTGACGTCAGAGAAAGCTACAGCGATACGGAAGTTTTACCTATGATTATGGTACGGACTCCCGACGGTGAAATATGCGAACCAGGACTCAGTAAAATCAAAGAAATTATTTCTAAGCGAATTAGTCAGTGTACAACTTACTTATCCTTAGATACAGAAATCTTTGACAGTCCAGAAACCTTCCAGCAGCTTTGTTTGATGAGTGGAGGTCACGTCCGAAATTTGCTACTCTTAACTCAAGATGCGATCGCACTTACAGAAGAGTTACCAATTTCTCAGAGAGCCGTACGACGTGCAATTACTAAAGCACGCAATACTTATCGTCAAACTGTAGAACACAACCAATGGGATTTATTAGCAAAAGTTTTTCATTCAAAACGGGTAATTAACGACAATGAGCATCGTAGTTTGTTATTCAACCGATGTTTTTTAGAATATCGTTATCTGGACAAAGAATATGAAATTCAACGTTGGTGCGATGTTCATCCTTTAATTAGAGGGATAGCGGAATTTAAGGAAGCTGTAGCGAAAATGCAGCCATGACTTCAGAATCAATTGACTGGGACGAAGATTTACCAGCCGAACCAGAAGAAGAATATCAAGCTTTTATCCGTACTTTAAAACGGACACATGGTTTTCGTTTATTATTTGTTCGGTCTTCTCCTGTTGAAAGTGAGGACTTAATCACCAGGGTGAAGGAAGACTTACCTGAAAAAAGGATCGAAGTTTTACGATTTGATAAGCCGATTGACAACTTATATGAGATAGTTAAAGACTTACCAAATCGAGAACAAATCAATATTTTATTTCTCCAAGGGTTGGAGTATTCCTTATATGAATATGAAAAACTTAAGTTTGGCGAGAACAGCGAGCGTTTCAGTTACAGTTGGAAAGGTGTTCCGCCAATATTAAATCATTTAAATTTACATAGAGAAAGATTTCGAGATACTTTTAGCATCTGCTTTGTGTTTCTCTTACGCTCCTTTTCTCTTAAATACTTTATCCACCGCGCTCCAGATTTTTTTGATTGGCGTTCTAGCATCTTTGAATTTCCCACCAAACCAGGAATTTTAGAGCAAGAATCATCCCGTATTCTTGAAGAAGGAGATTATGACGAATATTGTGCTTTAACCTCAGAAAAACAGATTCAAAAATTTCTAGAAATTCAAGAATTATTACAAGAAAAATATCAGACTCTTGATAATAAGGCTGAATTATTAAGAGAACAGGGAAGGCTACTTACTGCGACAAAAGAACATGAGGTAGCTTTGAGAGCATTTGAAAAAGCAATAGAATTAAAACCCGAATACCACCAAGCTTGGAATAACCGGGGTATTACGCTGTATCATTCGAAAAGATTAGAAGAAGCAATTGCATCCTACAACCAAGTCATAAAAATTAAACCTGACTACTACCAAGCTTGGTTTAATCGAGGTCTAGCACTTCGTCAGTTGGAAAGATTAAACGAAGCTATTACATCTTATGACAAAGCACTAGAAATAAGACCCGAATACCACCAAGCCTGGCACAACCGGGGTATTGCCCTGTATGGATTGGGAAGCTTAGAACAAGCCATTACATCCTATGATAAAGCAATTGAAATAAAATCTGATTACTACAAAGCTTGGTTTAACCGTGGTTTAGTACTGCTTCAGTTGGGAAGTTTAGATAAAGCAATTGCATCTTTTGACAAAGCATTAGAAATTAAACTTGACTACTACCAAGCTTGGTACAACCGGGGTAACGCACTATATCATTTGAAAAAGTTAGAAAAAGCGATTACATCCTATAACCAAGCATTAGAAATTAAACCTGAATACCATAAAGCTTATTACAACAGAGGTTACGCGCTGCATCAGTTGGGAAGGTTAAATGAAGCGATTGTATCCTATGACAAAGCACTAGAAATTAAGCCTAACAAGCTCCAATCTTGGAACAACAGGGGTCACGCACTATATCAGTTGGGAAGATTAGATGAAGCGATTGAATCCTACGATAAAGCACTGGAAATTAATCCTAATTACTACACAGCTTGGTATAATAAGGGCAATACACTGGATCAATTAAAGAAACTAGATAAAGCAATTGCATCCTACGACAAAGCATTAGAAATTAAACCTAATAATTACCAAGCTTGGTATAGTCGGGGAAATGTGCTTTACCAATTAGGAAATTTAGAGCAAGCTATTTTATCCTACGATAAAGCACTGATAATAAAACCTGATAAACATGAAGTTTGGAACAACCGAGGTTACGTGCTGCGTCAGTTGGGAAGGTTAGAAGAAGCAATCGCATCCTATAATAAAGCACTTCATATTAAATCTGAATCTCATCAAGCTTGGAACAACCGGGGTTATGCGCTGCGTAAGTTGGGAAGGTTAAAAGAAGCGATTGCATCCTACGACAAAGCATTAGAAATTAAACCTGACGACTACATACCTTGGAAAAACCGGGGTATAGCACTGCATGAGTTGGGAAAATTAGAAGAAGCGATCGCATCTTTTGACAAAGCATTAGAAATCAAACCTGATGATTACGACGCTTGGTACAACAAAGCTTGTTGTTACGCTTTACAAAAAAATATCGATTTAGCAATTGAAAATCTACAACAAGCCATCAATCTAAATCCTGAATACCAAGAAATAGCAAAAACAGATGATGATTTTGATCCAATTCGAGATAGTGAAGAGTTTCAGGCGTTGATTCAATCCCATAAGTTGAGTTAAACACACAACTATAATTGTTTGAGTTCACCTTTCCAAAAACGTCGCAACTTAAAATAATTCTAAGAATTGCTCTGAGCAAAATACTCAGCTAATCTCTCTGGAGCTAAAGCATTAGTGTATTGTTTTGCTAATTCCGGAGTTGCTAGTTCGAGTAATACCGCATTTTCAACCCAAAACTCAATCACATCAAACTCACCCCGACTACAACGTAAGCACCGCCATTCTTCGCGAGCAGCAATAGACTCAATTTGCGACTGACTTAGCGGTATAGAAATCGCAGCGTGACTAGCAATAAACTGGTTTGAGGTATTTTGGTGTTGAAATTGGATTGATTTATCACCCTCTCCGGGAATCATCTCAGTACCAAGAGGATAAACTTCAATTAAAGTACCATACTCGTCTCCTGCAAGTGCAACATGGCTACCTGGGTTGGATGGGAAAGGTGCAGAATAGCCATTGAAAAGTTCAGCTAACACCTCAGCAACATGTTTTGGATTACTTGCAGGTATAGAAATGTGATGAATCATTGGCTGGAGGATTCCTATGAATTGAGTTTTAATGCGATCGCGTAGGCTGCGTTAGGCGCATGGCTTATTAAATTTATTCTGGTCACCTTCTCAAAAGTGCCGTAACGCACCATCAAACATTTGTAGCCCGAAGTCCAAATATACGTAACACTATTCTTTGGCGGTGCGTTACACTAAACCGACATACTTAGTTAACATAAAGATAGAAATGTACCGCAACACACTACTTAATATGAAGTCTGTACTTTCTCAAAAACATTCAAAATACTAACTTCAAAATATTAATTAATTATAAATAAGTATATTCAAAAACAATTTTATAAAAATAAAATAAAGCATTAATTTATTAAATTCAACTCATTCAATCTCTTAAAAATATATAAATTTTTGTAAAAATAAATATTGAATCACAGGTATTTATAACCTGCAAGCTCAAAGCATATCAATTAAAGTAAAGTTTTTTATAAGCATTACAAAATACTAAGTATAAATGCATCTTCCTAAAGTAATAGTTAAGAAAAAAAGCAAATGATAAAATAAATAAGAAATCAAACAAAAATAAAGGGGGGGTCAGGAAACTGGCCTTTAATGCCTATAGAGACTATCTTCGGTAATCTCCAAGGTTTAAAGCCTAGCCAACTAAAACAACTCCGGCGGCTTTACCACCAGCGCATACCGGGCGATCGGATTACAACTCCAGAATTTGCCCAGCGACTGGCAGCAGTGAGTACAGAAATCAATAAACCAGTATGTGCCTATCTCAATCGTCGCGGACAAGTGATTCGGGTTGGGGTAGGCACACCGCGTCAGACCCAAATTCCACTAATGGAATTACCACGTTACGGCGCGGAACGACTTAGTGGTATTCGTTGTATTGCTACCCAGTTGAAACCAGAAGCAAGCTCTGATGCTGCCTTAACATCAATGGCTTTACAACGTCTTGATGCTTTAGTAGTAATGAATGTTACAGCTTCTGGATTTAAAAAGCGAGGTGGTGCAGCTTCTGGTTATGTTAAGGAAGCTTACTTAGCACATCTCACACCCCAGGATTCTCGTATCTTAACAGCGACTCAAGGGGGTGGAAATATCAGCACCAGCGATTATTCTCCTCCAAGTTGGAGTATATCCCCACCTATGAGCTTGGATATGCTCGGCAAACAAGACTTCATGGACTTGGTAGAAGGTCTAGAAGAAGAGTTTCGCCGAGAATATACAGCCCTAGATGTGGACTCTGACCATGAGCGAGTCCTGATTGTTGGTATCATGACAGGCGATCTGTCATCTCAAGAATTCCAAGATACTCTAGCAGAAATTGCCCGATTAGTCGATACTGCTGGTGGTGATGTTGTGCAAATGTTACAACAAAAGCGAAATCGCGTTCATCCCCAAACCGTTGTTGGTGAGGGTAAAGTACAAGAAATTGCCTTAGCTGCCCAAACATTAGGGGCTAATTTGGTAGTTTTTGATCGCGATCTTTCACCAGCACAAGTCCGTAATTTAGAAGCTCAAATTGGTGTTCGGGTTGTCGACCGCACCGAAGTAATTTTAGATATTTTTGCCCAACGGGCTCAGTCTGGTGCTGGTAAATTACAGGTAGAACTAGCACAGTTGGAATATATGCTTCCCAGGCTGACAGGTAGGGGTCAAGCAATGTCTCGGCTTGGGGGTGGTATCGGAACCAGAGGTCCTGGTGAAACTAAATTAGAAACAGAACGACGTGCCATCCAACGACGCATTACCCGACTGCAAAAAGAAGTTAATCAATTGCAGGCGCACCGGGAACGCTTACGTCAACGACGACAAAACCAAGGTGTTCCCACTGTGTCAATAGTCGGTTATACCAATGCCGGTAAATCTACTTTACTTAATGCCCTAACCAATGCTGAAGTTTATACTGCGGATCAGCTATTTGCGACCTTAGACCCGACTACACGTCGCTTAACTGTTCCCCATGCAGTAAGTGGAGACCGGCAAGAAATTCTGCTGACAGATACGGTAGGGTTTATCCACGAATTACCAGCATCATTGGTGGATGCTTTTCGTGCCACATTGGAAGAAGTTACTGAAGCTGACGCTTTAGTACACTTAGTAGATTTGTCCCATGCGGCTTGGTTAAATCAAGTTCGTTCGGTAAGAGAAATTCTCAAACAAATGCCGGTTACTCCCGGACCTGCAATTGTTGTATTTAACAAAATTGACCAAGCTAACAGCGAAACGTTAGCCCTTGCAAGAGAAGAGTTCCCTATGGCAGTGTTTATTTCAGCAGATAAGCGTTTGGGCTTAGAAAATCTACGCCAGCGTCTTGGTCAGTTGATTAACTACGCTGTTTCTTCTCAGTAATCTCAAAACCCTCATAAGCCGGACTTGCGCAAATTAACATAAGGTCGAGATTTAAAGACTACAGATTTCGATCTTGCAAAAATATCCTTTGCATAAGGAATCCTTGCGTGAGTCCGATTTAAAACTAAAAACAGTAAGTCTTATTTGTACAAATTTTTATCTGCTCTGTGGAGACGCAATTTTAGCTATTATTTTTCTTAGCATTTACTGCATTTCAGAAAATAATATGTTGCGTCTCCATTAATATATAAAAAATTTAATATATAAAAAATTTGCAGTTATTATGCTTTGAATAGACATAACAATTAGCGCGTACCGCCTGAAGCTGTAGTAATAACACGCTCTTTGCCTAGTGGAGAAATTAAGGCATAATTATTAAAATTAAGAATTATGAACTAAATAGAGGACATAATGAGTGCAAAAGTAGAAATTTACACTTGGAGTACTTGTCCATTTTGTATTCGTGCTAAAAATCTCTTAAAAAAGAAAGGGATTGATTACATCGAATATTGTATTGATGGTGATGAAATTGCTCGGGACAAGATGATAACTAGAGCAAATGGACGGAGTTCTTTACCACAAATATTTATTGATGAGGTTCACGTTGGCGGATGTGATGATATCTATGGATTGGAATCTCAAGGAAAATTAGATCCATTACTGGCATCTTAAAACAGCTTAACGGTTAACATTTCGGCGTTAACTGTTAACCGTTACAGTTGATAATTTAAATTAGATAGTTCAAATAATTTGGACAATTCCAATATTTAGACAGTTCAAAGAAACTCCCGGCAATTGAGGTTCCAAGCGTGAAACTTGCTTTTATTATCGATCCCATCAGTCAACTCGATCCATGTCATGATACCAGCGTTGCTTTAATGGAAGCAGCACACATCCTCGGACATGAGATCTGGGTAACTCAAGCTAATCAACTCAGCGTAATAAATAGTAAAGCTTGGGCAGTTTTAGAGCAAGTTGAACTTAAACCTATAAAATTATTAGATGGAAAGTATGTGGCGGAAAATCCTTGGTATATATCGAGAGAGCCTCAGCTTATTCCTTTAGAAAACATGGATGCTGTCTTTATGCGGACAGATCCACCAGTTGATGCGACTTATCTTTATGCGACCTATACTTTGGACTATATCGATCCACGCAAAACATTAGTCGTTAATAGTCCAAATGGAATCAGAGCAGCAAATGAAAAAATGTATGCTCTCCAATTTACACAAGCAATTCCAGAAACTATTGTTACTGCTGATAAAGAAATAATTCGCCAGTTTGTTGAAACTAAAGGAGCAGCAATTCTTAAACCTCTAGGAAATAAAGCTGGGGAAGGTATTTTATTTTTGCAAGCAGGCGATCGCAATTTTAATTCCATTATCGAACTCAGTACTTCCCAAGGGAAAGTACCGGTAATGGTACAGGTCTATCTATCCGAAGCAAAGGATGGAGATAAACGAATAATATTACTTGACGGTGAGCCAATTGGAGCCCTTAATCGCTTGAGTGGGCCAGGAGAATTTCGTAATAATATGTCAACGGGCGGTAGTGTTGCTGCAATTGAAATTACTCCCAGAGAACAAGAAATTTGCCATCAACTAGCAGATACTTTACGTCGTGATGGTTTAATTTTTGTTGGTATTGATGTCATCGGAGGCTATTTGACTGAAGTTAATGTTACTAGCCCGACAGGTATTCGTGAAATTGACAGATTAAATAATATCAGTCTTGGCAAACAGGTAATTCAATGGGTTGAGCAAAGAGCAGAGCAAAATTGAATGTTGAAGACTTTTTTACTTTTTTAGGTCACAATCTGAATTAAATCTCTGCTAAAAAGCACTCAAGCCCTAACTAACGCTAAACAGTGTAAATATATTTTGTAACAAGCATTTTGTAATAAATATTTTGTAATAAATACTTTGTAATAAATACATTTTTACAAACCAATGCGGGTTTCGACCAGAAGCAGGCTGAGCTGCTGGTCGATTGGATAGTGCATATCGAGTAAACATGTGAACGCTCGCCTTCAGAGCATAGCAGTTCAAATTCGACAAGTATTTACTTTATTTATAAGGAGAAGTGATAAATGCTAACTTTGCAGCAAGTATTAGAACTTAACAAAAATTCACACTCCTAGCTGATGTCAGACACATTCAGGATTCATTCTGAGGTGGCTGACCCCCAACCAAATAAATTGGATTTGTAGGTAGCATGGAATAATGCAAGCCATGCAAGATAATTTGTTTTTAAACCTCCCAATAATTTGAGCAACATATAAGTTTTTTCTACAGACTATCTGAGTACGTTCTGGCAGATCTCCAGCAATCGTAAACAGTCAACCACAAATCTTAAATTCTCTTATAGTTAGTCATATCGAAAACCTACAATCGTAATTTAATTGCGTGGGCTTCTGCGTCGCAAAAAGTCAGGAATATCAAGTACAGATTTTTCTTTGGGCTCCGGAGTTGGATTTGGAGAATTCAACGGTTGAGTAGAAGGTGACTGCCGCTTTTGTGGCTGTGGAGCCATACGTACATTTGTAACGTTTTGCGGTTGCTGTGGAGGTAGATCTCCTGTGAAGCCAGTTGCGATAACCGTAATTCTCACTTCTCCTTGGAGGCGATCGTCAATCACAGCACCAAAAATAATATTGGCATTAGGATCGACCACTTCATAAATAGCTTCTGCTGCTGCATTCACTTCATGTAAGGTGAGGTCGCTACCACCAGTAATATTTAATACAACACCCCTCGCACCTTCAATGGAAGACTCGAGTAATGGTGAAGAAATTGCTGCGATCGCAGCTTCTCTGGAGCGAGACTTACCAGAACCAATGCCAATTCCCATCAATGCAGAACCAGCATCTGCCATAACAGCCCGCACATCAGCAAAGTCAACATTAACTAAACCAGGGATGGTAATGATGTCGGATATCCCCTGAACACCTTGACGCAATACATCATCTGCATAACGAAAAGCTTCTTGCATGGAAGTTTGCTCGGGGATGACTTCCAGCAGTTTGTTATTGGGAATAATAATTAAGGTATCTACCCTACTTTTTAAACCTTCAATACCTTGTTCTGCTTGAGTACTGCGACGACGTCCTTCAAATATAAATGGACGCGTTACCACCCCAACAGTCAAAGCACCCATTTCTTTTGCAACTTCAGCTACTATCGGAGCAGCCCCAGTACCGGTACCACCTCCCATACCAGCAGTGATAAATACTAAGTCAGCACCTTCTAAAGCTGTAGCAATTTCATCCCGAGACTCTTCTGCGGCTTTTTGACCAATTGCAGGATTTCCACCAGCCCCCAAACCTCGGGTGAGCTTTTGCCCAATTTGTAATCGGCTCGGAGCTGATGCCATAGTTAAAGCTTGCGCATCAGTATTAATCGTCCAAAATTCAACCCCACTCACATCAGAGGCAATCATGCGATTAACAGCATTTCCGCCGCCACCACCGACACCAATTACCTTGATGTTAGCAACGCGACCCGGCACAATATCGCCAATCCGATTGTCCTCAAGAGGGGTTTTGCTATCGTTATTTTGTCCAAAAGTTAATCCGGAGTGACTAAAAGGATTAGTAGAGTTAACCGCTAAGGATAACTCTGGCTGTCCCGGAGATTGAGAGTTTCTGTAGGTAAGCCCTTGGTTGTTATCAAGTGTCATCAGATTTGTGTGCAAGTAGATAAACGACTTTTAAGGTGCTTTTCACCCGCATAGTCAACTATAGTTTGACGCGGTCAAGATATAATGTCCTGGTTTTTCTCTTGTTCTTTTCTCTTCCAACCCTAACAGGATTTGAGAAGTGAAACCTTGTCGTGGTTTTAAGCCACTACGATACGCGATTGGTTCTTGAAGCACCACATCAAAAACAACTGCATCGCCAATTCTAGAGAAGTATACCTATAATTACCGATAATTGAAATGTATAACTTAACTCTCAACTTGTTTACCTTTTCTTTCTTTCGCTTAGTCGGTGACATGTATTTTTTGTTTCTCCGTTGGCTGGTACAAAGTACTATTTTTCATCCCAAAAGTCATTATTTTTATAAGTATATGTGGTGAGTGTTCTTTTTTATCTCAATATAAATACCTTTTTAGCTCGAGTATAAATTGCCATCACTTGGAAAAATACTACTACAACATCAATTATCTTTTACCTCCTTTTTAGTTAATTTATACAGTATATAGTCTTATAAAATACATGCATTACTTGCGTATATGTTTGTAACAGCAAAAATGTCGGCCAATTCAGATTAATTCTAAAGAAACTACAATACTGCTATTATCTGTTTTTATGATTTGATTTGCGGAATTTGACATTTGGGGTAACTGCAATTTAAAACACGTTTATTTGTTTTCGATTAAATGTGATTTTAAGCTAAGATATTTGCTCATTTGCTTTTTAGGTGATTTGAAGACTTTCACACTAATGAAAGTTTTGTAGTAGCCATTTCTCTGGTTGGGTTATTTTCAGTGAAATCATCAGAGCGTGACATTATAACCTACCTGTGGGCTGATTAATTGTATTTTCTACATGTTATAAAGATAAACTCAATCTAAAGATAAAATCATAATAGAAGTTTGTCTGTAATGAATATTAGTCAACAATATAAATCATCCCTTATTGTAGTTAGCTAAACTCTTCTTTAAATTCATCTGTTGACGAACATAGATGATGTTTGTGCAAGAACTAACCATTGATAGCAAAACATGCTTCTATGGGTTAGTGCAATACCTTAAAATCAGCGTAAGCTGCATTCAAAACATATAAGATTTACAGCTTAGATTACATCATTAAATTGTCTAACATCTAGCACGCAATATATAAATGTCAAGTTCGCAACTAAGTAACAACTAAAAATAATTGTATTTGCAGAAAGTATCCTTGAGGGTAAATGGTGCTATCTTGACGATGGTTTAAAACAGAATGATTTGTAAATTATCTGTGAAAAGTTGAAAATTTACACATCACAAATATATGTTGTAAGAGAAAATCTCTGAACCTATTCAAATTTTCAATTGAATAAATACATCTTATAGTTTTATTTTTGAAAGAATTTACAATTAATTTTTGCGCTTTTTATGATTCATCTGTACTAAGGGCTTTTTAGGGTTTCTGAGGTCGATGTAATTTATTTGATCGAGGTTTAGTTGTGTTTTAATTTGGCGCATTTGTGCCAGGGTTCTAATTTGTTCTGGCAAAATATCACTAGGAGAGCCTAATAAAACCTTTCCTAATTCTGTATTCAAAACTAGGTTTGCAGGATTTTGAAATTCGATAGCTGTAACTTTGATAGAAGTCTGATGTAAAGTCTCATAAAGCAAAATCCACGAGGAACGATATTTTTCGCTATAGCCTACGACTGAGAGACTAGGTAAGCCAAAATCGGGGTTCAATGATGTACTTTTCCCCACCGGTATCCAATTTCCATTTGCATCAATCAGCCCAGAAATTGATTCTTTATCTCCTGAAGATAAGGATTTTTTTGCGATTGCAACAGGTACTCTTTCTTTTATTTGAACTACTATTCCTGGTGGAAATAAACGACGACTTACCACTGCTCGTGCAATCCCTGGTTGTTTGGTTAAGGATTTACTAATCTTTGAAGGTTGAATGCGCCATAAAGACTGGGGATAAGATAGTGTCATCGCAGAATGAATAACTTTCTCATCTAAAAGCCGGTTACCAGAAACAACTATTTGCTTTGGAGCTTTTAATACCCAAATAGGCTGAAAAACTACCCATATCAAGCCTGCAGTCATGCTACTTACAGCAAAAGTTTGCCATATTGTTTGCACAATTTTTACTTGTTTCTGACGGCGTAATTTATTACGGCGCTTTTGGAGGTCGCGATGGGAGACTGATGCGATTTGTGTCATTCAAACCCCTTTCTATTTGCAGTCAAATTAATCTTTAATCGCACTTGAATTATCTAAAAATTAAATTTGATACTTCGATGCTAATTCAAATTTCTAGCCGGAATTATTGTTCAATTCAGCAATAACCTAAAGCGATCGCGATAAGATTACCGCACTGATATAAAGATTTCCTTAATTCTTTGACTTCAAAATGCAATTAAATATAACTCCTTATAAGGAGAATGATGATTTTTGTCTGTCTGAAAGACTACAAAGGTAGTTATTGCTATTTAAATCTTTTAATATCTCTTCTTTTTGCTATTCGAGAGACTTTTTACAGGGAACTTGCTTGACTATGGAGGTGATTCTTAATAAGTAAATTGGATATTATTGTATCAATATTTAGTCTTCAAGGAAAGAAAGATTCGAATTAAATTTGTTGTCGGTTCCATCATTCATAAATTGATTTTTCTACTGAACTCTTTACACACAAAGCCTCCTAAAAATTTCTGTCCAACAAAAATTATATGAGATGTCAACCAAAAATCGTAGTTTAGAGAACTTATATAAAGTTAAATTTTGCACATCTCAAGTAATTTCCCATCAAGTTTAATGATTTTCAAATCTGTGGGTTACAAAAGTTTGATTACCGGGAAACAGATATGCCTAAATCATTAGAATGATGTTGGATAGCTATTATGTTGTGCTCATTTTGGTGTATCCCATCTCAATTATGCAAAGAAAATTTCTCTTCTGAAGTTCAATACTCCCAATTGTGCATCCCTGAAATAATTTATTTGTACTATAAAATTTATTTGTACTATAAAGCAGTTGGAGTAAAGCTTGAGTAATATTTAGTTTGCTAGGTTTGATGTGAAAATTATAAATACTCTACCGCATATAATGCCAAAACTTACGCGTAAATAATTTTTGTTTCGCACGCATCAAAGCACAAAGTTATTTAAGATACTTTTAATAGCTCGACAGTAATAGTATCAACATCAATTAGACTTATTTAAGACTGAGACTAAATTTACACAATTAGCTTACCAAATTAGCGCTTAGCGACAGCATCGCGTATGTGCAAAGTTTCTATCATGAATATATCCTGATATGAGCCTATAGCTAAGGCTAACGATAAAAAAAATGGGATTCGATCTATATTTATTTTCTCTCCAGTAAATATTTAAATTCAGTAATTTAACTGATGTTGACTCACGACTTGTATTTGTTAAAAACTCCTTAGGTGTTGGCAAAACAATAAATGCAGGTGTAAAAAGGACAAATGACTCAGTATATTCAGGGTTATATTAATCCTTTTTGTCTTAACTAAAATCGCTTTGGCACAGGGTTGAAGCTGTTAGGGGGTCGAACGCTCATAGTCGAACGCTTATAGTCGAACACTTATAAATTAGTTACAAGTGATGATTGCATCTACATGAGACATACACTTAATTTGCTACGTTTTTTTAAAGCCTGTAATCCTAGCAAAACGCTAGCTATGGGCGATGTTGCCGACCGACAATACTATATAGATTTTTCCGATGTTCGAGGTTGCAAAATAGTCGAGGAACTACAACGGACGATCGCACGTATATCTCCCGATGAGCCGACCTGTCAGTTATTTACGGGGCACATTGGTTGTGGTAAATCTACAGAGCTACAAAGGCTCAAAGCTGAATTAGAAAGTGCGGGTTTTCACGTAGTTTACTTTGAGTCTAGCCAAGATTTGGACATGGCAGATATTGATATCAGCGATATTTTGTTGAGTGTGGCACGTCAAGTCAGCCTTAGCTTAGAAGCTGTTGGGATCAAGATTACAGCAGGTTATTTCAGTAACTTGTTTAAGGAAATTGGAGATTTTTTTCATAATTCTATAGAGCTTTCGGAAGCTGAGCTTTCTATAGGAATTGCCAAGATTACTGCAAAAACCAAGGATAGTCCACATTTACGCACCCACTTGCGACAATATTTGGAGCCTCGTACCAACAGCATTTTGCAAGCCATTAACGAAGAAGTATTAGAGAAAGCCATTAAGCAACTTAAATTTAGGGGACAAAAAGGATTAGTTGTAATTGTTGATAACTTAGATCGGGTAGACATGCGCCCAATGCCGTCAGGGCGATCGCAACCAGAGTATTTATTTATTGATCGGGGCGAACAATTACGCAGGCTCAATTGTCATGTTGTTTATACTATCCCTTTAGGATTGATTTTTTCTAATGAGTATCAGACTTTAAAAAATCGCCTCGGAGGAGGAATAGCTCCAAAAGTATTACCAATGGTAAGGGTGCGTCAACGTTCTGGTGGTGACTACGAACCAGGAATGTCTCTTTTACGCCAGTTGGTATTAGCTAGGGCTTTTCCGGATATTACTTGGAATGCAAGATTTGCTCTGATTACCGAATTATTCGATAATTTGGAGACATTAGATCGTCTGTGTCGGGTAAGTGGCGGTCACATTCGTAATCTATTGGGTCTACTTTACAGCTGCTTACAAAGGCAAGATCCACCTTTCTCTCAAGCATGTTTGGAAGCTGTAATTAAAGATTATCGAGATGATTTGCTATTAGCAATTGACGATCAAGAGTGGGAATTATTATTTCAAGTTGTAGAACAACAAACAGTCCGAGGCGAAACTGAATATCAAAGATTACTCAGAAGTATGTTTGTATTTGAATATCGCGATCCCCAAGGGAGATGGTTTGGAATTAGTCCAGCCCTTGCAGAATCAGAAAAAGTACTTTCTTGGCAACAAGAACGTATGCTAAGTGTCCCCCAATCTTAAAATCTCTTCAACCTGATTTTAAACTTTTTGATTATTAATCGTTGATTGTTGATGAATAATTCTGCTTTCTGACTAAAGAATGCTATATTTTCATTTTTGTAAATTCAAATTTTTTAAATCTAAATTTTTTAAACATAAATTTTTTAAACATAAATTTTTGTAAGTTTTAATTGATAACTTCTAAGTTTATTTTATTAAAGCTCTATTTTAAATTATGAGAGAGTGGGAAATTACAGAAACAAGTGTGGCTCCAAATAAGCATTCCCTACAAAGGCTTATCCGAGCGATTGAACTTTCTCGAAGTCAATTCTCACTAATTTTAGTGCGCTGTAACTATCAACAATTACGCGAACAAGTTGTAGAGAATATTCGCAATTTAACTAAGGATATATATTTAAGAGAAATTCTCCTTCCATCCTCTGCCACAACTTTACATAAGGCAATAATTTCAGAATTGTTTTTAGATAATCCTGCTGTGGCTTCAGATTCTTTACCAACTTCAGTAATAGTCTTTGGTTTAGAATCTAATCTTGCATTGGAAGATTTATTAACTAGTATTAATCAAGCTAGAGATGTCTATGCTGACAAGTTTCCTTTCCCAGTTATATTGTGGTTACAAAATGATGTTGCAACTTTATTATCGCGATTAGCTCCTGATTTTAAAAGTTGGGCTGCAACTACAATAAAATTTGAAATGTCCCAAGAGGACTTAATCACTCTAATTCGACAAGAAACAGAATGTTTGTTAGACACTATATTAGCTGCAGGTACAGAACAATTTTTATCAAATGCAGCTTTAGATTTAGATCCTAGTTCTCCACATCGTCGAGAAATTGAGTCTGCTCGGAATGATTTACTGCGACTATATGGAGTTAACTTAGAACCAGAATTATCAGCAAATTTAGAGTTTGTTTTGGGGCGGGATAAATATGTTAATGATCAAATTGATGATGCTTTAACTCATTATCAACATAGCTTAGAGTTTTGGCAGTCAAAAGTTAATGAGGAAACAATCTTATTAACTGAAAAAAAAGAAGAATCATTGAGTTTAAATTCTTGTTTTTCTTCCGGTCGTCTAGCTGTTGTTCTATTTCATTTGGGATTATGCTATCGCCGAATGGCCGATCTGCGTCCCTCACTTAATAGAATTTATGGAGAAAAAGCACTTAATTGGTTTCGCCAATGTTTGGAAGTTTTAGAAAAAGCTGATAAACCACAATTAATTGCTAAGTTTATTATCCCTGTTTGTGAAACATTACAACGCTTAAAAGCCTGGGAAGAATTAAGAATTCTGGCTCAAAAAGCCTTAGAATTACACAAAAATTACGGCGATCAAGCACAATTAGCTCAAGATTATGGTTTCCTTGCTGCAACAGCAATTTCTGATTCTAACTGGATTCAAGCTTATGAATTAGTAAATACAGCAATTTCCCATGCAACATTTGCTCCTAAAGCATCGCGTCAACAAGAAAGCTGGTATCTATTGTTATTAGGACGCATTCAAAGAAATTTAGACCGATGGGACGAAGCAGTAAATAATCTAGAATGGGCAAAAGTAGTTTGCGAGTTACAATACCAACCAGCACTTTATTTAGAAATTATTGAAGAACTGCGATCGCTTTACTTTTGCCAATTTCATAATTATCTTCAAGCTTTTAAACTCAAACAAGAAAAAATTCAAATAGAACATCAGTATGGCTTTCGCGCCTTTATTGGTGCAAGTCAATTACAACCACAACGCTATCGGGTGAATCCAGTTTTACCATTTCAAAATATAGATTCCCCTTTAGAAGAAGTTGCACCGGAAATTACCGCATCCGGTAGGTCCCAGGACATTAATCGATTGATTGAGAGAATTAGCCGCGCTGACTGCAAGTTAAGTATTATCCACGGTCCCAGTGGAGTTGGGAAAAGTTCAATTTTGAAAGCTGGATTAGTACCTGCACTCAAGCAAAAAATTATTGGCGACCGTCAAGCTTTACCAATTGTTATATCAGTTTACACTGATTGGTTAGAAGCTATTTCCAAAAATTTAGATAGAGCTATAGCCCAGACAGATATTACAGTTGGTTTTAGTTTAAAAGTTTCCCCTAGCAATGTTATTCGGAAAATCCAGTTACTATCTGAGAAGAATTACATTATCATTCTGATTTTTGACCAGTTTGAAGAATTTTTCTTTGTTTGTAAAACTAGTCAGAAAAGATATGACTTTTATAAATTATTTGGGGAATGTTTAAATATCCCATTTGTGAAAATTTTACTTTCTCTAAGAGAAGATTATTTACATTACCTCTTGGAATTTGAGCGTTACAGTAATTACCAAGGTGAAAAAGTTTACGATCTAGGAGTAATTAATCGAAATATTCTCGATAAAGATATTCGCTATTACATTGGTAAATTTTCTCCTGGCGATGCAATCGAAATTATTCATAGCTTAACTCAACGCTCCCATTATGAAATTAGCGATGAATTGATTGCAGAATTAGTCGCAGAGCTAGCTGCTGATGACTCACAAGTCCACCCCATCGAACTACAAATAGTAGGGGCTCAAATTCAAGCCGACAATATTACAACAATTGAAGCATATAGACAGCGTGGTGGTTCGGCAAAACTAGTAGAATGCTGGTTGGAAGAAGTGATTAAGGATTGCGGTCAAGAATACGAACGGTTAAGTTGGCAATTACTTTTTGAATTAACCGATGAGAAAGGTACGCGACCTCTAAAAACAAAAACAGAATTGATCGGTGCTCTACTACAGGAATTTGCAAGCGAACTGGATCTTGGCGGAGAATGGGAAAGTGTAGATTCTTCTGGTGAAATAGAATTTAGCGACCAAAGCGATCAAGATTATGTTAATACAGAGATATTAATGGTATCTCCCACCAGTTTGGGATTAATTCTAGAAATACTGGTCGGCAGTGGATTAGTTCTACAAGTACCTACTGAATTAGGCGATAAGCGTAAGCCCTATGCATGCAATCGCTATCAATTAGTCCATGATTATTTAGTAGCTCCAATTCGGCGAAAAAATAATAGTGGGGTGAGTGCAGAACTAGAGAAAGTTAAGTTTGAGAAAACCAAAGCTGAATTAGCACATAAACGTTCTCAAGACCGATTAAATTTAATATTACGCACCAGACTGCGCGAAGCACGTGTAGTTGGAATGGTATTAGCAGCAATGGTGGGAAGTATTGGTGGGCTATGGTGGCAAGCTGATTTTCAAAAAAGAGCAGCATTTCGTCAAACTTTACGCGCCGAACGTAGCGAGACAAATCTCAAAATTACCAGCTTAACCATTGCAAGCGAAGTTTTATTTACCAATAATAAAGAATTTGATGCTCTTTTAGAAAGTTTGCGGGCTTGGCGAGAACTAAAACAATCTTCAGGGGTACAAGCAGATACTAGGATGCGGGTAGCGGTAGCTTTGCAACAAGCAATCTACGGCGTAAAAGAACTTAACCGTCTAGAAGCACACAAAGACGCTGTTTGGGATCTCAGCTTTAGTCCTAATGGAGAATTATTGGCGTCAGGAAGTCGGGATAAAAGTATTAAAATTTGGCATCCTAATGGTTTCCTCAGCCAAACTCTTCAAGGTCATACCGGTCGTGTTACTAGTGTTAGTTTTAGCTCGGACGGAAAAACTCTTGCTTCTGCTAGTTTTGATAGAACAGTTAGACTTTGGCGATTAAATCCAAACAGTAGGAAATTTGACTCCAAACCCCACAAAATCCTCAAGGGGCATAAAGATTGGATTTATGCTGTAGATTTTAGTCCAGATGGCAAAATGTTGGCTTCTGGAAGTAAAGATGGCACCATTAAACTTTGGCAAAGTAACGGCAAGCTAATTAAAACTCTTAAGGGACACCAAGGATGGGTTAACTGGGTGACTTTTAGCCCCGATGCTAAATTAATTGCTTCAGCAAGCCAAGATGGAACGGTAAAGATTTGGCAACGTAATGGTAATTTGCTCAAAACTTTACCGAAACGTCCAAAAGGAACAACATTTGTCACTTTTAGTCCTAACGGTAAATATTTGGCGGTTGCAGGTCGAGATCGAAAAGTTAGAATTTGGCGGACAGAGAATGAGCAGTTCAATAACAGCCAAATAAATAGTCGATTTATTCCCCATCGAACCTTAAACGAAGTTGATATAGTTTTTAGCCTGCAATTTAGCTCCGATAGCCAAACTTTAATTTCCGGTGGTGAGGAGAATGCAATTAAGTTTTGGAATATTGCCAATGGTAAATTAATCGAAACTTTTAAAGGTCATGGTGATACTGTGACTAGTTTATCTTTAAGTCCCAATGGTAAAGTACTGGCTTCTGCAAGTGTAGATAAAAGCTTAAAACTTTGGGATTTAACAAGTTTGACCTCATCAAAACTACCCATTCTTGAAGGACACAAACAAGGGGTTATAAATCTTTCCTGGAGCCCAAATGGCAAAATGCTAGCATCTGCAAGTGAAGATAGAACGGTCAAACTTTGGCAAATAGCACGGAAAGACTGGCATTTAAAAAGTAAGCTTTATCAGACTTTAAAAGGACATAAAGACCTAGTAAAAAGCGTTAGTTTCCATCCAAAGGAGAAAATAGTTGCATCTGGGAGCAATGACAATACAGTTAAACTGTGGCAATACGATGGTTCTTTGCTCAACACACTTGTAGGACATAGTGATAATGTTAATAGCGTCAGCTTTAGCCCGGACGGGGAGTTAATTGCATCAGCAAGTCAAGATAAAACTATCAAAATCTGGGATATAAAAGGTAAGCTAATTACAACTCTCAAAGGTCATAAAGATCGGGTAAATGAGGTAATTTTTAGCCCGGATGGAAAAGTTTTAGCTTCTGCTAGCGACGACCAAACAGTGAAGATTTGGCAGCGTAATGGTAAATTATTGAAAACTTTTCCCCATCAAAGTTGGGTATTGAGTGCAAGTTTTAGTCCTACCGATAATTTATTAGTTTCTGCCAGTTGGGACAATACTATCGCCCTGTGGCGAAGAGATGGAACCCTATTAAAAAAATTACTTAAAGGTTATAGCGAAAGCGTAAATGCTGTTAACTTTAGCCCTAATGGCAAGATTATAGCTGCTGCCAGCTTTGATAATACAGTTAAACTATGGAATCGCGATGGTAAGCTAATTAAAACTCTTAATGGTCACCAAAGTCGGGTTCTCAACGTAAAATTCAGCCCCGATGGAAACACGTTAGCATCCGCAAGCGATGATAATAAGATTATTCTCTGGAATTTGGATTTAGATAACCTATTAGTACGCGGTTGCGGATGGGTAAACAACTACCTGAACCACAACCACAATGTTCTCCCTAGCGATCGTTATCTTTGCCAAGGTATAAAATAATCTGCTTACTTCCTTACATGGCAAAGTATTTGATTTTGTTTTAGGAGGCTTTTCACTCGAAAGACTCTGCTTCTAAATTTGACAACAAATCTTTCAGCCTCATCCTCTCAATATAAGGCCATCCTCCCTCTGATTCAATTTCACGCAATAATGCATAAAGTCCATGACGATTATCGGGTAAACTCCGTTGAAATTCCTCATCGCAGATCTCACGATGTAACATTTCTAACTTTCTTAGCAAACTTAAAAGTGCAATAGTATCTCCTTGGCAAAATTCAACTGCATCACCAATGGCAGAAGTTATTTCTTGCAGTTTTTGAGATAAATTTTCACGTTCAAAACTTTTATCTACATACATACTTGTATCCCTGTCAATTCAATTAATAAAAATTTACTAATCTCGATTATTCTGTTAGGGCTTGCATGAGCTTTTCCAGCAATAGAAAACCAGAGAAATATATAAAATCCCAATTGCGCTATCAAATAAAAAATTAAATTTTAACCTTTGATTTAAAAACTCAGAATATTTTGTAATCCAAAATACTCAAATTTGCGAAGAACAAAGCATGATTATAAATCAAAAGAATACAGGTATTGCCAATATTTGACTTATATTTACCCTTTAAAGACTTTTAATAGCCCAAATTACTGATTATATAGATAAAAAAACTATTTTCTGCTTATAACTCTCATTATCTCTTAATAAAGACTTTTAACTCACTCTTTCTAGATAATTAAGAAAATTTTAGAGAGTGAAACGGAACTAATTTGTAACCAGCAGCTTTCTCTAAGAATCAATCTCACTAATCGCTTGGCTCTCATTTAGATGAAACAGACTCGGAGAACAAAGTAGCTTATGATACTTTATTGAGGCAGCAGGAGATTTAACGGATTTTATTGAACAATAGATTTTAGCCTTAAGTTTTAAAACTTAACAATTAACTGTGAAAAAATGCTGGTCCAAAATTTCCATAAAATCATAAATTCCTATTATTTCAGCACCCTTTGAGTATTAAGCTAAAAATTAGTACGTCTACGATCGTTCAACTAAAAACCATATTACTTTGTCCAAGTGGTGGCATGATGTTTTGATTTTGAGTTAAAAAAAATCGTATGATCTGGCTTAAATAGCCATAAAAATTGGGTATTACACCCTGCTAAGGACAAACATGATACGTTTAAGTATGTTTAGCAGAGTAATTTGACAACTTAGATATTAAATTTTGACATTGAGGTTGACCATGAGGTTTCGCACTTTACTTGTTGCTGTCTTAGCTTTATGTCTGGGGTTTCTCACCGCTTGTAGCGAGGGTCCAACAGCTGGAAGCAATGATGTACTAAGCTATGACCAAATTAGAAATACAGGCTTAGCAAACATATGTCCCAAATTATCAGAAACCAGTCGGGGTTCAATTCCTATTGACTCGAGCAAATCTTATAAAATTAAAGAACTTTGTTTACAGCCAACAAATTACTTTGTCAAAGAAGAACCCGCAAACAAACGCCAAGAGGCTGAATTTGTAGCCGGAAAATTATTGACTCGTAAGACTTCTAGTTTGGATCAGATTCAAGGCGATTTAATCATTAATTCTGATGGTAGTCTAACTTTTAAAGAAAGAGAAGGTTTTGACTTTCAAGCAACTACCGTAAAACTTCCTGGTGGTGAGAGTATACCTTTCCTCTTTACTGTTAAAGGTTTTACAGGTGAAACACAACCTGGATTAACCAGTATTAATACTTCAACTGATTTTAAAGGTGCTTTCCGAGTTCCTTCATATCGTGGTGCAACTTTCCTTGACCCCAAAGGTCGTGGTGTTGCTACTGGTTATGATAATGCAGTGGCTCTTCCTGCCCAAGCAGATGATGAAGAATTACTTCGTGCAAATGTTAAGCGCACTGAAGTTCTAGATGGAAAAATGTCTTTGTCTATCTCTAAAGTCAACAGCGACACTGGCGAAATTGCTGGTACCTTTATCAGCGAACAGCCTTCTGATACAGATTTAGGTGCTGGTGATCCTAAGGAAGTCAAAATTCAAGGTATATTTTACGGTCTTGTAGAATCTGCTGATGCTTAATTAATTTATGGGAACAGCGAATCCCTAGCATATTAACGAGTAGTGATTTACTCTTTGGATCTTCTTTTAAGAAAACTAGCCGAAATTCTCCAACTTCATTAGAACTTGGTTGTGTAATGGAGGGAACCTAAAAAATTTTGCCTAAAATTTTTGATTGTGTGGTTCCCTCTTACTCTGTTAAAAATAAGTATAAAATTTACGCTAGTTTGAATTTATAATCAATGCATTTGAAGTGTGCGAACCTCCCATACAAATAATTAATAATACTGATAATTAATATCAACTCGACTCATAATAATGATAAAGAAATTAAAGATTAATTTTCTTCCATTGTGTCCTCGTGAGAATTAATTCACGATTATTTAAAGAAAGCTTTATTTAAATATTTAAACCTTCTCCCCAAACAATTAACATTAATTAAATACAGTTATTGCGAAGAAAATCGATCTATGACCAATGAAAGCATAAAAGTGAGTGAAACAACTAAGAAAGAATTAGTAATTCCCAAAATAATCGTCGGATTAGGAAATCCAGAACCAAAATACGATAAAACACGCCATAACATTGGTTTTGCTGCGATTGATGCTTTATCGAAATACTGGCAAATTTCGTTGGCGCAAAATCGTAAATTTAAATCGGAATATGGGGAAGGTATTTGTTTCGGAAGTGAAAAAATCCGTTTACTTAAACCACTGACTTATATGAATCGTTCGGGAGAAGCAATTAGCGCAGCCACAAACTGGTTTAAAATTTCTCCAGAATCTGTTTTGGTGATTTACGATGAACTCGATTTACCCATAGGTAAAACTCGTTTGCGTTTATCTGGTTCTGCAGGGGGACACAATGGGATAAAAAGTACAATATCTCACCTTGGTACTCAGAATTTTCCCCGCTTGCGAATTGGTATTGGCAAACCAAATAAACCTAATGTTCCCAATAGCAACAAGCATACAGTTTCCCATGTTTTAGGGCGTTTTTCGGCAGTTGAGAACCAAATTCTGCCAGAAATATTAGAATTTGTTGTCGAATGTGTTGAATTGTCTCTCAAGCAAGGCGTGGAAAAAGCGATGAATCGTTGCAATGCAAAATTTATTCAAATCCCCCAAGATTAACTCCCCAAGAATCAATCATCTTAAAAAGCAAACACCCAGCACCCCTAACAGGGGTGAGGTGGATTTATCTTAATATCTATAATTATAAAAAAGAAACTGCTTGGACTTGGTTAAAAATTAGTCAGCATGTTCGAATTGGTCGAACTTAGGTTTACTTATAACGACGCTTACGTCTAGCAGCTACAGCTTTCCGTTTACGTTTCTCTTGGGGGGTTTCATAATGACGATGATACTTTACATCGGCAAGAATCCCCGCCTTGGAAACCTGACGCTTAAAGCGGCGCAATGCTGAATCTATTCCTTCGTTTTCTCCTAAAACCACTTGGGTCATTCTCGAACTTTCCTCTTTTTCTTGTTTTTGACAATTGTAATATTAACCGCTTCTAAATATCTCGACAAACATACCCAAAAATAGATAAATCTGTAGAAGCACAATTCAATGTATAAGTTTACTCAGTTTTTCTGAATTGTGCTTGCTTCCCTCGTGTTGGGAAAAGGTTTATTGAGCATAACATCCTAATTGCAAATCGCTGTTCTCAAAGTTAGGAAGGAGACAAAAGCAAGTTAGGTAAAAATATAATTAATACCCCAAAAATTCAAAAATTAGAAGGTTTGCTCCCCAACTTTACAAAATATTAGAACATGCCCCTCTTTATAGGTTATTCTTCCCTAAATACTTTTAGTTCTCTTCTGTTATTTTAATATCTAAAGCCAACTGATAAAGTTGACGTCGAGGTATAGAAGTCAGTTTTGCTAATTCGCGGCTAGCTTGCGACCGCGATACTCCCCGAGTAATTAGCGATCGTAATTCTATTTTAAGTTGCGCTTCGGAAAGTTGTGTTCGATCAGGTGAAGTTCCTTCAAGAATAAGAGTATATTCACCCTGAGGTTGTTTTTCTTGATAGAGAGAAATCGCTTCCTTCAAAGAACCTCGCCAAAAGTCTTCATACAGTTTAGTTAGTTCTCGTGCTAGCACACAATGACGAGTTTCTCCAAAAGCAGCAACTAAATCTTCTAGCGTTTCTCGCAAGCGGTGTGGCGATTCATAAAAAATTAAAGTCCGAGTTTCTGCTTGTAAAGATTCTAAGATTTGTTGTCGCTGTTTTCTTTTTGTTGGCAAAAAACCCTCAAACATAAATCTATTTGTAGGTAAGCCAGATGCACACAATGCAGTAATCGCTGCACAAGCACCAGGAAGAGGGACCACAGAAATTCCTTTAGTGATACAAGCCGAAATTAATTCATAGCCAGGATCGGAAATTCCTGGAATCCCGGCGTCGCTAACCAAAGCTAAGGATTTATCGTCATTTAAGTGTCGTAACAGTTCTGGAATGCGACTACTACGATTGTGTTCGTGGTAACTTATCTGGGGAGTTTTGATTTGAAAATGTTGCAGTAACTTTCCCGTATGACGGGTGTCTTCAGCTGCAATCAAATCTACATCTTGCAGAACCTGTACGCCCCGAAATGTCATATCCGCTAAATTGCCGATTGGGGTACCGACAACATAAAGCGTTCCTGGTTTAATTTCCATTAAAAAATCATCATTCAAAAATTTTTTCGCTGGGTAGTAATTCCAATTATTTATCACTAATTAATTAGCCACTACCAATTTTTATTTCATTACCGATTACTGATTACAAGTGAAGAAAGATGAAAAAGCATGGGTTATTTGTTGGTTTAGTTACCTTAGATTTGATTTATCTTGCCGAATCACCTCCCAAGCACAACCAAAAAATTGTTGCTGCTGACTGTACAGTTGCAGCTGGAGGTCCAGCAACCAATGCAGCAGTAACTTTTAATCATTTGGGGGAGCAAGGCAGAGTTTTAGGAGTTATTGGTTCTCATCCAATGACTCAAATAGTTCGTACCGATCTAGAAGATTACAAAGTTGCTGTTACCGATCTAGCTCCTCATAACAATAATTCACTACCAGTGTCTTCAATTATTGTTACTGAAGCCACCGGAGAACGTGCTGTCATATCGATTAATGCTGTTAAAACTCAAGTAAACGCACAAAATATTCCAGATAATATTTTAGACGATGTGGATATAGTCCTAATTGATGGGCACCAAATGATAGTAGGGCTTCATATTGCCGAGATGGCAAAAGCTAGAAGTATACCTGTAGTCATTGATGGTGGTAGTTGGAAAGCTGGTTTTGAGCAAATTTTACCTAAAGTGGATTACGCTATTTGCTCCGGGAATTTTTATCCACCCAATTGTCCCGATATACCCCAAGAGGATACAAAAAGTCGTTGTCAGGCTGTTTCTACTTATCTTCAAGAATTAAACGTACCTCACATTGCCATAACCCAAGGGGAAAAACCAATTTATTACTTTTACCAAGGCGAAGCTGGAATAATTGATGTACCAAAAATCAAAACTGTCGACACCCTAGGAGCAGGTGATATTTTCCATGGTGCATTTTGCCATTTCATCTTGAGAGAAAAATTTACAGACGCACTCATCTCAGCAGCAAATATTGCTTCCCATTCCTGTGAGTTCTTTGGTACCCGTCTTTGGATGAAATCTTCAAAATAATTTATCCCAACCTTTAACGACTTCCACTGATGTTAGCCCAATCAATTATATGTAACTTTATTTACAATTACCCGACATTACTTTTGAGTCATAAAGAAAAAAGCAGCATATAGCGGATTGCAAGTAAGTGAGGTATAGGCAAAAAGCTAGAAGTTATATGTAAAGTAGGTTTCACTCCTGACTACTGCCTCCTGTCTCCTGACTTCTGCTATAAGTTAAGTTTGTGCTTGTGATGATGAAAAAGCTGAGAATAAATCATCTGTAAGAATTTAGATTCCAAATATGTATTCGTAACCATTAATTATTCGCACCTACTGAACACTCGTGATAAAGTTACTAGCTAGGTTCTTAATCTTTTGCTCAAAAGGAAAATTAATGAAAACTTTAGAGGAAATTTTAACTGTTACCCGTAGTATTGCTTGGGGGGCAACAGATATACTCCGTAGCTATTATCGTGGGGATAATAAACAAAATCTAGAGGTTAACTATAAACAAAATGAACCCGTAACTGTTGCTGATACAGCAACAAATAACTATATTGTGGAGCAATTACAAACAGCTTTTGGCAGTGAAGATTTCGGTTATATAAGTGAAGAAACCTATCAAAAACAAGCTGCGAATAGTAAAGAATTGGTTTGGATTATAGATCCCTTGGATGGAACTCGAGATTTTATTAATAAAACTGGTGAATATGCGATTCATATCGCCTTAGTAAAAGATAAACGCCCAATATTAGCAGTAGTAGCTCAACCAGAAACCGAAAAGTTATTTTACGCCATCAAAGGTAAAGGTTCATTTGTCGAAGTACGTAGTGTGACAGGAGATAATTCTACTGAAGCTTTAAACGTCTCAACACGGGATAGTTTAGATGATTTAACTTTAGTAGTTAGCCGTAGCCACCGCAATGAAAAATTAAATCATCTCTTAAAAAACTTACCTTGTAAAAATCAGAAAGTAGTTGGTAGTATTGGTGGAAAAATTGCAGCAATAGTGGAACAAAAAGCTGATATTTATATTTCAATTTCTGGAAAATCAGCGCCCAAAGATTGGGACCTAGCAGCCCCTGAACTAATCTTGAGCGAAGCTGGTGGAAGTTTTACACACTTTGATGGTACTAACTTGTCTTATAACACTGGTGATATTAATCAGTGGGGTGGACTAATTGCTTCTAATGGTAAGTGCCATCAAATGCTGTGCGAAGAAGCAGAAAAAATCTTAGGACAGCTTAGCTGATTATCAACCTCTATATAGCAACGAAATTCAAGTCAAATAAAAGATTATCTTTTCTATGGGAATAATAAGATTTTCTATTAATTAAAGTTCTTGATTCTCAATGAATTTAGGGATTTATTGTAATTTTTCCCAATTAATTATAATTCTCTGAAATAAGGTATATTTTTTATCTTTTTTGTAATCATCTTGAATAAAAGTTTCAAAGTTTTTCCATAATTGCTATATACTGGAACGATAAGGATTAATTCGGTTGTGTAAATCGTATAAATCTTTGAAGCGTTTCTCCGAAGCTAAGTCTCTACAACACACCATATTGGAATCACTGAATGTCAATTTATTTTGTTAACTTATCTAAGCAGGTTACAGAAGATTATTTAGAAGAAGTATTTGTAAATCGTGCTAAGGTTAGTCAGGTTCAGTTTGTAACAGATATGGAAATGATTGGAAGACTGGGTCTTGCTCCTTTATCTTAAATAGATTTCAAGAGGAAGAGAATGCAGTAACTGAGGCATAAAATCGTGCTTTGTGGATCGATAGACAATTCAAAAGTAAATTAAGCAAGACCTCATTACAGATATGGGAGGTCTATCACGGGGTAAAATAAGCGATAATCATCGCTTTGAGAATATGAACTTCTCAAGCAATATTTATCTAGAAACTCCAGCAGCTTAAAGTTTAAGCTAGACACTGCTGGAAATATTTTTTCGCTCTGATTTTAGGTGTGATATTTTAAAAAGCTCAGGCTTTTGAACGGTAAAAAATATAAGGATTAACAAGAATGACGCAAGTAGTATTAGGTGAAAATGAAGGGATAGATTCAGCTTTGCGTAGATTTAAGCGCAAAGTATCACGTGCAGGAATTTTCCAAGACATGAGGAAAAATCGTCACTTCGAAACTCCACTAGAGAAACAGAAACGTAAAGCAGTTTCTCGACAAAGACAGCGTCGCCAACAACGTTCCCGACGTAAATAAACGTCAAAAATTAGTTATAACTTGATACTCTGGTTGTAAGATACTCTAGTTATAACTCTACATCGGCGAGGCTTTCGATTGGAATATACCTAGATGAAATGCTGAATTAGATTATGAGTTACGAAATACACTTTAATCTATCATGTAGCTTTTTCAAGTGTTTTTCCCAATTGAAACACCAGATAAAGATTCGAATGACAATCAGTGGGATCTTTATTTTTATGCAATCAATGTCACCACAGTTGATTGCATAGAAATTTTGCATTTTCGTATGATGTGATTTTTTTTTAATTTCTCTTCAAGTGCTGGGAAACATCTTTAAGATCTCTTTGCAACTGTTCGAGTTTTTGTTGTATTCGATTCAGATCGGGATTACAACAGCCATAACGCCATTTTACATAGCTCTGACATATATCCTCAATTAATGTTGTAATTGCTGGTGGATAATATGTGGAAATAATTTGAGCATACTCTAAAGAAGTTTGTGCAGAATGTTTTTTGAAACCTTTTTTTGCCATTAACTGCAACATTTCTTGATATAAGCGTTCCATCAATGGTAGTTTCTTCAGAGCAATTTGGTTGCACCAATATCTCCACAACAACCAACTAAACCAACTAAATAAACTAACTCCAGTCGCAAGGATTAAAAATGTTAAAACCCCAAGCCATCCTTGGAAAAATAAATTAATCAGCCAAGAGAAAAAATATGTTATGGCACCAAATATAATTCCAAATATGTAATTGAGCCAACCTGTTACTGGTGACGGTAACCAACCCGCAACCCAATTCCAAAACTGACGTAAAACAGTAAAAGTTTGAGTTTCTTCTATGGAAGGAGGAATTAAAGGGTGAGATGGAATTGGGTCAAATGGAAACCAGCCATATTTGGGAAAGTAAACTTCAGTCATTGCGTAGGCGTCAGTATTTCGAACAACATACATTCCAGTAAAAGGGTTAAAACTTCCAGAGCTAAAACCTGCAACTAAACGAGTTGGAATACCAATAGAACGCAACATGACAGTAAGCACTGTAGAGAAATGATCTGGATAACCACCTTTGTACTTAAACAAAAATGCTTCCACTAGATCTTCCTCTTCTCCTAAGTAAGGTAAGTTTAAAGGGTTTTCTGGAATTGTATAATTCTGTTTTAAATACTGGGCTAAGTAAAGAGCTTTTTCAGAGACTGAATTTAAAGTGTCATCTGATTTCCCAACTTGATCGCGGTTGTAGTTGGCTAAAATTTCTTCGGTACGAATTCTAACTTTTTCTGCAATTGACTCCGGTATTTGTAAATAGGATTTTTTGATCGGATCTGGATATTTTGTTGAAGCTTTTCTTAAAACAGTGCGATCGCGATAAGGGACTTCAGAAACAACAGTATAGGTCAAACCTTCAGATAACCCCACAGGAGAGCGTAAAGAACCCTCAGGGTCTACAGCTACAGTTGGTGTCGGGAAGTAAATTTCTTTAGGATAAGCCATTGCAGGAATCACATTAGGCAAATCTGACACAACCGTATAAGTCTGTACTACTTCTTTTGTTGGAGTAATGAAATTACCAAGAGAAAGAAGAGTTTTGTAAGACCAAGGAGAACGTTTTATTGTTTTTACCTGGTCATCACGAGTAATTTCCCACCCTTTCCCCGTATAGCGATCGAATGCAAGTACCCGCCAAAAACCTTCCACTTGCGATCTTACTCGCATTACTACTTTGGGGGTCATTTTACCCCGTAGATTTTGATTAATCGAAGAGTTAAAACCGTAATAAAAAGAATTATCAATTTTTCCTGGTTTTCCGATTTTTCCTTGACCGAATTTACCATTATTATCCAGGTCGTTATCTTTACCTTGGCGAACATAGCCAGGATTATAAATTCTTTTCCCAGTCAAATTTTCTTTGATTTGAATTGGGGAACTAACTGGAAAGTTACGCAATTGATAACCAGGAAATCTAGGTAAAATAGCAAAAATACCTAAACCCAATCCAACAATCAAAATAAAAAGTAAAAAATAAGAAGGTAGCGACCCAGGTTTCTGTTTAACTCTAAATTTTAGTTCTTGAGTTTTAGTTTTAAAATCTCCTAAGCCCAAACGGGAACGATAATCAAAAACTAAAGTCGGTAGTGCAATTGCTAAGAATATTAGCAATATTGGAGCAAAAGCCAATGTTTGACTCACTGAAGCTGCAACACCCAGCAAAATTAAGCCAATTGTAACTGAGTAACCCAAATCTTTACGACGGGGTAAATCAAAACTATGAAGTATTTGAAGTTGAATTAACAATTGGGCTAGTACTAGGCGAGTATCATTAAAATGACCTACCAAACGCCTAAAGAAGGTTCCTAATGCCACTAACATCCCAATGGCAATAAAAAACTTAATTGTTATATTGCGTTGATGGCGATGGTAATAACTCCAAATTGCACCAACTATTGATAAAGGCAAACCCCAAAAACTATATGTTGTTTTAGCGGCGGTATCAATCGCAATGATTGCCACAATTACCAACGCTAGGACAAGTACCCGCAAAGTCACAGAATCTTCAACTTGCTTTGGGGGTGACTTCTGACTATGCTGCTGCCAAAAATTATTCAATGGTAGACGCCAAAACCTGGTTATCCTGGAAAAATCGAACATCGTGATGAGAAGACAGCTTATGTGTATACAAGTAAAGCTGCAATTTATAGGTCTTTTGGCTCATCCGAGCGAAGGAATAAATTCGATTCCTTTGTCAAGCAAATCAATACATATTAAACTGGTATTTTGCTTAATTAATCGGTCCGAGCACCTGCCCTAATAACTGCTTTACTAAAAAATCAAAGGAAGTTTCAACATCAGGATAACCTTTTATACACAAAAATTATTTATTCAGTAGTCTAGCGTTGGTAATTTTATTTAAACAATCGGTAAAATTGCGATGAATAATGGCTTTTTGTCAAATTCTGGACAATCAAGCTCCAATGTATAAAAATCATCCAATTGCTGCTGTTTCAAATCTATACTCAAACATCCAGAAGTGGCCGAATGTATGATTTCTTCAAAATCACCGGAGAGCAACTTTAAAGTACTTGCTGCTGGTAGGTGGTACTCAATACAAAGCTTAGTGTATTCAGCTTGATACTTGTACTCAACTCTAATATTTACTAATCCTGCGGTGGTTTCCCATTCTCTTTCAACAGTAGGATGGGTAGTAGAAACTTTTAGAGTCATGTTCTCTAACAGTTCCTTAGCTGCTAGCAAAGATAAGGCCATTTTTTGAGATAGTTGCAAATCAGAGTAATTATTCTCCAAATTTGGTACAACATCTAGAGTATCTACGGAACGATATGGAGTTCTGAGTACTAATCCAGCCAAATCGTTAAGCGCCTGTGGTTCTTCTGGAAATAGATTTTCCACAGCTTGCACTAACTTAGTCCCTAGCGGTAAAGAAGAAGCCACTAATGTTTGACATCGTTCAGCCAGGATACTAAATATGTTTTCTGGTAAAGTAATTGGTAAATTGAGCTTGGACTGTTTTAACACCCAAGACCCACAGGGAACCAATGCATTTGCAGCATTGTCAATATATTCCGGGTAATCAGTTATACTACTTTCCCAAGGGAAAAGTGGCGGACGACTTTGGATTTGGTTTTTTAACCGACGTTTAAGTACGGCTTGGAAACGTTCTTGCACAGTAGGAATTTCTCCCAATTTAAAGTTTTGAGACTTAAGTTCCGACTCAAAAGCACCGCTTGTAAAAGCGGCGGCTTGTGAATAGGCATCATTAAGCCTGTTATTTCCCTTACATTCGACCGATGTGTTATCTCCAGTTAAATCGTCATTTGACAATAACCAGCAGAGTATTTGGTGTTGTAAGGATTCTGAGTCTCTATTCATGAGTAGATGCACGCGATCCGGACACTAAGGAGTTACGAATTTCCCAAGCTTGTTCAAGAATTTTAAACCAACGCTTCTGGAGTTGTGCCATAGATAACCCTAAAACTTTAGCTATTTTTTCATCTGTTTGTCCTTTCTGTTTAAGTTCGAGTAAAGATTTTTGTTTGGGGTCTAACTTTTGCAGGTACTTTTCCCACTGGTAAGGAGTTAATCCTAGATTGGTATGCAGATCGGCTTCTAGCCATTCATGTACTAATTCCCAGCGATGTAAAAGAGCAAAACGGATTAAGTGATATTTAAAACGTTGTTGTAAGTAATCTCTCTGTCGAGCCGTCAAGCCTAAAATTGTCTCAATTTCCTGAGCTGATAAGTCCTGAAGACGCAACGCGAAGTAATCTGCACAATCGGATTGTTGTCGCTCTTCCAAATAACTCATCAATTCTTCAGTCACAACCGAACGTAGAGTCTCTTCTTCGGGTTCAGGCTCGGGTTGAGTAGCCATTGTAGTTCTCAATTGCTGAACTGCTGGATCTTCCCAAAATCCATCAGAATCACTACCACCACCTTCTGCAGCTTGTTCCATATCCACACAAGTTTCCAAAGGTTGCTGCTGAGAAAATGTTTGAGCTCTAAGTATAATTAATTGCTGTTGTCTTCCTGGTAAAGGAATTCGGCGTTTACCATAACGTTCGCTAAACGCCATATATTCTGCCAATTCTAAAAGTGTTTGCGGACGATAGGTCGAACTGGTTTGAGTTTCTCGCCGAAAAGCATTTAGGGTTTCCAGATAAAAACTTTGGAGAAAGTCTTCTATTATCGTTAATCTTCCTTGATAACTTAATTGTCTTTGAGGAGGATTGATGTAGCGATAAACTATTGCACTTAAGGTACTGTGCAATTCAATTCGACCGCGATTCGAGCCCAATCTATAGTACCGCAAACACTGGTCTAATCTATGTTTAGATAAGGTTCTAGCTGATTCTTCTAGAGTCCCAGATGCTTGAATGCGTTTACTCTCATTACAAATCCTGTCGACTTCAACAGCAATTCGCATCGCCACATCGCGGCAATTTTTCTCTGAAGCTTTGGTCGAAGATTTAAGTTCTTGAAAGAGGGGTTCAAATATCGCCTCTGCGCCGATAAATTGCTCCCCCTGTATTGTTGTGGTTGCGCCTGAGTCCATAGTTTCGTTTATAAAAAGACCCTAACATACCTAAGTTTTACTGTATGAATGTGAATGCTAGATACGGAATTCATGTTTAATAAGTTAAGTGTAAGCCAGACAAATTAAAATTATCTATCTGGCTTCTATATATTTTTCCCATTTTTCGTTAAATGATTAGCATTTCCTCTCATGTTATAGCCAATACCCACAAGTAATTAACAAATTATTATGGATTTACAAGCACAAATTCAATCATTGATTAATAGTGCACCCCAAGATGGAGTTACGCCATTATTGGTCGAATCAATTGCTCCAGGGTTGCGCGCACTTGCAGAAAAACTTAGCCATTCCCAATACTATATTCTGCAAAATATGCATAAAGAATGGGTTTTAACTACGTTGAGTAACCGTACAAATCCCAAGCAAGAAAAACGAGTCGTTTACGCTTTCCCCACCTCAAAAGATGTTTCTATTGAATCCGAAATGGCATCGGATCCATCTATGATAGCTGCACCAACTCCAGTAGTTCACATTTTGTTCCAATTAATCGCATTGGAACCCGTAGATAGTATAGTGTTTTTTGAAACTCCTGGCACTACTCAAAATGCAATAGAAATTAAACGTTTAGAACTTCAAAAGCTGGTACAGCAAACTTTAGAACAGAAGAATTCCGTAAATCGGATACCACCTGACATTGCCTAAATTATCTTATATTAACTAACCGCAGCCTAATTGTGACTTGGGTAATAAATATCTCAAATTTTACGTGGCTAAAGATATTCAATATTCACCCTAAACCAACCGGTAAGTGTTAATGCCAAATTGTAGTTGCAATATTAAATTTCTGTAGTAAATCTGACTTTTACTACAGATTATTTCCTTATTTAATTACTGGAGTAAATCTTAAATTAACAGAAGTTTTATATAGGTAAAACTAAGAAGACAAAAATTGTCGCGTACAAAATTATTGTGAATTTTACAAAGTTTTAGGAAAATCACAGACACATCATTGAATATATGATGCCTACTCAAACTCTCTACTTCCATTAAAGAAGCAGAGAGATATGAGTGTACTTATTGAAAAATTAACTGGGATACCGAATATTTATCTAAAAATACGTTGCATTCTAAACATGGGTAGTATAAAACACTAGGAATCACTCAAGCGTACTTATTAATAAACTCAAGAAAAATCTACCTTCTGAAATGGCAAAAGGAAAAAGAATAATTAATATGGTTTTTCATGACTTAGAAGTGGTGTGTCACCCTTAGAGACAGACTTTTACTCTATAGGTTTAGGGTAAAGTACTGCTATGCGGTGTTGAATTTGCGGGAGTTAATTTTCTCTATTTTAATAAAGCCGACTCAATACATAGTCAGCCATATTTATTAACGCTTGACGAGATTCAGAGGGAGGAATATCTTGGAGATGTTCGACAGCTACACTAGCATGATAAGCTGCTAGTTCGCGCGCACGTTTTATACCTTGGCTATTTTTAATTAACTCAATTGCTCGATCTAAATCCTCAGATTGGGCAAACTCTCTTTCTACAAGCACCTCCAAATATGGTTGCTCTTCAAATGCAAATAATACTGGTGCTGTCAAATTACCACTTTTGAGATCTGAACCTACTGGCTTGCCAAGAGTATCACTTGAACTAGTGAAGTCTAAAATGTCATCAACAATTTGAAATGCTAACCCAAGATTACGGCCATAAGCGTACAAGTGCTCTGCTGTTTCTTGAGAAACTCCACTGAGTAAGCCTGCAGCTTTAGAACTGTTAGCTATTAATGAAGCAGTTTTATAGTAAGTTTTATTTAAATAGGTCTCCAGGGAAATACTGCTGTTGAAGCGATGTAATCCTTGCTGAATCTCCCCATCTGCCAAATCCATAATCACTTCTGATAGTAATTTGACAACCTCTAAATTATCTAGGTTAGCTAAATACCAAGAGGATTGAGCAAATAAGAAGTCTCCTGCGAGTATTGCAATACGGTTACTGAACAAGCTATGAACCGTAGATACGCCACGCCTGATATCTGACTCATCAACAACATCATCATGCACCAAGCTTGCTGTATGAATCATTTCGGTTATTTCAGCTAAACGTCGGTGACGAAGCGTAATATCTTTATCTTTCATGGTTGCCCTGGATATCAGTAGGACAATCGCTGGTCGGATACGCTTTCCACCTGCACTGAACAAATGTTCTGCTGCAGCTTTAAGAATCGGATGGCGATTTCCAACTAATTCTTTGAGATTATCTGCTAATATTTGCAGATCTGTTTCCACTGGGGAAAAGAGGGATGTGGCTGGGGTCATCGATGAGCGGGCTCTGGTTTAAGTTACGAAAGATTACATATTCTATATTCATTTTAAGATAACCTAGTAATCCAGCAAAGGATTAACTGGGTTATCTGACACAAGACTAACTGAAATTAACAACTATAATTCATAAAAAAAATCAAATATGACTAAAAATAAATGATTTTACCTTCTCTACGATTTTTTATACAGATAATTCAAAAAATAGAAATAACAAAATTCGACACCTCAAACTGTAAGTCATTTATGCTACTATACAAATATTAACGTCCAAAAAATTAACTTTTGTAAAAATATTGCTGTATTATATTTTGCTCAGTATCTTCAGTGAATACATTGATTAACGCTTGCTTATTTCAAGGGTCATGCGTCAGAGCAGAAGTAATAAAAAGCAAATCCTAAAGCTAATCGTAAGTGATTAATATTAACTTTCCCCGATTTGGCAAACGCGACTAAACTTATAAAAAGTCTGTATCATTTTTTCGTGTAAATATAATAAGATACTGTGAAGATATCAAAAGTATTAAATGAATCATAAGTAAAATGTATCTATTTTTAGGTAATAATAAAATATAGAAAGCAAAACATACGACTACTACGAAATAGGTTTTTAACCAGATGCTAACTGATTTAAGACTTTTGAAATTTTCTAAAGAAAATATGAAAATGGGCTAAGCAGTTAGCATAAAAATCAAACTCCTTATGTTAGGCTAATATGTAAGGGATTTAATTTTGTCACTTGAACGCGAGATAGTTAAGAGCTCCAGGCAGTGCTCAGTGCATCTGGTGCTAGAGAATATTTATATTCTGTTGTAATAATCAGAATAATTAAACAATTTAGTTCTAGTGGTGGTGTGTGAGTTTTGTTGGTTGCAGGGTTGTGCTGTCCTTGAATAGGAAAGCACCTTATTGGTGTCGTTTCTTGAGTTTAAGGTTGCCCCCGCCGATAGATAAAATTATATTCTATACAGTTTTAATAGTACATTAGTTTCAGTTTGCAGGTATTGTTCATTTGTGCCTAGCTATCTGAAGTACGCCTTCACTGTATTTATTATCTGTACTAGACTTTGATTTTTAATAATTTCGGGTAGAGAAGTTATTTCTTTTCTATCACAAACTTTTATGTGCCATATAATACGGCGGTAAATTGAGCAAATCTATCTATGTAAAGCAAATTTAATATTTTTCACACAAGAAGTGCTGGGAGAACAAGTGTAACGGGGAGGTGCTTATGATGATTTTTATATTGGCTTGTGGTTATCTTTTCACAGTTTATTTATTGCTAGCCTTGGCAAAAAGAAGCCAAAGGGAAGCTGCAGTGAGTGGATTTCCTACGACTAGTGAAGATGAAGCCGAACAAAACGTCTCTTTGACGTCGGAAGCATTAAAGTAGTACGTTTAAACCAATTAATAATTTGAAATATTCAAGCAGCATAGATAATTCATAGAAAAGTTATTCTAGGATTATTGAAAAAGTCATTAATCGCGTATTTAGAGGGCGACTAATGACTTTTTTGCTGTTCTAATATCAAACTTATTCTGCCAAAGCTGGACGTAGGATCAATAAGTAAGTCCAGTTTGAATAAAAGTATCCATTAACTAATTCAGGACTTACGCAAAGGAATTTTTTATTGCGAGTCTAACGTAAGTTTTATGAGATTACCTCCCTGTCGCTAGCCTGTAGCAAAGCTGATCCGCAGATAGTGCAGCTATAGTATGACCTTAATGCCATACCAGCTGCGCTACCTAGGGATTTGGTAGGCTTACCCTAGACCGCTAACCTCATAAGATTCAGCTAAGGTAGCACTGCACCACATAAGTTATGAGGGGTTAATAATAATAAAAAGTTCTTTTCTCCCCCCTCTGTAAAAAACCTACACCTGTAAGCCCCCCCTCTCCCCTTACCTGCCTTCAGTAGTTGGGCAAAATTAATCTATTTGCCTGATTCCTACAATTATTAGCTCTTATCTTAACTAGTAATATCTTGTCGTAAGTCGCAAACAGAAATATTGTTTAAATCTACTACTTCTACATTTGGTGTATAACCCAAAAGCTGTAAGCAAGATTGAGCAAATTGTTGTGGACAGCCACTTACAGCAAAGCGAGTTGGTTGTGCAGTAAGAGTATTTTTTATTTTGAGTAGATCTAATTCTTGACCGCAAGCTCTGACTAAATGAGCGGCAGGATCTACAAGTTTGACTTTATCAGGAAGAAGTGTTCGTAGTACTGGTGCTAAATGGGGATAATGAGTACAACCATATACCAAAGTATCAATTTGGTTATTTAGTAAAGGTTCTATGTAAGATCGTGTGATTTCAGTAGTATAAGGATCGTAAATTCGATTTTCTTCAATTAGCGGTACAAGTTCGGGACAACTGACTTGCCAAACTTGAATTTCGGGATCGATCTCCACAATTGCATTGCGGTAAGCATTACTTTTAGCGGTAGGAAGAGTTGCAATTACTCCTATGCGTCTACCTTTTTCTACAGCAGCTTTTGCCCCAGGTAAAATTATCCCAAGAATTGGAAAGGGAAATTCAGAACGTACTGTTTCCAATGCTAAAGCTGAGCTTGTGTTGCAAGCCATAATTGCCATTTTGACTTTTTGCTGTTGCATCCACGTCAAAATTTGACGAACAAACTGCAAAATTTCTCTCTGAGAACGCATACCATACGGTAAGTGAGCAGTATCACCAAAATAAATTACAGATTCTTGGGGAAGCTGGAAATATACTTCACGCAATACCGTCAGACCACCGACCCCACTATCGAAAATCCCAATGGGAGATGTTTGAGATTCCGAACCAGAAAAATTTCTAAAATTGTCTTCCAAAAATTGAGATGAAAACACTGGTAATTTTTTAGTTTATATTTTTGCAATAAGATATTGGGTGAAATACAGAATTAATTATGCTAAATTGCACGCTAAACTCTTGTCCAAGATCGATTTATAATACTGCACCTGTATTTAAAAATTGTAAATATACTTGTTATCGCCCCTTCAAATATTGAAGAATACCATTGGCAATAGCTTGTGCCATTTGTTCTCGATATTGAGCGCTACGCAATTTCGCAGCGTCTTCACGACCTGTAACGTAACCTGTTTCAATCAAAATTGCTGGCATGGAAGTTTTTCTCAAAACGTAAAATCCTGCCCGTCTTATTCTTCGATCTCTGACATTAACGCTCCTAAGAATACTTCGGCGGACAGTTTGAGCAAGCCTAAGTCCACTATCAAAATAGTAGACTTCCAAACCGCTGACATCAGGACGACCTAAGCCTAAGGAATTAGCATGAATACTCACAAATATATTGGCATTTGCTCGCTGAGCAACATCTACTCTACCCCGAAGGCTAACAAAATAATCAGAATTTCGAGTAAGAATAGCTCTAATACCGTTCTGCCGCAATATTTGGGAAACTTTAATACTAATTGGTAAGATAATATCTTTTTCTCGCAATCCTCCAATACCTATCGCACCTGGATCTTTACCACCATGTCCAGGGTCAATCATAACTACTAATCTTTCATTTTGGTATCGTCGATTGGGGGGAGACCAAGAGCGTCTTAATGGTGGAACCGATCTAGGAAAGCGTGAAGAATTTCTTCTGGGCAGTGGTGGTAATATTGTGCTTGGGCGTCTAGCAGCAGTTCTTTGTAAATCTAAAGTTAACAAGTCGGGACTGAGTTGGTTCAAGTTACCAATTTGAACCCCGGGGGCTGGTTGAACAAAAATAAGAACTGTTTGTGGGTCTTGCTTTTGCAAGCGTACCCGTAAGATTGGACTATAAGCGTTGAGTCGTGGACCTTGAATGTTCTCAGCTAGATTCGCATTAGTTATCTTAATACGGTAAAGCCCAGTTCTTCTATCCCAACCACCTTTTGCAGCTAAGGGTCGATCTGCTCTAATCATTAATTGTGACCCAATCGCACTCAATCCCAAAGATTTAATATTTGCTGGGGATTTATTACTACTAATCCAGGCGTCAGTTGTAGTCTTAGATGAATTACTAGAAGGATTAAGAAGGAAAGAAGAAGTTTGAGAACTATTATTTAATGATGATTTACTAATCGGACTTTTGGGTATCAGTATCAAAGCATTATTGCTACTGTAACTTGCTCGCCAATCTGGGCTTTCTTTGTCGACTTTTAAAGCTAAGCGAACTTTGGATTTTTTACCTTCTTCTTTGGTAATTTCAATATTACTAACGCCATGTCTGCCTACAGGAAAATTCTTTTCTCTGAGTGTAGGTGATAAATTTGCACCAAAAATTTCTAAATATACTGTTTTGCGATTGCGACTACGCTTGACTTTTATTTTTTTTGCTTTTTCGCCACTTGTTCTGATAAAAAATCCATCCCCAGTTACCCTAATACTTTCAATCTGTGCTGTATCTGATGGATTGCGAGAAATAATATCTCGACTACTACGACTGAGATAGTTAGGATTCAGGTTATTTTCGTAACTATTAGCAGTAGAATATTCTAACTGTTGACGTTGTAAATCTGGTAATTGAACTTTCCAGCGGTTGGGAGTGGTACTAACAAATTGGACTCGTTTCGGATCTAAGGTATAACCAGAAGCCAATTCAACAACAATCCTAGTTGTATCGCGGTTAAATTGAGCAACGCGGATATTACGAATCCGCCCACCAACTGGTTGTCTCAGTTGAGGACTAATAAAATCTGTATCAGGTAAATCAATTACTAACCTTGTTGGGTTAAATACTAGCTGTGCTTCTGGTTGAACAGCATCAGATGTATAAATTTCTAAGCTGTTTCTACTGGGATTGAAGTTCCAAGATTGTAGCTTACCCGCGCGGACTGGTGATGCTAGCATCAAGGTAGCCAAAATAGTACCAGATCCTAACCAGTGTAATTTCACCGTGCTTTCTCCTGAATCGCATTCATAAATGTTAATAGATTATATATTTATTTCCTGTAAAAAAAGACACCAGGATTTACAAGTATCAAGTGTATGATGAAGCCATACCTTATATACCTTGTACCTAAAAAATAGTTTCTAGGCTATACTTTGAGGCTACACAAATATGAATTGGTGTTTTTGAATCGGAAATTTTAAATAAATTATAGTATTATTATTTACTTAAGTTGAACTGTTTAAATTTCTGCAAGTTAACTTTCGCAAGTTAAATAAACTGATGTCTTTTAAGAACTAAAAGCCTCAACCATAAAAAAGGACAAAATTCACACGTTCTAAATCTGTAGAGTAATTTTGTAGCATTAGACCTCAATAGGTGTACCCTGAACTATACTTGTATTCGCTTGGGCTATTGTAATCGCATTATACTTACATAGACTCATTCTTTACCGATTTGAGTATATGCTCCATGTTTTTTTTATAAAGTTTTGAAAATTTACTGATAATTTTGCTAATAATGTTCACACATTTACTTATTACTCAAACACACCTAGCAAATAACTAGTTAATTAGACCTTTATCATATTTTACTATAGGAATCATACTTGATTCTTGAAAAGATTTTTACCAACAGCCCTTATAAAATAGACTTTTGAATCTCAGTATGTTTTTAAAATTCAAATCGGATTCCTATTATTATAAATAATGCATTGGATATACAAATTTTTCCAACTCAATAATTTAAGAAATCATTGGTTTTTAAGTTAGGAAAAACAAAATTTTATTAGTACAAAAACACTAACTAATTGAGGTGACTTCATGAAAGCCGCCTTAAAGGTTTAACTACTTTGAAATTAAAACTGTATAACCTTAAAAATTTTTGACTCAACTCATCTTAGATGAAGGCTTTTCCTTGAAGAGAAAAGCTTTAGTTGTGAGCATCTAAATGTTTATATTTGTAAGATTTAAGTGTGTATAAACTTACTTAAATCTGCAATACCTTTCCTCGCAAAGTAAAAGAGGAAAGGATTTCGATATTTTTATTTTTAAGATGAAATATTCCTCCCTGTTAATTGATTAAAAATAAACACTTGTGTTGAATAAAAATCAAATGTACTCAATTTGTTATCTTCACTTTTGGAATGATGACAAAATTTAACCATCTATCAACGCTTTAGGTAATCGAGTATACCACGGGCAATTCCTTCTGCCATTTTATTTCGATACCATTGCTGTCGTAGTTTTGCAGCATCTTCCCGACCTGTTACATAACCCGTTTCTACTAAAATAGCAGGCATTGAGGATTTCCTAAGCACGTAAAATCTAGCTTTTCTAACCCTGCGATCGCGTACATTGACCGTTTTTAAAATACGTTTACGAACGCTTTGAGCTAAGCCATAGCCACTATTGTAATAATAAACTTCCAAGCCACTGATATCGGGACGGCTCCGACCTAAAGAATTAGCGTGAATACTAACAAAAACATTTGCGTTCGCTCGTTCTGCTAGCTGTACTCTTCCTTTCAAACTAACAAAGTAGTCAGATTTACGAGTAAGAATGGCTTGGACACCATTTTTCTCCAAGATTTCTGCAACTTTTTGACTAATTGGTAGAATTACATCTTTCTCTCGCAATCCACCAATTCCAATTGCACCCGGATCTTTACCACCATGTCCTGGATCGACAATCACTACAACCCGTCCTCTAGGATTTGGACGTCTCGCAGGTGTAGTTCTTCCTGAAGGTGGAGAAATTTGTCTTCCTGGGGATGATATCGGGTTTGGTCTAGGAAGTGGTGGTAAAGCAATTGGAGGTGTAATACGCCGTGCTTTTCCTAGCTCTAAACTTAATTTTTTACCTCTGGTATTCAGACGACCAACCTGTGTCCGCGAAGCAGGTAAGACATAAACTCCCACAGTATTCGCATTTTCTTGCTTTAAACTTACCCGCAAGACTGAACTGTTGGGTTTGAAGCCAATCCCTCTTACTGAAGAATCTAAACGCGCGTTGGGTATGGTGATAAGAAACATAGCTGTTTTCCTATCCCAACTAGTAGTGCTAGCAAATAAATTGCGATCGCCTTTAATCTCCAGCTTTTCGCCATCATCAACCAATTCTACAGATTTAATCGTCGCTAGAGAACTATTAGGTGGAAGTATAGGTCTGACAGGTCTAACAGGTCTTCTTGGTGATGGGTTTCGGGTAACAATAGGTTTGGGAGTTTTTGAAGGTATGCGAGGGCTAGGAAGATTTCCCACTCTACGAGTTGGAAGAATGATTATTCCCCCAAAACTGCTCACTGTTGCTCGCCAGTCGGGACTGTTCTTGTTCACCTTCAATCTCATTTTTACCCGTGAGGGATCTGATTCCGATTGGGAAAATTCAACACTACTAACGCCGTAACGATTAATTTGTTGTTCGCGTTCTTTTAAATTTGGCGATAGCTGTGCGCCGCGAATCTCAAGATCGATAGTTTTTTTGTCCCTACTACGGCTTATTCTCACACTTGGTCTACCACCACTAGTGCGAAGGAATAACCCATCTCCTGTAACTCGCAAACTTTGAATTTGAGTTTTACCTTGAGTTGTACCTTGGGCAATTTGCGAACGATTGATTACAGTTCCTTTTACCGAGGAACGGCTATTTTTTCGAGCAGCAACGTTAATGTCATTTGTTGCAGAAGAATTTATCTTTTCCAGTTGTGGGGTTGGTAACTGCACCATCCACTTTTTAGGAGTTTTTCCTGTGAACTTCACTTTAGAAGGATCTAATGTGTAGCCAGGAGTAAGTTCTACAACAATTCGAGTTGTTTCTTTGTTAAATTGACCAATACGGACAGTACGAACTGCACCACCCACAGGTTTTCTTAATTGTGGACGCCCAAACTTAACTCCCGGTAAATCGATGACTAACCGCGTGGGATTGAAAATCAATTGTGCTTTAGGTTGAACAGCACCATCAGTATTGATTTCTAACTGATTTAAATTGGCATCAAAACGCCAAGACTGCAGTTTTGCTGCATCCGCAGGCGACGATAGTAGGGAAACAGTTAAAAGAGTACCAGGTATCAACCAGTGTAATTTCACAGTGCTTTCTCCTGATTTGCATTTATGAGAGCGATTACAATTTAGTGGCTTAAGATTATTACCGCTCAGACCTAATTCTTGGATAAAAATTCTCTTAATCGTAGTAAAAGACTACGAAGAAGTATTTTCAGTGCCACATGCATTGTTTCGCGCCCGCACCTAGACGCAGCCATTGGCGTCAAATTTTAGCATGACTTGGGATATTCATGTATTTTTTGCGAGAAAATGCGGTTTAACAAGCATCAGATTACACCAAAATTTGACGGATAGAGGTGACTGCTGCAGTACATCCCAATCAAAAAGCTTTATTTTGCATCTTGTTTTTGTCGGATGTACGGTTATGGCTATCGATGCACCGTGTCAAAAATATCCGCTATCAATCAATATGACAACGATGTGCGGATGCAAATCCTGAATTATCCCAAACAAATATCACCACAATTGACTTTGTGAAGAGCTAAAGGACAAAAATAAATAATAATAGTTATCTTGCCAGCTATCTTGCCAATAATTTAAAAAAACTCCTAAAATTTATATTTCTAGGGGACGAAAATGAAGCCGTATAAGTTTCTGCATTTTTGTGCTGGATTGTTGCTGGCTCATTTCTGCGATCGTTTTTATCATTCAAGGGGCTCTATTACTTCAATGAAGTTATGCAATTTCAATTTATAGAAGAAATTAATAGGAGTTATATTAAATTACGTGTTTTATCCAACTTCAATAAGAAATATATTATACATGCTTTTTCTGTTTTCCCCCAAATTTTACAGCTAATTTTTCTTCATAGTCAGTTATTCCAAATTTTAAATTTGCCTCGAGAGTAATTAATGCGGACGATGCTATAAAAGTTTAGTATCACTAAGTACGACCAAATACACAACACACGCGCAAAAAATATTTAACAATAAATTATTTGGTGCTTTTATCCCCACTACAAGGTGGGGATAAGGAAACTAATTCAAGCAATGAATCGGTTAATCTTTGAGAAAATTAACCATTACCAGAACTGGAGGAGGAATCCGATATTACGGTATCGCTTGACGCTGGAACCATTGAATTGGATGTTTCCATAACCATAGATTCTCCTAAATTTCCAGGAGTGGAAGTTGCCAATTTGTCTTCCTGGGGAAATACAAACCGTAGTAAGGGGGGGGCAAGAAAAGTCGTTAGAATAACCATCAAAATGATAGCTGCTTCTAAAGGTTCTGAAAGTACGCCAGTAGCGGAACCAATACCCAAAAATACCAAACCGACTTCACCACGAGGAATCATCCCCACACCAATTGCCAAACGGTTGACTTTTGCTTCGCCAAAAACACTGAAGCCTGTAATTACTTTACCGAGAATCGCAACTACAATCAGGAAAACCGCCATAATAAAACCTTCACGGTTACTAGGAATGGCTGGATTCAAAACTCGTAAATCAGTTTGCGCCCCTACTGTGACAAAGAAAATTGGCACTAAAATATCAGCAATAGGAATGATTTGTTTTTGCAGTTCTTTGCGCTTGTCTGTTTCTTCCAAAACCAAGCCAGCAGCAAAAGCTCCCAAGATGGCTTCTAATTGTACAGCAGCGGCAAGGTATGCCATAACAAAAGCGAAGATAAACGCTGGGATAACTAATTCACCTCTGGTTTTAAGTCTTTCAACAACCGCCACAAAGGAATTATTGAAAACGTTACCCAAAGCGATCGCTCCCAAAAGAAAAGTACTGGCGCTAATAATCAAGAAGACAACATTAGCTACATCTACTTCCCCGGTTTTAGCAAGGCTAGCAACTACAGCTAGGACAATAATTCCCAGAACATCATCGATAACTGCAGCTCCCAAAATAATTTGTCCTTCTTTGGTATTGAGCTGCCCGATTTCTGAGAGTACCTTGGAAGTTATACCAATACTGGTTGCGGTCAGCGCAGCGCCAGCAAAAATTGCCGGTACTGCCGAAATTCCGAACAACATCATTAGCCCTGCAGTACCTGCAGCAAAGGGAACAGTTACCCCGATTATTGCAACTACAGAAGCCTGCATACCTACAGCTAATAGTTCTTTAAGATTGGACTCCAAACCAATTTCAAACAAGAGAATAATCACACCCAATTCTGATAAAACAGAAATAACCTCGGACTGGGCTTGAAATAAATTCTCCGCACTTTCTGGAGTAAGTTTGGTTGTTGTCTCAAGAAAAGAAATAATCAAAGAGCTAGAACTATCAGCCCCAGATTCAGGAAATACTAACAAATGCAGTACAGAAATACCGACTACTACACCACCAACAAGTTCTCCTAATACTGCAGGTAAGCCTGCACGATTAGATAATTCACCACCAATTTTGCTAGCGAAATACACTATGACTAAACTTAGTAGTACTCCTGCTACTACCAGCGAGCTTTCTGGTGCCTCTGTTTCTGTTGCTAGTAAGGAAGACGAGAAAGTGATTAAATTCAACACCATTACTTTTGCGAAAATCCCTTTCTTTAATTTACAAGTTTATTGAAGATAATTATCGGAAATCCCTTTCTTTAATTTACTAGTTAATTGGAAATAATTACGAACAAAATTTACAACTCTCACCAGAAATCAATTATTAGTCTTTGCTAACTTCAATATAAGATCCCAATAAGACTCTGATACGGGGAGCACGGAAAGCCTTGGTAATCTTAATAAATCAAAGTCTTTAAAAAGATTACTTTCCTTGATTTTTTTCAAGGTTAATGGTTGAGAAATCCTTTTTATTACCCTGATGTCCACTACTACTCGCTTGCTATCATTCAGCGCGGGGTCTGGATAAGGTTGACTTACAACCTCTGCTAATCCAATTATCTGTCTTTGTTTGCCTGTATGATATATAAAAACTAAGTCACCGGATGACATATTACGTAAATGCTTCAGGGCTAAAGCGTTTTTAACTCCATTCCAAACTGTAGTTCCCTCTTGTTCCAAATCAGTATATGAATATTCATCGGGTTCGGTTTTCATTAGCCAGTAAGCCATAAAAAATCTCCTAAAAATTAAATGTAAATCTGGTATTCTCTATTGATTGTTTCAGGCATAAATATTTATTATTGAATGCATAATTTTTTTGAAGCATATTTTTTGAAGAAGATTTTTAAACATCGTTTTTTTAAAATGACTGACAAAATATCAGTAATTAATTACGATTGTTAATGTATTTATTAATTAATTAAATATAAAAAATTGAGCATTTCATTTTTATTTCTGAGGAGTGTTAGTTTTTATGAGTAAATGTACTTCGACAAAGTATTCATTGAAAACTAAAAATTTTTTCCAAGGCTTCAGTTTGCAAAGATTCAGTTTTCAAGGTTTTAGTCTAATTTTGCTATGGGGAGCTATTCTAGCCCAACCTGTAGTGGGACAAACTCCACCGAAAAGGCTACGAACCCTTACTGTTAGAGGACAGGGTGTTGAAGAAATTGCAGCAACACTATCCCAAATAAATTTGGGAGTTGAGGTTCAAGGAAAAGTAGCCCAAGAAGTCCAACGAGAAGCTGCCCGTCGTTCCCAAGCTGTAGTAAAACTTTTACAATCTCAGCAAGTTGAAAAACTTACAACTAGTGGGATAAGTCTCAATCCAGTTTACAGTTTCAAGGACAATATCAGACGACTCACTGGATATAGTGCAACCAACACAGTAAGCTTTCAAATCGCTACAGAAAAAGCTGGGCAAATTTTGGATCTAGCAGTAAAGTCTGGAGCGACAAGAATTGATGGTATTAGATTTATAGCTCCAGAGGCAATGATTAGTGAGGCAAAGAAACAAGCGCTCAAAGAAGCAACACAAGATGCTCGAGAGCAAGCAAATGCTGTCCTAGCATCCTTAGGCTTAAGTTCCAAAGAAATAGTTGGTATTGAGGTTGATAATGCTAAGGCTCAAGTTCCGCCCATATTTCGAGGTGAGTCAGCATTTGCACAGGCGACATCTGCTGATGCTTCCAGAACTCCTATAATCGGCGGCGAACAGAAGGTTGAAGCAACTGTAACATTGCAAATTAGTTATTAAATTATTGGGGTTAGCGTTAGCGTTAGCGTTAGCGTTAGCGAAGCGTGACGTTAGTCATAGCGTGACGTTAGTCATAGCGTGACGTTAGTCATAGCGTGACGTTAGTCATAGCGTGACGTTAGTCATAGCGTGACGCGACAGCGTCATATGGCGATTTGGGACTGGGGATTTGGAATTAGCATTAGCAGACCACGTTGTGGCAATAGCGTCATATCGAGATTATTAATTTGAGACTACTAATCAGAAAACACAAAATCAATTCCTCACCTAATCCCCAGTCCCTAATACCCAATACCCAATACCTAAAAATGATCTGGGCTACCGTCCATCATTGCTGCTTCCGCATCACGTTTGGAACCAAGTAGATCGAGTTGATCGACTAGGATAATTGGTGAAGAACGATCTGCACCTGTGTTTCTATCTTTCCATGTATCAAATTTTAAAGAACCTTTAATTCCAATTAAAGTACCCTTTTTCACATAATTACCAGCTACTTCTGCTGTTTTACCCCAAAGTTCCAAATTAAACCAATCTGGTTCTTCAGCGTTACGAGAACGCCTTCTAACTGCTAGTGTAAGCCGACACTTTACACTACCTGATTCAAAATATTTCATGTCGGGTTCGCCACCTACACGACCCACCAGGGTTACAACATTAATACTCATAACTCACGACTTGCAGTACAAAAATACTATAAGATTGATAAAACTAAATTGTAGCGAATAAAGAAACAATTACGATTGTGTAAGAAATTAAACGGCGAAGTACCTCCAAAAGATGATAAAAATGATTCTGCGCATAGCACAAAATTATACGGATATACTGAAACAATCTAAGAAGATCGACAAATAACCCCAAGTAAAGTTAAGGCACCCCAAAGTTATATAAAAATATGGTCTGCTTTACTAGACTCGGGATAGAAAACGTAATAGAATCCAGCCAAATTCTCTCTTACGGTCGTAGTTAAAAAGTATCGAAAATAGGGGGCGAAAAATCGCGTGGGTCTTTTCAGTAAATTTTCCTTATCGCGGGATATGGGTATCGATTTGGGTACCGCGAACACCCTCGTTTACGTATCTGGTAAAGGTATCGTGCTTCAAGAGCCTTCTGTTGTTGCCATTGATCGAGATGAAAAAGTGGCATTGGCAGTAGGTGAAGATGCAAAAAAAATGCTCGGTCGGACGCCTGGAAATGTGGTTGCCCTCCGCCCCTTGCGCGATGGTGTAATCGCTGACTTCGATACAGCCGAGTTAATGTTAAAAAACTTTATCCAGCGCGTAAATGAAGGTAAGTCTTTAGTTTTACCTCGCATCGTCATTGGCATTCCCAGTGGTGTAACAGGGGTCGAAAGACGAGCTGTAATGGATGCTGCTTCTCAAGCAGGTGCAAGAGAGGTTTATTTAATTGATGAACCTGTTGCAGCTGCGATCGGTGCTGGACTTCCAGTAGCCGAACCGACTGGCAATATGATTATTGATATTGGTGGCGGTACAACAGAAGTTGCTGTATTGAGTTTGCAAGGTACCGTACTAAGCGAGTCTGTACGTATAGCCGGTGATGAATTGACCGAAGCTATTGTCCAGTATATGAAAAAAGTCCATAATTTGGTAATTGGGGAAAGAACTGCTGAAGATATTAAAATTCGAATTGGTTCTGCATATCCCACCCAAGATGATGAAGAAGCAATCATGGACGTCAGGGGTTTGCATTTGTTATCTGGCTTACCACGGACTGTTACAATTAAGGGGCCGGAAATGCGCGAAAGTATGTCTGAGCCACTTTCAGTAATTATTGAAGCTGTGAAGCGGACTTTAGAGCGTACTCCTCCGGAGTTAGCTGCAGATATTATCGACCGGGGTATCATGCTTGCTGGTGGTGGTGCTTTGCTTAAGGGCTTAGATACTCTAATCAGCCATGAAACAGGAATTGTTACACATGTTGCAGCAGATCCTCTGAGTTGTGTAGTTTTAGGAACAGGTCGGGTTTTAGAAAACTTTAAACAGCTAGAACGGGTTTTCAGTGCTCGGTCCCGGAGCATGTAGTTTTAAATATGGTTTCAAGATATTGGGTCCCATGAAGGGATCCGATATCATAGACTTATTGCTACAAACTATCTAGCTTGAATTAACTGGCCGAAATTAATTAGATTTTATATAAAAAAGGTATATATGTTTACGTTACGTCGGTGGTGGGGACGCAGGGGTTTACAAGTAGGAATAATAACCTTGATTTTAGCAATTACCTGGATGGTAAGAGAAACTCAAGGTAGTTTTTTGTTGGAACTATATCAACTAATTAATCGCCCTTTGGAGATATTACAAAAACCAACATCCTTAGAAAAGAGTCAAAAAAATGACCGCAGAATTGAGGAATTGCAAAATCGAATAATTACACTTCAAACTCAAAATCAAAAGTTAAAAAGTTTATTGAAGTATGTAGAGAAAAGTTCTTTAACATCAAAACCAATTTTAGCTCGTGTGGTAGGACGTAGTGCGGATAATTGGTGGCAGCAAGTAATCTTGAATCGCGGTAGTGCTGATGGAATTCAAAAAGATTATATAGTTAAGGCGGAAGGTGGACTTGTCGGTATTATAGACAATGTTACTCCCAACACTAGTCGAGTATTACTAATCAGCGATTCCAGTTCTCGGGTGGGCGTTACTATTGATCGTACTGCTGCTAAAGGTGTTTTAAGAGGAAACTCTTCTACAGGAGAGGCTGAACTTGAATTTTATGAAAAAGTCCCTAACGTCAAAATTGGTGACTTTATCACAACATCGACTTATTCCCAGAAATTTCCTCCAGGTCTAGGTGTGGGAAAAATTAAGTCTCTAGATTTGAAAAGATTACCAGCATCAGTTGCTATTGTGGAATTATCTCCACCGATAAGTTCTCTTGATTGGGTGATGGTGTACTCCAAAGCAACTAAAAATAAATCAGACAAACCTCAATAAATATTGTTTGTGTACGCCTTAATCCAAAACAATGAACTTCAAAAATGTACTACGGCGACGGATAAGGCGAAAGCCACGAAAATCCTCAATGCCAAAATCGAAACGACGTAGATTTGAGCGTCAAAGAAAATCCCTATCTAGTTGGGACCCCCGTTTGCGTCAACTATTAGATTGGTCAGTCATTATTGGGTCGGTATTAATATGTTTAATGTTGTTACCCAGTCGCCTTCCAGGAATGCAATTATTGGGGATTGCACCTAATTGGTTATTAATTTGGGTGGTAGCTTGGAGTGTAAAGCGACCTGCATTACAAGGTGCATTTGCTGGAATTATATTGGGTTTACTTCAAGATGGGATGACATCACCTGAGCCAACCCATGCTTTAAGTTTAGGAATTGTAGGTTTACTTACCGGTTTATTTCAGAAACAAAGATTTATTCAAGAAGATTTTATTTCTATTGCTTTAATTGTATTTGGGATGTCAGTTCTAAGTGAAACTATTTTTGCGTCACAAATGATTTGGATGAGCAATCGTCACTTAGAAAGTATTTGGACTTACTATCAGAAGGTTGTTTTAGCTTCTGCAATTCTTAGTAGTTTGTGGGCTCCTGTTGTATATTTCCCACTTAATAATTGGTGGCAAAAAGTTAAATTAGCTGAGCAGCCTTAAAAATAATGAATGCATACTTGCTAGTAAGTATTCAATATTACAAATACAGATTTAAGTGGTGAGGTGCTACAAAGTGCTTTACTTTCTCTATTAATCAACCCTCACTCTTAGTTTTTTTTGATCGTCTTACTGCGCGCCCAACTATTTTTACGTCGTTAAATTTCTACGGATAAGCATTTAGCTGGTACAGCATAACGTAGGTATTGTATAACCATAGTTTGTATTTTGACTGCACGTAGCCCTGCCCTATCTTGCACGTAGCCCCATACTGGCTATTTGAGCATTGAGCAAAAGATTCATTTTTCCAATAATTAACAAATGATATCCAACGCGCAATCAATGGGATTCGATAATTGATCGCTAATATTTCTGTGCAAGTTCAAATTGCTATACATTCAAAGTGTTTACTAATTGAAAGACGGATCGTAACCCGATGGTTGAACAACCAAATATACCGATAGGTAAAGATAATGACGAAAAGCAGCAATTGATTAATAAATCTTTGAATGATTTTGACAATTTTGACCGAAAAATGATGCAACGATGCTTAGAACTTGCTCGTCATGCTTTGGGATGCACTTCACCAAATCCAATGGTAGGGGCAGTAATAGTTAAAAATGGAGAAATTATTGGCGAAGGATTTCATCCAAAAGCTGGAGAACCTCATGCTGAAGTTTTTGCTCTTAGAGATGCTGGCGAAAATGCCCGGGGGGCAACTGTTTACGTTAATCTTGAACCTTGCAATCATTATGGACGCACGCCACCTTGTTCTGAAGCGTTGATAGCTGCTGGGGTGTCAAAAGTTGTGGTAGGAATGGTCGATCCCAACCCCTTAGTTGCTGCAGGTGGAATTGCTCGTCTGCGTTCAGCAGGAATAGAAGTTGTCGTAGGGGTAGAAGAAGAAGCTTGTCAAAAACTAAATGAGGGTTTTATCCATCGCATTCGCTACAAAAAACCATTAGGAATTTTGAAATATGCCATGACTTTGGACGGGAAAATTGCCACATCTAAAGGTCATAGTAATTGGATTACTAATACTGCAGCAAGAAAGCGAGTACATAAATTACGGGTAGGCTGTGATGCAGTAATAGTTGGTGGTAATACAGTTAGACAAGATAATCCCTATTTAACCAGCCATCAAGCTCAAGTGCATAACCCTTTACGAGTGGTAATGAGTCGCAATCTTAATTTACCTTCCAGTGCAAATTTGTGGGATATTCGCGAAGCTCCTACTCTGGTATTGACGGAAGTAGGAGCTAATTCCGAGTTCAAAGAATTCTTACAAAATAAAGGGGTGGAGGTTGTGGAACTAACACCACTTACACCCAGTGTAGCAATGGCGTTTTTATACGAACGTGGTTTTTGCAGCGTACTATGGGAATGTGGAGGAATCTTGGCTGCTAATGCCATCACTCAAGGTGCTGTACAAAAAGTTCTAGCATTTATTGCACCAAAAATTATTGGTGGCTCTGATGCTCCTACTCCGGTAGGTGAATTGGGATTTGCTGCGATGACGGAAGCATTACAATTAGAACGTGTCACAGTCAAATTAGTAGATTCTGACTTATTAATTGAAGGTTATTTGCCTCAATTAACTTAGCTGTTATTTCAATCGATATCAACTGCTCTTGTTTGGATACTATTCTTCGACTGCTATTGTATTGTCACTTAAGTTTTATTGTTACTTAAGTTTAAGAACATACTTTAACAATACTGACGTTCGCGGGCTATATCGCGAATTAAAGGTAAGCGAGATTGGATATAGTCGCTCAAATAATCTGTTTCACGGCAATCTAAGAATGCTCGATCTGTAGTTTGTTTAAGCAGCCATTGTACCAAGCTAGCGTCATCTAATTGTAAAAGCGTCTTGGTCTGACTTGTTTCAATTACAGACCATAACAGACGCATCATTTTGGGGTTCATTATTCCTCCATTTCACTATTAGTTTCAAATCCATTCCAGGATACACAACTCTGACATAAAATTCAGGACTAAATATATAACATGCAGCAACTATTATGGAAAACTTAATATATTGATTTATTAGTTTATGAAGATTCAGAATTTAGTGTATTCTGCTTATCAAAATCATCCAGTTTCAAGTTTCCAATATCTATAATTATTGGCTTGTGGATAGAACTTATAAGTTGGTACTTGTGGGTTTTCATCTCAAAATATTAAGGAAAGAATTACACCTACAATTACCAATTTAATAGACAATTAAATCAAATGGCTGTTTTGATAAAAAATCTTAAATCATATGAAATCCTTGATTTCTCGGATGCAGATAGTACAATCTCCGATTATTCCGGTCGTTGGCGAACTTATTAAAAGTTCACCAGGAACTATTTCTCTAGGACAAGGAGTCGTAGGTTATTCACCACCTGTAGAAGCAATTGAGCTATTACCAAAATTCCTTGCTAATCCCAATAATAATTTTTATCAAGCAGTCGAAGGAATTCCATCATTAATAGATATATTGTCTGCAAAATTACAGGCTTTTAATAATATAAAAATTAGTGAAGAAAACTGCATTATTGTAACTGCAGGAAGCAATATGGCATTCATGAATGCTGTTTTAGCTATTACTTCTCCTGGAGATGAAATTATTCTTAATACACCTTATTATTTCAACCATGAAATGGCTATAAGAATGGCAGGTTGTCATCCGGTGTTAGTTCCAACAGATGAAAATTATCAGTTATTACCAAATGCGATCGCGTCTTCTATTAGCCCGAAAACAAAAGCAATAGTAACGATTTCCCCTAACAACCCAACAGGAGTAGTTTATTCAAAAAGCGATCTGCAAGCAGTGAATCAAATGTGCGGCTCCCATGATATTTATCACATCAGCGATGAAGCTTATGAATATTTTACTTACAACGGTGTAGAACATTATTCGCCTGGGAGTTTTTCAGGAAGTAGAGAATATACTATTTCTCTTTACAGTCTTTCTAAAGCATATGGTTTTGCTAGCTGGCGCATCGGTTACATGGTGGTACCCAAGCATTTACTTGGAGAAATCAAAAAAGTTCAAGATACTATTTTGATATGTCCGCCAGTAGTTTCTCAGTATGCAGCTTTAGGAGCGTTACAGGCAAAGAAAGAATATCTGCAAAAAAATATTGGTGCGATCGCTCAGGTTAGAGAATTAGTTCTGGATTCGCTGCAAAATTTAGAAGATTTATGTACTATCGCTCCAGCTAATGGTGCTTTTTACTTTTTCTTGAAAGTTAATACTTCTATAAATTCTTTTGAATTAGTGAAAAAATTAATTCGTGAATATCAAGTTGCAGTCATTCCCGGTACAACTTTTGGAATGGATGATGGATGTTATCTACGCGTCGCTTATGGTGCGTTACAAGAGGATACAGCTAGGTCGGGGATTGAAAGATTAGTCAAGGGATTGCAAACTATTTTAACTTAAATGAACACACTTATGCTTTGTTATATGATGAATGGATTTCTCAAAAAATTGAAACTGTTAACTGGTAACTGATAACTGATAACTGTAAAAAAATGCCAATTTTTAACAAAATACTCGAAGTTCAAACCAACGAAGGAATTAACATTCATAGTATTACCCCTGAAGTTGAAGCTGTAATTTCATCAACTCCGATTCAGAATGGTCAAGTTTTAGTATTTTCTCGTCACACGACTACAGCTTTAGCCATCAATGAAAATGAGGAAAGATTACTGCAAGATATTAAAGTATATTTGCGAAAATTAGCACCAGAATCAGACAAATATTTACATAATGACCTTCACCTCAGAGAAAATATTCCAGCAGACGAACCAATGAACGCCCATTCTCATTTGATGGCAATGACTCTAAGTACTAGTGAGGTTATTCCTATTATCGACGGAAAGTTAGCTTTGGGAACTTATCAATCAATTTTATTTTTTGAGTTAGATGGACCGCGTAAAAGAACTGTTTTTTGTCAAGTTTTTGGAGAATAGTCAATTAAATACTCTGTTTAAATGTTAAAATCCCTATTATTTTTTGATTCTATTGAAGGAGCGTACTTTTAAGTACCAAGAATTATGTAGTCTGAGTTTACGAATTTTTTTCGGAAAACGAACAGCAAGACTTTCTCTAAGATAAATTTGTGGACTACGTCCCCAAGTACGATAGAGCCACATTGTACTAACAAAGATAATCAAGGCGTTAAAAAGATATTGTAGCGAGATCGGTAATAATCTTACAGTTGGACGACCACCAAATACAAAAAAGAGATTAAAAACTAAAAAAGTACAAAGGGTAAACATCCTATGCTCGATTAGTTCTTTGGGTATGGCTATTTTTTTTCGCGCAAGATAATTTTTGTAGTATTTTTCTAATTTCAGTCCTATTACATAACTAGCTAAACCAAAGAAACCTAAAGTTAAAGGTACAGCTAAAATTTTGGGAATAGGTATGGGAGTATCAAAAATGTAAAACCCAGGTTTAAATAAAGTGTTGAGAAGATTTTCTTCATGGGTCCAAGCGCCAAAGTAATAGTAATCCCAGTTACCTGCATAGAGATAGTAGTAAAAATAAAAACTGAAAACTAATCCTATATAGCTGTAATAAAGCAACTTTCGGTTTGGTTTACTGATGTCAGTCCAATATGATCTTTCTGCATCAATATCAATGCAGGGAGTTTGACAAGCAACACAGTCACTTTTTTCTTCTCCTTGGGAATCGACGGTACGACACATCGATTGAGTAATGGTTTTATTTGGGGTTTGATGAGCAGCACTGGTTAATAATCCCCTCGGTTCGCTGTAGATTTTTTGTACCGGTGACATTGGACAAAAGTAGTTACACCAAGATTTACCATCATATAAATAACCCACTGCAATCGCACAAATAATGGTAAGTACAAGAAAGCTTCCTAGTACCCAACCAGTAGTATTGACGAAAAGTAATCGAGTACAAAGCCCGAGATAAAAACAACTGAATTGTAGATACAAATAATTGCGGGCTAACCAAGAATTTTTTTTAACTTTGCTCGACTTATAGGAAATTTTCCCTGTTAATGGATTAACTCGTTTGTATCGTCGCTGAATTCCCAAAGTACGAGGGATTTGGGATACAAAAGATAACGGACAAATTCGTCGCCAAAATTCGTGTCCCCAAACTAACAAAATAAAAATACTGCAAGGAACAATTGCAGCCCAGAATATTCTTGCACCAACAGGATAAGGTTGTTCTTGCAGGCAAACTTCTTGCACCTTGATGCAGACATTTGGATCTAATTTAAAAGGACTTAAAGTATTACTGGGTTCAGTTAAAGGTGGTGTGATTGGATCAAAAAATAAAGATGCAATCAAAATTAGCCAACCAAGTATCAAAATCCATCTTATTCGATGCATTTGCCTTTCTGATATCTTGCTAAACATGTTTATTCTTGAATTGAGTGGGGATGAAAACTTATAATTGAGCAGCACAAATCATCGCTCAGCAATAATTACAAGCTAAGCTAAGGTCAATTGAGAATATTACACAAATAGCTATTAGTAACCGTTAATTAAACCTAAGTAACCAATTCATTTCTTAAAACTCTATAAATACCTTGAATCAAAGCTTACAGCTAATCTTGATTATTGATTAACTAGTGAGACTGAAATTTGTAACTCATAATTCAACTACTACACAGAAGGCATTACCAAAAATGTTAAGCTACTTCAAATCCTCTTAAAATGATTTATTAATGCCTACATAATTCCTCAATTTTTGTATTATTTTTCGCTTGGTTATCAATATCAAGAATGAATCTGAAAAAGTAATCAGAAGTAAATCAGTACTACCTAAGGACTGGATAAAAAAGCTGAGACTGGCATTAGTCGAATAGATACTTGGTATCTGTAAATACAACTGGCTATTACAAGTATCATTATATATCTTTGAGGATATTTGTAAAAAAAAAGATAAACAAAACAGGACTTACGCACTGGTTACCTTGGGGTGAAAAGTCCTGAAGCGATTGATTTACAGTGCTTTAAGATTGCTACTTCAGAACCAAAAATGAAATACCTAGAGCCTGTGCTAACTGCTAAGTGCTAACCTTAGTCCCAATGACTTTAATTACGTTGTCTGTTCGTAAGTACTGGTTTAATTAACTTATTCTTAAAATAAGAAACATTTATTCTGTGTTGAGCTAATTTATTTGCCCAACCATCAGTAATAAATACAAGTTAGTAACTTTTGGCTGATTTTAGAAAATTTACTAGGTAAGGTTGAACCAAAATTAACATCTAATTAGTTAAGAACGAAATAGATATTAACTGAAAGCAAATAACCAATCTGCGATTGGGTATGAGTAAGTTATTCTTTTGCTAAAATGCAACCACTACGAGAAGGAATTGTTAAATTGAGCAGTTTGCATTCGCTGTCAATATTCCATTTAGTTTCGTTTTTGCTATACACAAGTTTTTGAGGCTGGAATTTTAGTTCGCTAACATCAATTTTTACAGTTGCTTTCTTCATACCAATATTAATTGCAACTATTACTTCTTCAGTTTCTAAAATCCGTGCAAATACATAAATATCTCCTTCTGTAAACAAAACTTGATATTTACCAGTATGCAAACAAGTATAGCGATTGCGTAGGGCTATTAGTTCGCGGTGGATTTTGAGAATATCCTGATTCCAGTTTTCATTGGAAGGAAATCCACGACGAGAGTCTGGATCGATACCACCAGGTAAACCTACTTCATCACCATAGTAAATGCTGGGAGCTCCGGGAAAGGTAACTAATAATAAAGTTGCTAATTCAACACTTGCAACATCTCCACCTGTAATCGTTAGCAGTCTAGCAGTATCGTGGGAAGCAAGTAGATTCAATTGGGTGAGTTGAATTTCCCAAGGATAGAGTTTGAGTAATTCTTGGATTTTATTCGCATATTCTGTTGCTGATAAAGCCGGGTAAACTTCATAGTCCCGTCCTTGGACATATTCCCGCATCACGCGATCGCCTGCAGTAAAAGCAATGGTTGGTCCAGTAAATAAGTAATTCATTACCCCATCAAATTGGTTTCCATCTAACCATTGACGGGAATCTCCCCATACTTCACCAACAATATAAGCTTCGGAGTTGATAGCTTTGACCCGTTTCCTGAATTCTTCCCAAAATCCGGGAGTTTTAATTTCAAATGGTACATCTAAGCGCCAACCGTCAATACCTACTTTTAGCCAATATTCGGCAATTTTCATGATATATTCCTGAACTTCAGGATTATCGTGATTAAATACTGGTAAAGCGCGATTTCCTACCCAACCAACATAATTCGGTGGTGAATCTCCAGTGTAAGCTGCAAGGGGCCATCCTTCAATTCGGAACCAATCCAACCAAGGGGAATGGGGACCATTTTCTAAGATGTCGTTAAAAAAGAAAAATCCACGACTCGCGTGGTTAAATACTCCGTCGAGAACTACTTTAATATTACGTTGACGTGCTGCATGTAGAAGTTCTCGGAAAGCTGTATTACCACCCAAGATGGGGTCTACTTGATAATAATCATGGGTATGATAGCGATGATTGCAAGCTGATTGAAAAATCGGGGTAAAGTAAATCGCATTTATTCCCAAGTCTTGAATGTAATCTAATTGTTCGATTACACCCCATAAATCCCCACCTTTGTAACCTTGGAGTGTTGGTGGAGCTTCCCAAGGTTCCCATGAAGGATTGTGAAGTAATTTTCCATCTGTTTGCTGACTTTTGGCAAAGCGATCGGGGAATATTTGGTAGAAAACTGCGTGTTTAACCCAATCTGGTGTTTGAATCTGCATAGATTAAATTTATAAGACTATCCAAGTTTATAGAACTACAGAAAGTCACTAACTTGCAACACGCTATCAGAAAAACAGCCAATGCAAATAGAGAGTTAACGAGAAACCCAATTAAAATTCAAAAAAAATATATTGCTACTCAGTAATATGTATCACGGGAAACAATTATTCAGATGATTAGTGCTAAATATTTTAGGGTACTAAATATTTTGAACAAAACCACAATCAACTGGGTTTTTGATTCCTCACTCCCAAATTTTGTAAGATTTTGCCAATATTATTCAAGTCTCCCACAATTCTTCTAATGGGATGAGGCCAAACTTTAACTAGAGTCGGAGTCGCTGTAACTTGGTTCGCTTCTGCTTGTTCGGGATGACTTAAAACATCAATCACCTTGAGAGTATAAGGATGACCCAAATATTTTTCTAAAATTTCGTGTAAAGTCTGTAAAATATGCTCTGTTGCAGGGTTATGTCCAGCAATGAATAGACGAAAGACATGAGCCTGGGTTTCTGTTTCTGAATTTTCTGGAGAAATAGTTGTTGGTCTATTATTTAAAGTTACAGGTTCAGAAAGATCCAAACGTAAGACCAGATCATTTTCTTCCCACAACAACGGAAATGAAGAACGATAAGTAGTCAACATCATGCGATCGCACAAATCTTCATGCCAGGTAGCGCTCTGCCACACTAATTCCTTTGTACCAAAAATACAATTTAATAAAGCCTGATAGCGAATTACAAGAGGACTTGCTTCAGCAAAGGTTTTTATCTGTTGGGTGTTTGGATCTAGCCAATGGTCAATTGTGGCAGTATAACAAGGAACTAAAAAGTGAGGTGGTTCTGACAAACCTAAGGTTTCTTGTAAAGTTGCACATAAATGTAAATGCCATCGACCTTGTTTATGGGGGTCAATACAATATACTAAATCTCCACCCGGAGTGAATAGCGCAATCCCTTTAAATAATTTCGGTAGAGATAATTTATCGGAGTCCAAAAGTATAAGCCAATGTCACAATTTGTGCTAACTAAGGACTTATTGCCCTTTTTTGCAAGTAGAGAGGATTTGAAAAAACAAAAACCTCACTACCTTTATTATTCCATTTGAGAAGCTGCAAATCTTCAAAAATTTAAAACAACTATATAAATAAGGAGTCAGAAGTCAGGAGTCAGAATTGTGCGCTACCGCGCACCGCTTTGCTAACAGGAGTCAGGAATTAAAAGTAATAAATTACCCATTACCCATTACCCATTACTCATTACTCATTACTCATTACTCATTACTGTGCGCTGTCGCGTCCCGCAATACCTTACGGTACGCTACCGCTAGCCGCTAACGTTACTTATTACTCATTACCAATAAGCTTAAACGCGACCGCGAAGGAATTGCGCCATTTCATTGGGGGTAGGTGACATTTCCAAAGCTGTTTCTTCAGTAATTCTTCCTTCTTCATAAAGTTTAAATAGGGATTGGTTCATGGTAGCCATACCGTCATAACTAGCTTGTTTCATTAGTTCGGTAATTTCATCATACTTACCATCAATGACCCATTCTTTGACAGCATCAGTATTAATTAAGATATCGTGGAAAGCCGCACGTTTGCCATCAGTAGTCCGACACAAACCTTGAGCGATGACTGCAACTAAAGCTTCAGATAAGGCTACTCGCATTGCATCCTGTTCTTCACCAGAGTAAAGATTAAGAATACGCTCAATGGTTTTTACTGCGCTATTGGTGTGTAGGGTACCCATAACTAAGTGACCTGTTTGAGCAGCCTTAAGAGCAGTATTTACAGTTTCCTTATCTCTCATTTCACCTACAAGGATTAAATCTGGGTCTTCCCGCAAAGCTGCTTTTAGTGCATTATCAAACTTACGGGTATGCATACCCACTTCACGCTGTTTGACGAGAGATTTTTGAGACTTGTGAACAAATTCAACTGGATCCTCAATGGTGATGATATGTTTAGGCATCTCTTTATTGATATAGTCAATCATCGCCGCCATTGTGGTAGATTTACCAGAACCAGTCGGACCCGTGACTAAAATTAAACCCTTGTGATAGTGACAAATATCTTTAAATACTAACGGCAATTTTAGCTGTTCCATGGTTAGTATTTTGACTGGTATGAGACGCAATACCATTGCATTACCCCGCAGGGAATCAAAAATATTAATCCGTACTCGGGCAAAATCGTATTGAGTCGCACCGTCAAATTCAAGTTTTTCTTCAAAACTTTTGATCTCTTCGGGGGTTAAGATTTCCTGTAACCATCCCCTGAAAGTCTCTTTATCTGTAACTGGATATTTTGTGGTTTCAATCTCACCACGGTTACGATACCGAGGTACTTCTCCCACACCGAGGTGAATATCGGAAAAACCATCATCAAAAGCTTTTTTAATTAACTGCTCCAATTTTGGTTGGGAAGAATTATTTCTGGAACTCAAGTTATTTCTGGAATTTGTAGGACTTGGTGCTGGTGGTGGAGTTCCCGGACGATGTGTAGATGAATTATTGAAAGCTGGTGGTGGAGGTGGTGGAGATTTAACTACAGGATTAACAGGAGTTCTTGAAGTAGACATATTTAATGTTTGTGTAACTTGTCGTTGAGTATCGATAGTTGGCTGCACCGTGGCTAGAAAATCATCAGACCCATCGGATGTCGAATTGGATAAATTCTCAGATTTGATATCCATATATAGATGCTGGTTAACCCAAATTTTTAAATAGAATTCAACTAAACTATGCTTTTGTATGATTTTGAGCTACGAAAATTTGAGTAACGAAAATCATACTCACGATTTACAAAAAACTGATTTAGTTATGTACAAATTCATTTAACACTCGTGCAGGATAAGTTTTCTTCAGTGAAAAAACTTAAAAATGATGATTTTAAATACTTCACGAACAAGTTTGAGACTATCTGTACGGGCACAGAAGCGCAAATAAAAATTTTCAGCCTAAACTCTTAACGCATCAATAGTTAAGCCATCAACAGTAGGATTATTGCTTTTCTCTAAGTCTCACTAAAAATAAATATTCGTAGCACTGTAAAAGCTAAATATGACTGAATTTATACGCTTTATAGCCAGGAGCAAAATCGTAGATTGTGACGTTATTAAATTATGAGAGCCTGACTTGTTTTCTATAAGAAATGTAAAGTCGCTTAAAATTAAAGATTTCAACAAATAAAAGTAAAATTTCCTCTTTCCTGAAATATAAAGGTTATCGGAGCCCTTTACGCTATTAATACTTTTGACAGATGGCAAACATGGGGTTGGCAACTAGCTGAGAAATTAAGGTTTATCCACAATTACGAAAAATAAACTGTAAAGTTTATTAAATAAAGGCTCATTTAATCAGATGGATTCTATATACTTATCAACACGGAAGAAGAATACTAAATATCGAATCAGTTTGAATTCAGCAGATATTTATTGCTGATTGTTACGGTATAAATGCATTTTTTAGGAGGACAAGTCATGTCTGTGTCAGGAACATCCGATTTAGGAAAAACCTATTCATTATTAATGGTTAAATGCTTTTTAATATGGACGTTCACTTTGGCAGTATGCTTGCTTGTTGTCGGTTTTCCACTTGTAGTTTTAATGGCGACTGTTGGATGTTTACTATCTATTGTTCTGCAATCTGTAATGCCTGTTAGTGCAGTTTTACTAGTAGCTGGTGGTTTAATTTCATTTAATGTGATGGCAGTTCTGATAGGAGCTGGTGTATTAACTGCTAAAGGTATTAATCCTAAAGAAGTTAGCTGGTTAAGCTGGTTGCATGGAGAGGAAGATGAAATGCAAACTACAGTTTATGCAGCTTGTCCTTTGACTTGTAATATCGAATAATTGAATATCCAAATTTAACTATCTGATTACAAATCATCTAACAACAAATTATCAAACAATAAATCATCAGATAACGAATCATCAGACTACAAATTAAAAATTGACAAACAGCGCATCTGCCCGGTAAAACCGGGTTTTTTCATGTTTAATAATTTTTCCATATTTATTTTCATGTCGAAAAAGTTATTACAGGAAATATAAGAGAAGAGGGAACGGGGAACAGCGCAACTAACCCGCGCTTTTCAAAACCCAGGGGGAATAGATTCACAATACAGGAAATGGGAAAATTTTCCTGCGAAGGATCTCTTAAAGTTAATGTAGATGGAAGAATATGAGAAAGATTTCAAATTTTGTGATTGCAAACTATTGACTAATGGCTATGGACTCATAACTATTGAAAGAATTACTGTCGTTCACATGATTGTTAACTAATGACCAATCAAAAGCGCGTTTGTATTATTTTGGGTACTAGACCTGAAGCAATTAAACTAGCGCCGGTAATTCAGGTTTTTCAGAACTATTCTGGTTTTGAAACTCAAGTGGTTTTGACTGGACAACATCGTGAAATGGTTGAACAGGTTATGCAATTGTTTAACCTAAAAGCAGATGTTGATTTAGAAATTATGCAACCCAAGCAATCTTTGAGCGATATCACTTGTCGCAGCTTGCGTGGCTTAGAAGAATTATTCAATACGAATAAACCAGATTTAGTAATAGTTCAAGGAGACACAAGCACTGCTTTTGCTGCAGGTTTAGCAGCTTTTTATCAAAAAATTCCTTTAGGTCATGTAGAAGCAGGACTTAGAACTGACAATTTATTCAATCCTTATCCAGAAGAAGCTAACAGAAGGCTAATTTCTCAAATTACTCAGTTACACTTTGCACCAACGTCTTTAGCTGTAGAAAATCTGAAAAGTTCTGGAGTTTTAGGTGAAGTGTATTTGACAGGGAACACAGTTATTGATGCACTTTTAAATGTTGCAGCGAAAAAACCTGCTTGTAACATACCAGGGTTAGAATGGGATAAATATCGCGTTTTACTTACAACGGTTCATCGTCGAGAAAATTGGGGCGAACCATTACAAGATATTGCTCAAGGTTTTTTACAAGTACTAGATAAAAATCCCGATACAGCTTTATTATTACCTTTACATCGCAATCCTACAGTTAGAGAACCTTTACAAGCACTTTTAGGCAATCATCCCCAAATATTTTTAACAGAACCTTTAAACTATGGCGAGTTAGTTGGAGCAATTATGCGATCGCATCTTCTCCTAACTGATTCTGGTGGTTTGCAAGAAGAAGCACCCAGTTTAGGAAAACCAGTTTTAGTTTTGAGGGAGACAACGGAAAGACCAGAAGCTGTGAATGCTGGTACAGCTAAACTTGTTGGGACTAAACCAGAGAAAATTGCAATGAACGCAACTGAATTATTGAGTAATTCTACTGCTTATGAGGCTATGGCTAATGCAATTAATCCATTTGGTGATGGTTTAGCGTCGGAGCGAATTTTGCAAAGTGTCAGGAATTTTTTATAGGGCTATTTGGTAATGAGTAATAAGTAATAAGTAATAAGTAATGAAGCGTGTAGCTAGCGTCAAGCGTACCGGTTTGGACGCGTCTAAAGACGAATGCACGCGTCTGACGACGTTAGCGCAGCCAATGCCGTAAGGCTTAACCGCAAGAGCTATAGGTATTGCGGGGGGGCGCGACAGCACACAGTAATGAGTAATGTTAGCGCCTAGCGGTAGCGTACCGTAAGGTATTGCGCACAGTAATAAGTAATGAGTAGTAAGTAGTAAGTAATTTCTGACTTCTGACTTCTGACTTCTGACTCCTGACTCCTGACTCCTAACTCCTGACTTCTGACTTCTGACTCCTAACTCCTGACTTCTGACTAAAGATTAATTTGATGATTGTTCTAATAGATACATTTTTTCTGATTAAAATTATGTAAAATTTTGTAGGGTAACAGCAGCGCTATTACCCCACAAACAAACTATATTTCATTCAGTTGAGAATTGCTTCAAGCAATTGTCTATGAATTCATTACTAAGCTTGGTACCTGCTCCTGTGGTTCTTCTTCAGGAAGACCAAGTGTCGAGCGATATAATTTTATATACTGCTCGGCAGATTTATGCCAACTGAAGTTTTCACTCATGCCACGTTTTTGGAGTTCTTGCCATTTCTCCTGATAACGGAAGCCTTCCCAAGCCCTAATCATACAGGTAAACAAATCCAGTGGTTCGTAGCGGTCAAAGCAATAACCCGTACCTAAGTTATTTCTTGGGTCATGATGGGATACTGTATCTACTAGTCCCCCTGTACGACGGACGATAGGTACGCAACCATAACGTAGGGCTAACATTTGACTGATTCCACATGGCTCAAAACGGCTGGGCATTAAGAAAGCGTCAGAACCAGCATAAATTCGACGAGCAATCGCATCGCTGTAAAGCAGATATGTTGCCATGCGTCCGGGATAGCGAGATGCCATTTCCCATAACTGGGTTTCATAAGAACGGTCTCCCGTACCTAACAAAACTAATTGGGCGTCAGTATAAGCCATGAAGCGATCAAGAACTTGTAAGATTAAATCAATCCCTTTTTGTTCTACTAATCGCGACACAACACCAATCAAGAAGGCGTTTGAGTTAACTTCTAAACCAACTTCTTCTTGTAGAGCAATTTTGTTTGCCTGACGTTTGTCTAAAGTATCAGCACTGAAGTTTTGGGCAATCTGCTGGTCGGTTTCGGGATTATATAATTCCGTATCGATACCATTAATAATTCCTGATAACTTACCACTAATAAATGACAGTAAGCCTTCTATGGTTTCGCCATATTCAGGTGTCTTGATTTGTTCGGCATATGTTGGTGATACCGTATTTACCCGATCTGCAAACTGTACGGCAGCTGCCATGGTGTTATGTCCTTGCATGTACCAAGGGCACCAGGTAATTTTCTGTAAATACCAACTCCATGGACCTTGATAAGCCAAGTTATGAATCGTGAAAATGCTGGTAATGTCTGGAGATTGATGCATCCAAACAGGAAGCATTCCCGTATGCCAATCATGACAGTGAATTATTTCTGGTTTCCAGTAATTCCAACAAAATTCTGCCGCACCATTAGAGAATAGAGTGAAACGCCAATCTTCATCGTCTCCAAAATAAATTCGACGCGGCCAAAATGCTGGATGCCCAAACAAATATAACGGCACATCAGTACCAGGTAAAACAGTTTCATAAACTGCAAAATCCTGGAACATGGCGTATCCATGCCAAACAGGTTCGGAAGGAGTTTCCATTTTGTCTGGTAAAAAGCCGTAATAGGGCATGAATATCCGCACATCATGCCCCATTTGTCTCAGAATTTTTGGTAGTGCCCCTACAACATCACCCATGCCCCCAACTTTAGCTATGGGAGCAGCTTCTGCTGCCACAAATAATATACGCATAGTTTCCTGTAGTTTCCCTATTCTGCCCTATGAAAGTAAATGTAACCCAGGGAAAACCCAGGTGCTATATTTCGCGTCTATTAGAACTGTTGTCCAACGGAAATACTTATTTGTTATATCTAAGCACATCTGTTGACACAATAATTCAAGCACCTCGTTGAATTTGGGCAAAAATTTCATTTAAAATTTCTTGGGCACCTTGTTGCCGCAGTTTTTCTGCAAGCTCTGTACCGATACTTTCTGGGTCTTCTGTAGAACCAGTAACAATATCTTTAACGATTTTCTTACCATCAACACTAGCTACGATACCGGTCAAAGTTAAGCGATCACCATCTAATTCGCTGTTAACTCCGATGGGTACTTGACAGCCACCTTCAAGATCCCGCAAGAAAGCTCTTTCTGCTAAACAACGATCACGAGTAGTATTATGTTCGATGGCTTTGAGAAGGGAAATGACTTCTTGGTCACCAGCACGGCATTCAATGCCTAAAGCACCTTGTCCGACTGCATGAAGAGAAACTTCTTTGGGCAAAATTTGATGAATGCGATCGCCCATTCCTAGCCTTTGCAAACCAGCAGCAGCCAAAATCAACGCGTCATATTCACCTGCATCTAGTTTTGCTAAGCGGGTGTTGAGGTTTCCACGTACATCTTTAAATGCTAGATGGGGAAACTTATGACGTAATTGAGCTAGTCTTCTGAGAGAAGATGTACCAATTACTGCACCTTCTGGTAAGGTATCAATTTGCTTATCTTTGTACTTGGTATGTACTACTAAAGCATCAGCAGGATTTTCTCTTTCGGTAATTGCTGCTAATGCCAATCCTTCGGGCAAAGTAGTCGGCAAATCTTTGAGGGAGTGCACGGCAAAGTCAATCTCCCGATTCAGCATTCCAACTTCTAATTCTTTTGTAAATAATCCCTTATCGCCGATTTTAGCCAGCGCGACATCGAGAATTTTGTCACCTTGGGTTGACATGGTGTGAACTTCAAAGTTCATCTCGGGGAAAGTGGTTGCAAGTTCCTTTTGCACCCAACGAGTTTGAACCAGAGCTAATTGACTTTTGCGAGAACCGATGCGAATAGTACGCCTAGCAGTAGAAATAACTGATGTCATAAGGAAATATGTCGAATCAGGAGATAATTTCACTGGATCTAGACTACCTTAGTAAGTGACCTTTCTGGGGTGAAATTTTTCCATTTTCGTCAAGTTTATTGTTTTCTTTAAGTTACATTTTTTCAATAAGTTTTGTGACGTAAAAACTAAACAATAACTTTCATGAATTTATTATTTTTTTGCCAGAAGCAGCTGTTATATTTATGGCTATTTGTAAATACCGAGATGAAAGTTATACTATTAAAAATTTGCAATATCAATGAATAACTAATAGCGAAGAAGAGTAAAAATTTTTGCCAATATGTATGCGTTAATTGATGACGGCAATCATTTCAATTTTTATCGCTAATATAGATTTAATTTAATTAAGAGAAAGAATTTGAAAATAATTTATAAGATATGTAAGTATTAGTTTTCAAGAGTTTTTCATTTAGTTCTACGTATTTATAGTCTTTGCTGTTCAGCAATTAATTGGTATTTTTAGGCTGACGTATTTTTTGCTTCTGATTATTTAGCCTCTAGATAATTTTATTCTAAGTAAATATTTTTACCAACAGAAACAGCGCGTTATACTGCCTGAGTCCAAACAAAGAATAGTTAACTTATGTAAAGCAAAAATACACAAGAATACATAAGTTTATTTGGTTTAGTTGGTCAGTTGTGATGCATTAACTTTAATTAAAATTCTTTAAGTGGGCTTTACAATTAGTACAGAAGAACTAATGAAAGTAACATTAAGTTTTAAATCACGATTTGAATTTACTTATTGAATTTAATTATTTTTGCCCCTGCAGTCCTGAAGAAGTTTTTCTGATTGAAATATTTCTGATTGAAATAACAATTTCTGGATGAAGAGTGTTTGCTACAGATATTTTGTGATTAGTATTACAAAGCACAGATGTATAAGTCTACGTGTAACGGTTGTTTCACAATCTCTAGATACCACTCGATACTGTATTAATTGTGCTATTAGCGTGATGTAACAAAAAAAAATAAGCGAAATTGCTTGTTCATTAGTTAAAAACTTATATATTCCTAAGTTAAAGAGACATTAATGATTAAGGCATAGAGTATAAGCTCAATTATTCTACGTAAATAGCGCTTATTTTTGATATTAAATACACAAGTACATTTCAGGTTTAATAATAAATAGTGATAAGCATCACTTGAGTATGAGCCGCAGATCGCTTCACCTATTTGTTTGTATAAACTAGACTTGCTTAAAGATAAAACTTTTTTATGAGTCAAGTTTATTATATAATTGATACCAAGAGGTTGTAAGAATTACGATGTTAGAAAAATTTTTGCTAGCCCTTAGCCTCACCTTTGCTCTTAACTTATTTATCAAAATTGGTTGGCCTGCTCCTAAAAATATTGGTGATAAAATTAACTCATCGGCACCTGCTATCGTGATTTTGACCCAGAGGAGCAACTGAAAGGTTATTCGGCTTAATAAAAACGATATATTCAAAACAAGTTTGCTGTTTACTTGTTGTTTTACCCAAAACAAGAAACCATCAGAAAAAATTTTTTGAATCTATTCTTGTTGATATATCCCCTAAACCCCAATTATTTAGGGGTTTTTGGATGATAAAAAATTTAGTTCCATTTGTATTGATAAATTTTCAAGTTTTTTTTGAGATATTCAAGGTCCAGATACAAGCTTGCTGCAGCGCGCAATAAATATAGCTATAGCTGCGCTACCTACGGAGCCGCTACTACGGATTAGATCAGTCACGGTAGAGTCCACAGGATATTGAATGAATATTTTGCGATACATATTCGAGTCATAATAATTTTGAATAACATATCTTCAGTCGATATTGCTTGCGAGCATTTGTTATAAAGATAGGCTAAGCTAAAGTGTCAATTTTTATGCTAGTTAATTGAAATTCTACGAAAATATATTGTCATGCTAATAATGAGAAATCGAGTTTTAGCTACGGCTATATTTAGCTTCATAATAACCTTTGCCACAGATGCACAAGCAGCTAATCCCCAACACCTGAGACAGTTAATATCAACGAAAGAATGTCAAAAATGTGACTTGAGTGGTGCTGGCTTAGTAAGAGCAGATTTAAGAGGAGCGAACCTGAGGGGAGCTAACTTAAGTGGAGCGAACCTCAGTCGTGCAAACCTCAGTGGTGCAGATTTAACTGGAGCAAATTTGAGTGCTACCGGTTTATTTGGTGTGAACCTGAGTGCTGCTAAACTTACTGGAGCAAATTTACTAGGTGCTGACTTAAGAAATACCTACCTGATGAATGCAGATTTGGCGGGTGTAGATTTAAAAGGAGTAAACCTGCAAGGAGCAGTTGGGATTCCTTTACAAAGTGCTCAACCCGAGCAGTTTTATGCTTGGGGAGTAGCAGCAGCAGAACAGGGTAACCAACAACAAGCAATTGATTATTTCGAACAAGCGATCGCTGCAAAACCAAATTATGCTGGAGCTTATCTCGCTCGTGGAATTGCTCGCTATCAAATATTTGACCGTAAGGGAGCATTCGAAGATGCGAAGTTAGCGGAGAAAATGTTTACATCCCAAAACAACCAACAAGGTTTGATAACTGCTCAAGCTTTTATTCAAGAACTTCAAGCTCCTTTAGAACCAAAGCTTAATAAAGGAAAACCAAGTTTTACAGATTTTGTCGGTAGTTTAGGCTCTGTGTTACTTCAATTTCTACCATTTTAATTATTTATTATTTTTCAATTTTCATTTATCATTTCCTCCATATCTAATCCCCCAATTCCCAACATGACTATTTCTGATGAATTATGGTCTGCAAATCAAGATTTAGCACAAGCTTGCTTGGAACATCCATTTGTTCGAGGAATTGGTGATGGTAGCTTAGAACAACACAAATTTGCTTATTATGTTGGGCAAGATGCTTTCTTTTTAGAAGCTTTTGCCCGTGCTTATAGTATTGCAGCTGCTAAAGCACCTAATTGGGAAGGATTTACGATTTTTCATGCTCTAACTAAAGGTGTATTGGACGAACTAAAATTACATGAAAGTTATGCAGCTAAATGGGGAGTGGATTTAGATTCTGTAAAACCCACAATCGCTACCCGTCGCTATACAGATTTTTTGCTTGCAACTGCTTGGGGTCAAGATATAGGTGTAACTGCTGCAGCTATGTCTCCTTGCATGGTTTTATATAGCTTTTTAGGTACGGAGTTAGCTTTTAGGGAAGGTGATGCTCCTGATAACCCATATAAAGATTGGGTTCAAACCTACAGCGGTTCTGATTTTCAGCCCTTAGTAAAACAGTTAGAAAATTTAGTCGAAAGTTATGTGGGTAATTCAGCTTTAGTAAATTCTACTTACCGTTATGCAATGCTATGTGAATATGAGTTTTTTCAAGCAGCTTGGGAAGTTAGGAAAATATCTTAGATTATCTAGTAATTTAATGTGAGTAGCATTAATTCGATGAAATGCTTATTAATGCGTGCTTTAAGCGGGTAAAAACTGTCATAATTCAATCCTTACTCCATATAAATTTTTATTAAAAAAAGAATTTGTCCCGAGTTTGTCATTTTTTATGGATATGTTTATATGTAAGCTCAGGAAATCAAGCCCAGAGTTGCAGTATCAATTCTCAGAATAACCTTTATTCTAAAGGGTTTCCTTATAATTATCCTTATAAGGAATATCCTTTTCAAACAGTTAATTCTGTTAAAGGTATCTTGTTTGAGGTTTGGTATATCTGTTCAAATAATTCGGAACTATAAAGAGAGGAATTAAACCATGAACAATAACATTCAATGGAAAAATTCAGTTAATGATATCCAATGGGATAGTCTGATGGTTGAAGAATTTCATGCAAAAGAGCAGACTGCTGCAGTCAATGATGGGAATTTGAATCTACAATTGTGGCGCATTTTATTTTTGTTAACACTTGGTCTTTGTGTTTTTAATAATTTCTAATATCTTCTATAACGCCCTTGATGTCGTACTTTCAGCCTGAAACAATTAATACTAAAAGCTTTATAAGCAGCAATTTTTCCTTCTAAAATTAATTTCAGTTATTACCCTAAGATTCACCCCATATTTTGGTCATTCTGACATTATCGTTGCTAAAAGTGTCATAAAATATATTCCCTTACTTTAAGGAAAATGTTTCCAATAAATAAGTTATGAGAAATTAGTTCTAAGAAATTAATTTCAATAAATTTACTTTCAATAAATTCATAAACAAAAATCTTGGCGCACGTAAGCGCCAAGGTAGAATAGGATTTATTTGAGGGTATTAAGGGACCAATCAAACGAATTGTACAGATGAAATTTTTTCCCGATTATGGGGTGTACTAAAATCAATTTGAGGTCCAACGGGTACAATTGCAGTGGGATTAATTGAACCGTGACTTTGATAGTAATGTCCCTTAATATGTTTGAAGTTTACCGTATCGGCAATTTTGGGAATTTGGTAAAGTTCGCGGGTATAAGCCCAAAGATTTGGATAGTCTACTAACCTTCGCAGGTTACATTTGAAATGTCCAACATAAACTGGATCGAAACGTAGTAAAGTCGTAAAAAGTCTCCAGTCTGCTTCTGTAATTTGGTTCCCGGTCAGATACCGATGAGTTGATAAACATTCTTCTAACCAATCTAAAGTTTCAAATAAAGGATAAATTGCTTCTTCATAAGCTTCTTGAGTAGTAGCAAACCCAGATTTATAAACACCATTATTAACCGTGTGATAAATGCGCTCATTTAAAGCGTTAATTTCTTCCCGCAAAGCTTCTGGATAGTAATCACCGGTTACAGCACCAAGATTATCAAAAGCACTGTTAAACATCCGAATAATTTCAGAGGACTCGTTATTAACAATCGTGTCGGTTTTCTTATCCCATAAAACCGGTACTGTAACGCGTCCGGTAAAAGATGGATTTACTTTTGTATAAATTTGATGGAGAAATTGAGCGTTGTTAATTGGATCGGGGATGGTTCCTTCTCCAGAATCAAAAGTCCAACCATGTTCTCCCATAAACCAATGGACTACAGATACTGAAATCATTTCCTCTAATCCCTTGAGTGCTCTAAAAATTAGAGTGCGATGTGCCCAAGGACAAGCGTAGGATACATAAAGATGGTAGCGTCCCGCTTCAGCTTTAAAACCGCTAGAACCATCTGCTGTAATCCAATTACGAAATTGCGAATTTTGTCTGACGAATTTACCACCAGTTTTTCCTGTGTCGTACCAGCGATCGTGCCAAACTCCATCAACTAATAGTCCCATGGAAGATGCTCCTTTTAATTAGAGTTTTAAGTATTGTGATAAAGCAGAAGAAATAAAAATTTTAGGAAACTAAACTTAGGAAACAGTTAATGCGATCATAATCCTGTCAAACGTAGCATAGAATAAGCGATTGCGACGAGGGGTTAATAAAAGTGGATGCTTAATGCAAATTGACAAGATATTTCTGCTGAAGAATTATTTGTTTATTACCAGACATTCATTTCTGGAGAGGTACCGTGGTACCTCTCTACATGATTTTTGGAGATGTTTTTAACTGTTAGGCTCCGTAGTAATAGCGTTCCTGTATGACTTTCCCATCTTTCCAAACTTGAATACAGGCTTGATTATAAGTGCGCTTACCCCATTCGCTGTGGGTGTAGTCGAGAAACCATTCTGAGATAATCAAATTATCTGCATAAGCAACATTTTTTACTTCTGCACCTCGAAATTCAGATAGCTTAGAAAAGAAATCTAACTCTCGCTGACGATTAGCTTCTTTTCCTACAGTAGGAGGATTACCATTTTCCTGCATTACTACATCTTCTGCATAGTATTTCTCAAATGCATCCATTGCTTTACCTTGAAGTACTAGGTTTTTGATGTCTTCAAATGCAACTTTCAAATCAGTACTCATAAATACCTCGCTAATTGTTGGTGTTTGTAAATGTAGTAAGTAAATGTTTGGGGACAAAGCTATTTGTCACGCTATGGTTTCAAAACTTCTTAGCTTCAAAACTTGATGTACTCAAGAACGCAGACTTTCCCTATCGTAGAAATATATTTTAAATACAGATATTCTAAATACAAACTATTTATTAGACACCGATATAACTAAGATTATCTTTTCACTGATGATTAGCATTGTTTTTTGACAAGAATAGAGTTTTTATATTCCTGTTTGCAGATTGGATTTGACAAAAAGATTTCAATGCTCAAGTACCCAAAGCTTTAAGCATAGGAAGGTACAGCTTAAGAGAATCTAAGTTTATAAAAACGGTGTTTAGCCAGAATTGTTTCAAGCCATATAGTTTGAACTCGAACTATCTCTAAAATTAAGTTAACAAAAAGTAGTTTGAGTGTCAACTATCTATTTAAAAACTTTTTTAGCTCTCAAAAGCGTTGCGCAATCTCGCCAGTAGAACTCGCAAAAGTTCCAATTCAGAAGGGTCGAGGAGTTCGAAACGTTCTTTGAGGTAAGCAATATGAATGGGAAAGACGCGATCAAACATTTTTTCTCCTTCGGGGGTAAGTACGATTAGAAAGCTGCGGCGATCGCTTTCAACGACTTGGCGATAAACTAAGTTTTTGCGTTCTAGTCGGTCTATGACACCGGTCAGGGTTCCTTTGGTAACTAAGGTTTTTTCGGCGAGTTCGGTCATAGTCATACCCTGTGTATTACCCAAAGTGGCAATGACGTCAAATTGACAGGTGGTCAAACCGAGTTTGCGAATATGGGCGTCTGCATAAGAAGCAAATGCTTGATATGTCGCCGCCAATTCACGCATTGTGGGAATGAAAGATGCTTTAGGTGGTTTATTTTGCTCGCTTACCATTAAAGTTGTGGCGATGAATCAATATTAAGTTAGATAATCTAAGTATAAACAATATTTTTGTTCAACTTCTGATTTTTTTAGATTACGTCTAAATGTGATACCCCAAGGGAGTTGCGCGGAGCGATCGCCATAAAAATTAAGGGACTTCTAACAAAAAATATACTACTCGTCAGGGCGCACGTCGGTGCACCCCTACCGGAGAAAATAAGTACTTCTGAATTCTGTTAGCGTAGCGTGCGTGACCCGCAATATCATCTTCTGACTTATGTCCTACGGACACGCATTAACGCAGTGTGACGCGACAGCGTCATAACCTATAGCTGCGCTACCTGCGGATCCGGTACGCTTACGCTAGCCGCTAATGACTTATCTCCTACGGACACGCTTGCGCTAATGACTTCCGCATAGCGGTGCTAGAGGACTTTGCGACGTAACTGTGGAAAAACTTTGGAAACTTTTCCTAACAGGTAATCACCATATGTACCACTAAATTCATGAACGCTAGCATTATCCCAACGTTCTTTCTTGTTGTCTTTTACTTGTCCATTTATCTTGATCGGTTTTACTGGTGCGCTGAAATTTGGATCGAAGAAGAATGCAAATGATAAACGATTATGGTTGGTGGGATTCCAAACTCGATGAGGTGTGGATAAGTAATGTCCTCCTGTAATCCGATCCAACATATCTCCAATGTTGCACACAAATGAGTTAGGTATGGGAGGAGCAGCTATCCACTGAGATTTTATTTTTACCTGTAACCCTCCTGACATATCTTGTCTGAGAATTGTTAGCATTCCATAATCGGTGTGCTCTCCAACTCCCCAACTAGATTCAGTTTCGGGGTTTAGTGAAGGTGCAGGATAATTGAAAATCCGGAACAGTATCAAAGGATCTGAAGTGTAATGTGTGGCAAAAAAGGATTCTTCCAAACCAAGACTGAGGGAAATTCCGGTCATGAGGGAATGTCCTAGGCGTGTCATTGCTCCCGTATAATTAAGTACCAATTCTCGCATTTGCGGTATGTTGGTTGGAAAAAGGTTAGAACCATGTAGTGGAGTACCAGCTTTCACTAGAGCATGATCGTCTTGAAGCTCAGCACCAAAGTAGATTCCTTCCTTGATATCTGGTTTACCAGATGTGAGTTCACCACCGACAGGGAAATATCCTCGCCAAGCTCTACCTCCACGGGACATATTTATTTGCTGTTTTGTCTCAATATCTTGGGCGAAAAACTGATGGCTGACTTTTTCTAATTGCTGTTGGAGTTCTTCGTCTACTCCATGACCAATAATGTAAAAGAAGCCGTACTCACGACAAGCATGTCCGATTTTAGCTGCAACTTCATGAGGATTTCCTGTTCCTGATACCAGATCGCTTACATTGATAACTGGAATATCCAAATCACTACTTTGTGGCATATGTTTTATCTCCACTAATGTGCGATTATCGCTAAAATTTTTATTCTCTTTCTACCTAATAATGACGGTCTTAAGCTGTTGTGCATTAAAAATGTACAACAGCAAGTCAAAAGTAAAAAGTCAAAAGTCAAAATTGAAGAAAGTTTGAGGCTTCGCCATCGAATAGAATGATGTACAAATTAGATGCGTAACAACTTATATTACTATCTGCAGTTTAATCATCAATATTACAGGAGCAAATTCCAAGTTAACTACAGGTTAATTCTAGTTTGGTTTTAGATCGATATATGGATAAAAAATCGTCAACATCTCCCTTCTTTGTATTGCTTTCGATTAGATTGACTTACTAGATTTTTTCAGTCTGTTTTAATGAAATTCTCAGTTTAATCTCATCTGTAATAAATTTATTGATCTCAAAATAGGTTAGTAGTTAAAATGACTACTCCATATTCCAGAATATAAGAAAAAACAAGCACATTAAACAAATTATTATTGGCAATTTAGCTTCGAATATGACTTAATCTCACAACAAACGGAATAACCATACTCAGTTTTATAGCTTTCACTTTTGTTTCGCATTTTCCCACAAAAAATACCCTTCAAACAATGAAAACACTTTGTAATAGCTTGGACAATATTCTGGTAATTATTCCTGTACTTAATGAAGAGGCTACCATCGCCAAAGTCGTAAAGTCTTTACAGTCCTATGGTTTAAAAAATATCCGGGTGGTGGATAACGGTAGCACAGATCGGAGTATTACCAAAGCGATCGCAGCTGGTGCGCAAGTAGTTATTGAAACTATTCCCGGTTACGGTAGTGCTTGTTGGCGAGGTTTACAACAATTACCGCCAGATATTGACTGGATTTTATTCTGTGATGCTGATGGTAGCGATGATCTGACTCAACTTCCTCAGTTTTTTGCTAGACGCGAGAAGTTTGACATGATTATGGGTAACCGTCGTGCAACTGATGCTGGTCGAGCAGCTATGACTCCAGTACAAAACTTTGGTAATTGGTTAGCGACTTTCCTAATTGGCTGGGGTTGGGGACATTGGTACCATGACCTGGGACCGCTACGTTTGATTAGCCGTTCCGCTTTGGATAAAATCCAGATGGAAGATCGAGGCTTTGGTTGGACGGTGGAGATGCAAACAAGGGCAGTAGAATTAAGATTACAGACCTGTGAATTACCCGTTGACTACCGTTATAGACAGGGTGGAAAGTCCAAAATTTCCGGTACCCTATCAGGTAGTATTAAAGCAGGAATAGTTATTCTGAGCACTATTGGCAAATTATATCTGCGTCGCCTACAACAGGGAAATTGGAGATATAGGATAAATAGGAGCAAAAAAAAATTTTATCACCGTTCATTGGTTAAACTCAAACGCATTTTATTGGTACATTTTTCGGTTAACTAGTTTTTATTCTTTATCGCCGCTCCTATAAATAATCCCATCTATCGAAAATCCCACATAATTATCGACATTCCTCCTAAATGAGCGACCCAAAATTCAAATTTTCAAACCTCAAAATTTCAAATCTCAAACTTTCAAATCTTAAACTTTCAAACTTCAAAATTTCAAACTTTAATATTTCAAGCTCCAAAATAGAATCAATTTTTCTTTATTTAAGTGCTCTTTTGTTACTACTAGGTGCTGCTTATATCATTCCCTACGGCGACTTTCGCCAGCCCGGAAATGTTTGGCAATTTTGGCTTGGTATCGGTGTGATGAGTTTGGGTTTTGCTCTGTCTTGGATGCTACGTAAAGTTAGTGGTATCTGGTTTTGGGGAGTCGCTATTTTGACAAGATTGTTGCTGATACCCATGTACCCAGGGGATGATGTGTGGCGTTACCTATGGGAAGGATATATCCAGAATCTTGGTTTTAGTCCTTATGAGTTTGCACCCAATGCAGCAGAACTAGTTTCTTTCCGTACTGAATGGTGGTCCCAGATCAATCACCAAGATGTTTCTGCAATCTACCCACCAGTGGTTCAGTTGGGTTTCCGTACTTTAGCTGCAATTACTCCCGCTGTAGCTCTATTTAAGTCAGCATTCATCTTGGCTGATTTAGCAGTTTGTTGGCTCCTAACTCGGAGATTTGGCTTTGAAAAAGCAATACTCTATGCTTGGAATCCTCTGGTTATCTACTCGTTTGCTGGAGGTGCCCATTATGACACCTGGTTTATTTTACCCTTAGTTGCCGCCTGGTTAGTTTTTGATTATTCAAGCAAAAGTGCTCGTTGGATGTGGAGTTCTTTGCTACTTGGGATTAGTGTAGCGGCTAAATGGATGTCTTTACCGATTTTAGGTTTTCTTACATGGCGAGCTTTCCGCGAGGTAAGTATAAAAAAAGCTGTGGTTGTTTTGCTCTGGGGTTTTTTACCCTTTTTGCTTAGCGCTATCCCATTTTGCCACACAGGACAATGTTTATTAATTCCCACAGGCTCAGTTTTTGTTTCCCATGGTCGTAGTGCAGAGTTTATTCCCCATTTAGTTGCTCAAGTTTGGGAACCTTCTCTGAAAGCTAATTGGATTTATATAATTCCCTTGGCTTTAGCTTGTGTTCTTTTGCTTTTGCGATCGAGAAATTTCCGACAATTTACTGAGTTATATTTTTTTGCTCTCCTGAGCTTATCACCAATTATCCATGCTTGGTATTTTACTTGGTTGGTTCCCTTCGCAGTCATCGTTGGTAATTGGGGAGTACGTTTGGTTAGTATCTCTACTTTTGTTTACTTTGCACTACAGCATCGCAAGGCTTTGGGAAATCATGATTGGCGTTTAACTAGTAAAGAGAGATGGTTGCTGTGGTTACCTTTCATCTTGGGTTGGTTATGGACAACTTGGAGATTATTAGTTGATTACAATTCGACTGAACTCGCTACTTCTGAGCATGTTTTACAAGATTCAGAATCTTCTTCTTAAGGGTGAATTTACAACTTTGACTTAATTTTTATCGTGAATTTTAATCGTGTTCTCACTGAATACTCATTTTTATCTGTTTTACTAAGTATATGTTAATACTACGTTCTTAATAATTCAAAATTTAATACTTCAAAAGTGAAGGAAAACCATAATCTCAGCTTTTCTCACTTAATATCCACAACACTGATATCGACAAATCTATTAACCAAATACTAGATTTCCAGAATCAAAAAGTGTTTTCACGTCAAATATCTCAGAACTTATACCAATTTGGAAAAATAATGAGACAGATAGATTTTGTAGAGACGTTGCAGAGCCTGCGGCGTCGGCGTTAGCCTCTGCAACGTCTCTACCGGAGAATCTGTTGCAATGATTTATTGAATTGGTATTACGCACGGACAACATAGCTACAGTCATTACGACGATAGGTTAGCGACAGTGTTTCCGCAAGGAAATAGTCATCTCAAACCTTCATTTTTAGTTAACGAGTGCGTAAGTCCTACATCTAAGAAACTTGCAAGCCAAAAAATATACTAATTATCAGGGTATACGTCTCATTAGGGCGCACGTCGGCGTGCCCCTACAGCCAACAGATACAAATCTAATTTCTACTAATAGAAGTTGAGGGAAAATTCAGGAGTTTAAGTTTTTTATACTAATAAATTAACAATGACTAAATTCAATCGATTCTTTATTTTATTTCCCACATTAATCATACTTACTGGATGTGGGGGGGCTATACAATCTAGTCAAACCAACCAAGAATCTACTCAGGTACAAGCATCGAATGTTTCTGCAGCACAACCCTTGGATAACAAAAACTTCGCCGATGTCTTGAAAACATATGTAGATGAGCGAGCATTAGTTAACTACCAAGAATTACAGAAAAATCGGCAACAATTAGACAAATATAATGCATCCTTGGGTGTTGTTTCTGCTAGTACTTTTCAATCTTGGAGTGAAGCCGAGCAAATTGCTTTTCTAATCAATGCTTATAATTCTTTTACTTTAGAATCAATTATCGATCAAAAGCCGCTCAAAAAGAGCATTCGTGACATTTTTGGTGTCTGGAAGCTAAGGAAATTCAATGTCGCTGGTGAATCTAAAACCTTAGATAATATCGAACACAATACTTTACGAACTAATTATAATGAACCACGAATTCATGCAGCTTTAGTTTGTGCTGCAATCAGTTGTCCTCCCCTGCGCAACGAACCATATACAGGGGAAAAACTCGACGCTCAACTCGATGACCAGACTCGTCAGTTTCTTAATGGTCCCCACGGTTTCCGGATTGATCGCACAGAAAATAAGGTTTATCTTTCTTCTATCTTTAAGTGGTTTGGTGAGGATTGGAAGAAAACCTATGGTGTGGATGGGAAGTTTACTGGTAATGATAATGAAAGGGCTGTGTTGAATTTTATCAGTAAATATGTGAGTTCAGAAGATAAGGAATATCTTGTCAAAGGTAACTATAAGGTTGACTACTTGAATTACGATTGGGCACTTAATAAACAGTAATACTAAGTCCGGGCTAATTACCCCTTTTTAGAATGAGAGAGCAAAGTGTGGGAGGTATGGGAAGTCTGGGGGGAAATCCCAAAAAATATAAAGGGGTTTTAAAAATCAGATTTGGTATAAGTAATTAATTCTCAATGAGAATAATTTAAAACAAGTAAGGGCAAAAATTTATTTCCAGGTGAAAGTACGTCGATAAGCACGAGATCACCATTACCACTTTACCAACGTGCGATCGCTAAGTACCCAGATAAAATTAATTATACATTTGTCATTTAGTCACCGGTGCAGATACCTTAGTGCGAAGTAAAATCACCCAACCAATAGCGATCGCTAAAAGACCGATACCGAGAAAACTTAAATCCCAAGCTAGTTGATGAGCGCCGGGTCTAACATGATGAATCTGCAAAATGTGATGGTTAATAATCCCCTCAACCAGGTTGAAAAGACCGGCACCAATAGTAAAAGATCCAATGAAAATAGGAGTAGATTTGGGTACATCATCTCTTTTAACCGCAAGCCAAAGTGTTACAATCCCGGCAATGGTCATTAGCCAATCAAAGGCGTGAAAAAATCCATCTCCAATTGTGTTCAATTCGAAGCCATTAACGGTTTGGCTAGTTTCAATATTGGTAAACATATGGTGCCATTGTAAGATTTGATGAAAGACAATACCATCAAAAAATCCACCTTGACCAATACCGAGTAAAATTCCCGCAATTATCAAGGGACGGCGATTGAGGGGTCGAGTGTTTTGTGCTTCCATTTCCACTTCGATGATTAACTAAGAAGGCAAAAGATGTTTTCTTGCTTTCTACCCTATTTCATTTTTAATTTAGTAACGGTTTAAGAAGAACGATCTGCACCAATAACTCCTATCTTGTGGCGGAAAGATAACTCTCCACCATACCAACCGCCAATAGAGAGCAGTCAAAACAACCACTTAACTAAGGATTAACGATATTTTCGATAGTTGATTTAATCTTGTCGCCGGCTTCTTTTAGCTTTTGTCCGACTGGATTTTGTTCGTGAAGAAAAACGCGAGCGCAATTACGCCCGGGCATTCCGGAAATTGAACCGCCTGGATGCGTTCCAGCACCAGTTAAGTAAAGACCTTCCAAGGGTGTTTTGTAATTAGCAATCTCCGGTAAGGGACGGAAAAATATCATTTGGTCCAGGGTCATATCAATGTGGTAATAATTACCTTTGTAAGCTCCTAAACGCTCGCCTAATTCCGCTGGACTTTCCACGCGACGGGCAATGATGGCGTCTTTTACATTGGGAGCATAATCAGCTAATTTATCAATTACGCGATCAGCTACTTTATTTTTCAACTCATCCGTCCAACCCGTACCCTTCAAACCAGTTCCCTCTTTTCCTGCAATTTGGTAGGGAGCAAAAAATTCAATCCACAGAGTATGTTTGCCTTCAGGTGCCATGGAAGGGTCTAATACTGTTGGTACATCAAGATACATCGAAGGATTTTCGTCGGGAATCTTGCCCATTGAGGGTAAGGCGTGGGCTTCTTCAACATGATTTACCGAGTCAGCAATTAAAACCGAACCCATTAGATATTCGTCTTTATGGTCGAACCGCTCAAAACGAGGTGCTTCAGATAAGGCACAATCAATTTTGAGAATAGTTTCATTATTGTTAACAATGCGCCGTTCGAGTCGTTCGTATAAATTAGAGTCTGCTGCATCAGTAGCTGCTTTAGGGACCATTTGTAAGAATAATCGCTTGGCATCAATATTGGAAATTACAGCTTTGTTTGCGCGATACTCCTGTCCTGTTGCAGTCCTCACACCTTCGACTCGACCGCTATTACCAATTAAAACTGTCTCCACTGAAGCGTTGCATAAGACAACTCCACCCTTATCTCTAACCAGATTTAGCAGCGCCCTAGTCAACGCCCCAGTACCGCCACGAGGTCTCGCCATACCTGGGTTGTGTCGCATTGACATCATCATTGAGCCAATACCGATGGTTTTTTGAGAAGGAGGCGCGCCAAATTCAGCAGCTAACCTGGCTAAAGGAGCGCGGAGAAATTCCGAATCAAACCAATATTCCAAACTATCTTTGGGAGAAGTAAGCATGGTGCGGATTAAATCCAAGGTTTTATCTACACCGCCCAGGGTAGACAAAAGGTCTTGAATATTTCCTAGACCGTAGTTACCCGCAATATCAACCACTGATTTAGGAGGAGCGTTAAAAACAGGAGTAATTCCTTTAGTCAGGCGTTGCCAAAAATCAATAAATTCTCTGTACTTTTCGGCATCCCTTTGATTGAAGCGAGCAATAGCGGCGCAAGTTTTTTCTACAGATTTATGGGCTAAAAAATATCTACCGTCGGGATGAGGACAAAAGGTAACGGGGTCGCAGTAAAGGTACTCCAAGCCATACTTAGCTAAGTTTAGTTCTTCAACGACGGGACCAAGATGAATAAATTCATGATCGATAGCGCAGAGGTTGAATTTAAAGCCAGGAGCTTCTTTGGGCATTGCTTCTTCGGTTGTCGCCCCACCACCAGGAATGATTCGTTTCTCTAGTAGTAAAACGCTGTAGCCTTCCTTGAGTAGGTAAGAGGCACATACTAAGCCGTTATGACCAGCACCAATAATAACAACATCGTAAGCTTGCATTAGCTGATTCTTTAATAATAAAGTAATATTTTTTATATTAAGAAAGCTAAACAGATACTATATCTCTCCGAAGAAATAAGACTTTTAATCACCTGATTGAAATCAAACTAAGCCGTTTGATATTTCTAAACTTCGATACAAAAAATATGCCGTTGCAAGTTCGATGAGGGCTTCGTTACCACCTAAATAAAAAAGTAATTCATAATAATAATATTTACACTGAACTTATTCTTGATATTTGACTCCAGCAAGCAAACCCTATGAGTAATCAACCAAACGCTGAACAAATTCTGCAAAATATTTTTCAGAATGTGAAGGTCGGAGGAGATTTAACTACGGGAGATATTACTCAAATTGGCAGTTTGTTTGTTGTCACTCCGGACAACCCAAAGAAAATCGAGTTTGCCAAAAAACTGGTTGCGATAGAAGTATTGTCAAATATATCTAACCTAGATGCACGAATTGGATTTGTAGAAGAGTCCCTAACCGAAGATACATTTCAAGGACAATTAGCAATAGTTCGTAACAAGATTGCTCCTGCTTTAGAACAAACAGCATCCTCAAGCTACAATCGGCTGATTTTACAGCAAACAGTTGCTTCGTTGCGACAAGCTCTCAATAGTCGTCCACTCAAAATAGAATCCGCCACACCCCTAGTTAATATTTTCACTGAGAGCGCTTTAAATGCTGAACTAGTGAGGTATTTTTATAATCACCTTATTGACGTGCAGGATGTAACGGAATCTTTACTTAGAGTAGTTTCTGATGCTGCATCAAGTAATTTTGACAATGAAACAATGCTCAACTACTACAAGCATAGAATTAGTCTGGAGATTAACAGACTCAAAAATCGTTCAGAGATTACCCATTTATCTGGGTTACGGGTTCTAAATAGTCTGGATATTAATCTATCGGACGTAAATATAGAATTGGGAACGTTGATTTATTTGCAGCCACATCAACTTGTAAATGACATTGAAATAGAAACTTTTCTGGAAAAAAGTATTAGGAAAGCTGAACAATTACTATCAGAACGTCAATCTTTGCTTACGGAAGGTAAGGAACTTTTGAGTAAAGCATTACAAGAGTACGAAGATATTAATAAGTTACTGGAAATTAAAGCAACCGATACTTGGAGTGAAGTAGTTGGAAAAGCAATCTCTCTTCGTCAGCTAGGTAGAACAACCGAAGCTGTGGCTGCTTTTTATCGCTACGGTGAAATTTTTTCAGCAACAGATCCTACAGCGAAACGCTATTCGCAAACAGCACAACAGTTTACAACTCAACATCAAAATTTTGGTGTTCAAGGAGGTGTTTACATCTACGAAATGGTCGATGGAGGAAAAGCGATGCTAGCTGGAATTGCTGTAGGCGATATTGTAATTGACTATGCTGGACGAAGTATCAAGGGAATGGATGACTTGGTGTGCGCTTTACGAGATGCGCTTACAGGTGAACTCGTACGAATCACTTACTTGCGAATGCAAGATGATGGAAATTTCATTCGCAAAACCCAAACAATAGTTCATGGAGTACTTGGTGTAGGTTTTGTACCTATATAGTGTAGATTTTAAAATCTCGAAAATATCAATAGACCTGTCCGGAATATTAACTTGGTGCCAAAAAAATGGTAGAACGGAGTTTTCACCGTCTACCAAAATGAAAAATCCACTTCA
>NZ_LMTZ01000117.1 GCF_001456025.1 Mastigocoleus testarum BC008
CAGGAAAAGCAGGAAGAGCAGACAAAGAGAGAAGAAAAGAAAAGAGGAAAAAGAAAGAAGGGAAAAGCGATCGAAGAAAAACAGAAAATAAGAAAAAAGAAAAGAGAAAAGAAAAAGAAGAAACAAACTTAAAAAGGGAACCTAAGAAGGAAGGAAAGAAAAAATAAAGAAAAAGGGGAGAAAAATAAAGAAGGAGTTAGGAGTTAGGAGTCAGGAGTTAGGAGTCAGGAGTTAGGAGTCAGGAGTTAGGAGTTAGGAGTTAGGAGTTAGGAGTTAGGAGTTAGGAGTTAGGAGTTAGGAGTCAGGAGTTGGGAGTTGGGAGTTAGGAGTTAGGAGTCAGGAGTTGGGAGTTGGGAGTTATGAATTTTTAATATCTTATTTCTTCTCTTCGAAAACCAGAGTAACCATCTGTTGTAAACCAATATTCCCAACTTCCCCCAGAAGCTGTTAACCAATTATTCAGATCGAATAAACCACTTCCTTCAGGCGTTCCTGAAATTCTATAAACCTTTACTGCTCGTCCGTAATTATCCCAAATTAAGGGCGAACCGGGTTGTATTTGTTCCGGGAAAGCACCATTAGTTTGTAAAAAATAGGCATCTTGTCCCCGATCAGAACCGTTCCCGAAAACCCGACCAATTCCCTTCTCATCAATACCTACAAATGCACCTTCTTCTAAACCGATACCATAAACTTTATGATTCTCAGCCACCATAATTCGAGCAATTAACCCAAAGATTCTTCCATACCTAGTTTCGGGATGACGGTCGTTATGTCTATCTAAGTGAGTATCAGTAATGACATGCTTGAGGTAAGGAACTTGAAGAAAATCACTACGATAAATATCTTTAGTGTTGGTATGAAAAGGATCATTTAAAATTTCTGAACTTATCAACCCTTGTCGAGAGGGAGCATAATAATAATCCCCTAAAATCGCCATCCCGGCGCTGGTTCCAGCAACAGGAATTTTTTTATGATTAATTAAATAGTTAATAGCATCTTGTGTTGCTGTTCCTTCCCAGTAATCTTCATATTCATTTTGATCTCCACCAGCAAAGAATAAAGCGTCAGCATTTTTAATATATTCCACTACATCAGGATTATTTGCTGCTTCTCGACTATCAATAGAAAGTTCTGCTGCAGAATTGATCGAGTGACTATAATTATCCGCTACCCACTGGGCTTGTCTACCTATTCCCCTGCAACGTAAAACTAAATAATCTCCTCGATCTGCTTGTTTTAAAAACCATTGAGTTGCTGCATCTTCTCCTACTGTTCCTCCCTCTGAACCACCGATTAAGAGAACGGCGGGTTTTTGAGTAGAAATATTTACCTTTCCATACTCTAAAAAGTATTCATAGTTTTCACTATCGTCTGTTCGTCTAAAATCAGAGATTTTTCTCGACATAAACTGGTTACCTTCACTTCTCGTAAATACCACTCTTGTGAAATTCCCCCATAGCAATACTTCCTGCTGGTCAATCAAAGTTTTGATGAACTACACAAAAAATTGACCTAGAAGGATAGTAGAAGCTGACAAAAAAATCACTAAAACGTAACAGTTTATACTTGCAATGACTAGATGTATTTTCAAACTATTGTTCGCAGTGCTTGCTGACTTTTGAATTCCTATAAATCTATCGGAAAAGGAGAATATGAAAAGATTTACACCTTTACTAAGTTGGATTTAAGGGGTAGAACTTAGCTCGAATACATACCCTAGTTTTGTTGTCTGCGATTTAATTCCATTCCATTTTTTACTATTTCTGTTTTTTGATTTCTGTTCAATTTATCAACTATGCAGAGAGTTAATTGTTCGGGATGACGCTTTATTAAAATGCGATTGCTTTGCACGCGCTGACGAGAACATAGAACACCTATACGGCATTTATCGTTGTTTTGTATGTTCTTTTTCTAAAGTAGGAATAACATTGGCTACATAAACTTAAAAACTAGTTAAAACATATATAGTATCTGTTTACTTATAGCTGCAAATCAGCAAAAATAACTATGCATATTGCTTACTTTGATTGAGTAGCCCCTATGTCCCTCTGTATTAATCCCCATTGCTCCAAGCCAGATAATTCTGACAACATATTGTTTTGTCAAAGTTGTGGTTCAGAATTGCTGTTGGAAGGACGCTATCGAGCAACCAAGTTATTAGGACGAGGTGGTTTTGGTCAAACTTATGAGGTGAGTGATGCCCGTAGGAATATTCCTAAGGTACTAAAAATTCTCATCAACAATCAACCCAAAGCAGTGGAGTTATTTCAACGGGAAGCAGAGGTTTTAAAAACATTAAATCATCCCGGTATTCCCAAGGTTGAAGAAGACGATTATTTTGTTTATTTACCCAGAAGTCAGCAACCATTGCACTGTCTAGTGATGGAGAAAATTGAAGGGATGGACTTATATCGTTATTTGGAAAAGCGAGATGGTCGTCCGATTAATCAAAAGTTAGCAGTGCAATGGTTAAAGGAAATAGTCACTATTCTTCATTTAGTCCACGAGCGAAAATATTTTCATAGAGATATTAAACCTCCAAATATTATGCTCGGGGCAAAGGGGAATTTAGTACTAATTGATTTTGGAGCAGCACGTCAAGCAACACGAACATACTATGTCGCTCACCAAAAAGGTAATGTTACAGGTGTGATATCCGTTGGGTATACTCCAAGCGAACAAATCAATGGTCAGGCGATACCACAGTCAGATTTTTTTGCTTTAGGGCGCACGTTTGTATTTCTACTTACGGGTAAAGAACCTAACGATCCAGCAATTTTTGACTCATATAATGATCGGGTGGATTGGCGTGACAAGGTACCGGAAATCTCACCAAAGTTTGCAGATTTAATCGATAGAATGATGGCACGTTCGCCTAGTCAACGTCCTGCTAACACAAAGGAGATTTTACAAGGTTTGGCAGAAGTTGAGCAAGTAGTGAATCCCTCACGGAAAAGTTCTCAATCGAAGCGATCGATACCTCCTCTTTCACAATTACCACCAACTGAAGTAAATCCACAAACTCCAACTTCAGATCCAACTACTCCGAAGAAAAATATTGGGTTGGGTTTTTGGTGGTGGTGGTTACTAGCAAATTTAGCTGGTTTTTTATCTTTTGGTATGTTGCTCCCAGTTACCCAATGGCTGGTTTTACGAGGTAGGGTACATTCTTTGCCTAAAACGGCTTGGTGGGTTTTGGTAACTGCTGTGGGGATTGTTTCAGGTGTTTTTGTATTGATGATTATGGCGGATTTTATAGGATCGTCTGATGCTATGGTGGTTTTTACATTAGGTGCTATAGGTGGTGTACTTGGAACTATACAATGGCTGTTACTGCGGCAATGGATTTCCCAGGCTAGTTCGTGGATTTTAGTCAATGCTATCGCGGGCGTTATGAGTGCTGTTGTAGGTAATACCTTAGATGATGTTGGCTATGATACTTTTTTAGTTTGGTTTGCCGTATTAACAATCTTCTCAGGAATTACGGGATTTGCTCTGATGCAGCTACTGAAAAATCCGATTTCAAAATCTTAAAACAAGGATGTGTTACAACAGGAAACATCGCAAAGGTAAATAAATATATAAACGAATATATTGTTTTGCCATAACACACCGATCTAGTAATTAGCTTTTGGGTTTTAGAGCCTTTTAAAACATCTTTAAAGCAGCACCGATACTTAAAAACTCTTTAAATCATCGCTACAACTTTTTCTAATAATCCTGCGAACATCTTCAAACCGTCAGTACCTCCGAGCATTGGATCGGCTGCTCTTTCTGGATGGGGCATCATTCCAATCACATTACCCTGAAGATTGCAAATTCCAGCAATATTATTTAAAGAACCATTAGGGTTATCACTTTCATAGCGAAAAACGACTTGGTTGTTTCCTTCTATTTCCGCCAATATAGCTTCACTTGCATAAAATTGTCCTTCACCGTGGGCGATAGGTAAGGTAATAACCTCACCTTCGTTATAAGTTGTAGTCCAAGCTAGATCGTTACGTTCTACCGTCAATGAAACGCGATCGCAAATAAAATGCATATCTCGATTTCGTACTAATATTCCTGGTAAAAGTCCCGACTCAGTCAATACCTGAAAACCATTACAAATTCCTAGGACAAATTTACCTTGATTTGTATGTTCTATAACCTGTTGCATCACCGGAGAAAACCTAGCGATCGCACCACAACGTAAGTAATCTCCGTAACTAAAACCACCAGGAATTACAATAACATCTATATCGGAAATATCAGTTTCTTGGTGCCAAATCATACGTGTTGGTTGCTTGAGAATATCTCGAGTTACGTAAGCAACATCGCGATCGCAATTTGAACCGGGAAAAACAATAACGCCAAATTTCATTTTTTATAGGTAACTGGTAACTGGTAACTGGTAACTGACAACTGTCAAACAATTCCCGTTTGTGTTTCTACTTCTCTCATGTCAAAGCGATAGTTTTCAATCACAGGATTCGCTAACATGGTGTCACAAATGCGGTCAAGATTTTCTCGGGCAATTCTCTCATTAGGAGCTGTAATATTTAATTCAATGTATTTACCAATTCTTACTTGTTCGACAGTACTGTATCCTAATTGTTGAAGTCCAGATTCTACCGCCGTTCCGGCTGGATCTAACACAGAAGGACGAAGAGTAACAAAAATTTTGACCTGATATTTACTTTTCACTAGCTTTAATTGAATACTGCTACGCTAATACTATTATTTTTCTGCGATGATTGGGTATTTGCAATATTATCAAATGATATGAAGATATTAAATTAGATTTAAAGCTAAAGGGCTTTCAAGCAAAAGAACTATGAGCTAAATCACGTGTATTTTATTTTTTTAATAAAATTAAGTTCTAATAGGGTAAATTCTCCATTTGCCCATAATGAAGAAATATTTACTTAAATCTTGGTGAAAAATTTCGCCAATGTCAATTTTGCTAATCTCTAACTACAACCAGTGGGAATTATAATTTTTCTATGAAAGTAATACGCACTCGCTCTCAAGAAAGAGTTTTGAGGCTACTCAAAACTATTAAGCAGAGTATTTCTGCACAAGATATTTATGTTAAATTGCGTAAAAGAAACCAAGGCATAGGTTTAGCAACGGTTTATCGTTCTTTAGAAGCTTTAAAACTTGAAGGCTTAGTACAAGTAAGAACTTTGAGTAATGGTGAGGCTGTTTACAGCTTAGTAAAACAAGATAAACATTATTTGACTTGCCTGCAATGTGGTAATTCTATTCCTATTAAGCAATGCCCGGTCCATCAACTAGAAACTGATTTACAAAATAATCATGACTTTAAAATCTTTTATCATACCTTAGAATTCTTCGGTTTATGTAATCACTGTCAAATAGAACAAGCAGCAGAAGAAACTGCATGATATCATCATTTCATTGCAGTAGGCAGTAAATAGATATGAGCAAAAGTACAGTTGTGCTAATTAACCTGTGCTAATTAACCCTGTTCTCTGTTCTCTTTCATAAACGTTCTGCTTGTCGCGTTCTAAGTGTGGCAATCTTAAAGGAAATTGGTCTTAAAAATTAAGAGTTAAGAGTTTGAAAAATCAGAACCCTTAACTCTCAAATTTCAATAACCTAAGCTTCGTATGGTAACTGGTTATTGGTTAGCGGAGAAATTTGAATATTGAAAATTTGAAAAAAGCTCGAAAAATTTATTAACTAAAATTTCCGTTGGTATTTACGCTGGCATCTATTTGGCTATCGGAAACTATGGATCGTATGCCTTCTAAAGTACCAGGAATAGTACGAGGATCCATAAACATGACCTTGCTACTATCACTTTTACCGATTGTTGCTCCCATGTCAAGATATCCCAAAGCAAGTAATACTTCTAAAGCTTGTTTGGCTGTGGCATGAGTTTGCATTTTTTGAGAGATGATATCTGTGGCTTCAGCAATAGCTTGGGCTTGAAGAACCTTTTGTTGGCGCTCTGCTTGGGCTCTAAGTACTACAGCTTTCTGGTCTGCTTCTGCTCCCAAAATCACTGCTTTTTGATGGGCTTCTGCTTCTAATACTTGAGCATCAGCTTTACCTTTTGCGGAGTTAACAGCAGATTCCCTTTCCCCTTCAGAAGTTAAAATAGCTGCACGTTTACGTCTTTCTGCTGACATTTGGAGTTCCATTGCTTCCAAGACTGCTGGTGCAGGAACGATGTCTCGTAATTCTACCCGCGTTACTTTTACACCCCAAGGATCAGTAGCAATATCCAAATCTCTTAATAGAATTTCATTAATTTGAGCGCGAGCGGTAAAGGTATCATCAAGTTCGAGTTTACCCATTTCGGCGCGGACTTGGGTTAGCACCAAATTTGTCATGGCTGAATGGAGATTTTCGACTTTATAGTAAGCTTTCTCCATATCCACGATCCGCCAATACACTACCGCATCTACGGTAATTGAGACGTTGTCACGGGTAATACATTGCTGCGGAGGAATATCTAAAACCTTTTCTCGGATAGTTTCTTTGTAAACAACATTATCTAAAAAAGGGAAAACAAAGTTTAGTCCTGGTTCTAATTTTTTGTTGTAGCTACCTAATCTTTCAACTAAAGCTTCATTACCTTGATTTACAACTTTGACAGAACCAACTAGAGCAGAACCCCCAAACACCAACGATATCAATAAAAATAATGGATTCATTTTGATTCTCCCTATTTTTGTTTGGTAATTATTTGATTTGGTAATTATTTGATTTGGTAATTATTTGATTTGGTAATTATGTGATTTGGGAATTATGTGATTTGGGAATAAATATTAAGAATGCAAAAGATTTTCGGGCATCACAATTAAAGTCGTACCTTCTCGTGCTACTACATATACTGGTGCATTCGGTGCAATGGCTATTGTTGCATCATCACATCTAGCTCGCCAAGAACTACCTTCATATAAAACTCTCCCAGCTTTACCCGGAGGAATTTCTGTTAAAGTTTCAGCAGTAATTGTTTCGCGAATTTTAGATTTTCCTTTAGGGTGGGATATCAGACGTCGGGTGTATACTACCGAAAATGTGGAAAGGGATAACCAAACTAAACCTTGCAACCACACATTTCCAATAAACAGGGACATAGCCGCAACTAAAATAGCACTGACACCCATCATCAAAGCTACAAAAGCTGTTGGTAAGAACAGTTCTGTTAAACATAGACCTGCTCCAAAGATGAGCCAGATTAAAGTAATGTTTGGCATAGTGCTGCCTTATAAATTACATTCTTGAAAATGTATGTATTTATAATTTAGATACAGTTCCCACTAGTATATTTTAGTAAATATATGCTAAGTATTTATACTTTATACTCGAATTATTAACTAACCAGGAACAGTGACCAGTGGAGAAACTAATATGACATAACGCAGTGAATTATTAGTACAAGCGCGCAAGCGTAATTTAGTACTGGCTGCACGTTAGCAAATTAACTAGCGTTAACCGTGGAAGACCATTAATTATATATAGTCTAATCTAACTTTTTTGAATTTGGCGGTAAGTTTTCATCTAAGTTTACTTGTTTCATTTTTTATTTTTCGTTTTTTGATTCTTAACTCTTACTAACCAACTCTTAACTCTTAATTTTTACCTCCTGATTCTTAACTCTTGATTATTAATTATTAATTCTTAAGCTCTTGGATTTATACTGGTATGATTTCTAGCCAATTAACTCAATCAACAATTTATTGCACCAACCCAGAGTGCGATTTTCCCATTAATCAAATCGGCAATACTTTTTGTGCTGGTTGTCAAACACCTCTAATTCGCCGCTATTTATGGGCGGTTGGGGAAGGAGCAGAGCGAGTACCCCTGGGAGAAAAAATGGGGGAGCGATACGAAGTCATTGCACCCCGTCTATGGCTGGACACTAAACCTGGAATGTCGCCGTATATACCTGAGGCTGATTCTTTACCGCCGGAAATAATTCCATATTCACCACTGTATTCTTTGCGGTTACACTTACCAACTATTTATGGTTTTACTAAGCTACCAACAGGTACCGATAATATTATTTTGTTAGACAATTTACCTGTAGATGAAACTGGCGGTCTTTACCCATCAATTACTGATTCATGGGAAAAAGTAAGTCCGGTTCGTCAAGTATATTGGTTATGGCAAATTCTCCAATTGTGGACGCCACTTAAGGAGCAAAATGTTGCAAGTAGTCTGTTAGTGGCGGATAATTTGCGCGTTCAAGGTTGGTGTGTCCGATTATTAGAACTTACAGCAGATTCCTTATCTGATACTCAGTCACTGAGTATTAAACAACTAGCAGAAAGCTGGCAGATTTGGGTAGAAACAACTAAGTCAAATGTATCGACGGTGTTACAGGAAATAGTCACCCAAATGCAGAGTGATGAGGTAGAGCTAACAGAAATTCAGTACCAACTTAATCAATTACTACTTTCATTAGCTGGCGAACTACCCCTAAGTTTGGAAGTTGTAGGTGGAACGGATACCGGTCCAGTCTTAAGTAAAAATGAAGATACTTGCTTTCCTCTGAGAAAAGATGCTGATGATTCCTTGTTACCCAACTTAGCAATTATTTGTGATGGGATTGGCGGACATCAAGGGGGTGAGGTTGCTAGTAATTTGGCGGTACAGTCGGTAAAACTACAGGTACAAGCCTTTTTAAGTGAAGTTGCATTACAAAAAGAACTAACATCTCCAGATTTATTAGAAAAGCAATTAGAAGCAAGTTTGCGGGTTGTAAATAACTTAATTTATACAGCCAATAACGAACAGAATCGCGTTTCTAGGGAGCGGATGGCGACTACCATTGTTATCGGGGTTCAAGTACCGCAATCAGTGCAGACTTTCTCGGGTCGGAAGTCGGGAAACGCCCATGAATTATATATTGCTAGTGTGGGTGATAGTCGTGCATATTGGATTACTGCTGAATATTGTCAGTTGCTGACTGTAGATGATGATGTAGTGGGAAGGGAAGTACGAAGTGGACGTCGTTTATATCAGCAAGCATTACACTGTGAGGATGCTTCTGCTTTAATTCAAGCTTTGGGAACAAAAGATGGAGAATTATTGCAACCATCGGTGCAAAGATTCATTCTTGAAGAAGATGGTTTATTGCTACTATGTTCTGATGGGTTAAGCGATAATAATTGGGTACAACAGTCATGGCGGAGTTTTGCTGTCCCAGTTTTAGCTGAGCAGGTTTCCTTGCAAGACACTTTAGATTCTTGGATCCGATTAGCAAACATGAAAAATGGTCATGACAATACTTCAATTGTTTTGATTCATTGTCGGGTATCTCCTGAATATCCATCCCTGAGCAGTCATCTTTCAAGTAGTGATTCCCTCAGTACTAATTCTTTAAGTAATAATTCTTCAGATAACATAAGTGAAACAATTGCATTTACTAAATCTCCATCTGTTGAAAAATCTGAAGTTAAAAATCTAGATCTGGATTTAGATCTAACTTTACCGGATCCAGAAGAAGATATCTCCCCAACAACTCCAGTCTCAGAAAGTTCTGTATCAGAAAGTTCAAACCCAGAAAATGCAAGTGCTGAAGAAGTCACACTTTCCAAAAAATCTAAGAAGGGTACTTCCCTGAGGGTAACGATATTGAGTTTAAGTTTATTGGGCTTAATATTTGCAAGTGCTGCGGGAATAATTTTCTGGAGACGAACTTCTCCAAAAACTTTCAACCAAACTTGTAAACAACTTCCACCAGGTTTAGAGGAGATTTGTCCGCGATAGAGTAATAAGTAATGAGTAATAAGTAACAAGTAATGAGTGAAGAATTTCCAATTACCAATTACCGATTACCAATTACCAATTACCAATTACCGATTACCAATTAACAATTACCAATTACCAATTACCAATTACCAATTACCAATTACCAATCATGCTTGATTTTACAGTTTGGGATGAATTACTTCGTCGGTATGTAAATGAAAAGGGACTGGTAAATTATGCTGCTTGGAAAAGAGAACAACCTCAAGTACTTGCTAATTGGTTGTCGAGTCTCCAGGGTATGGAACTTAATTCAGATGCTAGTTCTTCTGAACAGTTAGCGTTATGGATTAATTTGTACAATGCATTTACCATCGCAACAATTTTAGAAAAATATCCCATTAAATCGGTTCTTCCCAAAATTTTTGATCGTATTCCTAACTGGATTGCTTTTTTGTGGTTTTTTCAACGTCGAATTTATGATGCTTTCGGTAAACGTTATAGTTTGGCTGAAATCGAAAATCAAATTCTTCGCCAAGATTTAAAGGAACCACGAATTCATTTTGCTATTGTTTGTGCTTCGGTGGGTTGTCCCCTACTGCGATCGCAAGCTTATATTCCCGAACTAGTGGAACAGCAATTAGATGAAGATGCTCGTCGTTTTATTAATAATCCAGATAAGGTTCGTTATGATTCTTCTTCGGGAATACTTTACTGTAATAAAATCTTCAAGTGGTATCGTCAGGATTTTCTGTCGGTAGCAAATTCAATTCCAGAATATATTCATTCCTATCTAGAGACAGATTTACCTTTAACTGCTAATACAGCGATCGCTTACCTCCATTACGACTGGAGTTTGAATCAACGAATATCCTGATAAAACTGTTTGAGATAATTTGCATCTACACCTATTCCCCATAAAACCCCAATGTAAATATAAATTGCAGTTGCTTTCCAAGCACCCCACCGAGCTACCCGACGGTCGGAACTTTGGACTATGCGGTTAACTAAACGAATTCGTCCTTTGCGAGCAAGTTTGCAACATAAATCTCCATCTTCCATAATTGGTAACTTGTGATCGAATCCCCCAAATTCCCAAAAATCATTGCGACGACAAAATATTACTTGATCTCCAAATAACAAACGTAATCCTTTCCAAAATGAAAGAGGTTTGAAAATTAAAGGAGCGTAATAAGTTTTCAAGTAATTATGGAGAGAAATTCCCCACCGCGTTGAATTAGCTCCAACCATTAAAGAAATAAATCCTCCAGCAGCAACTTTTGGATCTGTTAGGGTTTTTTGAATAATTGCGATCGCATCATTTGGTAACCAAGTATCCGCATGCAAAAAACAAAGAATATCTCCCGTTGCAATATCTGCACCTTGATTCATTTGAATGGAACGACCGCGCTTTGAACTAAATATGATTTTTGTTTTGATTGATTGGGGAAATAATTCAAAACTAGTTTTGACTCGATCTACTGTTTCATCTTCGCTTCCTGCATCGATAACTATAACTTCGTGGGGTGGAGGGTTGAGTACAGTTAATTGCTGTAAAGTCTGTTGAATCGTGCTTTCTTCGTTTAGAGCAGGAATAATTATCGAAACGTCCCTACGGACACGCTTTGCTAACAAAAGTCAAAAGATAATTAATTTACAAGGAGTTGCGGTACTCTGGTTTGAGTAGTTTTCCCCATAATTTATTATATGGGTGTACCGACTTTACTAATTGGTTTTTCTGAAAAACTGGTTTTTCTTCATTCACCCATTGGAAGATACCACCACTTAAATTGAAAACGCGAGAAAAACCGGCTTTGACGAGGGAATTTGCAACGTCAGCACTACGGTAACCGATAGAGCAATAAACCACGATTGGTGTATCTAGCGTAGAGACGTGACATGTCACATCTTCTAATAAATCTTGCACAGACGTAAACAATTCAGCAGTTTTAAGATGACTAAGTTCATATTCTTCGATATGACGTGCATCGATTAATAATGGATCTGATTTATCGGGGTCTTTTAGCCAGAGATCTAGTTCTTGGGTTGTTAGTGGTTTTACTTGGGGAAAGTTTAATTTGATGAGAAACTGTAGGAGATTAAGTGTTAATCTTCGCCAAGATGGGAGCATTTCTTAGTCAAATTATTTAGAACTTTGAATTATCAAATTTGTGAAAATTTGATAATTCATGAAAATATGCGTACAACGTCGAAGTAGTTATCTTTTATAAGTTACAAATCTCTGCCCGAGAGAGAAAACTTATAATAGTCTGATTATGAAGACTGATTACTGATGATTCCCAACTCAATCTATTGTTCTTCGTGTAACGTCGATTTACAGGTAATGGGAGACTACCTCGAGTTGGAGTGCTGAAATTAAATTGTAAATCGCGTGGACCTAACCAAGAACCCCTTTCGCGCCAACCTACACGATCTCCGAAATCAACTAATTTTCGTTCATCGTCGTATTGTAGTGTAACTCCCAAGCTTTGGTAAATTTCTTGTTGAACACTAAAGCCAAAGTATCCCTGACTGTAGGCGACCCACAATAAATTTATGATATAGAAATCTTCACAAGGAAATTTTTCGATATCTTCTATATTCAGATACCTCTGTTCGTCCCTCCTCACAGCTTTTAATATTATATGTAAAGTTTCATCATCAGCTTCTCGCCATTTTTTTCTGTACAAAAAGTCTGAAAGTTTTTTATATCGAGATGGTAACTTTACCCTAGATAATCTAATTTTACCATTTTCTTCAATTGGTTTATAAAATGTTTCTAATTTACTTAATTGAGAATTTAAATATTTTCCAGTCAACCAAGTACAAAAACGATTGATATCCCTTTTATTTAGTCCGTTAACTGCTTTCTTTGCATCTCCAAATATAAATCTATTATTTAGCCATTTCTTTGGGGAAGTATGTTGTGAATCATTTATAAATAACTGATATTCAGCACAAGTTATATAACTATTATCTTGCTCTAAAATTTCATTTACCCGTGTTAGATTATTTAACTGTCGTGCTAATTGTACTTCAGCAGCTAACTTAAATATTTCTGCATCATCTGATTCTAAACCTGCATCCAGTTTATCTATTAACTGTTGCCTTACTTGTTTATCAATTCGCCAACCTTCTTCTTCATAATACGCTATTACTAGAAATGCATTAACTGACGGTGAAGGCATATTAATAATCGTACTGACAATGTTAGTTGCATCTTTTGATTGTGCGCCGTATAAACGAATAGTTTCTGACCACCAAGTTTGATCTATGTTTTGAATTAATATATTTTCTTGATGGGATTCACTGATTTCAATAGCAGCTAGATATTCTTGAAAGCTTAAGTGTGCAAATTCATATTCTCCTATTTCCTTTTCGACTAACAAAGCACAATCATCTTGAATATGTTTGATAAAATCTCTTGTATTATTTAAGTTTGGTAAATTAGTTAACTGTTGAGATATCCAATTTTTAGCTTCAGCTAATGTAAATTCTCGTGTTTGCTTTTGCATTAAACTTAATGCTAGTACTTGCAAAACTGATTGTTTTTGCGAAGCAGTTAAACCATGGAATATATTTTTAGCTCTTTGACGTTTTTCTAGTAAAATCTGACAAATATCTTTATATAATTCTACTCTTTTTCCTGGTAAAACATTTCCTCGACGATGAACAGTCGCAATCATTTTCAGTAATAGTGGGTTTACAGCCATTGCAACTAAAGGACGATTATTAATAATCCGCTCAATCAAATTAATAGCCTTTTCTTCTGCGACTTGTTTAACTCCATCGTCAAATTGTCCTGCGCGACTTTTTATTTCTGTCTGTAAATACCAACGCTGTAAAAAATTTGTGATTTGTTCCCGATTAAATGGCTGAACTTCTAATTGATTAACTGCAATTCTTGATTTTACTTCTTTGTAACCATTGGGACGAGAAGTGAGAATAAAAACTGTATCAGGATAGTCTTGCATTTGACTATCTATCCAAGTTCTCACTTGCTGGCGTTGGGTTTTATTTGCAACTTCATCTAATCCATCCAGCATAATGATAAATTCGTTTTTCTGTAACTTATTATTTACCCAATTAGAAGGTGGAATTAGATTTTTATTATTGATTTTTAAATTTTCTATATATTGCTGTATTAATGTTTTTAATGATGATTTATTACTGATTATTAAGTCACGTATATCACGCAAATAGAATAAAACTGGAATAAGTTTTGGTGCTTTTTTATTAATTTCCTGCTCTTTTTTTATACTATAGATAAGTGTTAAATGTCTTAGTAATGTTGTTTTACCAGAACCTGGTCTACCTAAAATTACTAATCTTTTATATATACCTCTTCCTCCTAGATCTCTCGCAGCTAAACAATCCCAAATTGTTAAGTCTACCAAAGACTTATTTTGTGATACAGGGATAATATCTTGTCTCGTATTACTTGCATTATTTGCTGCTATTTTTAGAGGAACGAATACTTTCTGTAATTCTAAAGTAAACTCATTATCTAAACCTTGGGTTTCATCATCTCGACATTTATACTCTAATGCTTTGTAATAACTATTTTGAAAATCTGAAACCAAATCTTCCAGTCTGTCATTAATCAATTGACCTGTTTTTATAGCTTGCTGACGCTGTAGTTTTACCCAAAACAATCCTACATCTTTAATTATCTGAGCTAAAAACTCCCGTATTGTCAATGATACAATAAAAATTAAAGTAAAAATAAAAGATATAAATGCAGCATCTAAGTTGCGAATAATAAAATTATGAAATGTTAAAAATACTCCAATCCCAGACAATAAGAATAATAATATATTTTGCCATAATTTCGGAATTAATAGAAAGCTTGGTATTATTGCACCAAATCCACATAAAATTAATGATATGTAACCAAATAGGATATTATATTGTCCAGTTAAGATATTAAATTGCTGTAATCCATAGATGATACCACCTACTATAAGTAGTGATAATCCAGCGAGCGAATTTGATTGTGAATTTATATTATGTTTTGTTTATTTTGGTTGTATGTCTGTCATTAAAAAAGTGAGAATACAAAGTATAACAGTACAAACAACTGTAACAATCAATATTATCTTTGGATCTGCTTTAATACCCGGTATTTGATTGATAAAGTAGGCCAAAATACCGTTAATTAGTACTGTAAATATTGGCGCTAAATAGTATTTTGTAAATTTAGGCATACTTTTCGAGTACTTTTAGCTATTTGTATTTTTATAAACAGAGAATTGGCATATCTAAATATTCACATTTAACCACATCTAAATATTTAATTATAGGATTTCAGGTTACAAAACCCTAAACAGCTTATTATTAGACATCTCCGAAAAAGAATATAAAAGCCTTGTGTTGTCAGGGGTGATATCTCATTCCTGGAGATGTCTATTATATTTCGCCAAAATCATACTGATAATATATGAGGTGCGTTACGCTTCGCTAACAGCACCCTACAAATCATTGCAAAATAGAAAGAATCTTCCCAAATATTAAGTATTTTGAATTATGCTCTCTTCAAATTCTTAAATAAACTAATTATCACCAAAGCTGTTACACATAAAAAAGCCACAATCTTGATGATATGGTTTTCCCAATTTTTAATTGCGATCGCAACTAAAGCCCAAATAGTTACACCTGTATAAGTAAGGTCTCTATTTTGCAGGACAGTAACGACAGAAATTGCAGCAGCGACCAATGTCATAATTACAGTCCAAGCTTGAGCAGATATACCCCAACTATTCCAATTTTGAGCGTACAAAGCAGAGGCGACATTAACAACCGTAGCAACGCTAATCCAACCTAGATAAATCCCTATGGGATAATGAACGCACCATCTTTTGACACGAGATGTCGCAGTCTTACTAGTTCCCAAATGCAGATATGTTGCAATCAGTGGTAGCAAAATTATAACCATTGCGACTACTGAAAGTGTAAATAAACGAAATGAAAACAAATATACCCAAATACTTTGAGCAATAGATGCAATTACTAAAAAATACCCGATTTTACGTAAATCGGGGTCATTTCTCTGGTTAGGTAAGACTTGATAAGTAGCGAAAGCAAATAATCCGAGGTAGATTAACCCCCAAATAACAAATGCATAATTAGCAGGAATAATCAAAACTTCTTTGAACAAAGTATTAGAGATTTGACCAATAGTAAGTCCATTAAACGGGAAAATATTTGATGCAACGTTGACGACGAAAGCTAGGATAATTGCTACAAGAGTGACAATTTGTCGCAGAAAATCCCGGTGGTTACTAGATGAAGAATGCTGCATGGAATTGAAGAAAATTACCTATTTTCAATATTCTCACTTCCCCAATAAGGAATACAACTCTCCTAAATCGGGAGAAAGGGTATGGTGATTATTAGATATAAATAATACTTCAATCCCACAACTAAAAACCTAAGCTATTAAACAGTTTTGAGTTTCAATATATTAAATGACTGTGACTATTCTTAGTAAGTCAATCGTCCGTTTCTATTGTGAATATCATTTAACCTAATTGAGGTATTTCTGTATCTACCATTTCTTTTTCTACAAGATGCGACTAATGTACTTCCTCTAACTCCAATTTTACGACAACTTCTTTGGAAGGAGGCTGATTCTCTTCCACCACTAAATCTTAGGACGCCGTTATCATTATAAATTCCCTGTAAACGTATTGAACTTTTCTTATAGCGACCATTTATCATACGACAACTGGATTGCAAGTAAGCATTACCCCTAAAACTTACTATTCCGCTCCTGCGACAGGTTTTCTGAAAAGTTGATGGGGCAGCAGAAGCGGGGGGATTAATTGCTAAAATAGCAGAACTACCAACGATTATTGCACCAACTGATAGTAAGAGTTTCTTTTTAATAGACATAACTTTATCCTTTATCTTTTGATAGGTTAGTTTTTCAAAATTCTGTTTTGGCTTGTTTGCCATTCTTTCTATACATTAATAAATTCATGCTTGCAAAATAAACTACAAAATCTGGTCTATTTAATACACTTTTTTGAACAAATATTAGCGTAATTATGCACGCAGTATTGCAGAAAACTGCATGCTACCTATCGAATAATGCATTACAATGTAAGGCCGGTAAAGGTTAATTTAAGTTACTAAAAGCTAAGAAAAGTAATAGTTTAACTGAAGCTTACAAGCTCCTAGTAATAGGGTATAACGAATAAAAAGCTGCTCAAGATGTCTAATAATGAGTAGCTTTATATATCAATTAACTTTCAGATTGTAACCTTGAATTATTTATCAGCTTTCTTCGGGACCTACAATATTAGCAGCAGGAGGATTACTATCGTCACCGATCGTTATCTTAATATTAATCTTCTTCCTTGACGGTCAAAAGTATCTTTCCCAGGTGTTTTAAACTCTATTTTTTAGGACATTTTGATACAGCACAGAAGGAGGAAATTTTATTAGCAAACCTACCAAGACTTCGTCCCGTGTTGGGTCTGACCACAGTAGATCGACCTTTGAAATTTTTCCCAGTATAGAACCTCCAGGCTACACTGCTATTGATTTCAACAAAATCAGCTCTATTATCAAAACCAACTTTACTGAGATCTGATATACCGCTGTTACTCCCAAATGAGCCTCTTCTATCTCTATCCCTTAAAGTTACTTCTTTTAAAGCTCTCGAATTTCTTCTAGGTCTTGCAGATGCTTCTGAAAGAGTAAGCGTAGTTCCAGCAACAGAAGTTAATGTTAAAAGTGCTAGAGCAGTTAGCTGTTTATTAAATTTGAACATGATTGTTATTTCCTAGGTTGAGGATTTATCGTAAAACTTTGCTTTATGTATTTCCAATTAATAGATTAATGTATTTGATTTAGTCAGATAAACTACAAAAAGTGGTGTTTGCATTACATTTATGTGAATATTAATATGCTGAATTATGTATGTTAAATGCCAGAAAAGTGTATGCTATCTATCAAATGCCAAACATAATTTAATTGTAAAAAAAGATTAATTTAAGTTGATTAAATATAAAAAATTAACAAATAAACTGAGTCTTAAAAGCTTATAACATAGGATATGACGAATAAAAAGCTACTCAAAATGTCTAATAATGAGTAGCTTTATATAAAAATTAAGTTTTAGATTTTAACCCTGAATTATTTTTTTATAAGTCTATTCCTCAAAAGGAGCTATTTGAGGGACAGGACCATCTGTACCACCAGTTTTTAACACTAACTTTCTTCCTTGACGGTCAAAAGCATTTCTTCCGGGTGTTAGTCTTACACTTGCAACTCTGTATCCTTGACCAATAATTTCATCATATTTGACTAATGGATGACGTACTCTACGTCTAAGTTTAAAACAACGTCGGAAACTAAATTGTCCTTTTGAACGTAAAAAAGATTTCCTTCTTCCAAGATTGAAGTCAACTCCACGATTAGTTCTGTTTATGAGAGTATACCTATAACAACGTCGTCTAATTTTGGTCGGGCGTATTTCTTGTGCAATTGCACTATCAAGAAATATCATTCCTCCTAACATTGATGCTAAAGCTGCACCACCAAATAGAATATGCTTTAGATTTATTTTTTTTGTTGTATTTTTCATAGTTTTAGCTTTAAATAAAGAATTGAAATAAATAGAGATTTTCGCTTTTTTACTGACTATTTATTTATTTCGTAATACCAATCTATCCTTGAGATATCGGGTAATAGTTACGTATTTTTCGGAATTAAGAGACAAAACAATTAAGTATTTTTAGATTTTCACACTTTGGGGTTGTTATATCCTGTTTTTATAAGTTTTTTTGGAAAAAAATTAAATGCAATAACGATAGCAAATAACTGTCTAAACAATTACTCACTACCACCATCATTAATATTTGCTAGATCTACTCGAATAGACTCTATTTAAAACTCAAATTTTAGTGATTTTAATTTTTGTTAGCAAAGCTACTTTGACTTTCACGTAGCGTTACAATTGCTATATTACTTCGACTTTCCTTGGTTTTATCTTTAGTTTTAGACGACTTTACAGCGTTGTGCTTTCCTCCAAGCATCTGGAGTATTGTTATAGTAACCGTGAAACTGTTCGTAGAAATGATTGATATTTTGATAACCTACATCTAAAGCAATTTGCTTCACTGAGTGGTTAGTTTCTAAAAGTAAACGCTTTGCTTCTACTATCCGACGTTCGACAATCCAATTATTAACTGTTTTCCCTGTCAGTCTTTTTACTAAATCAGTTAAGTAAGCAGAGGAATAACCCACAGCTTGAGCTACTTTTTTTAAACTAATAGGTTGATCGTAATTTAATTCAATAAACTCAAATACTTCCTTTAGTCTAGAAGTCGATGGGAATATAGACTCAGAGTAATTTGATTTTTTACTTGCTTCAGTACTATAAATCTTCTTATCTGCTAACTGAATTTTAATAAAGTCATTTTTTGCACTAATAACCTCAAATCCTGCCTTTTTTAGGCATTTAACTACAAAATTTTTGGTTTTAGTATGTTCATTGTCGAATACAATCTTAATCATTGTCTCTTGAATACTTGAGATAAATCATAGGTGATCCTATTATTTCTTCACTTGAGAGCAACCCTATTTATCTCAAATAGTCTATTTTTTAATAAAAATTATTATTTTATAACCTACTTGTATGTATTATTTGGATGTTTTCCCTTGGGTAACGACACCACATCTGAGATCCTTTATAGCTTCCGAACTGGGGATACAATAAACCTGTACTGATTTAATTGCAGCATCATCACGAAATTCCTTTGTTTGGTTATATTCTCCTTGTTGAGATTTGTAGATACCTGCAAAGTTGTTAGGTGATGTTGAGGGACGAAAAGCGATATTTTTGGGTTGATTTGCAAAACTGACAGACTCTCGAGACTCATTAGCAGTGCTGTAAGCTAGAGTTGCTTCACCGTAAGCAGCTTGTGCATCTTTAATTGTTGTTCCGACCCCTATTCCTTTATCCGTACGATAATCAGGGTTGTCAGTAATTATTGTTGTAATAACATCGGAATCAGAGAAAGTGGTGTTAGCGGGATAGATGATGTGATATTGGGTGTTTCCATCTTTATTCACAGAAATTGCATCAAAATCTACCATGAAAGGTGATTTCACCTCAAATTTGACTTCGGAACCTAAGGATTTTTTCAGTTCCCCGTAAGTCATTCCTAAGCGCGCATCACCAATTCCTTGGGGAGATATGAGGTGGGAAGAATTGACCTTAGTTGTTTTAGGTGATGTCGAAACTAGATCTGTGCTTGGACTTGCTGAGGTTTCTTCGGAAGTAGTTGTAGAAGTAGGTGGGCTACAACTAGCGAGGGTTACTAAGATGCTGAGAACAAATAATGGGTAAATAAACAGGTTCTTGATTTTATTATTTTCGCTGCTTGATAAAGTCTTAATCATTCTCTATGGGATGTTATTTGAGATAAATTAGGGTTTATTTTACAGTTGAGCGACTTAAGAGCAACCCTATTTATCCGAAATACGGTAAATATTTAATAAAAGTTTGTAAAACTTGGAAGTAAAAACAGATATACCCAAATACCGTAAGCAATGGATGCAATTACTAAAAAATACCCGAATTTAGGTAAATCGGGCTCATGATTCTGAACGGGTAGGATTTGATAGATTTCTGTATGAGAAATTATTGAGAGAAGTAGGACTGGAAGTTTTTAAATAGGTATGTTGATATAGCGATCGCCCGCAGATTTGTGAATAGATAAATCCTGTAGAGACGTTGCATGCAACGTCTCTACAATCTTGATTCTCATGAGTGATTTAGGATTACTATATTTCGCTATGACTGAACTATATTTATCTATATCCCGTACGGTAAATTACTGATACTAAATCCGGTTTAATTACCCCTTTTTAGAATGAGAGAGGGAAGTGTGGAAAGTGTGGGGGAAAATCCCAAAAAATATAAAGGGGTTTTAAAAATCGGATTTGGTATGAGGTAATGATTGAAAAAATTGGAGCCTAAAAGCCCTCAGTTTCTCCTTTTACTGGATCTGAATTTTTGAACTTTAACTAAATGCTCCATTAGCAATCACCCGACCCATTTTTTGATACTCCCGTCGAGCCGCCCAGAGTAGGTGATTCATTCCTACTGTACCGCCATCATCGGCTGCAAGGAAGGCGGCTGCGAGGGCTATGTTACGGATGTTACCACCGGCTATTTCGAAGCGTTCTGCCATCAAGTCTAAGTTTAAATCTGGGTTGCGGGGTGTGTCATCTGGCCAAATTTTTTCCCAGATGCGACGACGCTCTTTTTTATTGGGAAAGGGAAATTCCAGGCTGAAGTGCATCCGACGAATAAAAGCGTCATCCATATTTCCCCGCAGGTTGGTGGCTAGAATTACCATTCCTTGGTATTCTTCCATTCGTTGTAGGAGGTAGCTTACTTCGATATTGGCGTAGCGATCGTGGGAGTCACGAACTTCACTACGTTTACCAAATAGGGAGTCTGCTTCGTCGAAAAACAAGATTGCATTGCTGCTTTGAGCTTCGTTGAAAATTCGAGATAAGTTTTTCTCGGTTTCGCCGATATATTTACTGACGATGCTGGAAAGGTCTATTTTATAAAGGTCTAATCCCAATTCTCCGGCAATAATATCGGCAGACATGGTCTTACCTGTACCTGGTAAACCGGCGAAGAAAATGTTTAATCCTTTACCCATTGCTAGTTTGCGATCGAAGCCCCATTCTTCGTAGATCARWGCKYKGTRTTTGAGGGTGTTACAAATTTCTCGCAAGATTTGCAGTTGGTCGCTAGGGATAATAATATCACTCCACTTATAATGGGGTTCAATTTTCTTGGCGAGTTTGCTTAATTTACGGTTGGATTGCAGGCGACAAGCTGCGTACAAGTCGTCTATTATCAAGTTTTCCTGTCCGGCTTCGCGCCATTGGGCTAGGTTGCGGGCGGTGGCTGTTGCGTCTTCAATTTGACCACCACTAAAGCGGAATTTACTGGCTAATTCTTTCAGTTCTGTTTCGGAAGCAGGATTTCTTTTACTGTTTAAGTTCTTTAACTTTAAGTTCTTTGATTTTAAATTTTTCTCCCACAGTTGTACCCGTTGGTTGGTGGTAGGATAGGAAAATTCCACTCGTAGGAAACTGACATTTTTTAATGCGTCTGTTGGTTCCCAAATTATGTTTCCAGCGAGGAAAGTTAGTGGAATTTGTTGCTCTTGCTCTGACCATTGCTGTAAGAGTAAATTCAGCCACGGGTGTTTTTCCTCTTCGAGGAAGCTATCAAAGCCTTTCCAATATAAGGCTGCTTCTTGTAAGATTGTTTCACGATGGATTAAGCTAATTGCTGTTTGAAGTTCCCTTGGTTCAAGTTTGAGTAGTTGTTCTCCATCAACTATTAATAATCCTGTACCTAAGTTGTTGCAGATTGCTTCTGCTGTTGCTTGCTTACCGACACCGTAGTCACCCTGGAAGTAGAAGATAAAGTTGTTTGTAATTGCTGGTTTTTTCTCAATTAGCTTTTGGAAGCGTTGTTTGGTCTCATTTGGTAGTAATAAGTCTTCTAGGTTTTGTTCTGGTGTTTGATAATTTGTATAAAATTTGATTTGAGAGTCAATTTCGTTATCATCAAGTAAATAATTGACTATACGCTCTTCAATTTTTAGATATTTACTCAGCAGTGGTGCTTGAGGTTGAGATGGATCGTTGAATAAATTTAATAGGTGATGTTTTAACAGGGGAGAACTGGGAGTCAGGCTTTGACGGGCTTCTAGTTTGGCTTCTAAGTTGGGAGAAAGTAAGTTTAAAACTAGGTCTACGCTGGGTCGTTTTTTGGTGACATCACCGTGGAGGTAAGCGTAAAGACTTTCGTAGCGTAGGTCGAGTTCTGGTGCTAAACAGATCAGGAGGATATCAACATCGGTAGGGGTAAGGTCGAAGTCATGGGTGAGGGATTCTAGGCGTAATTTTATGCCTTTTTTTGTGCTTTCTGCCTGGCGTTGAGCAATATCAGCAGCTAAACTATCAAATACAGTTTTGATTTCGTCGTTAGATAATGGTGTTTCCGCAACAGCCCAACGGGGTACTCCGATTGGTATGGTGAGTAGTTCTTCTAGTTCTTGTTCGGATATATATAGTCCTTGGAATTCGGGATCGGTTGACTGGAGTTTTTGCAGTCGCTGGAGTTGGATTTGGATGAGTAAGTCGATTCTTTCTAGGTTCGCAAGTATGTGTTGTAGAGAAGTTTTGTAGTGTTTCATAATACAGCATATTCATTATGAATCATGTATTTACTTGTGTTTTGATTTACTCATCTTTATCGACTAAAAAGTTAATTTCCGACATCCAGTCTGTATCTGCAAATGAGGGTATTTTAAAAGAACTTAAAGCTTTTTCCACTGCCTCTTCTGCGGATTTTTTTATTTCTTGTTGGCGTTTTTCTTCTAAACGTTTTTTTCGTTCGCTGAAGAAATCTTGGCTTAAAGATGTGTAAAATTCATAGATTACTTGTGCTAGTAATTCAGGATTATCTTCTATTTTTTCTTCTATTTCTCCTAATTTGTTAATAAAATCTGGGAGACATTTTTCGATATTTGACTCGGAGAATATTTCTTCGAGCATTTTGGGGATTTCTTCTAGACTATCCTCACTGATTTTGATTTGTTCAAATAGCTTATTTAATTCTTTTTCGAGATGAGTATTAGCTTCTTCTTCTGTTATTTCAAAGGAAGAAATTGCTGTTAGTGCTACTTTCTTTTTTTTACCAGTGAGGTTAAAAAGGGTGAAATTTCCAGGGGGAATATTCTGGTTTTCGGGAATGAGAAAGTAGCGCGATCGAGTGGAGTCGATCCAGAGAGCAGGGGTATTTTTGTTGTTCATAAAAACCTCTAATAGTCTATCATTGTAGCTATACTTTCTATGCTTGATATTTAGCTGGGGTCGATCTCCATTGCATCCCCATTGGATTCAGAATTATTGTCAGTTCTTGTTGCTTGTAACCACAAATAATCTTGCTTAGCAACCTTGGAAGCCCATGGTATGTTCCAGTTCGAGATTTGCTGTGGGTTGAGAATTTGGTTTGGGTTCTGGGTCAGATATTGTTCCATTTGTTGCCAGCCATCTGCATAATCTTGCTTAGCCTGGTTGAAAGCGGGATTTCTATCCCAGTCCCTGTTTCCCCATCGGATAGAAGCCAAGCCAGTTTCATAATCTTGCTTAGCCTGGTTGAAAGCGGGATTTCCATCCCAGTCCCTGTTTCCCCCTCGGATGGAAACCAAGCCAGTTTCATAATCTTGCTTAGCCTGGTTGAAAGCGGGATTTCTATCCCAGTCCCTGTTTCCCCATCGGATAGAAGCCAAGCCTTGTTCAAAAGTCTCTTTCAGTCCTAGATAATTTGCCTCCAGATATGCAAGCCCCATAGTTCCTTGTTCTGCTTCGCCCAATTTCGTTCTAACGTCAGTAAAAATTTTGTCATTGTTTGCGTTATTTTGTGAGCTTTCGATTGCTTGTTGGTCTGGAGGAGAAGGTGGAGGAGTTTGATTTGTTGATGGTGGATTACTGCTGCTGGATTGATTAATTGAGGCTGTGATTTTTTCGTTTAATGTCTTTTGTAACAACCGAACTTCGTTCTTGTCTATATCCCCCCTGGTTGCATCCATGATGTGGTCAAAAATTTTGTCTTGATTATGCTTGTTTAAAATCTTTATCCTCATAAAGTCTGCTTGCCCTGTTTTTGGATTTATGTAATTCGTGAATTTAAGTAAGAGATCGTCACGAAAATTAGATTTTCTGAAAACTTCTTCTATTGCTAATTGTTCTGTATTTTGATGCAGCGATGCTGGCCAAGCATTTGTTATACGGGTATGACCTCCCGTTCCAGCTCCCATCATATGGGATATCTCTAAATACCACTTTGTCTTACCTGAAGAAAGAGTAGCCCATGTTAGACGGTTGTTTTCTGTCAATTGTTGTTCTAATGCACTTCTGTGTTGTTTTTGAGCATCTGACCACCCCCTTGGGCCGCGAGTTATGAAAATTGGAAGACCACTTGTTTTCCCTCCTTGGTTTTTCCATCCGTTTTGTCTTTCTCCTTTTACATGAACCCTTTCCAATTCTTGTTTCCACTGTTTATTTTGTTTATTTGTCAGATATGGCAGTTCTTTCAACAAGCCTAAATCTTGTGGAGTTCCCTTCTTGTAATAATTTTTATCTGGTATGTTCATTTTGGTATAGGGATTGCCCTTATCGTCAAACACTACTAGATAACCATTTATTTCTTGTTTATTGTTTGGAAATTTAGCGGCCAAATCTTCAATTTTATATTCATCAACTTTTGGTTGTACTGCTCGTCCTTTGGCTCCTCCAAATCCTCCACTTGTGCGCGGCAACTGCGATTTATTTTGTTCAAGCCAATCGGAAGCTTCTTTAAATGCTTTTCTATCTGTAGTTGGATCGATCATGTCAATCCAACTATTGCCGTAGTTATGCTTTAAACTGAGAATTGACACCTGTAGTGTTTCGTCTTCAGAAAGCTCTGTGTTTTGTTTGATAAAACTTTTCCATTTTTCTCTTAAATTATTTTCTGATAATCCCCCATGCTGGACATTTATTTTGTTCTTGTGAAATTCTTTTTGCTCAAGAAAATAAAGATACCCCCAATCCCTTAAAGTATCAAAATCATTTGGTTTTCCGAGAATTGATGATAGACTTTTCTTTTGGCTCGATCCGTCTAATTCGTATTGAGTTATAATTCCCTCATTCAAAAGTTTCAATAAATCTCTTATTTGAGTTGGAGCTAAACCGTTAGTTAAATCTTTTTGTATATCTTCTATTTTGCGATTATCTATTAGGTTTTTAATATCCTTGGGTGACAAAGTTAAATCTAGATCCTCAAGATCTTTCAGAATGTGATTGGCTCGATCGAGTTTTATATTTTCATCATTTTCTTGGTTAATCTTATTAATTTCATCCTTTAAGTTGTCACTCTTGATTTTCTCGTTTATTTTGTTTATTTCTTTCATTACGTCTTCACAACGCGAGCAGCGAATCACGCGACCATCTTGAAGAACTTTGATCTCATGTCCATCATCCGTCTTCTGTTTTGCAACCACACCAGGGTCGTTAACAGGATCGATTTCTGGTTTATCATAGTGAATGCTGCGATCGCCAGATTTAATTGTCTCAGGTGTTTTTTCCGTATCTAGTGGTTTGATTTCTGTAGTGCGCCCTGGAGTATTATCTGGAGTATTATCTTCAAGAATATCCCTTTCTCTTGTCGTCATTGGTACATCAGCGTCGGGTTGTAAACCTCTGGGTGTTTCTGTGTCTGCTAAGGGGCGATTACTAGATGTGCTAACGTCTGCCTCACTACGGCTACCGCCAAAAGCATTCTTAATCGGTCTTGTTACCGCAGAACCAACCCGCTGACCAAATTCAGCCCCACTTCTTTGGTAATTCTCAAACCCTTGAGCAAAGTTTTTGATTTTTTGACCAGCCCAAGAATCATATTTACTATTACGCTGTTTAGCGTTTTCTACATACTTCTTACGTTCATCTGGTTTTAGTTTGGAAAGTTGCTGAAGTTTTCCTGGATCTATCCCCGTTTCTTTTGCCAGCACATTGATTTCGTGGGGTTTCATACCAGGAAGCTTGTTAACCAGATCGGGGTTCTTATTAAAAGTATCAGAAACCTTAGCCCTATTACTAATTCCTTGTAGCTTATTTATCGAACCATCAACACTTGCCCCAATTGCCAGACCCATAAGAATTCCTTCAGCGGTAATTTCTTCGCCTGTCGCTAAATTGCCAACTATCTCACCAGTAATATCAAAAATAGAATTAACTCCAAACTCCCAGAAAGCTTTAGTTGTTCCTACACCCAATTTACCTGTCTGAGCTAGTAACCTACCAGCAACACCACCAGCAGTACCAAATAAACCGCCAATAGCACCCATTAATGCTGCTTTGCCTGTATCTTCCATTAGGTCTTTACCATCAATAGCATTAAATGCTATTTGAGATAAAAATCCAGCTAAAGCTCCTACGGCAGGAAGAATTATGGCTTGAGCAACAAGACCGAAACCAGCAGTGAAAACTGCAATGACTATTGATGCAATAATGACAGCAATTATTACAAGACCTTTTAAGAATACATCCAACCAATTAACATCATTAACATCATCTTGGTTCTCTTCTTCCTCTTTATGGGCTTTGGCCACATAGTTTTCTATATCCGTTTCTAAACAACCTAATGTTCCACAAAGACTTTTCCTGAGTTCAGGTACACTCTTTTCTAGATCTTTCTTTATTCGTTTGCCAGTACAATCAAGCGAGTTAATTAAATCATTAATGGCATTAGGCAATTCTTTTTGTATGTCTTGAGTAAAATCATCAATTTGTGTGCTGTAAGCATCTAGTGATTTTGTAAATGCACAATTTGAACTATTATTTAAGTCGGAAAATAGCTTTCTGGCTTCTTCAAAAGCTATTTCTATTTCCTCAATGCCTACTTGAGCTATTTTATTTACAGCATCAATAAGTTGTAATTCCCCTAGTTTGATACTTTGCTCGCTAGTTGCAATACCTAGTTCGATTTTTTCTTGCACTGTAGCAATATCGTTATCAAATACTTCGAGTATTTCTGCTATAGTTATACTCAAATCTTCAGGGTGGGGAGCTTCCATTCCCTGAAATTTATTATAAGAATCCTGTAGAACATCAAGCAGCTTTGTTGCAGTTTGATTTACTCCATCTTGTAACGACGCGATCGCCTTTTGAGCATCTGTTTCAATTGTTGATACTTGGCGATCGCCGTAAACCTGTAATATTTGTAATTGAGCAGTTTCTTGTCGATCTAATGATTGTAGAGTCCCTTCTAGATATTGATTTGTCTGTTTCGTTTGTATAGTTCTGATGCAATCAGCATCTGCAACACTGGTTTTCCTTAATTCTTCTAAATTATCATAAGTCTCGCGTTCATTTTTAAATAATTCTTGGCGAATTTGTTTTGTTGCACAGCAAATACTTTCAATAATATCTTTTTTGCTATCTACAAGGTCATTAGCCTGTTTATTAGCTTGATTTTGTAGTGATATTTTATAGTTATCTGTAACTTCTCGAGCTATTCTAGCTTTATCTTCACCTGTTAGACTTTTATTTAATAGCTCAGCTAGTTCTTTTTGCTTATTCACAAAATCTTCGTCAGAAACACTGTCATCATCATCACCAGTAAAAGTACTGAATTCTGATGGAAAAGTTATTACGTCTGTCGATTTATTCGATTCGTCGAACATGTCCTGCTTGAGTTCCTGGAAGACTTTGTCAGCCTCTGCCTTTTCGTCTGCAACTTCTAGTAAATATCTTGTTTCATAACTCCCTCCAATCTTCTCTGCGTCGATCGCTGCAGTTGTACCAGCTGATACATAATAATCAAAAGTCTTACCATAACAAGTGTCAATATTTTCAAGTAATTGGGATTGTTTCTCTCTAAGTTCGGTAAATACTTCTGTGTATTTAGATCCGATAGTTTCGATGGCTACCCTATTTTTTTCGTTAATCTTGCCGACTTGTTCTCCGTGTTGTGTTTCAATATTGAGTTGAGTTTCTCTAGCTAGACTTTCTGCTTGAATACGTTTTTGTTTTACTTGAGCAGAAATGATATCTTTTTGTTGCTGGACTGTTGAGAGTACGGCTGCTTTTGCATTTTCTGCAGTTATATTAATACGAGTAGATATACTTTCTCCTAGCTCTGTAAATGTGTGTACTCGCAAAGCTGCGTCTGTCAAAAACTTACTTGCCATGCTGCTTGCAGTAGCTCTTTGCTTTTCTAAAACCGTAGAATTATTTTCTGTATAGGTTTTTTCGCCTTGGGGCAATTTAAAGTTTATTTTAGCCGCAGTTAGCCGAATGATTTTACCTTGTGTAGCTCTCAGCCCAGTTTGTACATCTCTAGGGTTGTTTATAGCTTGGACTTTTTCTGCTATTGTTTCTGAATTATTTGATTCCCCTGTTACCAAATTTTGTTGAGTGTTTGGGGCTGTTATGGCCGAGCTTTGTTGATTTAACTTTGGTTTTGCTTCTAGTGAGGTATTTGCTGAAGGTTTTTTATTTAAAGCTTTTGTACCTTTGTTAGCTGTATTATCTGGTTGATTAACGTTATTTTCGCACGTAGAATCTTGTTCTAGACTTCCTTTTTCTGCTTCAATAACTTCTTGTTTTCCCCCACCTTCTTCTCCTTCCTTTCCTTCCTCTTCCGAAGGACACTTTTGTTCATCAGAAGACTCTTCTTGTTCAGTTTGTTCCTCATCTTGCTTACCACAATCATCAGAATTTAAGTCAGCTGTACTATCATTTTCTGATGAATCTTCTTGTTCAGTTTGTTCCTCATCTTGCTTACCACAATCATCAGAATTTAAGTCAGCCGTACTATCATTTCCTGATTCACTTCCAGTAATGTCTTCAGCCGTACTGTCATTTCCTGATATACCTTCGGTAATGTCTTCATTGTTACCACAATTATCAGAACCTGAGTCAGCCGTACTATTGTTTCCTGATGGCTCTTCTTGTTCAGTTTGTTCCTTTTGTTTGTCACCTGTATTTTGCTCACCACAATCATCAGAACCTGAGTCAGCCCTACTATTGCTTATTGATGGACGTCCAGTAATGCCTTCATTAGGAATTTCTCCTTTGGATCTTTTTGATTTATTATTACAAGTGCTGGCATGAGTTGCTGTTGTTACCTCAGGTGCTTCTTTTGATACAGACCCACCCGATTCTTCTTTCGCTTGAATAACACCTTCTGCTTTCTCTTCTTGCTCGCACTGAGCGCAAGCATGCTGTACTTCAGTATCTTCAGATACCTCAGAAACTTTTACTCCTGCGTCTTCCTTCGACTTAACCCCATCGCCATTTTGCTGCACCACATGAGTCAACTCATGGGCTAATAACTCCTGTCCCTGCTTACTTTCAGGAGTATATTCTCCCTGACGGAAAAAGATATCTTGCCCGATAGTAAAAGCCCGCGCTTTGATAGAGCGTGTCAGCGCGTCTGCGTTGGCATCTGCATGAATCCTCACCCTGCTAAAATCCTTACCAAATGCCTGTTCCAGTTGTTGTCGAAGCTGCCCTGGTAGGGGTTGTCCCTTACCCCTTTGGCGTTGAATGGAACTAGTCAAATCTGGCGTGGCTTCTACCCTACCTCCAGTCGCCTTGCGCTGCACCATCAGGTCTTCATTGTCTGCATCTTCTGACATTTCTTCTGGATGCAAAGCCTCAGTTTCCGGCTGACGCTGCACCATCAGGTCTTCATTGTCTTCATCCCTTGACATTTCTTCTGGATGCAAAGCCTCAGTTTCCGGCTGACGCTGCACCATCAGGTCTTCATTGTCTTCATCCCTTGACATTTCTTCTGGGTGCAAAGCCTCAGTTTCTGGCTGACGCTGCACCATCGGGTCTTCATTGTCTTCATCCCTTGACATTTCTTCTGGGTGCAAAGCCTCAGTTTCTGGCTGACGCTGCACCATCAGGTTTTCCTTATCTTCCTCCTCTGACATTTCTTCTGATGGTAAAGCCTCGGTTTCTGGCTTCATTTGAACCCGATCGTCTTTTTGCCCGCACCCGCTGCATTTTTGTTGTATTTGTGGAGAATCCGTTTCCTCTTCGACTTTGGCGCGTTCTTCTTTTGGTGCAGTCTCAGATTCAACTTCTGATTCACTCATCTTCTGTATCACCTGATGCGCCGTACGATCTGCTTCTTGCTCATACTTATCCCCCGCTTGACCAATAGTTAATTTTGCCTGAATTACTGGTTTTTCCCTTGGTGTAACAGATGTTTCCTCTTTATTAGCCCGGGCTATTTTCAACACCCGATTCACATAATCATTCCCATGCTGTTGCTGTAGCAGTAACAGTAATTCCTGTTTAGAAGATTGCTGACTTGCCGGAGCGCGATTTAAAATAGCAGCGTGCGCGCTAGGGTTAGGAGCATTACCCATCCGGGAGAGCTGCTTCAACAGTGGATTATATTGAACAGGGCTTGGACGAACAGCGCTCTTCTGGGTTAAAAGGGACTTTTTATTGGCAGTTTTTAGCTTTGGTGCATACATGGGTGGTGCGGGGGGGGTGAAGAATTAGTCTTGGGTATAAATTTGAGACGAGGAATGGAGAACCGGGAGCAGGGAGCAGGGAGCAGGGAGCAGGGAGCAGGGAGCAGGGAGCAGGGAGTAGATTTTATAAATCGATAAGGTATAGCTATATAAATAAATAATTTTGAACTTTGTAGAGACGTAGCATGCTACGTCTCTACGACTTATTCAACTAGGATATACCTGCTACGACCGCTACGCTCGATCGCACCTTCATTGACCAACTTATCTAGTTCGGTATCTACGCTGGAACGCTCCACATCCAATTCTCGACTGATTGCGGTCATAGTCATACCTTCGGGATTATTTGCAAGTAATTCTAGAATTCGATCTCTTAAAGAAGGTGCTTTTGCTCCAGCTATTACCCAGTAAACTACTTCCACCTCCTTGAGGTCAAGTTCGCTTAAATTGGGGTCGCAACCGTGAATTTCAAAGCTTTTATTATAGGGTTGTGGAACATAAGCAACATAGGTGCGCGGTAATTCAGGATGGGAACCAAAAACAAAACGCAACCCCGATTTATTATCTTGTTCTCCTAAAGTGGGAGTAAAAACAGGAGGAACAGTAGCAGGTAATAAAGGAGCTAACATTACTGAAAAAGGTTCTTCTGGATTGAGTTCATTAATCTCAACGGTGACAGGTTGGAGAGAACCCTTGGGTAACTCCTCATTAGTTGTCAATTCCAACACTTCCTTACCCGTAAATACCCGGCTACGGTTTTGAGTACTTGGTTCGGTCATTCCAGAAGCGAGGGTAAAATCAAATTGTTGTGGTTCCTCTGTTGGGGTAATGGTAATACTTTCATCGGAAGATATGAAACTATTAGCATCAATTCTGGGAGTTGCGATCGCTTCTTTGGTTAAATCATAGACGTGGCTGAGCAGATCGTACAACATGGGATTACTGCGCAGAACGGGGCGATATTTTTGGGTTTCTTCCTCATTGAGAGTCGCTTCTCCTCCTTCTGAAATATCGACTACGGCTAAGGGAATTTGATCGTATTTATTTCGAGAACAAGTTTTTAATGCTTGGTTATGATATTGTCGGACTAGTTCATCTAACGATTCTGCAGTCATTTCAGAGTCAGAATTTTCAGTATCAGAATCTTCAGTATCAGAATCTTCAGTATCGGAATCCTTAGTTGGTGGTGCTTCAGAACTAAGGGAAAGACTATAGCTTTCTTCAATTCGGTTATAACGACCCTCTGATTCATCAGCAGAACCGTTTGCTAAATCTGCAACAGGTTCTTTAGAACGCTCATCATATTCAATATAGATGTATTTTTTACCCGGTGACTTGATTTCTAATTGCTCGGATTTGGTTTTGCTGACAACAATTTCACATCCACAGCGATCTAAAGCAACCCCTGGAGTTAAACTAACGCTGAGTAGATCTGTTTCCTGTTGCTCTTTAAGTTCAATTTCTAAACCGCAGACAATTCCTTCCCCCAAAATCAAACGATTGATGAGGTGATTTTTTTCAATACCATATCTTTGTTCCAGTTCAAAATCGCGAACCGTTAGCAGCTTACTATAAAAATATTTGTTCCGCTCAAAGGTTGATAAAGAGCATCCGTTATTTTTTACCATAGTGATTTCTCCTGTCTTTAATAATTCTGAATTCTTGTATCTGTTATTTATCCTTCTTGTAGGAGACGCGACATGTCTCGTCTCTACAATTCCTGACTCCTGTACAGACGCGACATGTCTCGTCTCTACAATTTCTGACTCCTGTACAGACGTAGCATGCTACGTCTGTACGACTTTTGACTTTTGACTTTTGAATTTTGACTTCAATTGAGCACTGTATCTAAACTTACTCTCGAACGTATTCCAATCTGTGCAAATTCTTCTGTGTCGGTTAAAGTACTATCCTGAGAAATTGCTGCTCCTTCCTGAAGACGTAAAACTGGCTCGAATATGCGGGTGTTAAACTCTAGATAGCTCTCCCGATCCAAAGCAATCCAAGGTTGTAATATTCTTACCGAGGCTTCCGTATAAGCTGGTTTTTCTGATTCAATTAAGCGTTGTAAGGTTTGCAGTTCTTTTTCGTTTTCGATATGAGAGTTATCAAGCAAAACCCAAAAACGGAAAGGGTTGTCGCCATAAAGCTGTTTCAATTCACTACGGTTTACTTGGTTATTAGCTGAACTATTAGCTAAGCTTGTTACTTGAAAAGGCTCAATGAGCAAAGGACGAGAGCCGGTAAAAATTTCTACAGTTCCAGCAATTCCTTCTCTAGTACCCCGCTGCTGGTAAAGTTGGGGAGCTTTTTGCATCAGTTGACGCAATTGTGCTGACGTCCAATTTTCATCTACTGCGATCGCTAACCAACCAGCTAACCAAGGTAAGAAATCTTCAGAAACTACCTCAGCATCAAAATAGCGGACGATATGGTCGATCTGTTTTTCTATATTGGTTAAACTAGTTTCAAAAATCGAGAGAAAGCGTTCGAGAAAATCGCGACTTTCTTCGTCTTCTTGATAGACCACCGGTAAGTAACGCAGGTAAGATAGACGAGGAAAGTACACCCGCAAACTTTTTAAAATTGGTGTTTCCCGCTCGTTACCGATCAGTTCTACTTTTAAATAAAGATAACGTCCAGCAGGTCCGCGAATCAGAGCATCTCGAGGATTAATTAGAGGTTCCGACCATTGGCGAATTTCGCGGGGGTCATCACTAATGGCATAATAAACTTTGATTTGGGTATTAGTTGGAATATGAGCATCTAATACAATTTTGTGCCAGCGTTGTCCGGGATTAGTGCTGTCGAGAACTTGGGAACGGAAAATTCCTGATGGTAATCTTTGCTGCTGCGGTCTTAACAACCGCTTTTCTCCCCGCAAAATATTGATTTCTTGACGTTTGGAATTAAAGATAAACAGACGATTGTTGCGATCAAGGACAAGTTTTGTGACCGCACCTCGATAACCCGCAACTAATTCAGTGATGTCCCCTGATGGGAAAAAGTGAAAAATGAATCGTTCTTCTTCTTCTCCCACACCTAAAGGACGGCGATCGCCAATGTAGAAATTTCCTTCCTCATCAAGTGCTAATCCAGAGGGTTCTATGCTTTGAGGAATTAATTCTCCTAAATCAAGCCTGGATTGAGATTCGGTGGGACTACCATCAAGGTTAAATCTCACCACTGTTTCCCCGTCGAGGACACAAATATGTTTATTATCTCGATTAGAAGTAAGAGTATTAGAAGTAAGAGTATTAGAAGTAGAAGTATTAGTAGCAATAATATTAGAACTAGAACCAAGAGCGATCGCTTTGGGTGATATCAGGTCACCCCTAGTAAATCCTGCTGTTGGTATTTCTTGTCCCGAGGGAGCATATTTTGCAATTAGATGTTCACCAATATTTAATAAAATATATAGTGTTCCATCGCGATCAGCGACCATATCGATCGGCTTCATCCCTAATGGAAGGGTCACCATCCATCGAACTTCCCAGTTAAGTCGATGAGCAAAAGCATAAATACGAGTTTGGTTTGACGGTTGAAATTCGTCTGCGACGTAAATAGTTGAGGGACTATAAGCAATATTGGTAGGAGAGTCGAATAAATCTTGGAGAAAATCAATGGACTCAGAATAGTTTTGCTGAGAATCGAACAAGACAATTTGTCGATTTTTAGCGTCAAGCAAATACACTTGAGCCAATTCTCCCACTGAGAAATCGACGATATCAAAACGTCTCAGTTGCTGCTTAGAGAAAAACCGCTCGGGGAAAAACTGCAAACCGGATCTGAGTTGGACTCCCTCGTCACCAACAGTCAAATTGTCCAGGTCTCCCCCTTCCCAATCCGCTTTTGTATTCAGAACTAAAAATTGAAATTCTTTTGGTTTCATCTCAACTCCTCCCAGAGACAATCTCGATTTGATGTCTCGTCGAATAAATTAAACTCTCAGGATGAATTGGAATATTTCCCAAGCGATCGACCCTGATTCCTCGATCTGTATCCCTAACCAGCAGTTGTAGATCTTCTACACAATCCACCCCTTCACTGCTGTTTTCAATCGCTTGATAAACTTCTGATTGATAAACAGTCCGACCAAAAGACCAACCTTGTCCTTGACGTCCCCCGGTCAAAGGATGTAAGAATTTTTGTTTGAGAAAATTCTCAATTTCTTCACGGGTTCGCTCTGGATTAAATTCAGACCAAATTCGCACAACCGCTCTAACACTCACCTCAACAAAGTGGGAAGGAATGACTTCTATTTGGGTAGTAATCAACCTATGTTTATTTAAATGTCGATGGACAGCTTGTAAAAACCCCGGACTTGGTTGAGTTGGTTTTGAGGTTTCACTGTAGGGTACGACAACAACTCTGACCAGGGAATTTGGTTCTTGTTCTTGCGGTAGAATTGCCTTAGCTCTAGCTACCCGCAGTCCAGGGGTGGAAAGAGTTAATTGCTCAAAATCTTCACTAGTAACAGCGCGATCTATTCTTTTGAGTTCTTTTCTTGCTCGTAGCTTTCCTTCTTCTAAGGATTCGTGGAAATTTCCTCCTAAAGCAGCTTTTTGATTCTTAACGGTGATGAATTGTTCATCCAACAGACCATAAGCTGGATTGCAAATCTCATTGATAGTATTAGCTTCTACATTTCCTTGCTCTCCCCTGACAAGTTGACAGGAAATAATGCGGATGTTGTACTCGTTCTGAGAATCAGAAACAGGAGGAATATTTCCATTGACTCCATCCCCAAAATAGATTTCACCGTTTTGTGGATCTAAAACATAATGAGGGTCTTCTGGTTGGGAAGCATCAAAATCATCAACTCGAATCCAATCACACCAATAATAATTATTATTAATTTTTTCTTTAACTTGAATTTGGAATGTTTTAGTAACAATAGGAAATAGTTCGAGGGAGAAACTTTGATTGGGTAATCCATTGCTGTGGAATAGACCCTGGGGATGATCTGAATCGGAAAAATAGGAAATTACTCTAACATTATTAATTGCTGCTGGGGGAATTTCTCCTCTAAAAGTAATCCTGATCGCCTCGTGATTTTCTGTTTTATCTAACTCATAATCATACCAATCTTGCCAATATTCATTTTTCCAATATCCATCTGACATCTTTACTTGGAGAATATTGTCACCTTTAAGAGTTAAATAAGAAGTAGGAAATAACTGCACAGATTCGCCATTACTGGAATAGGTTGTTACTTCCGTAAAAGTATCGATCTGGGTAGCTGATATAGTGTTGAGGAGAATTGAATTTATTTTCGGTGCTAGTTCATATCCAGCGCGATCGACCTTGATACGCAACCAATACATTTGTTCGGGAAATGGAAAGATATTCCGTACCCTCATGTCAATGGGAGTATGAAACCAAACCCGTCCACTCTGATATAAAACCTGGGTTTCATCTCGTTCTACCCGTAGTTTTTGCCAATATCCAGTTCCACCATAATATTCCCATTTCAGAGAAACTGAAGGGATAAAATCTACAGGTTGTTCTCCGTGAATACCTCTACCTACAGGATAATTTTCAAACAGATTAAAAGTTAGAGGAATAGTTTTGTAAGCGGGAAATGGTTGAGCATAGACAATTAACTTGTCGTTTAACTTATCGTCTTCTTTGGAAACATAAAAATAAATCTCACTACTTATTTCTGAGTTAGAGACGAGTTTAACTCGGTTGTTCCCCTCATCAAGTTCTAAAGTTAGTTCGCGATTCCCATCACGGATTGCAATTATTTTTCCATCATTGATTTTGCTAATAGCTTGGTTATCTAGATTTTTAACCCAACTGATTCCTAAATACTGGTTTAAATACTGCTTTAATCTTTCTGTATCAGCATTTTCCTCAGAACTGGGAACTTTATCCCAGTCAAATAAATAGAGTGGATCGAATCCAAGATATAAGAAATTACCAACCTCAGCTGTTTCACCAAAAGCATAGAAAGAAAGTCCCTTCTGGCGATCGACATCGAGATTATCTTTGCGCTCCCTTCCATAAGAACTAATAATTTTTCCCAGTTGAGCGGGGACGAGCAATAGTGATTCATCTGTCTCAAAGACAACTTTTCCCTTAGTTGTTAGCTTCGTTTTCTGGGGAACCAGAACGGGTGTCAACATTTGCTGGTCAACCAAGGAAAAAGTGACATCGGTAGTAGCTGAATTCGCGTCTTTGAGTCGTACACCCAAGAGTTTGAGAAATTTGAGATAATTTTCGTCCCTGACTTGATCCAGATAATAACGCTGGATTTCAGTCAACCAAGCAAACAGCTCGATGAAAGTGATACCAGGATCGTGAGTATTATGATCCGTCCAATTGGGAGCATTGCGGGGAATTAATTTCCGCGCATCTTCCATGAATTGAGCAAAAGTTTTATCGTCTAACTGGGGTAAAGGTAGTGACATGATTGCATTTTCCGTTGATTGCTTAATTAACTGTAAATTCTGAAATATTAGATTCTGAAATATTTTTTGCTTTAACGCTAATTAGATGTTGACCGCTAGAAACTAATGTATAAGCAGGTAAATTAACTTCATCATCTGTAATATTAGTAATCAAAGATTCGACACGATCTAAACCGGGAATAGATCCTAATAAAGCATAAAAATCAGATAAACAAGGTAAACGTCCAAATTCCCATCCTTGGTTAGAGTATCCACCGGTCAAGGGATGGAGAAAAGCATTAAGGATTTCCATCGCTCTAAGTTTTACATTGGATATAGCTTCAATATCATCTGCGATCAGTACCGTCTCAATTACCACCTCAAAATAAATCGGACCGCTGACTCGCAGATGTTTGGGTGAAGTAACAACATTTGCAGTATGTTTTTGTAAATATCTCTCAACTTGCTGTCTTAGCAGTAATGAAGGTTTAGGTTGAAGTTCACTACTGTTGGGAACAACAATCAGGGTTACCCAACCAAGTTCATAGTTTCCTTGATCATTAAAATTTGGTAGACACTTGACTCGGGAAATACTGCGAGAAGCTTGACGAGTTAAATATTCAAAATCACTTACTGTTACAGCACGGTTGCGATGTTTCAATATTTGTGGACCGCGTTGTAAAGCTTTTTCTAGTAACTCGGTATCCGTACCCCCCTCTCCAGGTTCGGGATTAGTAACACTATCCACATAAGCGATCGAGCTTTTCAAAGCATTGATTTCAAAGCGTCCAATATTACCCTTTGTTCCACCTCCTAATTGATAATTGGCGATAATATTATTTGCACCTATCGGGGGTATTGCTCCCTGTGTACCATTACCAAACTTAATTTGTCCAAAAGTTCGGTCAACTTGATAATGACGGTCATTTTGGTCAGATTCGAGTAATTCCTGTTTAGGTTCCCATCTCACCCAAAATTCTTGGATATCTCCTCGGTTATCTTTAACTTCCCTAACTCTAATCTTGCGCTGACGGGAAAGATTTTTTTGCTCTTCGCTGGAAAGAGCATTAAACTCATTTACCCAAAGTTCTTCAGAAATTACAGGAGACTTAGAAAAAGTAAAAGTTTGGTCTGCTCTACCGTCGCTAGAACCAAGAATTTCATTATTAATCGTCTCTATTTGGGAAGCCCATGTTGTGTTTAAATCGATACCCTTAATTTTGGGAGCAGGAGCAAAATTTACAGCATTGTCTTGTCTATTATTTTTGTTACTATTAATTTTCTTTTCTGGCTTAAATTTGTCCTCTACATCAACAACCCGAATCCAGTAAAGTAATTGACCAAAGCGTGATATTTGGGCAAAATCAGAAGAACCAATAAATTCAACTGTCCCACTTCGAGTTAAACCGTTGGTTAGATCTTGAACTTCTAAAGGTACCCACTCACCTTTACCTTGTCTCCTGCTGTAATATTCCCAATTAAGTTGTGGTCTATTTTTCTTAGTATAAGCTTGTATCTCTAATGAAAAGAAAATACTAATTGGTCCTTTTAATGGAGGAGCATCAAAGCCAAGATAAAGAGATTGATGTAATACTTCAAGAGACTCAAAAGGTTTAAATGTAATATCAGTTGTTTTGCTTTCTTCAGTTTTATCTTGATACTGTAAATTATTAAAAGTTAAACAATAATCCAAAAGGCTAGCTTCCGGTACGTAAGTAATAGTAAAATCCTCAAGTAGAGGAGCATTAAATCTATACTCAGTAATATTTTCGTTATTTTCAGAATTAATTTGTACTACTTCTCTTCCATAAGTACCATTGATTAAACGTACCCGTAACCAATATTGTAATTCGCCATTAATTGTTGTTTTTTCGATATCTTCCGGACAAATAAAAGATAATTCAACAAAACTTCCATCTTGCTGAGTTAAGTTAATAATTGTTGCATCGGTTTCTCCTTGAGAGACATCTCCTTGAAATATAATCTTATCCCAGCTACTTCCATTCCAATATTCCCAAGAAAGGATAGGATCTTGAATTTCATTGCTGTGGTCTTCTTCTGGTTGTTTGATTTGAAATTGTAAAGTCAGAGTAACACCTTTTTTGGAAAATGCTTCTTGGTTCGCAAAGTAAAAAGTATCCAACTGTCGGGGCTGTTTACCAAAAGGATAAAACTCTTGGCTAGCATCAATCGGAACATCATTGTAAAATGCCTTATTGAGAGGAACACCTGCAGTTGTATCACTTATTTCTAAAGGTGTTGCTGTTACTTTGATAGTATCTATTTCAATAGTATCTAATTTATTTATTTCTAAACTTTCACTTTCTGTACTATCAATAATCACACAGCGAATCCATCGGCTTTTTACTTTGTTAACTTCCTTTTCTTTAATTTCATCATTATTGTTTTTAATAAAAGTAATATTGTTATCTACGATTTCATAATCATCAAAAGAATACCATCCTAAAATTTTAGTCTCTTGACTTTCTCCCCAATATTCCCATTGAACAAATTCAGAATTCACAAGCTGTTCTGGTGCGTTAGATATTTCTAGAGTTACGCGAACACTAGCGGTAATATTAAAAATATCCAAATGTCCCAGATACAAAATATGTTCTTGTTTATTCTTTCCTGTAAATAGTTCAAAATTTATGACTTTTTCAACTCTAGTATTTATTGTCCTATAGGAATTAATAAGTTTATCCTTAAGAGTAACTTTTTTCCCAGAAATATTATCTACTTCTACATACTCATTATTCGAGAATTTTTGAAATTCAAGAATGTCCCCTGGCTTAATTTCTAAAGTATTTTCTAAAAATAAACTAGTATCTCCTTCCCGGACATTAGATATTAACTTAGTAGATACGGGATTTAACCTTCCTTTCGCCAAAAAATATGGAGGTATAGAGAAAACACTATCCTCCATTTTCTTAAAGCTATAAGCATCAACCAGTTGAGCAGGAGTTGCTAAAATATTCCTTTCAGTCTCAAAATTAATGGAGTCACCACCTTGAGCAGATTGAGCAGAAACCGAAGTTTTTGCTGGGATCAAAATAGTTTTAACAGTGCCTTGACTGAGATAAAATGTTACGGGTACCCGAGACTGTTGAGCAGGTAATAATTGAACGCCAAGTATATCCAGAAAAGCAATGAAATTTTTCTCTGGAACTTGGTTTAACTGCTCAAGAGTACCTGTAATCATATGAGCAAAGATTTTAAGTAGTGCTGAATCTGGAGTATTATCATCAGCAACTAACCATTCCGGAGTATAGTAAGGAATTAAATTCCGGATTTCTTGTAGTATATTTGCAAATTTTATTGTGTTAATTTTTGGTGGTGCTCGCATTTTTTTACTATTCAAAAAATCACAATCATTATTGTTATTAAAATTTATATTTTATCCCTGAATTTTTAGTTTTTAGTTTGAGCTTTTAAATTTGAACTTTAATTATAATATTCTAACTTTTTACTTAATCATTATCCTCCTTGAAGATAGAATGGGTAAACTAAATTGAATGCATTATTTGTTTTGCGAACTCGATAATTGATATTAATTTTCAAGTTTCCTGGAGTTTTTGGAATTGGAATAACTTTAATTTCATTCAAATCAATTCTGGGTTCCCAACGAATTAAAGCTTCTCGTACGCTTGATTCTACTAACCCTAAAGTAGTCATACTCAGAGTTGCAAAAATAAAATTATGAATTTCACAACCAAAATCAGGTTGCATAGCTCGCTCACCTTTACTAGTTGCAAGAATAATCCAGATTGATTCTCGAATATTTTCTTCATATTCCGATATCAAGATTTTCCCAGTGGAATTGTCCACCTTTACCGGAAACTTCCAACCGATTCCTAAAAACTCTTTAGCCATTTTTATCTCTTACTACTAATTACTCATTACTTCTTACTTACAATTACCTCGATATTTTATGACTCCGTATCTTTAAGGGGAGGGTAAACAAAACCAATGATAAAAGGATATTCAAAGCTACCTTGTTCAAAAGCAATTAATACTACATCATGAACATCTACGGAAGGAGTACTACCCTTATCACTCGTAATTATTCGCGCTGTAATTTCATCATTTTGGTCTTGATTAATTTCACCTTTATACTTTCTCCATTGAAATTTTACTTTGACTTTTCCATTACTTATTTCTGAGATATTTGTAACAGTTGCGAGAGCTACTCCTCGAATCGAAGCTCCATTAGTTTTGTCTTGTGATTGGAGAAAAAAGCAATTACGTAAATCCTTCATGATAATGGTGTTGTTTCTGAAGTAACTATTATGTCGTCCTCATTGGGTACTCGTTTGACATCAAAAGTTGTTTTATAACCCGAACTACTAAGACTATGATTTGTTTTTTCAATATAATAAGTATTACTAAACTTGCTTCCCAAACCTTTTAGCTCAATATTTGTACCAGCTAAAATATCGGGAACACCGATAGATTCTCCACTCCCCTTGAGTACATCTTCATGTTTTTTTAATAAAATAGATTTTGCTAAGTTTTTAGCATGTTCTTCTGATGATACAGGTTGTTTAACCTGTTCCTTGATAATTTGTTCGGTCGATTGTTCTCCTGTAATATGACTAATGATTTTATGAAGAAAAATTTTTTTAATCTCATCATTAAAAATCTTTGCTGTCGCTGTAATATTTTTCTTGTCATCTGTAGTATTTTGTCCAATAACATCTATTTGGAAAACCCGCTCAGCAATGTTAAGATCTGGAGAAAAATTAATAAGACTTACCTGCCATTCTAAAGTCACAATTGGTTGTGATTTATATATTGGTTTTCGAAAAAAAAGTGTTTTCTTAAAAACGAAAAATTCATAAAAATTTCTTTCAGCTAATCGCGTTAAAAATTCAAAATCATTTTCTTTTTCTTGTTTTACAATTTGTTCATATTCAACTTCTGTATCATCTATAGTTTTTTCATCATTAGGAAATGGATATGGATCACTAGAATAAATCTGAAGTTGATAATAATTTGCTATCTCTTCTACAACTTCATGGTCTTTTTTATTCTTCCAAGAGCGTGGTTTTTTTTCTTTCATCATTCGATAGGAAATGTCAAAACCACTGACCTCTATCTCAGGGTTACCACCAGAAAGGAAATCTATCTTGACTGCAGTAATTATGCCAAATATAATCGTTTTTATTTCATTCGCGTAACCAAGTTTAATTTCAACTTCCGCGTCAAAAACTAATACATTTTCAACAAAAGAGTTTATTTCCCTAGTAATGGGATTAAAAGCATTAAAAATAATAAAAGAAAAAGTATCAGCACCATCTAAAGTGTTGTCAACATTTACACTGATTACTTCCACTCCTGCTTTGAGAATATCCTGTCCTTCAACTAAAATCTCAAAAGTAGGAGCATATAAATTGTGATATTTTTGCTCTAGAGCTACAATATCCATAATATTATTTTAAAACTGGAACAATAAGTTCTTGAGCAACTGTTAAAAGACGGGGGTTGCTGATTTTATTGGCGTTAGCTATTAGACGCCACAAACTTGAGTCTTTATATTCTTTATTCGCGATCATCCATAGAGAATCGCCTTGTTTGGGAATAATTCTTTTGGTGTCAGCGCTAGATTCTTTACGCACCCCTTGTATCTGCTCACTCAGAGTTTTATATTCTTTGAAAGTAACACTCAGAGTTGCTCTAACTGGAACTCCTGATTCCAAGAATAAAGTGAATGTTTGATTGACTTGTTCTAAAGTTGCTCTAAAAGAAAGAGAACCCCAACGAAATTCACAAATTGGAGGAGCATGGAGAATTGGATCTATATCTAATAATGATGTGACTTGTGTTGTGTAGCTTCTAACGTCTTCTCCTCTTTCATAAGAATCGAAAAATAGATCCATTGTTAAGGTTTGAGTGTTACCATTGACAAATTGAGTAGCAGGTGTAGCAGTCCCAGGAACTGCGGTACGTTGAAATTGATTGCTTGTCTCCAGAGAATATTCAGTTGGATTAAATAAAACCTCGATTTCTTTTCTGCTCAAATCTCCATTTCCTGCCAGAATAAAAGCCTTTTCTAAAGCCATTTTTACCTTCCTTTTAACGTTATTCCAATATTGAATTTAAAAAATATTGGACTTAAAAATATTGAACTTAAAAATATTGAACTTACAAAAGTCCTCTCCTTTGACGTTCTATTTTGAGTTTTCGCTCAATTACCTGAAATACCCGATCTGCAAGTCCATTTACATCGATATTAGATAGGTCAAAATCAGTTTTTTTGTGTTGTTCCCAGGCATTTTTTCTAACTACTTGATTCTCTTGATTAGAAGAAACAGGTGTAGTCATTGCTTTGGATTGAGCAAATTCCATTGCACTTGTTTTAGAGAATTTACTATCCTTTTGTTCAGATTGTTTATTTGCTACCGTATTCTGGAAAATAAGTCCTTCATAAGTGGAACCAAGCTTGTTAGTTGGGATTTGCTTCAATCTTTTCGTGCGAATATGATGGGGTTGGAAATCATCATGTAAGTCAATAACTGTTTTCCTTAAATCTTTTTTCCTTAAGTCTAAAGTCGATTTTTTCTCATTATTTTGCTGCTTGTGGATAAAATTAAACCTACGTTCAAAGGTTGATATTGTCTGACTCATATTTACCGAATAAATTAGCAGCGATGTTTGAGTTTTCTTCAGTCTGGTTTGAAAATCTGGGAACCAAGATTTATTAATATTTTCATCTAGTAAATTTCTGTCTGATAAATTTACTACTTCTTTTTCATTTTGTTTGAAGATTAAATTTACAAGTTCAGAATCAAAACCAGATGAAACTGATTGATTTGGGTAAAGATTAGATAGTGCTAATTGAATTGGGTTATTTGGCAGCAATTTAAATTTTTGTTTAGGTGATAAGAAAGTTAGGATATCTAGAGTACTGATTTTCGATGATACAAGTGGTAGATTTCTCGGAAGTAAGAAAGTAAAAAAGTGAGGAAGTGAAAAAACTACTTGACTAACAAATTTTCGCCCAAGTTTTTGTACTCTGAAACTCTCATGATTTTTATCTTTCTTGTTCTGTAATCTTTGTTGAAGAGTTGTGTGAAAAGGTTTCCTCAAGAATTTGTATGGGGATTCTACTACTAGATCGCGAACAAATTCTGTATTTGAACCCAAAGAGTTATCATCAATAATTAACTGCGATCGCCAGTTCTTCCCAACCTGTCGCTCTGGGAAAGATAAAGGTATCGTTTTGAAATTCTGCGATAATCGCAATAACAAAACATTTTGGTTCAACCATTGCTGTTGTAGCTTCAGTCCCATATTTAATGGCTGATTGCTTTTTAATTGCGATGTTCTGGTAATCAGAATTGAATCGTCCTTAGAAAAATCGCTACTAAACTCCGTATTTGAATCCAAAGAGTCATCAATTATAGAACTTAACTGCTCATTAGAAATTTCTAATGGTTTGAGATTGCTATTTTCTTGAGGTAAATCAATACCTGTAGCTGTGCTATCTACACCTACGGTACGCTGTGCTAGCTCGCTAACCTCCGTCCCAATTATCCTAATTACCTTTTCCCTGGGTAATTCCTGAATGACTAACTTAGTTCGTGAGTCACTTCTAAACTGTCGCTCTGGTAAAAAAGATAAAGGTATTGTTTTGAGATTCTGTAATCGCAATAATAAAATATTTTGGTTCAACCATCGCTGTTGCAATTTCAGTCCCATACTGGTTTGCTGATGGTTTTGTAATTGCGATGCTTTGGTAATTAAAATTGAACTACTCTTAGAGAAAGTTAATAACTCTTTTTGCAAATTTTGAGGTTGATTGTTACTCTCTCTCCTCAGCGTTTTTTGTACTGCTGTATTCCAGAAGAAAAGAAAATTCAATTTTAACTCTAGCTGAGTTGTGGAATGTAGACTATGAATTACCTCCTTCTTTAAGAACTGGTTTACGTTAAATATATTACTTTCACTGCTAGCTTTGTGAAGCAGAATTAAGGTTACTAATGGAAATTTACCTAGTTTTAAGCCACTATATTTACTAGCAATCCGTTGGCTGAAATCAAAATTGCTTAATCCAAAGGAACGCAATTGTTGAATTTGGAGTGCTAATTTTCCAGCTTTGGGAATATATGGTTGGGTGCGTTTCATTTTTCAAGCTTTATTTTCATCAAGCTTTATTCATCAAGCTTTGTATAAACCATTGTGAGCTAGCTCTAGCGTCTCCACCGCAACTGCATTGCTATCACCTTTCAAATCGGGTCCAACCCATTTCACTGGATAAGCACCAGTAAAATTCCAGCGCCACTTTTCATTGCAAGTATCGTCAAGTAAAATTACTGAACCATTTTGTCGCTGAATTTGCCCAATAATGACATTTTGATGCCACTGCCAAAGCTCGGTTGAGTTCGTAATTCCACGGCTAAGAACAAGATTTGGATACTTAGTTACCTTTGGCAGCTTATGTACAAAACTATTACGACCTCCTTCGTGGTATTCCTCAGTTTCAGTTTCTGCCTGCAATCCAGAGACTTCAGAAAAACTAGCGACAACTAAACTCCTAATCTCTATTAAAAAATTGAAGGCTTTATAGGGAAGCATCGTTTTTTCAATGACCTAAATCTTGTAACAACCTAAATTTATTAGCTTTGTGTATTGCTATTTAACTTACGATTAATCTTGGAAATTTCCTCGCACCAAATTTTGCGATCGCGATGTTCCATGTTCATAATTTCGTCATGAGACCAGGGAAAATGATAGGCAATAAAGGCTACCTCTTCATGTATCTTTTCTAAAGGGTAGCCTACTATACTTCCCCCGAGGCAATTACCTCTATCTCGTGTTCTTGCCCACATTTTGGACAAACCGTTTTAATATGTGGTGTCCCATCTTCATTAATTCGACGGTAGAAGTCTTGTAAGAAAGCTAAATCTGTAGCAAATAGTCCTTCAATGACTTTAGGGTTAACTTGGTCTAGGGTTCCCAAGCGAGTAATTACCCGAGAGAAAATTATTACAACTAGGTAAGCAGGATTAGAATTGCAGCGCGGGTCTTTCATAGGGGCAATTTCATCGTAGGCAGTTGCCAAGCGCATAACCCCTTCCCGATGGAGATTACCTTCACCATCTACATAACCACGGGGTAGAGTGAAAGGAAATTCAGTTTGTAGCATTAGCCTTTAGATATCCCCTCATGAGCAATTTCTAAAGTCTCAATTGCTACTTCATTACCTGTAGCATTAAAACTAGTACCTGTCCATTTAGTTGGCCAACCTTCGCGAAAATTCCAACGCATCTTTTCTTGACCTAAGTCATCCAAAAGTACAATTGAACCGTTTTTGCGTTCGACCTGACCTTCTACAGCTTTCGTACGCCAATCCCAAATTTCTACATCGTCGGTAACGCCATACTTTAAGGAAATATTCGAATATTTAACCAAACCAGTCAACTTACGAACAGTGAGATATTTTTCATTACCTTCACGATATTCAATTGGGTCTTGGGCTGAATCGAGTCCCGAACACTCCCGAAAGCCAGCACGAGTAATACCATCAATTTCGACTAAAAAGTTATATGCACGGTATGGATCTTTGCGAACTCCAACTACCATAATTGAATCTCCTTAAAGTGTATTAAAGTGTATTAAGGTATAAAATTTATAGTTTTGTACTTGGCAACAGTATAGTTCTAGTAGAATCTCCAATTGCAACACCACTAGGGTCTTGTAGGATACGAACAACAATAAACTCACTTGGAACCGCTGGTGCTAAACCTATTTCCGCAACAACCTTTCCGGTATCTCTAATTTCAGGAGGGTTAGTTTCTTCATCACACTTGATGTAAAAGGCTTCTGAGGGTGAATTCCCTTTTAATGCACCTTTTGCAAACAAACGATTAAAATAAAATGTCAATTCGCGACGAATACTCGCCCATAGTATTGAGTTGTTAGGTTCAAATACAGTGTCTGCCATTTCCCGCTCAAGCCAACGTCCTAGGGTTAGAAACAGTCGCCGCACATTAATATAAAGCCATTGCTGTTCAGAACTGAGTGTTTTGGCTCCCCAGATACGAATCCCGCGTCCAGGAAATACCCGCAGAAAGTTCACACCTATAGGATCGAGTTCCCCCTGTTCGTCATTATTTAGGTTGAATTCCAGTTCAAGCACTCCCTCCAGGATTTCATTTGCTGGTACTTTATGAATGCCAATCAGATCGTCACAACGGGCATATACACCAGCAACATGACCGCAGGGTGGAATAAAATCAGCATTTTGCTGTGGACCATTGGATATTCGAACCCAAGGGTAGTATAAAGCACCATAACTTCCAGTCAAATTCCGCCGTTGTTCCTGAACTTTTTGAAGGTTAGCCCTGGGTAAAGAGTCCAAGATTGCAAAGCGATCACCTAGATCACTGCAATGTTTCAGCACAGCAGACTGCATGATTCCTACTTGCTCAGGGTCAGTTTTTACTGGGGGTAAGCCCATAATATCTGGGGCACACACCAAATCAATGGTATCTAGAAATTCCAATGCAGCTAATCCTTCCTCTAGCGCCTGTAGGGTAGCGTTTTTAAGACGAATCACATAACACAAACGACCTCCATTCTGGAAAAAACCACGTACTGCATAAGCTAGATAGCTATTGGATAGCGGTTTGGTAAAAAACTCTCCGAACTCAGACCATAGTAACTTTTGGGGCTGATTTACAGGAATCTCTTCGCCTTGAAGGTTTCGGGAATTGCATATCCCAATAAAGGCAGGTACACCAGTATCCAGTTCCACTGCAGGCTGTGGACAAATATATTCTTTATAGAGACCTAGGGAGCTATACATAAGCAACCTTTTATTGGGCTAAACAATTTATTGCGAATAAATAAGCTTATTGATTATTTTCTGGTCCTGACCATTGAGTTATGCGGAAGATGACAAACTCTGCTGGTTTGACAACTGCGACACCGATTTCTGTTACTACCTGACCCAAATCACGAACTTCGGGGGGATTAGTTTCTTCATCACATTTGACATAAAAAGCTTCTGCTGTGGTATCACCAAATAAAGCCCCATCTCGCCAGACATTGGTCAAGAAAGCAGAAACATTGCGCCTGATTTTTGCCCAAAGTTTAGTGTCATTAGGTTCAAACACCGCCCATTGAGTACCTTCGTCAATCGATTCCCGTAGGTAAAGAAATAGGCGGCGGACATTGATATATGTCCATTCAGGCTCCTCTTTACTTGCCAGAGTTCGGGCACCCCAAACAGTAATATTGCCATCAAATTTGCGAATAATATTGATACCTTCTGGGTTTAGCCCTGCTTGTTCTGCTTTATTGATAACAACTTCAACTCCTAATGCACCCCTAATTACTTCATTCGCTGGTGCTTTGTGTACCCCACGCTCAGTGTCCACTCGGGAATAGATTCCAGCAATGTGACCGCTGGGAGGAACGTAAATATTTTCTCTAGTAATTGGGTCAAAAACTTGAATCCGGGGAAAGTAAATAGCGCCATAGCTATCATCTCTAATACCTCCTTGAATGGCTTCTTTAGTGAGATTACTATTACTTACTCCTTCATAACGACCATCTAAAATTGCAAAGCGGTCTTGCAGATATGTGTCTTTACAATGATCCAGTACAGCAGTCTGAACAGCATCATCTACAGCACCAGGTATGACTACAATGGCAATTTCATCAATAGGTTTGAAACTATCTAAGGCAGACTGAACAGTTTCTAAATTATTGATTTCATCATTATTGATTCGAGTCACCCAACATTGAGTACCACCATTGTTAAAAAAGCCAAACACGGCGTGAGCTAAAGTTGAGTTCCCATCCTGAAAATCACCAAAAGTAGTTTTAAATCTTTCCCAATTACTGATTAATTGTGGTTCATTGACTGGCGGTAGAGGATAAAATTCTGTTGGCAAAGTCCCTGGTCTTTCTGGCATTGTGACAATGTCAGATACATAGCCAATAAAACCAGCAGTGCTAGTACCTACACCAGCAATTGGTTTACTTCCAGAGGATACCTCCTCAACGTATACTCCTGGCGTTTGATAAACGGGCATTATTTTTACTCCTTATTTTTAAGTGGCAGTAGAGGCAAAATTATTCATTTAATTTCGCTACCAGTGAGGATTAATACCCCATCTGTTGATTTATTTCAAAAAGCTAAAGATTATTTGATTTTTTTGTCAAAATAAAGTTCAAATTTTCCTCTATTCCAGCTTCATTAAATACTACAGTCTGAGAAGTCGTTTGGTAACCTTGTGCAGAGATTATTATTGTGCGCTCAAATTTTTCTGCTGCCTCTATCGCATTCAATAAGTATTGACCCTCTTGATTACTAAAAGTACTTTCTTGACTGTACTTCAGTCGGACTTCAGCTAAGACAATAGGGTCATCATCATCATCAAGTATCTGACCTTTTAAGCAAGTGGGTGTCAGTGTCAAATCAGCTACAGTAATAATGTTCTCATCTTCTGGAGCTTGAGAAACTCGGAGATCGAGAAAAGCCGTACCGTAACGCCTAGAAGCATTGTGAAAGAATGCATGCAAACGATATTCACCTTCAGGGAGATCCAAAAAGTGGAAGTGACCGTCATAAGCAGTTCTGGTTCGGTCAGGGCGCTCTAGCATCTTTTCCCATTCGTCTCCATACTGTGAAGCTCGAATTCTTAGCCAACCCATAAAAGCTTCTGGTCCTTTGGTTATCGCGACCTCTACCCCTGCGATCGCTTTGTTGGTCTGGGCATCAGTGACCTGTCCTGCGATCGCAACTCGATGTCGAATTCTTTCCCAACGCAGCATTGACTAACCTTCCTGTAAATTTGACCTGATAAGAATTTGCTGCTCTGTCACAAGTGGTAATTCTACAGGGGTGAATGGATCTACACTGATAGTCACAGTATAATGTAATGCTGCTTTAGGTTTACCTCCCAGAGCTTGCCAAAATTCTCCTAAGCTTTGTAACCTAGCTGGCTGTAAAGTACTGGTTGGTAATGATGGCTCTTGCCCTGCTAAGCTTCCAACTAAGATGGTATCTGGAAGAGTCGGATAACGTAGCAGCACTTTCATCACTTCACCTAATAAACTATGCTCACTCTCAGTATTACCTGACCAAGCTGTCACCATATAAGAACAGTCAACTCGTACGGGAGCTAAATTTTTACGAAGAATACCGTTACTTTGTCGCTCTAAGAGCCGCTCATTACTGCGTAAATCTCGATTTTCCCGTACATCATAAAGAAAGAAATCAACTGTTCGCTGGTTCGGAGGGTTAAATTTGTCATCAGGCGTATCGAATACCACTGTTACCGAATCTGATAGAACTCCGAACAATTCCACTTCGAGAAGTCTTTTCAGGCTATCATCTAAATCCCTAAACATATAACTGAAATAGGTTCTTTTGAATTTTCCTTAATATTTATCAGCTTCAAAAGTAGCAGTGTTCTTAGGGTTTGGATAAGGCTCATCGTAACAACCTTCTTCGTCAGAAAGTAATGTAACATCCTGTGCCTCTCGAATAAATTTATTCATTCGGCTATCCTTAAAGTTTTGATAGTTTTGTGCGGCTTTCTTTTCTTGTTCTATAAGTTCAATCCAGTTATTATGCCAATAAAAATATTCATATGTTGCTAAACAATAATTTCGTAGACATCCCGTCAGTACGCTTTTGAGCCATTCATGGTCTTTGACCATAGTTGAACTTTGCGCTGGTCTCTTTGTTTCATTTTTTTTCAGTTGTCTGACTTCGTGCAAAATAGAATAAAATTCCAAGCGGTAAGCATATAAAGCTTTATAGTTTTCTATATCAAGAAGTACTTCTGCCTTCTTATATATATCGTCAAGCTGTTTAAAGTAATGAATTACTGTTTCCTTAAACTTTTTATAATGCTCAAATTCTTGCTCAGTTATCTTTTTGAGTTCTAAAGCTTGGTCGCGACAACATTTGCCATTTTTAAATTCTTTCCTGGCATTATCCCATTCTACCTTAAGACAATCTTCTACATGATTGTAGAATTTATCTCTTAACTGTGTTATGGCTTTGCGGTACTTATCTCCAGGATTGTCAACATCATCAGACCAGTTGACTAGTTTTTTGTATTGTTCTTCCGCCTTAGGTAATTTTTCTCTAATGAAAGACGGATATTCTTTTTGATAATCATCAACAATTTTGGGTATCTCTTCTTTATATGCTTTTTCCAGAATTTCCAAATTTTTTTTGAAGTCTGTAGTTGCTTCAGAAGCTGGATTTTGTTCTAATTCTGTTTGCAGTATTATTTGTAATTCGTTAAGTAAGCGTCCAATAGTGGAACATTTTTTAAGTTCTTCTGCTTTTGGAATTCTACATAAAGCAACGTTTTCAGTCTTGTAATCAACATTAGCATCCATGTATTTTTACCCTCTGATAAACGACTGAGAGATTTAATTTGAATAGGAAATTTGTAAACAAATAATCGAAAAATTAACTATTGTGTTACTATCCCTTTGCTACCTTAGATTTTCCTGATAGCTATCATTTTTTCTTTGCTTGTTCGGATTTCTAATCTCGTGAATTAAAAAGTAATCATCAGGAGAAGCTTGAAATACTGGAAGAAGGTCACAAACAAAATCAAAATAGATGTGAGAAGAGTCCTATAAACTTTTAGAAATATCAGAGAAATCCATAAATATTGCCCTATGGAAATCCAGTTATTTTTATGTTGTAAAAACTTAGCTTAGTCATAATTACTCGTGTAAAATAGGGAAACCTTAACGGATCACATTTTTTAGACTTAACAAAGATATAAGTTGTCACAGCCACCCCACAAGGGTAGGAAGGTCCACCAAAAAACTAAACAGAAATTATAAACGCCTACCTGACCCGTAAATAGCAGTTCCGTTCTGTAGGTAGCGTAGCTATAGCTACGATATTTTCAAAAATCAAATGTATGGTTTTCAAACATAAATACAGGTTATACCAACAAAAATCTGCGGAGAAGCTCTATGAAATTATTAAAAATTTCAATCTATTAGAACTTTCAAGTTAATTCCTGCTTGTACATTAACTTATACATTTATTCGCTGGGAGATACTCAAACCTTTGGACGAACCTTTTATTCCCTCTATATGAAATAAATAATATATTGAAAAATTAGGTTCGACAATTAACTCTTTTTCGATTTTTATAGAAAAACATTAATTATTTTTAGACTATTCTCATATTTTTATATGTTAATTACAGTGAATTAAACCATAATCGATAATTTTTGCATTATAAATACTACTAAGTTATACAACTCATTAATTTTGCTTAGTTACATTTTATTTCACTCAGTTAAGGTTAAATAAATTTCCTTCCAATTAATTGAAATGAGATATTTTAGTTGATACAATTACCACTTTATTAGTATCTATATAATAGAAAACTAATACAAGAAATTTACTTGTATTTTATTGAATTCTATATTCTATTCTTGTTTTAAAAGCTGTTGTTTTCTCCAACTACCGGGAGTTTTATGATAAAAATCACGAAACTGGCAGTAAAAATGATTGAGATTCTTATAGCCTACTTTTACAGCAATTTTTTCAATAGAATCCTCAGTTTCCAAGAGTAAGCGCCTCGCTTCTACTATCCGACGCTCTACAATCCAGTCATTTACTGTTTTCCCTGTCATACGTCGAACTAAGTCGGTCAAGTAAGCGGAGGAATAACCAACAGCTTGAGCTACTTCTTTTAATTTTATTGGTTGATGATAATTTAATTCGATGAACTCAAAAACCTCATACAGTCGCGGAATTGATGGAAATATAGAATTAAGAGTATGGGAGTTTTTACTTTCTTCTGTAGGAATTAGTTTGTCTTGTGGTAAATCAACACTAATAAGACCATTTTCTACACTAATAATCTCAAATCCTGCTGCTTCTAAAGATTTAATTAAGAGACTCTTGCTTTCAGATTTATCATTAATCAGTAAAACCTTATCCATTTTATTTTATAAATACATAACTACCGAGAACAATAAGTTGCTCCAAAAGTTACTCAGTTCAAACCAAAGCTCTTTATCTGAAATACAGCAGAGTTGTAATATAACTTTATAAAATCACTCTATCAAAGCCGATCTGAATCTTCATTCAATAAACTTTTAATCTCTTCAGTGGTGAAAGGGTTTTTCCCAGCTTCTAGGGTCTTAATCCAACGTTGTCGTCGTGATTTCTTGTTCTGACTGTTAGTCCAAAGGATGAAAGGTTGAAAGTCCTCGATAGCTCCTTTAGTATTGCCTGTTAGTGCTTTAGCAATACCGCGACTATCTATAATTGCTGCATCATCAGGAGCAAGAGCCAATGCTTTTTCACAAAAATGCATAACATCAGCAGCATATCCATGTAGGCTACCAAACCGACAAAGGATATTCCAATAATTTGCAGAAATTTTTTGTGAAGTAAGCTTTTCGGCTTGTGCGTAAGCTGCGATCGCTTGCTTCACCTTACCATTTCTGGCAAAGCTTTTCCCTGTCCTAACTAGGATTGAAAATGCAAACCGACTATTTGCTTGATTTGTATCTAGTTCTAACGCTTCTCGAAACTTAACGACCATGCTTTCCAGATCGCCCTGTTGTCCTGTATATTCTCCTTCTTTAAGTAAAGTTAGGGCTTTTGCTTTTGTTATGGGATTAAAATTTAACTGAGAATTCCAATCTAGCGCTGTGCGAAATTTAGTAATTCCACCTTCAATATCGCCTTCTTTAACTAGTTCTTCACCTTGAAGAATTATTGCAGGAGCGCTATCTGCTAAAATAACAGGAGTTTTACATTGTTCTAAATCTTCCAAGGCGTCAGGGTGAGTGATGAGATAATTCTTTAACCAAGCACATCCCTGCTTTTGTAAATCATCAAAATCGAAATTCCATAAAATTACCTTTTTATCCCAACCCCCTGTGGCGAGGATTTTACCATCGGGACTAAATTTTGCACTTGTGACAAAATCACTATGTCCGGTAAGTGTTTTTAGCAGTTGACCTTCCCGGTTCCATAATTTGACTGTTCCATCATGACTAGCGCTAGCCAAGATTTGACCGAAACCCTCTTGGGTCGTCATCCTAATGGGACTGAAACTAAGACCTTGGACATGGTTGCGATGTCCAGTAAGAGTTTTAAGAAATTTGCCTGATCGATTCCATAGTTTGATATTGTTGTCTAAACTACTAGTGGCGATGGTTTTACCGTCGGGGCTAAATGCAACTCTTCGAGTCCAAGAGTGATGTCCAATAAGAGTGTTTAGTAACTGACCTTGGCGATTCCACAATTTAACTGTCAGGTCATTACTGGTAGTAGCAAGGATTTTGCCGTCAGTGCTAAATGTAACGCTATTTACCCGATCCTGATGTTGAGCAGTAAAGGTGTTTACTAAGTGACCCTTGAGATTCCATAATTTTATGGTTTTATCATCACTGGCTGTGGCAAATATTTGACCGTTGGGGCTGAATGTAACGCTATTTATCCGATCGCCATGGGCGTTGTGAAGAGTTTTTAGTAGTTGACCCTTTATATTCCATAATTTAACTGTTTTATCATCACTGACTGTGACAATAATTCTTTGACCAATTCCTTGGCTCGTAGAGCCTTTGTTTGGTGCAAACCCAACGCCATTTACCCGGTCGCTATGTCCTGTCAAGGTTTGTAATAGTTCACCTTTGCGGTTCCACAGTTTAGCTGTTTTGTCATTACTAGCAGTGGCGAGGATTTGACTGTCAGGACTAAATGTAACGCTATTAACCCAGTCCTTATGTTTGGTGAGAGTTGGAAATAGTTTGTTATCTAAGTTCCAGAGGATTACAGTGTGATCGGTACTAGCACTAGCAAGGATCTTACCGTCCGGGCTAAAATTAGCACTATTAACTAACGCATTATGACCAATAAGGGTTTTGAGGAGTTTACCCTCTCGGCTCCAAATTTTAACTTTCTTATCGTTACCAGCGGTAGCTAAAGTTTGACCGTTGGGGCTAAATTTAACACTATTTACCCGAGTGCTATCTCCAAGGAAGCTGTTGAGGAGTTCACCTTCTTTGTTCCATAATTTCACTATCTTTTCACCAACAGTGGCAAGGGTTTTACCGTCAGGGCTAAAACTGACGCTATTTTCCCGCTCGCTATGTTCAATTTTCCCATCGGGTTCCGTGGAAGCAAGGGTTTTTAGGATCTGTCCCTCCCGGTTCCACAGTTTGACTGTCCGGTCTTTGCTCGCACTAGCAAGGATTTTACCATCAGGGCTAAAGGTAACGCTATGAACCCAATCCCTATGTCCCCGAAAAGTTTTTAACAGTTGACCTTCCCGGTTCCATAATTTCACCGTCCGGTCGTCGCTAGCAGTGGCAAAGATTTTCCCATCAGGGCTAAATGCAACACTATTAACATCATGATTTGTATCTTCTCTAAGAGTTTTGAGAAGTTTGCCCTCCCTATTCCATAGCTTGGCTGTATCATCCTGACTAGTAGTAACAAAAATTTGACCATCAGGGCTGAAACTAATACTTTCTAGGATACGATCGTGTGCATCAAAAGTTTTTAGCATCTGACCCTTGCGATTCCAGAATTTAACTGTCCTGTCATGACTAGTAGTGACAATGGTTTGACCATCAGGGCTAAATATGGCATTCTCTACATAACTGGTATGTCTCTCCAAACGATTAAATTGCTTTACTCCATGCAACGCTTGTCCCAATACAGCAGTAACTTGAAGTTTAAGATCGGCTTTGTCCTGATGTATCTGCGTTAATTTGTCCGCAGCTTTGAGACTATTTTTTAAAGCATCAAACTCTTGTCCTGAAGCAAGAAGTTCTTCTGTAGCATTAATCAAAGATATTATTTCATTCTTTGCTGAGTTTTGTGATTGCCACCAAGCCACTCCAGCCAAGCTCAAGGCTATAATCAAACCGCTTGAGAGACCTAAAATAGTAAATTGTTGCCTTCGTCTTTGCTTTTTACTATTATGCGATCGCAATTCCAAGCTCAGTTTAATAAAATTCCTCTCTGCCAAACTCAGTTCCACTAAGCGTTTTTCATGCCAATATAATGCATCTGTCAAAGGCTTCCCTCGCAATAAGCCGCCCTCATCTTTGCCACTACTCTCCCAAGTACGCATAGCTGACCGTAACTGCTCTTGCCAAAAACGAAAGTCCCGGTCTTGTTGCATCCACTCTTGTAGTTGTCCCCAATTGCGAATCAGAGCTTCATGGACAATTTCTACAGTTTCTAAGCCAGTTTTTTCATCATATCCGGTAACAACTAAGCGAGCATCTGCCAAGCGACTTACCAAATCCCAGTTTTCTTCACCAACCTCAGTACGGATAGCTACACGACGGGTATCTTCTGCTCCCTGTCCTGGATGGACAAGTTGAATAAAAATTCGTTGTGCCCTTTCTTTCTCCTTGGATTTGAGCTGATTATATGCATCTTGTGCATAACAAGCTAACGCTGCTTCTACTCCGCCAATTTTATCGTAAGCAATATGTGTCAATTGAGCATCTTGCTGTTTTCCCCACAACTGAGTTAGAGCAAACTCCAATAAAGGTAAATCCCCAGGTTCAGCACTCACATTGGAAAGAATGCGTTCGATAAGTCCCTCCTCAATTGTTACTCCCAGTAACGCTGCGGGTTTTTCTACTGCTGCTTGCAACTCTTCCTCTGTCATAGGACCAAGCTTTAAATCTGCGTACTGTAAAGCATCAGCGAAGGGACGATAAGATAATGCTTGTCCCAGAAAATCTGCTCGTAGAGTGATAACAAAAGTGAAATTTCGAGAGTTATTAATTGCTTCTAACAATCTATCTAAGAAGGCTTTGCGCTCTTCTGGATCTTTGCAGAGAGTGTAAAGTTCTTCAAACTGATCGGCAATTAATAATAAACGTTTGCTTGGATCTTCCCTGAGGATATCATCAATTACGTCGAGCAACCCATTCTCATATTGTTTCAGATCGCTCGCAAGATTTCTCGTAGAACGGAGGCGTTCAGTGCGGTTGAGATGACTTTCTTCTTGAGAAACTAATCCAGCAGCGAGGGAAAATAAGGGTCTAGAACCTGGTCTGAAGTCGATAAAATGCCAGTTATTCGTATCTCGCAAATGTTTTACCAAACCAGCAAAAACCACACTAGATTTACCACTACCACTAGAACCGATAACAGCAACTAGAGGCTGATGATATACAGCCTCTAACAACATATCGGTAAAATTTTCCCGTCCAAAAAAGAACTGCGAGTCTTCTTCCCGAAAAGCAAATAAACCGCGATAGGGGCTGATTTTACTCGGACGGCGACCTAAGTCTAGCCAAGTTGGTGGGACCGCAGAGGAATTTTGACAAATCACTGGTAATAAAGAAGCACAAGGATAGTCATTTTCCAAACCATGCAATTTCAACCTTGCTTCTTTCACCGCTTGATACAAAGGTTTGCGTTCGGCAGCAAAAGCTGTGAGAAAATACTTTAAAAATACCTGCGCGACTTTATCTGCTACTTGTTCTCGCATCACAACCATTTGAGGAATGTGTAGTGCTTCTAAGTCACAAGCTAATCCCAAACCATCACAGGAATTGAAAATCACCAAACCTAAACCGTTAGCGATAGCTTTTTTTAAACCGTACTTGAGGTCATCAGTTGTTAAACTTTCTTTATTTTCATTAATATATATGCGACCACTATCTCCCACTGTCTGACTGTGACCGGCAAAAAACAGGATATCCCAAGGTTCTTCCCATAAAGAATCGTTGATTTGGTGACGTTGGGGTTGCACTAAGAACGTGACATTGGCATCTGGTAAACTATTGAGTAATCTTCGATCTGCTTCGACATCAATACCAGTACTATTGCCTAGAATTGCCAGAATTTTGACTTTATCTCTGTAAGTAGGCGTTGTTGGTGTTATGGGTTTGTGATAATAATCTGGCGCACTTAAAGCCGGTTCGATATTAGGGTATCCTTCTAATAAATCCCAAAAATGCCATGGTATTTGTCGTAATTGCTGACAAGATGTACGAATGAGTATCCGCGCTGACTCATCTTCTTTTAATTCTTTCAACCAAGTCTCGCGTATGGGGCGAAAGGACTCCGAACGCATCCAGTTATTTAGTTGTTGTTGTAACTCACTAATGGATTTTTGGCAGCTTTCTCGCTTTTCGGCTATTGAACCATCATAAGTAACTTTTATTGCTTTAATTGCACGATTAGATTTTCCCAAACTACGATAATATGACCGCCACTGGTCGATTTTTGTCAGTAATTCTGGAATTGGTGGTAAATTAGCATTAAGTTCTTTATGGGGGCTGTAACCTTCTAGAGCAATTGAAAGTGTTACTTGCATGCCCATCTGAAGATCCCCATCTAGTTTTAGGACAAGCAATTTCGCCATTGGTACTATCAAGAGGATTTATAAGACTAACCTTACTATAAGTGACATTACTTCCAAGTTATGCAGCCAGCTTCACTTACATCGATCAATAAACTTGAGTTTAGATCGCAAAATTCTCGATTGCGCTGACATCCCCTAAAACTATCTTGATGCTGAAGAGATCTCCACGAGAAGCACTAAACTCTAATTCAATTTTTCTGTTATCGTTTTTGGTTTTAGCTTCCATCACAGCAGTTCCTTCGTCATCTAAAATCATGACATGAAGCAAAGGTGGTAAGTACTCGTTTTCATGTCCTGGATATAAGCTGACAATAATATTTAAATCATCAAAGTTGTTTTTATCACGACTGATATTAACAACTATTCCTACTGATTCTCTATTGGCTTTGATGCCAAAATCAATTAATTTAGCCCTTTCAACAGAACCGCTTAAATCTTCTTCACCACTTCTAAATTGCCAACCTGGTTTAGCTAAAAGAATACTTTCAATAGTTTGCCAATCTACTTCAAAAATATTCTCAAACCATTTTGTTAAATTTACCTGTCTCTTTTCAGATGATATGGTATTTTTTAACCTTGTAGATTCTAAAGATTCGAGATATTCTAGTAATTTTTCTAAAGGTTGTAGTTGATTAATAGGTAGATTATCAATTGATGTCTCTTTAAAAAATCCCAATAATTCGGCTGATTGTAAAGATTTATTTATTGCCACTGCGACATAACCAATACGGTTTGATTGGACTTCCGGTGGGATATAAACAAAATTTTCATCTTTTTGAACCGGACGACATTCTAATTTTCCTAAATTTTCGAGCAATAAATCAGCTATATCCGTAAGGGTTTGTTGTACTGGATCCCAACTTTCACTAGCTTCAATATGGGTTTTAAAACCCATACATTTAAGGTAAAAGTCAACAAAAGATACAGATAAAGTGTTAAGTAAAACCTGCTGACTTTTTTCTGGTGTAACTTGCTGCTTAGACCATTTTTCTGCTCGCATTCTAGCAATAGTTGATATTGGACCGCAAAATGTAGAAAAAGTTGCTGTATCACTCATTAATTTGACCCTAGCTAATATCTTGACATCCAAATAAATCTCTAAATTTGCCGCTAAATTTTTCTAAAGTTCGTTGATAGAAGTTACTTAAAGTTGGGATTGGAATATTCAATTCATCTGAAATATCTTTCCAAGATATACCCGACCATCTTTTTATCGCAATAAATTGGAAATTTACTTGGGGATATTTTTTAATATATGCTTCCTTAAAAATTCCCTGTGGGTCTGTTTCTATATATTTTCTGATATTGTGAAAAATTGATACATAATTATCTTCGTTTTCTCCGTTTTCAAACATCAGATTCTCTTGATTATCTAAAAAAGAATTATCAATATTAATTTCATTCGTCTGACCAATTATTTTCGGAATTGCCTCTGTAAAAAAACGTCGACTTAATAACATATTGATCCAAGTTATGAATTTGCCACGTTCAGGGTTATATTTATCAATATTTGTGCATATATATAGAAATAAGTCTTGCAGTGCTTCTTGATAAATATATTCATAAATTCCTTGGAACTGACCTTTATACGGATGTATCAGTTTTTGCGAACGGTAGATAGCATCAATTAATTTCGATAAGGCTATTCGCCTCCCTGTTGTACCTAAAGGTTGTTTTTGTGCTTGCAGAGCTAGCTCTTGAAGCTGTTGCTCATTCATGTTTCATATTTTCATGAGAATTTTATTTCTCTCAAAACTATCAGGTTTTTAGGAAGAGTTTTATTCAAATTATTTGATTTTTGTCATAAAAATTTAGAAAATATAGCGCCACCCGCAGGTCAAAATAGCTTTGCTAACAAAACATCTACAATACGCTAGAGGCTTATAGCTACGATACCTACAGCGTCGGCAAAGCCTAAGCATGTGTCCGTAGGAAAAACAGAATTTACCAATATCCTAACCTTATTACGTAGTGCTATATTTTTTACTGTTAGGGACTTCCAAAAAAAAAGAATATACTATTAGCGCACATTGGTCATTGGTGCGCTCCTGCAAAGGAAGAATATAGTATAAATTATTTTCTGGAAATCCCCATATCAAAATCAGTTTTGATTATATTATGAGCCTGAAACTCTTCCCACAACTTCATTAGAACTTATTGCTGCTTTTAACTGCTGACAAAGTTCTCCAACAGCTTGTAATCCTTCTACTGAGTTTTCATTTGCCAATTTTTTCACAAAAGCACTACCAACAATTACCGCATCTGCTCCCCAATCTTTGACTTGACGTGCTTGCTCGGGACCAGAAATTCCAAAACCAACACCGATGGGTTTATCAGTTATATCTCGCATGCTGACAAGCAAATCTTCTACTCTACTTTCCATTTGCGATCGCATTCCTGTTACCCCAGTCACGCTGACTAAGTAAATAAAACCTTGGGATTGACGGGTAATAGCCTCTATTCTTTCTGTAGAGCTAGTAGGAGCGACTAATAAAGTTACCTCAATCCCAAAATTTGCAGCATTTTGAATCAAGTCCTCTGCTTCTTCTAAAGGTAAATCCGGTATTACCAATCCTCGTACCCCAACTTTAGCAACCCGGGCTAAAAATTCCTTCACTCCCCGGTTCAAAATCGGATTGTAATAAGTAAATAAAATTATTGGTGCTTGTAACTCAGGGCTAACCCGTGCAATCATTTCTAAAACTTGCTCTAACTTCGTACCTTTTTCTAAAGCCCGAGTTGCAGCAGCTTGAATTACAGGACCATCTGCTAATGGATCGGAGTAGGGAACACCCAACTCAATAAAGTCCGCACCGTTGCGGTCTAAGACTTGCAAAGCTTTCTCTGTGGTGTCTAAATCGGGATCGCCCGCAGTAATGAAAGGGATTAAAGCACAAGATTTGGAAGCCCTTAAGGATTGGAAGGAATTGGAAATAGAAGTCATGCGATCGATTCAAAAATTCAAAAATTCAAAATCTATTAACTTATTTTGCCCACAAGATTATATTTTCTGAGCAAGAAAATAGAGAGTAACTTCATTTTCGCCTCTCAACTCAAGTCCTCAACAAAAATATGCAAATTTGCTAGTAATTTTGGTAATTGGTAATTATTTTTATATCTGCATTCAATAAATTGCTTGACCTAGAACAGTTTAATTTTGCTCACGGCTAACATTTAAGAAAAAATTAAAGGGAGAGAAAAATTATTTCTCTTTCCCTTTGATTAATTCCATCTTTTGGAATAGCCGATCCAAGCAATATGAAATCTATCAGTAATGCTAGTTTTTTGTTTCATCCTTTGCAGCACAAGGATTAGCACTATCTTTAGCCGCACAAGGATTAGCATTATCTTTTGCAGCACAGGGATTCGCGACATCTTTCGCAGCGCAAGGATTAGCACCCTCTTGTGTTGTCTCAGGATCACCAGTGGTTTTACCCGCACATGGGTTTGCACAAGCTCCAATAAATCCCAAGCTCAGCATAGAAACGGTAACGAGTGTAGCCAAATATTTAGCTCTCATACAATCTCCCTTCAGCAAAAATTTCATTTCATGGTTTATACGAAGCTGAAGTGAAAATGGATTCACTTATTATTTTTTGTTGTCAACTGTGGATCTACCGTTATCAATTCAATCTAAGTCAGCAAACGAAATTACTCGTTAGTTAAAATTTTCTTAACTAATTCGGGTATCTGAGAAGGACGTTCTGCAACAGGAACTTTTGCTTTAGACAAAGCAGCTAGTTTATTTTTAGCAGTACCAAAGTCGGGATCGCGCCCTATGACTGCTGCTAAAGTTCCTGTTTGACGCCAATGCTTTGCTGGTGGAACTTGAGTTCCTGCGATGTAAGCAACTACTGGTTTATCAATAGCTTCTTTAATATACTGAGCTGCAGCTTCTTCACTACCTCCACCAGGTTGACCAACTAATACAATAGCTTCAGTTGAGTCATCTTCATCAAGAATCTGTAGCCATTGATTAAAAGATGAACCAACCACTGCATCGCTACCAATACTGACGCTGATTGACTGTCCAATACCTGCTGTTGTTAATTCCCGCGCAACTTCATAGGTTAAAGTTGTACTGCGACTGATAATTCCAACCACACCTGGAGTATAAAATTCTGCTGGTTGAGTTCCCAAAAGAATTTTACTTGGTACGATGATCCCCGGACTATTAGGACCCACGATTAAGGTTTCATTTGCCTCGGCTTTACGCACTAACTTCACCATATCCAGAGGTGGAACTCCAGGTGAAATAATAATAATTTGGCGGATACCTGAGGCGATCGCCTCTAATGCAGCGTCCAGTACTTGGTAAGAGTGTACGCAGATAATTGTTGTATCAACTACTCCAAATTCATCTACAACTTCTTCCACTAAATCAAACATTGGCAGATCGTATATTTCTTGTCCACCATATCCAGGATTCACTCCTGCTAATAGATTTGTGCCATATGCTTTCATTTGAGCAATATGAGATGCACATATGAATTCACTAAAACCCTGGATTAAAACTTTACTGTTTGGCGTTAAATTCATAAGAGTTCGAATAAATTGGGCTACCCACTACCCCAGCCATTGGGAAAAGAAAATAAAATCAGCAAGCATGAATATAAAGTAGCAAATGAGGATCAATAATGTTCGTTTTTTCTACGATCTAAGATAAAGGGTTAAATATTAATGTTAACTAAAAATCAAACTAAAAATCAAACTAAAAATCAAGGAAAAATTTCATACCTTATCAAATCAGAGGAATTAATTATCTCCGAAATTTTTATTCGTCGCGTTCGTGAAAAATAGAGATGTAATATATTACATCTCCAGAAATATTAGATTTCTAAAAAATTATCTTTGCTTTTACATTACACCAAATTCTTTTCCAATAAATAGAGATTGGCTTAATTAATACCAAAGAGAAAAAGCTTAATAATAACCATGAATATAGAGAATAAAAATCCTACTTTACCTTTTGTTTTGTACCCAAAACTTATAATTCTCTTCGGTTAGATTTTATCTGAATTATTATTAAGTAATCATGGATATTCAGATGTCATGAGTACAACCTTATAAACTTACAGAACTAGTTAATCTAACAGTTCTTTCCACTGCTTCATCTAAATTTTCTACTACTGTTAAAGCTAAATTACGAGGAGTTTCTAATTCGGTTAAATATTTTCGGTCTGTCTTGTACTCAGAACCAGCGAGACGAACAACTAAATGTGGTAAATTTCGAGAAGAAAGACCTTTATTCCCATTTAAACGCGTCATTGGTGGTTTAATTTGACTTTCAAAGTTTTGAATAAATTTCTCGATTGCATGACTTACTCCTCCAGATGCAGGTATACTGCCCAGAAAATTAATTAAAATAACATGAGTCTTTTTGTCATTAGCCATCATATGCAGAGCAGTTTCAAGGCGCTCGCTAAAAGTAACCTTTGAGGTATCAATCGAAGAAGAATGGCGTAAATTTAAACAGGTTCCAGGTTTACCTCCTGCATTGCTAACCGAATCTAAAGTAGTCATTAACGAACCTACACCATTACCAACGATCCCAACATTACCCGTCAAATACAGACCATTCCAAGTATTGAAATTAACATTTGCTTGGCGTGAATAAGACCGCTTAGTCATTTTCGCAGCCATGGTAACGATTTCCGGATGGCGAGCAATAGCTCGGTCGTTTACTCGCACATTACCATTAAGAGCCATAACCTGAGAGGAGCTACTCACGGCTAATGGGTTAATTTCTACTAGCTCTAAATCTTTTTCTGTAAATAATCGGTACATCTTTTCCAGGATTGCACTTACCGATTGCATGATTTTGCCCCGTAAACCCATTTTTAAGGCTAATCTTCGGGCATAAAATGGGGAAAAATCTTGATCCACCACCACATGTTGCATCTTATTTTCTGAGTGCTCCCAATCTACATCGGGTTCGTTACATCCCAAAAGTACTGGTCTACACAAAGCAGTATCCAGAACTACAGCCAAATAAAACTCTTTATGTACCTCGAATTTTGCTTCCGCAAGCAAGACATCCGGTAGTTCACCCAAAATTGGTAAATTAAAAATATTGTGTGCTGCTGCGATTGCATCAATAGTTGTCTCTACGAATCTGACTCCACCAGCTTTAGTACGTCTATCTCCATGAACTTGAGACTTTAAAACTATGGGATAGCGGATTTTCAATCTTTTTAAATCTGTAGGATGATCTATTCGTTGAGAAGGCAATACAGGTATGCCGATCATCCTAAACCATTCTTTAACTTGGAATTCCAACAAATCCATTGATATACACCCTAATTTGCCGTTGACAAAGCTATTCTGCAGCTATCGGTAGTAATAGAAATGTTGCACCTTTAATTGCAGAATCTAGCTTTAGTTTGGCTATAAAAATAAGACTTCTACTTATTAATTCTATCTAATGTAGTAGTAATAGTAAATTAATTTTTATAGCCAACTATCTTTGTCCTATTACTAATATGTAATTTTTACATCGGTAGTTTTGCGACAGTTTTATCTCCAGCTTTGCGCGGAAAATGAAATATCATCTATTAATAAATAGAATTTTCATCATACAACATAAATGAATCACAAAAGATAAAATTTAAGTTGAATTTTAGATACTGAAGTACACAGCTACAAAAATAAGAAATACTGAAAAATCATGATTTTTTCGAATTTAAATCATTTACTCAATGTATTTAAGTTTATTTTGGAATTAGTTTAAAAAAACTTGATTTGTTCTTTTGAATTTAAAATTCTAGATTGGAATAACAATTTACTAAACAAATATTTGTATTTAGTCTAAATATAAAACTCTAAGACATGGTTAAGGTTAAAGCATCTTAGCAGGGATAATGTTCTATCCCATAAAGTTGATAAATGTAAGTGTGGCTTTTTACTCCTAGCTATCTGTCCACAATAGTTATGATTTAGAAAATTAAGATTAATTAAAAACTGTGTGTGATGAAAAATTTGACTTTGGGATTACTTTTATAGTTATTTACAATTTTTTGTTGCACCTCTCATATTCATTCTAAAAATCAGTATCAACTTGGATTCATCATTTTTCAGGTAGCTATAGCTAGTTTGTAAAGCATATGTTTTGGCTCAAATTAGGCTCAAAGCATCTCTCAGAAGATTTTTTGGTTGATGTATGAAATTTATGAAGGTTGCCTTCATAAGTTTAAATACTGAGTTTATAGTGAAAAATAACTTACAAACTGTATAAATTGTGTTAGAAAATTGGTCGTTTGTGTTTTATGGCTGTGGTGGGTTCAACCGTGTATCTGCATTCAACCAATACAGAAAGTTCATATTCTAAGTTCGAGGAAGAACAAAACCAGCAAAATCACTGTCTGGGATCGACCTCTGAAAAAGATTTGCAATTCCTGGCTCAGCTTTTGCAAGAATATTTACGCGCAGAAATTCCCTCTGGAGAATTTTTTCTAGTGAGATGTGCTTTTGAAAAGAAGCAAACAATGGTTTTAGTTGAACATCCGTCAGGAGTTAAGGTTGATGCTAAAGCAATTTTTACAGTAATAGAAGAAGCTTTAGAATCAGAGTTGAATTTGTCTCAACAGTATCTAGAACTGTTTATCAGGGTTGTGGGTGCAAAACTTCCCTATGCAAAATGTTCTTTAAAGTTTGAAATGAAAGAACCCGCAACTTTAAGTCGACAGAATTCCGGAGAAGATAACGAAGAAGCGATTTCCAGTAGTTCCTCTACTGCGGCTTTATCTTTCCCATCGATTGCTCCCTCATCTTCTGAATCAATTGAAGAACCAGAACCTGTTTTGAGAGATACGAGTGAAAATGAAATCGAAGTAGAAATATTAACATCTTCTCCATCTTCAAAGACTAAATTACCCCATAGAGGAACTTTAATTTGTGGAATTATGGGAATCGTCGGAATATTTGGAACTGCGGGCTATTTATTTAGTAGCCCTTGCGTTGTGTCAAAATGTTCTCAAATTCATACCGCAGAAATGTTGACACAAAAATCGCCACTATTAGTAAGAGGTGCTGCTTCCGATTCTGATTTGGTGGTTCGACATAAAAAACTTAATCTTGCAATTAATTCGCTAAAAAAAATTCCCGGAATTTCCCCTCAGTACAACCAAGCAAATGAATTAATTATTAATTTATCTCAAAAATCAGAACAAATTGAACAAGTATTGCAAGCCTTCCAAACAGCTAGGCAAGCAACCGAGGCAAACTGGGGTAAAATTAGTAATTTATCAGAACTCCAGAACAGACAGCAATTGTGGCGTAATGCGATCGCTCCATTAGAAACCATCAACCTCAAGAGCGAACTATATAACGTTGTACAGCCAAAGCTAGCTGTGTATCGTAAAAACTTGAAAGTTGTAAATGAGCTATTATTCAGTGAGGAGAGATGGTTGAAAAAAATTAGAGATGCTTCATCTGTAGCAAAAGTAGCAAGTGTGCGACAAACACAAGCGAGTTCTTTAAAAGATTTACAAAAAGCTCAATCTACTTGGCAAATTGTTGTTAATGCCTTGAAACCAATACCCAAAACTAGTGTTGCATATTTTCAAGCGCAACAGAAGCTAGCAAAATATCAACCCAAACTTGTTGTAGCTCGTCAACGTACCAACAAAGAGTTAGCTGCTGCAAAATCCTACGAACAGATTCTCAGCGCCACAAATCAAGCTGAAAGCTATGAACGAAGTCATCAATTGGAATTAGCTGTTGTGCAATGGAAACAGGCTTTAAATACCGCACAAAACATTGCAAGCAATACATCTTATTCACAAAAAACACAGTCTTTAGTAGAACCTTTAACCGCAGCTCTTACCAAAGCACAACGAAGATTAAAAATTTATACCGAGCAGGAAAAAACTCTTAACGACTTAGAAAGAACTTGTTCTGGTGAAGTTATAGTTTGCGAATACACTTTTAATAACAAACAAATTGTGGTTAGGGTTACCAGTGAGTACGAGCAAGCATTAGAGCAACGCTTAATCGACGCTAGTCTTCAGGGAGATTCTGAACCGATCGCCAGTGTCAACGGTCATCTGCAAATGTTACAGCAAGCTTTAGAAGCAATCAGTATCAATGCTAAATCCTCACTTCTTGTTTATGATGCTCAAGGTAATGTGATTCAAGAATCAAAAATTCACTAAAGGAGTCAGAAGTCAGGAGTCAGGAGTCAGGAGTCAGAAGTCAGAATAGTGAGCAATAGCGCACCGCTTTGCTAACAGAAGTCAGGAGTCAGGAGTCGTAGAGACGTAGCATGCTACGTCTCTACAGGAGTCAGGAGTCAGGAGTCAGAAGTCAGAATAGTGAGCAATAGCGCACCGCTTTGCTAACAGAAGTCAGGAGTCAGGAGTCGTAGAGACGTAGCATGCTACGTCTCTACAGGAGTCAGGAGTCAGGAGTCAGAAGTCAGAATAGTGAGCAATAGCGCACCGCTTTGCTAACAGAAGTCAGGAGTCAGGAGTCGTAGAGACGTAGCATGCTACGTCTCTACAGGAGTCAGGAGTCAGGAGTCAGAAGTCAGAATAGTGAGCAATAGCGCACCGCTTTGCTAACAGAAGTCAGGAGTCAGGAGTCGTAGAGACGTAGCATGCTACGTCTCTACAGGAGTCAGGAGTCAGGAGTCAGAAGTCAGAATAGTGAGCAATAGCGCACCGCTTTGCTAACAGAAGTCAGGAGTCAGGAGTCGTAGAGACGTAGCATGCTACGTCTCTACAGGAGTCAGGAGTCAGGAGTCAGAAGTCAGAATAGTGAGCAATAGCGCACCGCTTTGCTAACAGAAGTCAGGAGTCAGGAGTCGTAGAGACGTAGCATGCTACGTCTCTACAGGAGTCAGGAGTCAGGAGTCAGAAGTCAGAATAGTGAGCAATAGCGCACCGCTTTGCTAACAGAAGTCAGGAGTCAGGAGTCGTAGAGACGTAGCATGCTACGTCTCTACAGGAGTCAGGAGTCAGGAGTCAGAAGTCAGAATAGTGAGCAATAGCGCACCGCTTTGCTAACAGAAGTCAGGAGTCAGGAGTCGTAGAGACGTAGCATGCTACGTCTCTACAGGAGTCAGGAGTCAGTAGAGAAAAACTACCAATTACCATATGGCTAATGTCACGCTAGAGCCTACGGCGTCGGCAAAGCCTCTGACTAACGTCACGCTTCGCTTTCGCTAATGCTAACGCCGTTAGGCGCGGGCGTATACCAATTACCCATTACCAATTACCAATTACCAATTACCTAACAACCAACTGTGCTGCCGAATTAAAAGACTGACGACAAATTCCCCAAGTTACCAACAAAGAGGTCAGTAAATTAGTAAAAGCGATCGCAAACACGATTAAAATTTGGTAAGATGCTGCCTCACGGGGATTGACTCCACTAAGTAATTGTCCGGAGAAGAATGTTGGTATTGCAATCATCGCAATAATTGTCATCTGATTAATACTAGGAATTAACCCAGCACGAATTGCTTCTTGACGATATTGTCGAATTGCTTGTTGAGGAGATGCACCCAAACTCAAATGGGTTTCAATTTCTTGCTGGCTAGAATTAATCGTTTTTACAAGTCTTTCTCCTGCTATTGCTGCTGCATTCATTGCACTGGCTAAAATCATCCCAGCAATAGGAATCAAGTATTGGGGCTCAAACCATACCTTTGGTTGAATTATCAGTAAATTAATATACATAATAGCCACAGTGCTACTAAAAAGCATTGAAACCCATACCAAAGGAAGCATAAAGGGATTTTTTTGTTCGATGCGATTGCGTGCGATAATTGCCGCAATTGAAAGCATTACTGCTAACATCGCCAAAACAGCCCACATACTATGCAAAGTGAATACAATATCCAAAATGTATCCCAGCACCACTACCTGGAGAAGAGTTCTACCAGTTGCGATCGCAAATTTTAGTTCTAACCCTAATTTTTCCCAAGCAGATAGGGCTATAACTATCCCCATTAATGCTAATGCGCTAACTAAGTCCGCAAAAGTGAGTTGAATAATATTCATTATTTGACTCGAATCAGTAATAACCAAAGATAGTGATGGGTAATGATGCAAAAAATCCCACCTAATCTATTCGACCAATTTTTAAACTCCTTGCTTTCAAAAAGCTTAATGGCCTAATATTGGCAAATATTTTCAGCTTAAAGTAGCAATCATATCAATTGCGTTTACAATAACATACCATGCAAAAGCAAGTAAAAATGCTTGGGCAAATAGTATTAAAGACGACAGCTTTTTACTCCTTCTATGATGAAAAATGCCATTATTCCAAATTGATTGGCCTAAATTAAATATTGGTAAATACTGGTATCTATCTTTCTAAACACACATAAAAATTTATGATTCAAACTGTAAAATCTATCCCTGCTTTTGACATTAAACAACAGTATGCTGCTATGGAAGCAGAAATAAGTGCAGCTGTCCTCGAGGTTTTAGCTTCCGGTCGCTATATTGGCGGTCCGCTCGTTGAAGGTTTTGAGGAACAGTTTGCTACTTATCATGGTGTCTCTGAATGTATCGCTTGCAACTCTGGTACTGATGCTCTTTATCTAGCCTTACGTGCATTCGATATTGGTGCAGGTGACGAAGTAATTACAGTTCCTTTTACCTTTATTGCTACATCCGAAACTATTAGTAGTGCGGGGGCGCAACCAGTTTTCGTTGATATAGATCCTGCCACATTTAACCTCGATCTACAGCAAGTTGAAGCTGCAATTACACCTAAAACAAAAGCTATTATCCCGGTTCATTTGTTTGGACAACCGGTTGATATGACTAAATTAATGGATTTAGCTACTAAGCATAATTTAGTTGTAATTGAAGACTGCGCTCAATCTACAGGAGCAACTTGGGGCGAACAAAAAGTCGGAAGTATCGGACAAGTAGGTTGCTTTAGCTTTTATCCCACCAAAAATCTTGGTGCTTGTGGTGATGGAGGTGCAATAACTACTAGCGATCACGAAATTTCGAAAAAGCTAAGAGTACTCAAGGACCACGGTCAAAAATCCAAATATCACTATGAGTATATAGGTGTTAATAGTCGCTTAGATACAATTCAAGCAGCTATTTTGCAAATTAAACTGCGTTATTTAGATATTTGGAACAAACAGAGACAAAGAATAGCATATCGTTACCATCAGCAACTTTCACAGGTCCCCGGTATTATTACTCCACAACAATTGGCAGGAGGACAAGGAGTATGGAACCAATACACAATTCGAGTACTCGATAATAAACGCGACTTAGTAAGGGAAAAATTACAAGAACGAGGTGTAAATACAATGATTTACTATCCTCGTCCTTTGCATTTACAAGAAGTTTATGCACACTTGGGTTATCAAATCTCTTCATTACCAGTTTCTGAAGAAGTTTGCAATCAAGTTGTATCTTTACCTATGTTTCCAGAGCTTTCTGAAGAACAACAAGATCGAGTGATTCGCAGCTTAAAAGAAATTATGGGTTAGAAGTGACCCGTCTGAGAAAACCGCCCGCCTAATGCAGCAAGCTGTAGAGCTTAAGGTGGCGCAAGCTGCTCGCTCATAGGAGCGGATTGGGGTTTGGGATAAGGAATAAGGTAGTTAAAGAAAAGAAAATATTTACCAATGATAATCATCCATTAACAATTACCTAATCCCTACTCCCCAATCGAGATGGTAAAGATTGAATTTCATTGAGCCAAATTGATTGCTGGGGTACAGGGATAGAAATTCCTGCTTCGTCAAAGGCAATTTTGACGCGACGCCTGTATTCTCTGGCGACCTCCCACTGCTTTAAAGGTTGGGTTTTGATCCACACCCGAATGGTTACACCTCTGTCACCAAAATTCTCTATTCCTAAAACTTCGGGAGTATCAAGAATGCGTTAACTCCATTCTTGGTCTTTTGCCATATTTAAACCAAAAGCTAGAGTTTTCTTGAAATTTAAAGAAACTCAAACTGAATGAGTAAAACTTATATTAGTTGTAAATATCAGGTTAATATTCAACAATATTTTGCGGTCTGTATTTATAATACTATAGGACTTACGCATTGACATAATGAGAAAAATATGAAGCATGTATTTTAGGCATTAAACATCAATTTTCCGATACCTTTTACGCAATTACTTTAATCATGGAGTTATTGAAAATAGTCTGAAACAACGTATTCTCGTTACTTTAAATTAGTATTTTTGTACTATACGTAAGTCCTATACTAGGAGAAAGATAGATCGAACTGGTGCATCTAAGACAGAAATAATATATAGGCGAAAAAAATATTTGCTGTTATTGCCTTTGCAGACCGTAGGTAATGAATATCTGTAATTTATTCTGACCTATATTTATTGGTGCTTTAGTTCAGTAACTAAAAGTGAGTTAAAGCCATAGCAGTTCAAATCATATACATAAATCCTATGTCATCAGAAAATTCTTCCCCAGACAAAATTTGGATCATTACTGAAGAAATATCGGAAACATCACCCACCGATGAAAAATCTACCTATAGAGGTGCTAGAGGAAGTGATGATACAGGAGGATACCTTGGTGCGGAAACCAATGAGAAAAAAATAGTTTTTGATACACCGACAGGGAAAAAATTAGCTATTACCAGACGCCCTGTAGAAGTAAGTAAACTTAAAGAAGAAATGAGAGGGTTTCTGCAAGCAATGAGGGAAATGCTGGATGAAGCAGAAACATCAAATTCCAAAATACAACTTGATGAAGTAGAGTTATCTGTGGAAATTAATGGGGAAGGAAAAATCAACTTGTTTGGAATTGGTGGGGGAAAAGCTGGAGGTAAAGGAGGAATGACCTTTAAGTTTAAGCGGAAATAATCGACGAAACAGATGGGTAAGAATTGGGCGATCGCGATCGGCATCAATCACTACGATAACTTGCAACCGTTGAAGTATGCTCAACGGGATGCTGAAGCGATGCAAACTTGGTTTCAGCAGGAAGCTAAGTTTGATCGGGTATTTCTGTTTACGGAAAATTCTCCGCCAATTCCTGCTAGTAGACCCATACCAACTCAACCTACACATGGGCGTTTTCTAAGATTTTTAAATTTCCAGTTTCAAAAACCTTTGCTGCAACCAGAAGATAATCTGTGGTTTTTCTTTGCTGGACATGGTAGAAGATACCAAGACCAAGATTATTTAATGTTCTTGGATAGCGACCCCCAAGCAGTGGATAGAACAGCTATTTCTGTTGATTATGTAACTCAGCGATTGCGTCGCAGTGGTGCTGATAATGTTGTTTTATTTATCGATGCTTGTCGAGATGAAGGTGGTAGGGGAGGATTGGGAATTGGTGAGGAGGAACATCAAGGAGTAATTACATTTTATTCCTGTAATGCAAATGAACAATCTTGGGAAATCGATGAGTTACAACATGGTGCGTTTACCCATGCTTTGTTGGAAGGATTAAAGTTACAGGGAGGGGGTAATTGTGCAACGGTTGAGCGTCTGGCGCGACATTTGTATAACAGGGTTCCACAGTTAAATACTCAACATAGAAGACTGGTACAGTATCCCTACTTTAAGGCCGATCCGCCTTACAAAATGTATTTTATTCTATTAAAGCAGTTTGCTAATTTTCGAGATGTACAACCTTTAATTGATCGAGCACAGCAAGCAGAACTGGAAGGAGATTTTTTATTAGCGGAAAGTCTGTGGAAAAGACTTTGGGGAGTTACTGGTGTTGAGGGACGTGCATTTCAAGCTATTAAAAGAATTGCTCAGAAACAGACAGATTTTTCAAATTCTCAATTTCCTAATTCTTCTGAGGGAGGAAGGGGAGGAACTGTTGAGAGTAATATTGTTGAGATTAATACTCAAAGGGAAGAGCAACATCAGCAGAATTTAGCACAGTATCGGCAAAGATTCTCTCAAGCAGTAGAACAAGAATTTCCCCTAACTGAAGCTAGTCGTAAACAGTTAAGGAACCTACGACAATCTTTACAGCTTAGTGATGAAGAAGTATTGCAGATAGAACAACTAATTGTTGATCGAAAGGAAACAGAGAGGAAAAGACAACAGCAGGAAGCACAGAGATTACGCGAGCAACAAGAAACTGAAAGACGCAAGAAGCAAGAACAAGAGAGAATAAAGCAACAGCAAGAAGCTGAAAGACGAAAGCAACAGGAACAAGAGAAAATAAAGCAGCAACAAGAAGCTGAAAGACGGAAACAGCAGGAACAAGAGAGAATAAGACAGCAACAAGAGGCTGAAAAGCGAAAGCAGCAGGAACAAGAGAGAATAAAGCAGCAACAAGAAGCAGGGAGACGCCAAACACAAACTACAACTACTATATCCCCAACGCCAATCAACCGCAGGCAGTTTTTGAAGTGGGCTGGATTAGGAAGTGGAGGTTTGGTGATCGCAGTAATAGTTGTTAATGTGTTTTTTAATACCAGTGATTTACCGGAGACACTTCCTAGTTCTCCTTCTTCAAAGCCATCAAATCCTGCAAGTTCTTCACCGATAATGACTGAACTACCAAAAAGTAATAATCCACAGAGAAACTCAACGTCACTTTCTAAGGTATTTGCAAACTTACCAAGATTAGAAGGCAAAGCAACTGTAGTAATGACTGTTGGAGGTTCGCCAATCACCATCGAATTAGATGGTGACAACGCTCCCATTACTGCTGGAAATTTTGTAGATTTAGTGCAACGCGGTGTTTACAATGGGCTAGTGTTTCATAGAGTTGTCCGCAGTCCTGAGCCCTTTGTAGTCCAAGGTGGCGACCCGAAAGGTAATGGAACTGGGGGCTTTATTGATGAGAAAACGGGTAAGGAACGCAAGATACCTTTAGAAATTAAGCCAAAAGGTGCTGAGCAGCCCGTGTACAGTAAAACAATTACCCAAGCTCCAGTACTCGAGCATAAGAGAGGTGTGGTGGTGATGGCGCGTTCCCAAATGCCTGATTCTGCTTCTTCTCAGTTTTACTTTACTTTGGCTGATTTAGCTTTCCTTGATGGAAACTATGCTGTGTTTGGTACAGTGACTGACGGCATGGAAGTTGTTGATAAAATTCAACAAGGCGATCTCATTGATTCAGCTAAAGTAACCCAGGGTTTAGAAAACTTGAAATTGAGTAGTAATTGAAAATTTATCCATCAGCCAAAGGTCGCAAATTTGCTAGCAATTTGGTATTTTAACCTGAGTTCGGGATAAGAAAAAGGGCAGGTAGTAAACTGAGAATAACATCAAATCAGCAGCCTGCCCTATGTTCAGTTTAGATGCTTTGTTTTGTCATATAGATGATTTTTGTAAATCTTTTGAGGCTCAATGGCACAAAAAACTATTAAACAATGGAGGTCTATTCAAGGTGTAAATGTTCTCAACCGAAAACCGTCATATAGTATGGCGAGAGGCTGAAGACATTTCAGTCAAATAAATACCTTTGAAGTAAAATTACCATGCAAACCATAGGGGATGTGGTGCTTTAAGTGTAATTTTGCAATTGGTCCTTGCTGCAAGTCTTTGGCATCTAAAATCACCACATCGGAGCGATGTTCGGCTGAATCATAAATTACAGCTAACAGCCAACCATCATCTTCATCTCCTGTATTGGAACCGGGGTCACAGGGTACAAAGATGGGTTCGCTAGCAAAACCTTTTGGTGCAGCACTCCAAAATTGCTTCTCACCAGTTTCTCGATCAAGTTTGAGAAATGCCTGTAAGGGAGCATTACCACTTACATTAGGATCTACTGTCCCTAAATACACATATCGATTATTACGTCCAACTTGATCGGGATGGATGGTGGGAAACTCGCAGCAAGAGTTCTCAATTAGTTCCTTTCGGCTTGTATTATCTTTGATATTGAGATGAAATCTCCACAGTTGACCGGGTTTAAGACTTTCAAAATCTGTTTCCCGGAAATCACTGTTAGGTTCTACCTCTGGAAGAGATTCGTAGCAAATAGAGTCAATAATAATTTCATCCCCTTCTTCGTATGCATTGGCGTGATGAAAAACAAAACCTGCTTCTATTTCAATTATCTGTTGTCTCCGATAATTTCCGTTATTTTTCTTGTCTGTTTGGGGAGGATTGCGTGAAATTATGACTGCGCGTGTTGGTTTACCTGGTTGGAATTTGACACATTCCCCTGCACCACGCATCCCCAAAGCGAAGGGAAGAGGATTGAAGGTAACAGGATTTTGAAAAAATATACAGTAATTGGGAGTTATGGCAAAATCGTGAATAAAGGCGAATCCGGGAACATTATGAGTATGTTGGCGGACTACTTGAGCTTTATCATCTAATTCAAAAATCGTAATTGCGGTTGATAGTCCTGCTTTGGTGGAAAAATTAACCATACAGGGCGCACCGTCATCCCGAGAACTGCTCGGATCGAAGCGTGGATGAGCGGAGAAAGCTTCACCTTCTGATAAAACACCATTGAAATGTTCTTTACCCAGGGTATCTAAAGTATGGGGATCGAGTCTGTGAGGTTCTGCTGCTTCCCATAATGCTAACAGCTTCCCGCCCCAGTAAATAATATTGGTGTTAGCAATATTTTTTAGTCGGAAATCAAAAGCATTTGCTAACCAACCTCCAGGTTTTTGGGTCCCAAAAACACCGCGATAAAGAATTTGTCCGGCTGCTTGTTCTTCCAGGTATGCGCTAGTGCGGACAAAGCGATTACTAAAGTGAGCTCTTCCGTTACAAAAACTGATGCGGCTAATCATTCCATCACCATCAAATGGATGCTGAAATGTTTGTCCATTTATATCGAGCAAACCAGGTCCATTTCTAAATAATGTTCCTGTCAGTTCTGGGGGAATTTCTCCTTCAATTTCATCAATCCAATAATCGAATTCTTGTTTGAGAGATTGATATCCTCCCTTCCAATCATCACGATTATAAGTTTTCTTCCCATTGGTGGATGTAGGTAATGTGTCTGAAGTTGAAAAACTCTGCATAAATTTTAGTTAGTTTTTTTGAATCTCGATTAGAAGTTACGAATCAAAATTATGTTCGCAGCAAAATAACCCAAGAAATACGTCAGGAGATTTTCCTTGTACTTGGGGAAATAAGATTTGATTTACTCGTTATTGACACATCAGTCAGATTGATTTATCAAACATCAGCATCGCCGTCAACATAGCGATTGGATAGCTATATTGGAAGATTTAATAGCTTTGTCATATTTGCGCGATCGCAAAGTCACTATGCAAAATATATTTTGCGATCACACAGTTCTAACTCACCTGTTAGTATTTTCTGTAAATGCCTCTTTTTGTAGTAGAATAAACCCCTGATAAGACTATTCAAAATTTGTTGGGGCATAATTTAGAATTTAGAACTTGCAAAATTTAAAACTTGTAACTCATGAATGTGCACGATTTTTGGGTTATGGGGGCTAGAAAGCAATGAGAATATTAGATATCTAACCCAATAAACTGAGGTACAGCTGTTTACATCTCTATTGAATAGAAAATTAGATCTGGTATCTCTTATCTAAATAAGTTCTTTAGCAGTCACATTACCGACTCAAAATGTGCTGATGAATTACTCATTTAATTAGATAGTTAATCAATTAGATTTTCATCTAATCAAATGTTATTCAATCAGGCATTAATTCTGGAACCAATTGTGAGCCATGGTGATGAGTACCCGCAGAATCAATTCCTACTGCTGGAGAAACACTTTCCAGACCATTGCTATTGCTGGGATTTTGGTTTTGGGAGTTAGCAGCTGGCAACCAATTAAGAAATGGCAATGGTAATAATGTGCTGAGATTAGAAATTACTACTAGCAACCACAAGTTATCAAAGTTAGTTTCGGTCACTCCCAATAAATGTGTTAGCCCTGCACCTAACTCGTGGGAAACAAGTCCCGCCATATTAGATACAGACATTAGTAAAGCAAATAACGTTGCTTCGATTCCTGGAGGACATAATCTCGCAGCAAGAATCAATACTGGCATATAAGCTATTTGTCCCATGACAGTCAAAATCAAACTGTCCCCCAAACTAAACCAATGGTCATCAATACCCAAACTACGATTGGTATGGGTGACCAAAAGCAACATGGACATTCCTAAAACCGCAGAAATTACTGTACTCCAACCAAAAATAACCCTAAAAGGAACTGTTTTAAGGAAACGTTGAAAAATCCAAATTCCAACAAGGGAGGCAATACTGGTTACTAAACGTACCCGTCCCAAAAATTCTGGCTCGAAGTGCAGTTCATTGGTCGTAAAAAAGAAAAATGCCGAGTCAGAAGTTGGAGTCGCTTGCCAAATAAAAAGAAAAGCTGTCGGTAACCAAATTGCTTTTTGACCGATCGCTTGACGTAGTTGTTTTACCTGTTGTCCAACTGACAAAACATCTTTACTATTTTTGGTGCTATCATCTTGCAGATTATTATTTGCGCTATTATTTTTTTCGCGACTATCTCGGGTAATTGGCGATTCAGCAATCAACCAAGCAACCCCTGAAACTATTAGGGGAAATGCTGCAGTAATGAAAAACACCGTGCGGTTCGAAAAATGCTCCAATAGCAAACCACTTAGGTAAGCAGTTAATAAACTACCAATAGCAGAAGCTCCCCAACATAAAGACTGCAAAGAACCTGCTTTTTCTTGGGATTCGGCTCTAGCTCTTTCTACCACCAAGGAATCAACAATTACATCACTTACAGCCACACTCAAAGAACTAGAGGCGATCGCAATTGTTGCAGTCCAACTATTATTAACAACTGTTGCTAAAGATATCCAAGAAAGGGTTCCGAGTAAACCCGATAAAATTAAATATGGACGTCGCCGATAACCAAAAATTGGTAACCCATCGGAAATAAAACCAAATACTGGCTTGATTACCCAGGGTATAGCCACAATTCCGAATAATGCCGAAACTTGAGCGGGACTCAGTCCCAATTCATCTTTGAGGAAAAAACTGACGGCTAAACGCGCCAACCCCAAAATACCTTGGACAAAATAAACAGTGAGGATAGCAATTAACTCTGGAGTTGGTTCATTTCCAAATAAAATTGTTTTTTTTACTGAGTCTTTGACCTTGGAGAAACCAGAGGAGGATATCAGCATTGATAAATATTCTTTAAGTTTTGTCTATTTTTATTATGGTATCTAGTGACTGAAAAAGCGACTCTCCAATGAACTATTATGGCTGAATCACTTGATAGAAGAGAACATCGATTTTATATTGGGGTAATTTGGCAATTAAGATAAGTTTTAAGTTTGTTTGCAATTTCCTCATTAATTATAATTTTAATTTTTTATCTGAGAAGAGTTAAGCATTGCGAGTAATTTCAAGCATGAAGGGATGATATTTCAAGTATTCATTCACTAATAACCCTGTAAATGACTGATTTTTCTATTTTTTATCCAAAAACCAAATTTTAACCAACTTGTAAAACTAATCTAGTTTTTCTGTAAGAAGCTATCTACAAATTTTGATTTTTATTTGTCTAATTATTAAATTTGTATCGTTTATATCTGGAGTAATTTAAATTAGGTTTACTCAAATGTGTATAGAAAAAAGATAAAAATAGTAATATCTACTAATACAAGTTTAACTAACCGCCATTATTTATATTTACTTAATTGTCCTAAGATTAAAAATTAAGTTTTTGAAAAAAGCTTGATGTTATATGTACCAATTAAGTAAATTTAAGTAGTCTGACAAATTTCGTATCACAAGTATTATCTTTTATCTCGAACCCCAAATGTTTTGCTTTTAGAGTGAAAGTTACTAAAGTATTACTTGTACTTGTTTAAATATCTTCTGAGGTGTAGATGAATATATCCGAGTAATGCGGTAGAGTAACTCAAAATTTATGCTTGTTTTTGATTGAGTAATTATATACTGCGTCTACTTAAATCCTATTTTCTATGTGGTAATTCGTAATTTTGTAAGCAGCTTAATTCTAACTTTTGAATTACCAATGACAATCATTATTTGTATCGATTATTTTAATTTGGAATCGAAATCATAGATTTAAAGCAAACATCAAAAATGTGGATTTGAGATTTCTAAAATCAGAATATTTAATCAAGATATAAAAAATACAAATATTTGTTTTTCATGACTTCAAGCTTCATGACTTAAAGCGATTACAGCATTTTGTCCCCCAAACCCAAAGCTGAAACACATTACTTGTCGCACTTTATCTGTACGGGATGTATTCCTTAAAGCCTTTCCCTCTGGAACAGTCACAAAATTAAGGTCAAATTCAGGTTCCGTTAATCCTACAGATGGCGGTAATATTTGCTGCTGTAAAGCCATTAAGGAAAAAGCTACTCCTAAAGCCCCTGAGGCTCCAATCGTATGACCTGTTGCTCCTTTAGTAGAACTGACAGCGACTGTAGGAGGAAATATATCTTGGATAACCAAGCTTTCAACGCGATCGTTTAACTGAGTTCCCGTTCCATGGGCGTGAATATAATCAATATCACTTGCTGCTAATTCAGATCTATTTAAGCATTGTTTAATGGCCGATATTGCACCTTTACCTTGGGGATGTGGTTGATTCGGGTGAAAAGCATCTGCAGTTAAACCAAAGCCAGTAATATTTCCATATGTCTGGGCTTTTCTTTGTTTTGCTAACTCTCTCGACTCCAGAATAAAAATTGCTCCACCTTCACCTAAAGCTAAACCTTGGCGATTAACATCAAAAGGATACAAGCCATCATTAGCTAAAGCACCCATTTGTTGAAAACCAGTAATAGTTAAAGGGGTAATGGGAGCTTCAACAGCACCTGCAATAACTCTCTGACATTGTCCCGTTTGGATTAGTTGGGTCGCCGCACAAATCGCCCAAAGACCTGTAGAACAAGCAGCCATTGGTGCTAAAACTATATTTTCTGCACCGATTAATCTTGCGGCTGCGATCGCATTCATATGGGGTAAATTATCTAACCAGGTATTATTTCGTGCTATTGCTGCTTGAGGAAAAAGTTCTCCTTTGGAATCGCTAGCTTGATCGAATTCCCTCGCCATCTTTTCCCAAGATGCTTGATAAGCACGACTCGAACCAATAACAACTCCACATTCCGGTAAAGGAGGTTTTAAAACTGCATCTTCCAGGGCAGATTTTACAACTTGGGGTGTTAGGGTATGTAATTCTGTCGGTTGTGTTGATATTAAACCTAAAGGTCGCGGTTTTAGTTCCAGGAAGGGTTGATGTAGGTGAATCCCCGAATTACCCTGAATTAATTGTTCCCAACTATCCTTTAAGTTTATACCCAATACCGAAATTAAACCGATTCCCGTGACAACAACCTCATTCAAATTTAAATCACCTACTGACTGTTAATTAACATTTACAACCAGCCACTCAAAAACATTTACTTAGAAATTACTATGAGAATGCATAGAAAAAATTTATGCAAGATTTGAACCAAAATCAAAATTCACAAATTCAAAATTCACAAATTCAAAATATCTTTGCTAATAAAATTCAGATTATACATTGTATGTAGAGACGCGAAGTGCTCACCTAGGTTAACACTGTGCTAACGCGTCCCCACTATCGAACGTCTTAGCAAAACGTCTGCGATCGCGATATAGGGATATTAGAAAGTTTACGAGATTAGTAGAGGTTTTTAGTTTTTTTTCAATTTAAAAGCTAAAAGCTTACTTACCACCATTCTTTAAATTATCTGCACCAGCAGTGACTTTAGCTGAATCAATGAGATCGCCTTGTTGAATTTTATCAACAACTTCCATGCCGTCAGTCACTGTACCAAACACAGCATAGTTTCCATCAAGGAAAGCTAAATCAGCCAAAGTAAAGTAAAACTGAGAAGAAGCAGAATCAGGCATTTGGGAACGCGCCATCGCCACCACACCTCTCTTATGCTCGAGTACTGGAGCTTGGGTAATTGTTTTACTGTACACGGGCTGCTCAGCACCTTTTGGCTTAATTTCTAAAGGTATCATACGTTCTGTTTTGGTTTTCTCATCAATAAAGCCCCCAGTTCCATTACCTTTCGGGTCGCCACCTTGGACTACAAAGGGCTCAGGACTGCGGACAACTCTATGAAACACTAGCCCATTGTAAACACCGCGTTGCACTAAATCTACAAAATTTCCAGCAGTAATGGGAGCGTTGTCACCATCTAGTTCAATGGTGATTGGCGAACCTCCAACAGTAATTACTACAGTTGCTTTGCCTTCTAATCTTGGTAAATCTTTCATTTCAGGAAAACTCTCACTAGCATTATAAGCTACAGAAACTGCTTGCGTAGAATCAGTAGGTTTTTTATCGGTAGTCTTTTGTGCTGCTTCAGTAACAGCCAGATTAGTATCTGTCGAGCTAGAACCTATGGCATTTCCAGCGCATCCCCCTAAAGTTAAAGCAGTGACGATCACAAAAGCGAAGAATAAATTAGGGATTTTCAACCACATTTTTAGTTACAAACTCAATCAGAGTATCTTATCCTCTCATAAGTTGGAGTTAATGGTCTTCAAATTACAAACCTTCTAAGGAAACTCCTAAAAATTTCGCTAACTCTGCTCCCTGAATTTCTAATTCTTTTAAGGATAAAGGTTGCCCCACCCGCGTTAAGGGAATATCCCGACGTCCTTTTACCCTCAAGTAAAGTGCGCGACGGGGGTTAAGACCCTCTTTAATCTCAACTATTACAGATTGGGCATCTTCGATCGGCGACTCTATTTCAATCCGACGATTTTTACCCGGAAAGCCCCAACGGAAAATCTTAATCTTATTTTTAGATTTGTCGAATTCGTTGTAACCCCCACCCAAATCCCATAGAATTGCCAGCCATAGATATAACGACAGTAGCAACCCAGCAGTGCCGTATAATCCCATTACCAGACCCTGAGGGACAAAAATGAGTTGAGTTGGATCGGATATGAGCAATAAATTCACTTGGAGATAACTAGAAATCCCGGCTAGTAAAAAGCCTGTAGCTCCTACAGTTACGATTGTTGCCCACAAATAATTACTAAAGCGTCGGGAACCCAAGACCGTTTGCTTGAGGACCTTTTCGTTTTCTCCTCGATTGATGGTTGTTGATGCCGTCATGAAACTTTTGCACCGCGCACAAGATATTCCCTACAAAGTCTGCCCCATCAACAACATAAATATCAACCTCCGTTGAACTTAATTTGAACTTGAATTTTAAGTTTTCTGAGAAAACGTATGTCAGATTGTAAAATTTCTGATATTGATATTAATAAATAGACTTTTCAATTGATACCCAAATTACGGATGTCAATTGGGCACAAAGTGGAACAAAATGTGATAAGTTAAGAATCATTAAGTAACATTGAGTTGAGAAATTAGCTACATGTTATTTGTTTGGCGAGATTCTGAGAAAAGCTTACAGAAATAGCAAGTTTTCTCATAATTTCAGTATAATTTTGACATACTGAGAACGCCAAAATGACGTTATTTATCCAAAAACGTTGCAATTTTAGTAAAAGAGGATTTTAATCCTATGACCATCGCAGTTGGACGTGCCCCCGCGCAAAGAGGGTGGTTTGACGTTGTAGACGACTGGTTAAAGCGGGACAGATTTGTCTTCGTTGGTTGGTCGGGATTACTATTGTTCCCTTGCGCTTATCTAGCGTTAGGTGGATGGTTAACCGGAACAACCTTTGTTACATCTTGGTATACCCACGGTTTGGCATCATCTTACCTGGAAGGATGTAACTTTTTAACCGTAGCAGTGTCTACTCCCGCAGACAGCATGGGACATTCCCTGTTGTTGTTGTGGGGACCAGAAGCTCAAGGAGATTTCACTCGTTGGTGTCAATTGGGCGGTTTATGGAGTTTCGTTGCTCTACACGGAGCTTTTGGTTTGATTGGCTTCATGTTGAGACAATTTGAAATTGCTCGCCTAGTAGGGATTCGTCCTTACAATGCCATTGCATTTTCCGCACCAATTGCTGTATTTGTCAGCGTCTTCTTGATGTACCCCTTGGGTCAGTCTTCCTGGTTCTTTGCTCCAAGCTTCGGCGTAGCAGCAATCTTCCGCTTCTTACTATTCTTACAAGGTTTCCACAACTGGACACTTAACCCCTTCCACATGATGGGAGTAGCAGGTGTACTAGGTGGAGCATTACTCTGTGCGATTCACGGTGCAACAGTAGAAAATACCTTGTTTGAAGACGGTGAAGGATCTAACACTTTCCGTGCTTTTGAACCAACTCAAGCAGAAGAAACCTACTCAATGGTGACTGCAAACCGTTTCTGGTCTCAGATTTTCGGTATTGCTTTCTCCAACAAACGTTGGTTGCACTTCTTCATGTTGTTTGTTCCAGTAACAGGTTTGTGGATGAGTGCGGTAGGGATTGTAGGCTTAGCCTTGAACCTACGGGCATACGACTTCGTATCCCAGGAACTGCGAGCAGCAGAAGATCCAGAATTTGAAACATTTTATACCAAAAACATTTTGCTGAACGAGGGTATCCGTGCTTGGATGGCACCTCAAGATCAGCCTCACCAACAATTTATATTTCCTGAGGAGGTTCTACCTCGTGGTAACGCTCTCTAATACTGGCGTAATGGGTGTTGGACGCGACCAAGAGTCGTCCGGCTTCGCCTGGTGGTCAGGTAATGCCCGCTTAATCAATCTATCAGGTAAACTTCTTGGCGCACACGTTGCCCATGCTGGCTTAATTGTCTTCTGGGCTGGAGCAATGACCTTATTTGAAGTTGCTCACTTTGTACCTGAGAAGCCTTTATTTGAACAAGGTTTAATTCTTATCCCTCACTTGGCTACTCTCGGATGGGGAGTTGGTCCTGGCGGTCAAGTAATTGATACCTTCCCTTACTTTGTAGTTGGTGTACTTCACCTAATTTCTTCAGCCGTACTTGGTTTTGGTGGAATCTACCACGCCATTCGCGGTCCAGAAACCTTAGAAGAATATTCTTCTTTCTTTGGTTATGACTGGAAAGATAAGAACAAGATGACCAACATTATTGGTTTCCACCTAATCATCCTTGGATGTGGTGCCTTCCTGTTGGTACTCAAAGCTATGTTCTTTGGTGGTGTTTACGACACTTGGGCACCTGGTGGTGGTGATGTTCGTATAATCAGCAACCCCACCTTGAATCCAGCCGTTATCTTTGGCTACCTGTTTACTTCACCTTTTGGTGGAGAAGGCTGGTTAGTTGGCGTAAACAACATGGAAGATGTGATCGGCGGTCACATCTGGGTTGGTCTAATTTGTATTTCTGGTGGTATTTGGCATATCCTAACCAAGCCATTTGGTTGGGCGCGCCGTGCTTTCATCTGGTCTGGTGAAGCTTATCTTTCCTACAGCTTAGGCGCTTTATCCTTAATGGGCTTTATCGCTGCCTGCTTTGTATGGTTTAATAACACAGCATACCCCAGTGAATTCTTCGGCCCAACAAACGCTGAAGCATCCCAAGCACAATCTTTCGTATTCTTGGTTCGCGACCAAAAGTTAGGTGCTAACGTTGCATCTGCTCAAGGTCCTACAGGCTTAGGTAAATACTTGATGCGTGCTCCTAGTGGTGAAATCATCTTCGGTGGTGAAACCATGCGCTTCTGGGATTTCCGTGGACCTTGGTTAGAGCCACTACGTGGTCCTAACGGTTTGGACATCGACAAAATTAAGAACGACGTTCAGCCTTGGCAAATTCGTCGTGCTTCTGAGTACATGACCCATGCTCCTAATGGATCCATCAACTCAGTTGGCGGTGTAATTACCGAACCTAACTCATTTAACTTTGTTAACCTCCGTCAGTGGTTAGCTGGTTCTCACTTTATCTTGGCGTTCTTCTTCCTCGTTGGTCACCTATGGCATGCTGGTCGTGCAAGAGCGGCTGCTGGTGGTTTCGAGAAAGGAATTGACCGGGAAACCGAACCAGTTCTATTCATGAACGACATTGACTAGATCGTTAATTTAAAGTTTAGTTTTCTCACTGAGAATCATATCAGTCCCTGTCCCTTGACAGGGGCTTTTTTTATTTTGGGGATTGGGGATTGGGGATTGGGGATTTGGTAGTAGGTAATACCAATTCAACAAATTATTGCAACAGATTCTCCGGTAGAGACGTTGCATGCAACGTCTCTACAAAATCTATCTGTCTTATTATTTTTCCAAATTGGTATAACTATAAGTATTCTTCTTGTTGTTAACTTATGATTCCTAAATCTTGAATTTCGCTTAACTCCTAAGTTACTGAGATTAATTTTTTATGAGTAAATATGCCAGTCATTCTAACTCCAGTTATCATAATATTTGTATAAAAGACTTAAAAATTTTCGATCCTCTCAAACTTTCCAGAAAAAGGAAAGCTTGCATAAGTTCTATGCTATTTAAATTGGGAGTAAGTTTTATGAGCAGCGTTAATTTTCCCGGCACTTTCCAATGGTCAAAGGAAGCAAAGGCTAAACTCAAAAATATTCCTTTTTTCGTTCGTTCTCAGGCAAGAGCAAAAATAGAAGAATTCGCGCGTAAAGTAGAACAGGAAACTATTACACCAGAATTCATGGACCAAGCAAGACTGAAGTTTGGTCAATAGTATATAAATTTTCTCTAGTTCTACTGCGATTAGAAGCCATTAATCAAATACAGATGCTTAGGTCGAAAAAACCGTAGAGGCGTAGCATGCTACGTCTCTTATAGTTGTATGTGTTGTGATTAGTATTAAAGAGAGTCCGGAATTGATGACTGAAAGCACGGAACGCAACACCTTTCACCAAAAGATGACAAGACTCCGAACAGAAAGTTAATCGACAAGAAAGTTAATCGACAGTTGTCAAGACTCCGCACAGCAAGTTAATCGACACCAGGTGCAAGATCTAAGCCAAAGAATTTTAAAGTTCTCCCTTGTTGGCATACGGAATTCCTGTATTGTCAATCTAAATTGGTAATTGAATAACAAATGTTGTTCCTTCCCCTGTTACAGACTCAAACCAGAGCTTACCACTGTGTTTTTCAACTATAATTTGATAGCTAATTGATAAACCTAAACCAGTTCCTTTCCCTACTGGTTTGGTTGTAAACAAATTGTTAAATATTTGGTTTCGAATTTCAATTGGTATCCCCGCTCCGTTATCTTGGATCCTAATCAATACCCAATGCATATCTTCACTCAGACTAGTATGAATTTTAATTTGATTGGGTAGATTTTCGATTTCAGAAAAGGAACGTCCTTGATTTGTTTCTTCTAAAGCATCAATTGCATTAGAAAAAATGGTATCCGCTCAGTAAGTCGGGGTAAGAAGAAAAAAGAAGAAGGAACAAAAGTAGAGCATGTGTCGTAGAATATGACCCATGAC
>NZ_LMTZ01000118.1 GCF_001456025.1 Mastigocoleus testarum BC008
AGTTGCCTTAATATGTTCAAAACTTATTTTTTGTTTTTCCTCGAATAACGAATCAATCTGTATCTTACTTTTTCAGCAAGCCCTATGTACATATATCACTTAAATCCTATAACAGCAGATCAAATGCTTCGCTACAATAGACCTGGTTTTGATTTAGTAAGCTGCAAACGCGTAGGATTACCTGTTTATAAAATAACAATTCAAGCTCTAACACAAAGGTGTAAACCAATTCCTCCAATAGAAGAATACGTTTTAAAAGTAATTGATGCAGGTCTTTCCTCTGAAGAAGATATTGTTGATTATCTTGGTCTAGAAAAGGTAATATTAAACGATGCAATGGTCAATTTAAGAATGAATGAAAATATTGATCTTGTTGCACCTAATGCTTCTCGAATGCAAGTGTGGAAACTGACTAAAAAAGGTAAGAATACTCTTAGTGAAGCTAAAATTATTATTCCAGAGGAACGAACATTTGATATTCATTTTGATGGTTTATTGCGTTATCCATGTCGGTATGGACGCTCTGATTCATCGTTTTTGAAGCCACAAGAATTGCGTACTCAAAGAATGATAGAAATTGAAGCATTTCCGAAAAAGCCACCAGAATTAGCTGATATTAAACTTAAACAAGTGTATGCATTGAACCGCCAAATAGAAAGTGCGAGCAAAAGGAAATCAAAAGAACAGAGAGACTTACTAGCATTAAAAGCGATTGAACGTAGAGAAAGGCTTTTCCAGCCTGCACAAGCATTAATTTATAAAGCAAAAGATAGTGATGATGTTCAAGTAGCATTTCTAATTGATGGTGTTCCCTCTAACGAACATGAAACTGCTTTTGCTCGCTCCAATGGTATTAATAAACTTCGTATTGTTGAGACTCTGAAGCTAAGCTCTCCTAAAAAACTCGCCGAAGAAATATTGGGATATGACTTTGTCGCCTCAGCTCCATTAGAAACAATTGAAACCATCAAAGAGGAGGTATACTGCGCTCAAGCAAAGATTGAAGCACAAATACAGATAACTCAAAATAGTCTTGAACTGACTAAGGATAAAGAAGAAAAAATTAAACTTGAGCAACAATTTCAATCCGCACAGGAAGAAATTGAACAACTTAAAGAACAATTAGATTCTCTTTTGAGTACAGTTCCTATGCGTTGGTTAGAGATGTACGAGCACCGTCCACTTTTGGAAGATGCTCTTAGCAATACACAGGAACGTTTAATGATTATCTCCCCTTGGATTAGAGCAAGTTCAGTTAATGAAAAATTTTTGATAGATTTTGAAAATCTACTCAAAAAAAGTGTAAAAGTTTACATAGGTTATGGTTTGGGAGAATATGATAATAAATATTCTTCTGATATTCAAGCTGAGAAAAAAATACAAGAATTAGGAAATCAATATAAAGCAAATTTTAAGCTTAACCGTTGGGGAGATACTCACGCAAAAATTCTCATTTCCGATCAAAAGTTTGCCGTCACTACAAGTTTTAACTGGCTTTCCTTCAGAGGCGATCGCGAACGCACTTTTCGGGATGAACGGGGGACTATTGTATATGACTCACAGAAGATTAATGAGTTATTTGATAGCTACAGCAAGCGTTTTAAGTAATTAGTACCGATGTAACCTGTAGGTTAAAAATTAATTAATTTCATCAATAATGTAATGTATATCAACCAGGAAAAACCTTAGATAAATCCAAAATTAGATCTGGAAAACAAGGTAAATTAACAGTTTCATTGGGTAAGAAAATTATCTTTTTACGATAACCAAATTTACCTTGAGAATTTTGTAATGGTTCTCTGTAATGTTCCAAGCAATTATCATTTAAATTAAATATCCAATAATCGAGAATACCTGCTTCAGCATAAAGCAGTAACTTCACTTCTTGGTCATACTTTAAAGAAGAGTCAGCAATTTCAATCAAAAGTAATATGTCTTCAGGGCAAGGATGAGAGCTAAGATAATCATCATCTCGATTTTTAAGAATAGTTATATCTGGTTCGGGTTCGCTATCTGTTGATATAACTACAGGGTCTTGACTTTGCAAAGTTGCACGTTTACTTAGTAAATTTGATAATTCTCTAATTAATCTTCTATTAAATGTTGAATGGGCTGTACCTTTAGCAATCATGTAGATCAATTCTCCGCGAATTAACTCAACTCGGTCATCCTCACCGAAAAATCCGAGTTCTGTTAAATGATTGTATTCAGTTATGGTAAAGCGTTTAGCGGTAGTTATTGTCATGATGATGGGGAAGTGCAAGTTTATTTTAATTTTAGAAGAAGCTTGCTGATGATTAACAAACGGGGAACTGAAAGTATTAGTATTCTTACTTTTTGACTATTACTGATATTTTTTAGTTTTTAGTAAAATTTTGAGCACCTAAGTATTCAACATCAGGGTAGTAAATTGCGTTAGCGTAGTTGTGAACTGTGATGACAAGCTTACTTCAGTAATGTCGAACAGTAAGGAAAAATTATGAATATTTTTATTCTCACAGCTGGTTCCCGTGGCGATGTCCAACCTTATGTAGCGTTGGGTCAAGGATTAAGAGAAGCGGGACATTTAGTAACTGTCTGCACCTGCTCTAGCTTTGAATCATTCATCACCGACCATGGTTTGAATTATGGATATATGAATAATGATTTCATCAAACTGGTTGACTCAGAAGCTGGTCGAGAAATGATGGAAAGCGGAGGAACTTTTTTTGGTTTAATCGGAGCGATGTTGAAATTGCTTAAAGTAGCCAAAGTCATCAATAAACAAATGCTTAGGGATGCTTGGAATTCAGCCCAAGCAGCAAAACCCGATATTATCATTTTCCATCCCAAGGTACTAGCAGGTTCCCACATTGCGGAAAAACTTGGTATTCCAGCAATAATGGCTGTTCTCGCACCTGCGATCGTTCCAACTTCTGATTCTGTGGCTATTGGGTTCCCAAATTTGAAGCTTGGAGGCTGGTACAACAAACTTTCCTATAAGGTTTTGCACTGGGGCTACCATAATTACGACGACATAGTAAATGAATTTCGTCAGGATGTACTCGGAATTAGCAAATTTCCTAAATCGACAAGTCCAATCGAAACGGTAAATGGAAAACCAATTCCAGTTTTGCATGGTTATAGCGGACTGATTTCACCACGTCCCAAAGATTGGTCAAATACAGCTTATATCACCGGATATTGGTTTTTAGATCGAAAGGATGATTGGCGACCTCCAGCCGAATTGGTTGATTTTCTGGAAGCAGGCGAACAGCCGGTTTATGTTGGATTTGGTAGTATGGCAGGACGTAATCCAAAAAAAATGGCAAATATTGTCATTAATGCCCTGGAGAAAGCAGGAGTACGTGGCATAATTGCTACTGGCTGGGGTGGTGTAGACGCTAGAATTCTACCGAAAACCATTTTCAAGATCGATAAAATTCCCCATTCCTGGCTCTTCCCTCAGATGTCTGCTGTCGTTCATCATGGTGGTGCTGGAACAACAGCAGCCGGATTACGTGCAGGTTGTCCGACAATAGTATGTCCTTTTCTTGTCGATCAACCTTATTGGGGGGAAAGGGTTTATACTCTGGGTGTCGGAAGTAAACCTATTCCACAAAACAAATTAACTGCTACTAAATTAGCTAAAGCAATTCGAGAAGTAATAACAAATCAAATTATTCGACAAAATACGGAAACTTTAGGTGAAAAGATTCGTAAAGAAGACGGTATCGCAAATGCTATCGCTATTATAGAAAGCTTTATATAATTTTATTTAAGATCACTTGATTGATAAGCCTACGGTATACGCCTTAGCAATTGCTTTTTGGTAGGACTTATATCATGTCCGCTTAATTACTTATGAAAAAATATGTTTGTAGTAGTGCTTATAGTCTTATAGAAAAATACTGGCGCTAAAGTGCTACTACGAACCTTATCACAAGTATTTTACCGGACATGATATTACGCGCTCGTCACCAGTCCTAAATAGAATAGTTTGGAATTGCTATTTCTTTGTGGAAAGACTTTGCTAACCTATCGTCGCAATAAATGTATTTACTTTATCCGTGTGTAAGTCCTGATTTTTAGTTTATTGCTTGCTTTTAGCATCTGCTTGTCAGTAATTTATTTGAGTTTAGATCCTGTAACAAATCTTTGCTTCGTTGATGGATTATCAGCGCTTGAATTGTATCTTAAGTTTCCATTTAGACTACTGAAGGGTTTATCTATGCAGGGATACTTAGGATTATGCTTAGATGACTAATGTCATTTTTTACTTCTGCTCATCATCTCATTGATAAACGCATCAACACCTTTGCAAGTCTCTAGGCCAAAGCTATATTTTACCAATCTACTAGCTGTAAACGACCTGTTTGAATGTAATCGAATATACGATTAATGTGACGTCTATCTGAATCACTAACTTTCCCGTCAATTAATACCGTATAAGTTAAAGCTTTATGATCTTTACGACTTATTTTCCCAGATCGAATAATTCTTTCTACAATCTTTTGTACTGCTAATTCTGCCCGGTTATGAAATTTTTCGTATGCTGATAAAGTATTCATATTTCTCTAAATAAGTACAACAATTAATCACATACTTTATCTTTCTATTTGGTTATGTGAAGAAAGACATATCTCTAACTTAAACTTTGAATAAAACCTAGAGTTAGATGTTGTGAAAATCAGACACTTGTGCTTATAAGCATCCTTAAAAACTAAAGTAACTTCGGTTAAATGCACAACAACTCTTTCATAAGATATAAGTCACAAATCTACCTTTTGATAGAGCCATATTCCCAGAGAAGTTTTGTTGCGCAATTTCACTGTACGATCTTTCAAGTATTAAAACTCTACATATTACTTATGCACTGTCAAAGTTACTGATATTACTCTCATAAACAGTTTACAGATAGTGACATTTGAGTATTTTCAATCATCAACGCAGTTACGACTTAAAAACAAAAAGTGTAAAATGCAACGTTTTTTTTTGAGTGATACTATGTTGCGTTAAGCATCTTTAGCTAAATTTTAAATTAAGTAAGAAAAATTACTATATATCTTTATAAAATTCTTATGTCAAAAATAACTTATACGGTAAATAACCCTCTTACGTGATTGTTTAGAAATAAAAGTCAATGCTGATACTTCAAGCTATAAATATGACAGAATTTTTGCCTTTATTCATAGCATTCTAAATACTATTATTTTTTTACTGAAACTCTTGTATTGAAACGCTTTTTCTATGAGTACAGTGACAGAAGAGGAATAAAAAGCGAGATATACCTTGTTAATTTATCCCCCGCAAACGGAGTTTGAATTGTGAAAATTGAGCAAAATTTGAGGGTTGAAGAAGAGATTTTTATCGGTGATAGTGAAATGGCGGTATTGATGCGTTCCTTTGATTGGTCGCAAACAAGCCTTGGTGCGGTAGAAAACTGGTCGCAAAGCCTGAAGACAATTTTGAGTATATTGCTTACCTCTGGTCACCCCATGTTTTTATTTTGGGGAGAGGAGTTAATTCAGTTTTACAATGATGCTTATCGTCCAAGTTTGGGAGCAAATAAGCACCCCCAAGCTTTGGGACACCGGGGAAGAGAATTTTGGGACGAGATTTGGCATATTATTGAACCCCAAATTGATGCAGTGATGAAGTGGGGCAAATCTACTTGGAATGAAGACCATTTAGTACCCATTATTCGTAACGGTTATTTAGAAGAAGTTTACTGGACCTACAGTTACAGTCCAGTCAGAGACGACAATGGTGAGATAAATGGCATTTTGGTTGTTTGTAGTGAGACAACCGAGCGAGTTATTGGAGAAAGACAACTGCAAACGCTTCGAGAACTTGCAACTGAAAACATTGGGATCAAGACAGTTGAAGAAGCTTGTCAAATTTCACTTCGAACTTTAGCAAATAATCCTCATGATATACCCTTTGCCCTCCTATATCTCCTCGATGATAAGCAAGCTACAGCAAAATTAGCAGGTACTTGTGGAATAAATGCAGAAACATCAGCCAGTCCATTAGAAATTGAGATAAATTCAGACTCGAAAATTTGTAATTTATGGCAACTCCCTGCGGTTATGGCGACCAATGAAGGTCAATTTATAGGGGAATTAAAATCAAAATTTGGAAACTTACCCGGTGATGCTTGGGCGAATAGCCCCGAATCTGCTTTTGTTCTACCGTTGATCCCATCGGGACAAGCTGATATAAAGGGATTTTTAATTGTAGGTATTAGTTCAAAACGACCATTTAACGATGATTATAAGGGCTTCTTTGATTTAGTTGGCGGACAAATCGCGACTGCTATTAGTAGTTCTAATGCTTGGGAAACCGAACGCCGGTTAGAGCAAATCCGCGAAACTGCGCGAATGGAAGTCGAAGCAGCAGAAACTAGAATGCTTGGTATTTTATCAAGTATTCGTGATGGCTTTGTGATTTTTGATTATGACTGGCGTTATCTATATATTAACGATCGTCAACTTGAAATCATTGGTATGAGGCGTGAAGATGTTTTGGGTAAAAGCCTTTGGGAGGTATTTCCCGATTTAGTGGATACCGAATTAGAACAAAAGCTATATCAAGTTATGCTGGAAAGAAAGTCGACCCAGTTCGATTTTTATTATCCGGCTTGGAATCGCTGGTTTGAAAATCAAATTCATCCTACACCTGAAGGAATTGCAGTTATATGTGCTGATATTACCGAACGCAAGCAAGTAACTGAAGCCTTAAGAGAACAAGAAGCTCGATTACAGTTTATGCTTGAATGTTCTCAGATTGGTGAATGGGATTTAGATTTAACAACCCAACCCTATACCGCTAATCGCTCGCTCAAACACGACCAAATTTTTGGATACGAATCGCTTTTACCGGAATGGAGTTATGAAATTTTCCTCGAGCACGTCCATCCCGACGATCGCGAATCTGTAGATAAATCTTTCAAACAAACCCTGTCGAGTTATGTGGATTGGGACTTTGAATGCAGAATTATTCGTGCAGACGGAAAAATTACTTGGATTTGGGCTCGTGGTAGCGTTTACCGAGATAGCAATGGTAATCCGATTAGGTTAATTGGTAGTGTCACCGATATTAACAAGCGTAAGCAATCCGAAGCAAAACTTCAGCAACTTGCTGCTCTAATCGACAATAGTATAGATTTTATTGGATTGGCGACACTGGAATCCCAAGCAGTATTTGTCAACCCTGCAGGTTGCCGTTTAATCGGGCTAGAAAATCTTGAAGCCGTTACCAAAACCGAAATTATTGATTATTTTCTACCAGAAGATAAAGCTTATGTCCAGGAAGTTATATATCCAACTGTGATGCGCGAAGGTTACTGGAAGGGCGAGTTTCGTTTTCGCCACTTTCAAACTGGGGAAGCAATTCCCGTTGATTACACCCTTTTTCTCATCAAAGATCCACATACCGATGAACCCCGCGCCATCGCCACCATCAGCCACGATATTCGAGAACGGATGGCTATGCAACAAGAGCGCGTACGTATTCTCGAACTGGAACGAGCCGCTCGCGAAGAAGCAGAACAAGCAAACCGCCTCAAGGACGAATTTCTTGCAATACTTTCCCACGAAATGCGTACTCCCCTAAATCCAATTCTCGGTTGGGCAAAAATATTACAAAAAGGTAAAATTGATCATAAGAAAACCCAAAAAGCTTTGGAAATAATTGAACGTAACGCCAAGCTACAGGCGCAATTAATTGACGATTTACTCGATATATCCCGAATTTTGCAGCGCAAGCTCAACTTAGATAAAGTATCTGTAAATCTAGGAGATGTGATTCAAGGTGCTTTAGAAACAGTTCGTTTAGCCGCACAAGCCAAATCAATTCACATTCACATAATAAAACCATCATCAGCAGTAATGGTTAACGGCGATGGAGGGCGATTGCAGCAAGTAATATGGAATCTTTTATCCAATGCAGTCAAATTTACTCCTGTCAACGGACAGATTTGGGTCGAATTAACTCAAACTGGAAACTATGCCCAAATTCAGGTAAAAGATACTGGAAAAGGAATTAAAAAAGAGTTTCTGCCTTATATCTTCGAGCATTTCCGTCAGGAAGACAGCAGCACAACCCGTAAGTTTGGTGGCTTGGGTTTGGGACTGGCGATTGTGCATCAAATTGTTAAACTCCACGAAGGAAGTGTAACCGCACAGAGCCTTGGGGAAGAGCAAGGTGCAACTTTTACAGTACGCATACCATATATGGCAGCAAAAAATGAAACTACAAATTTACAGCAAGTCAGTCAACCACGATCAGGCTTAAACGGTATAAATGTCTTAGTAGTTGATGACGAACCAGATTCTTGTGACTTAATCGCTTTTTTATTACAACAAGAAGGTGCAACAGTTACAACTGCAACATCGGCGTCGCAAGCGCTCGAAAATATTACTAAATCCACGCCAGATTTATTAATCAGCGATATCGAAATGTCCGATATGAATGGTTACGAATTTATCGGAAAAATTCGCTCTTCAGAAAAAGGTAAGTTAATTCCATCAGTGGCTGTAACTGCATACGCAGGTGAAGAATCTCAGGAGAAAGCAATTGGAGCTGGTTTTCAAAGACATATATCTAAGCCAATTGATGCAAATACATTCATTGATGTAGTAGTTGAGGAACTATTGCAAATATTTTGATATAGCTTAAAATTTAAATTTAAAATCTCCGATTCGTAGTCTTAGAGTATGTTTATAAACAACTTCTAAAGTAGTGTGGGTTACGGCAAAATCAGGATTTAATTGTTTGAACAATTCAAAATTTGTTGTAGCCCACAGATATCATTTAGTATGTGAAATTTGGTAATAAATCTAACAGATATTAGAATAATTTTATTTTTTACTTATAAAAACCTTCTTAGTCTTTTATTAAAAAAGATGTTTATGCCAATAGGAGTAATTTAGATTCCAATACGACCGCTATACATCAGTCAGTCGGTTTTGTTAGAAGTGAACGAGGGGAGGATTAGAACATAACCTATGGAATGATGAAGTAAATTTTTAATTATTGATATTATTGAACTATTGTGAATGGGAATTAAAACAAATAAAAATACTTTCAGCCATTCCAGGGTTGCTCCATAGATACGCCGATTGGTGTGTACGGCGTACAGTGGGGCATTTCAATGATGCATCAAGATACATTCTTTAAGGTTCTCAAGGAATAACCTTCTAGATGATGCTTATTTCAATCCCAGATATTAACAAGTTTCCTACTGAAAGATTGGAACGAAGATTTAAAATAGGTTCGAACAAATGCTAGGAGACTTTTGCCACATCTATATAAAGTAATTCCTAGGGTAAATTTCCGACAACTTGGTAAAAAATATCCAATTAGTTTTGTTTGACTGCTTACTCAAACTAACCAAAATAGAGTAATAAAGATATCTAAATATGACCAAATTAAATGACGCTGTTATTTTAGTTACAGGAGCGGCAGGGGGGTTTGGTCGCGAATTAACTAAACAGTTACTAGGTAAGGGAAGTCGTCTTATTCTTACAGACATTAACCTAGAGATACTTAAAGAGCAAGTAAACAAAATACAGGCTGAAATAACCACAGGAGAAGTTATTCAATCCTTTGGGGCTAACTTAGCTAATCGCACAGACTGTGAGACTCTCTATCAAAAAGTTAAAGCTTTAAATATTCCCTTAGATGTTTTGATTAATAATGCAGGGATGGGTCTATTTGGTCGTGTAGATGAAGTTCCTGTAGAGAAATGGGAGCAATTGATGCAAGTCAATTTAATCGCTCCAATACGTTTAAGTTCTTTATTTGTCGCCGATATGATTGCTCGACAACAAGGACATATTGTTAACATCTCTTCTATGGCTGGTTGGATTCCTCGTCCGGGAATTGCTCACTATTCTTCGAGTAAATTTGGCTTGCGGGGTTTTAGTGAAGGATTATTTCATGAAATGAAACCTCACAACGTAAAAGTTACAGCTGTTTATCCTTTTTACAGCCGTACTCCAATGTTGAACTCGGCAAAATACGGTACTTTAGCAGAAAGTTCTACAAAAATTCCCGACCGATTGATTGTCGAACCAGAAGAAGTGATGGCTCATACCATTGAAGCTATTGCTCACGAACGACTCCACGTATTTCCTGATCGCGTGGGAAAGAACATCCATTTTTTCAAACAAAATTTTCCTCTGTTGTTCGACTGGATTAGCAATCGCCTTGGTAGTCTTGCTTGATGCTCCAAAAAAATAAAACTTGACCTCATGGCTTGACCGGGAAAAAGGTCACATTGTTACTGTTAAGTTAGTTAGATTGAATTATTTACATTTGTAATACTTTGGCACTACAATCAGTGTCAAATATTTTTTTGTGAGGAGTGTATTGTTCACTATAATCGTAGAAAAACTATAGCAATCCCCCATCAAATACGACTGCTGTATTACAACCTAGTTTTGTTTTTCACATAGTAGGGTATTTGCTTGCTATCCGTACATTCCAATGATACCGATGTGCAGATTCGATGAACAAGATATTCTGTCTTTGCTAGCATCAACTGATAGGGTATCAGAAAAGCATCTGCACGGGAAGTTATGATATCAGTTCAATTGCAATCTCGCTCTTGTCACGAACTTTCTGGTCGTGAGGCAATTAAAGAATTTAATAGCAACTTAAAAGGTGGTTTAACAGCAGAGGAAGTTGCTAGTCGTTACGAAACATATGGATGGAATGAATTACCTATCAAACCTGGAAAACCTGCTTGGCTAAGATTTTTATTACAGTTTCATCAACCGCTTCTCTACATCCTGTTGATTGCAGGGGCTGTGAAAGCATTTTTAGGATCTTGGACTAATGCAGCTGTTATCTGGGGAGTGACGGTTATCAATGCAGTTATTGGCTATGTTCAAGAAGCCAAGGCTGAAGGAGCGATCGCTTCCCTTGCAAAAGCAGTGACCACAGAAAGTACGGTTTTACGAGAGGGTCAAACTCTGCAGATACCATCACGGGATTTAGTACCGGGAGATATCGTACTTTTGACATCGGGGGATAAAGTTCCAGCAGACTTGAGATTACTGAATACTCGTAGTTTACAGGTTGATGAGTCAGCTCTTACGGGAGAATCAGTACCAGTAGATAAATCTATTCAACCCTTACCAAAGGATACTCCCCTTGCAGAACGAGTTAATATGACCTACGCCGGAAGTTTTGTCACTTTTGGACAGGGAACAGGGATTGTTATAGCTACAGCAGATGCTACGGAAGTCGGACAGATTTCTAAGTCGATGGAGCAGAGGGTTAATCTGAGTACTCCACTGACTCGTAAGTTTGCTAAATTTAGCCGTATCTTACTCTACGCTATTCTGACTCTGGCAACCCTGACATTTGCCATCGGTCTGGGACAGGGAGAATCCTGGATCTACATGTTTGAAGCTGCTGTCGCTTTAGCTGTTAGTGCAATTCCTGAAGGTTTACCAGCAGTTGTAACTATCACTTTGGCGATTGGTGTTAACCGCATGGCGCGCCGTCATACCATTATTCGCAAACTTCCAGCCGTTGAAGCTTTGGGGAGTACCACTGTTATTTGTTCTGACAAAACCGGAACGCTAACAGAAAATCAAATGACGGTACAGGCTATTTACGCTGGGGGACAAAATTATCAGGTCAGTGGTAGTGGTTACAGTCCTAAAGGTGAGATTGTTCAACCTGATAATAATGACCTAGAAAGTGTTTTTGAAGATGGTTTTTTGTCGCAAGCCTTGAAAGAATCCCTGATAGCTGGAGTACTTTGTAATGATTCACAATTAAAGCATACAGGAGAACATTGGTCGGTTGTGGGCGATCCCACGGAAGGTGCATTAATTACAGCTGCAGCTAAAGCCGATCTAACCCAGTCTGCACTAACAGCTTCAAAACCTCGATTAGATTCAATTCCTTTTGAATCCGAGTATCAGTATATGGCGACATTGCATGACGCTGATTTTCGAACTATCTACGTCAAGGGTTCTGTTGAAGCATTGTTAAGACGATGCTCTCAGATGATAGATCGACAGGGTCAGATCGTTCCCCTCGAGCAAGCACAAATCGAGCAAGCCGTTGAAGCAATGACAGCAGAGGCTCTGCGAGTACTAGCTTTTGCCAAAAAAATTGTTGCTCCCCATCAACATTCGATAGATCATGACAATATCGAAACTGGGTTAGTTTTTCTCGGGTTGCAAGGTATGATTGACCCACCCCGTCCAGAAGCGATCGCAGCGGTGCATGCTTGTCAGACAGCCGGAATTCAAATCAAGATGATTACCGGAGACCACATCTCAACAGCTCGGGCGATCGCTCAACGTATGGGTATTCAGAAGACAGAGCAAGTTCTGGGGTTTGAGGGACAGCAACTAGCGAAAATGGATGATCGTCAACTTGCTCGAACTATTGAAGATGGAGATGTATTTGCTAGGGTTGCACCGGCTCAAAAACTAAGATTAGTCGAAGCTCTCCAGTCAAAAGGGGAAATCGTCGCCATGACGGGAGATGGGGTAAATGATGCACCAGCCTTAAAGCAAGCTGATATTGGGATTGCAATGGGGAAAGGTGGAACCGAAGTGGCTCGAGAAGCTGCTGATATGCTTCTAACAGATGATAACTTTGCCTCTATTGAAGCTGCAGTGGAAGAAGGACGTACAGTTTACCAAAACTTACGTAAAGCGATCGCTTTTCTCTTACCTGTCAATGGTGGTGAATCCATGACTATTTTGATCAGTGCATTGCTAGCGAGGGATTTACCAATTTTGTCCCTACAAGTACTGTGGTTAAACATGATTAATTCCCTCACCATGACTGTTCCCCTGGCCTTTGAGCCGAAGTCGAACGGTTTGATGCAGAAGTCTCCACGCAATCCCAAAGAGCCCTTAATTACAAAGAAATTATTACGTCGAATTTTGACAGTTTCCCTATTTAATTGGATTCTGATTTTTGGTATCTTTGAGTGGGCGAAGTTTGCTACTGGTGATGTTGCAGTTGCTCGCACAATGGCAATTCAGTCCCTTGTAGCTGCTCGAATCGTCTATCTTCTCAGTATCAGCCAATTAGGGATTAGTTTGTTCAACTATATCCGGGGTAGATCGGCATTGATTACAAATGCACCCATCCTAATTGTGGGTATTGTTGGTGCTGTTGCTCTACAAATTGTGTTCAGTCAGTGGAATGTGATGAACATACTATTTGAGACAGCACCTCTGACTTGGAATCAATGGGTTATTTGTTTGCTACCAATGTTGCCAATGATACCCACTGCAATATTTGCAAACTACATCGACTAATCTTGAGCAAGAGTAGCAGCTGGGATCGCTCCAAGTTGCTGCATAACTTCCAATAAATTCAATTCATCCCAGTGTTCAATAAATTTCCCGTCCTTAACGCGCCAAATATCGATACTGCGCATACTAATTAAATTACCGGTGGCTGGAATCCCCATAAATTCTTCTTGTTGATGAGCGTGATAAGTGAATCGAGCGATCGCAGTTTGACCATCCACAAAAACATCTTCAACATTTACTTTGGTATCTGGGAAAGATATTATCCAAACCTTTAAAGAAATTTTTTACTGCTTCTAAACCGTCTGGAACATAAGGGTTGTGGTTGATGTAGTCAGCTACAATAAAGTTATCAAATTTATCAATCTGACCTGTATTCAGGGCTTCTGCAAATTTGTAAGGAAGTTCTTCTGCTCGCGTAATATGAATACTCATTTGATTGAATTCTCCATTTTTAGTCATTAATTGAATGACCAACCAAATTAATTGAACAACCAACCAAAAAGACTTAAAAAAATAAGGAGTTTAATTTTTGTCTAATTGCGACTGAAACATTTGTTTAAGCACCACATATGGTTCCTCTAAATCAAAACTAGGATCGGCTAATTGTTGTAAAGCTAATCCATCAAAGCTAGCTAGTAAAACCGAGGCTAAAGCTTCTGGTTTAGCTATTTCTTGGGGAGCAATTTGATCCAATACAAATGCGATCGCATTGCGGCTTTTTGCTAACAGCGTTCCCTTTAAACATAAAAATGAGATATTGCTTGCTTGAAAGCTGTTTGTAAACTAACCTCATTCATGTATATTAAAGCACCTGATTGAGGTTCTAGATGAAAAGCTATAAAATTTCGCTTCATGAAAGAACATATGAGAAAGCAAGAAACTATTTGGAAGAATTGAAGGCTGGAAAAACTCCAGGTTCTTATCTTGCTAAGCAGTTAACTGACAGAAATATTTCCCAAGTTGTCCCTGAAGAATTTATTGAGCTAATACTTAGAACTAAAAAACCACAAATATTTGCCGAAAGTGCTGTTAGTGGTGATGGTTCGGACTGGAATCAAGAAGAACTTTCTATATTAGGGGATATCAGTATTGCTACGCCGGTGACAGTATATGACAATGGCAGACACACCGATCCAAAAGTACATCAAAATCCTTTTCAAGCAACTCTTTTATTCGTCCCCGGTGCATTATTACGAAATGGTAGAAGTAATACTCCTGCTGATTGGAAAGAAGTAACAAAAAATCAAGAAATCAATCCAGAATCTTATTATCAGCTTTACGAGAGAAGATTGCTTCCTGCATTTATGTATGCCAATGATGTAATGAAAACTCAAAGTAAAATGGGCTTGATTACGATTCCAGGTCTTGGTTGCGGTCAGTTTGCAGGAAAATTTAGAGGACAGTTAGGTACTCACCTTAAAGTTGCATTGACAAAGTTTTTAGAAAAGCATGGTACTAAACTGTCAAATATTAAAGCGGTATATTACGACCCATATCGAGAATGTAGCAACGAAAGACTTGAGATTGCAGGTATAAATCTTCTTGTCAGACCTTTAACTCAAGGAAATGAAGGTAAATCTCAACTGTGTCATCCAAAAGACTATGAAGAAGCAGGAGATGATTTTAGTACTTGTGAATTATTTAGTGTCGTAGCTTGGGATCATGTATCATGGCCGGGTAACGATTTTTATTTGGGTTCTAGGGTTACAGATGATGGAGTAAAAGCTGCAGCGACTAGTGTAATGTCAGTAATGACAGGAATTGAAGGTCATTATAATGTCGTAATTAATAAGTATAATCCACCATCTGAATACGGGTGTTGGGAAGAAACGATCGCAAGAAATGCTATTGAGTTAGAGGTTAAAAATAACTTTAGAATTTTTGCTTGAGGCTAATTTAATCCACATACCCCAAATATAAAAGAAGGAGTACTAAACCATATGTACCCAGCCCTGTTACACCAAAGCCATTACTAATAACAAGGAAGCTTTTTATCGATTCATCTGTACGGGACCAAAGTAAAATTGCGGTAGCAATTGCAAAAATAGTCGCCATAATTGCTATAGCAAATAATGTCAGTCCCAAACTTTGTGTTGAGACAACTCCAATTCGATCTAAAGCGTAAGTCAAAATTCCATTAATAGATAACCAGCAAATATTGAAAATTCCCACACCGCTAGCAATACCCATCGGTATTTGAGTTAAACGATTAAATATTCCCCAAAGCAGCAGGGTAGTGTTAAACATTATTGCTAAACCTGCTGCGATCGCAGTTCCATCTATAAACCAACCCCAAGTATCGGCTGCAAATCCATAGGGTATAACAATCTCATAGGGTATCCTAGCAAAGAAATGCCAAACTAAGTGATACACACCAAATCCACAAACAAAGCTTGCAAAGATTTTATTTACTGGACTTGGATGAAACCAGGAGAAAAACCCTACGATACCTCCCCCTACAACAAATAGGATGTTACCGAGACTCAGTAAGCGATTTTCACCTAATTCTACGAGGAAATTCATCCCCCAGTATTTTTGCTTTAATGCTTGCAACTGCTGAGAACTCAGTCCTAAATTTGTAATTTCGTAGATTTTGGAAAGTAGTGGAGCATGATTCGATCCTCTCTCCTGACAACCAATTATTTGTCCATCATAGGAAGCACGACAATTAGTCAGATCGTATTTATTTATGTTTCCTTGAATAAAGCTTATATCTAGTAAACGATCCTGAATTTTTGTTTGACACTTAAATTCTCGATCTGCTTGTGTACATTCAAATATCCGATTAGGTAAATGAATTTTAGAGTTCTCTCCAACATTTATAGATACCCCAGCAAATGGAGTATAATCGGGTACGCTTGGTGCATTAGACAGTAGTAGCGATAAAAATGCACTTATGAATACAATCCATAGACCGAGCAAAAATCTTGATAAGAATAAACCCACTTGACGCATCACTCTTGCTTCCCAAAAATATGAGCCAGTTATTTGGAGTTAATTACATTGATTTCAATTGCGAAGGCTAAGTTCCGATAATTTTGTTCAAAGAGTAAAAAGTTTAGAGATGTCCGCGAAAGAAACACGCCCTAACCTCGGCGACATAATTTCAGCAAAAGAGTTTCGTCGCTGGTATTGGCTTAAAGAAGAACTAGTGAACTACTGCAAAAGTAAAAGTATCAGTTCAAGGGGTAATAAGTTTGAGGTCGCAGACCGGATTGCTGAGTACTTAGAAACGGGTCAAGTTATTAAATCCAAATCAAAATCAAAATCAAAATCAAAATCCAAATCTACCCCTGGTAAAACTAAAGCCTCACAATTTAATTGGGCGAAAGCTCCACTCACTCTAGAAACTGTAATTACCGATAATTTAACTTTTGGAAAGAACTTTCGTGGCTTCATGACCGAACAAATTGGCAGCAAATTTGTTTGTCACAGTGATTTTATGGATTGGGTTAAAGCTAACGTTGGTAAAACCCTCGCTGATGCAGTAGAAGCCTGGTGGGAACTTGAAGCTCGTAAGAAAGATCCTAACTTCAAACGGAAAATTGCCCCGCAAAACATGCTTGCACAGTATACGCGGAATTTCTTTGCTGACAATCCCGATAAAACCCACGCCGATATGATGCGTTGTTGGAAACTCAAAAAAGCTTTACCAAATCAGGGTAAGGTGGTTTATGAAACCTCCGATCTCTTGCTCGAAGAATAAGTTAGTTCCTGCTCCCAAACCTTTTAATAGTTCCAAAGCTTTTAATACTCCAAAGCTTTTAATAAATTATGATTCCTGATGAAAATGGTGATTTATTAGCTGTTGTGAGCGATGAGATATTCAATTAAGACTTGAGAAAACTTATAGGTATATCTTAACCTAGGTATACAACTGTGCCATTACTGAACGCACATGGATTGGATTAGTTTACTCAAAGCGCAACAAGTTGATTTTCTTCGACGGATTAAAAAACCCAAAATTAATAATCTTTATTTGCTGGACTCCCAAGTAAAAGGTTGTCATGCTGAAGTAATGGAGTTAGGAAGCGAATCTCTAGCAGAATTGTGTGAGGTTGCTCGCCAACAAGCAGAAATTATTGCCAGAAATCCACCACCCATACCGCCCGATTATCCAGAGTCTCCAGATTGGGCGATACCTTTTGAAGAATATTTCCAGCAACAAGCCCAAGATTATCTTGTGCGAGAACAAATTGTTGAGCAAGTGATAAGCCAACGCCTAGGAAAATTAATTAAAAAGGTGTCCCAAGATACTTTAAAAAATATGGTGTTGGACGATGAAGGTAACTTGCTAACAGAAAGTAAATTTCCTTACTTTTTAAATGGAAATTCTTCTTATGGTGTTCAAGTTTACGTTACAGATGGAACTAGTTTTAATGGCATCAAAAAAGACAAAATTCGTTGGTCTGTTACTCAAGAAGATGTCAAAAATAGTCAGTTACTGATTTTCCTCTGTCTATTTAATCCCTTAGTAAGTAAAGTTTCCTACAACAAAAAAGTTGTAATCGCCGGATTTTTACCGACAAATCTCATTGAATTAGGGGATCCCAAGCTTTTAATAGCTCCAAGTAATTTACTATATGTTGGTGGTTTACACTGGTATTTAGAATCGCTCAAAAAACCAAAAGATATACCACCAGCACAAACGAATGATGTGGTAACTCTAGAAAATATTCAAGCTTTACCGTCAGGTCATGATTGCAAAAATATTATTGGCGATTGGGAGTGCTGGCAAACTTTAAGAGGTCATACCAGAGGGATTAATTGTTTAGTTTATATTCCACAACGTAAAAATAATGGAAATTTACCCATTTTGGCTAGTGGAAGTCGCGGAGAAGTAAAATTATGGGATTTTACTAAGGGAGAATTAATCTCCACATTATCTGAATATCCTTGGACTGTTTCTGGATTAGTTGATGAAGTTAAAACCCTTGCTTTTAATCACGACGGACAACTGTTGGTGAGTGGGGGTGCAGACTCAACCATTAAAATTTGGCATGTGGGTGCACGGGATCTCATCGATATTTTACATAAACATAATGGAATAGTACGTTGTGTAGCTTTTACCCCGGATACAAAAATGTTAGTTACCGGTGGTGACGATCGAAAAATCTTATTTTGGGATTTGGTAGATAGATTAGTTGTTGCGACTCTTTCTTTAGATGATAATGCTGCACACGCTTTAGCTATAAGTCCTGCTAGTACAATATCTCCTGAAGGAAATGGAAAAGTTTTAGTAACTGGTAGCTACCGTAAAATTAAAGTTTGGCGGATCAATTGTGAGGGGAAAGAAAATTTAGATATCCCACTTTTATATTCTTTTACTGCTCATTCTCATATTGTTACTTCCCTCACCATAAGTGCTGATGGTAAATATCTCATTAGTGGTAGTCGGGATCGAACAATTAAAATTTGGAATTTAGAAACTGCGGAATTATTACATACTCTTAAAGGACATCAAGATGGGGTGGACGCTATTGCTTTAAGTGCAGATGGAAAAATAATTGCTAGTGGAAGCGCAGATAACACTATTAAAATTTGGCATTTAGAAACCGGTCAATTATTAGCAACTTTTAGCGGTCATAGTAGCGCTGTGTCAGCATTATTGTTTACTCCTTCTGGTGACAAATTAATTAGTGGAAGTTTGGATCAGACGATTAAAATTTGGCAACGGAATTGAGGGGGATTGGTAATTGGTAATGGGTAATGGGTAATGTGCTTATGGGAATTTAATTTGCGATCTATTTTATTTAACTTTAGTCATGACCCTGTCATTAGACCATTTAATTAGACGCATCCAGAAATTAAATCGCTGGGCAACTTCTGAATAAGGTACGGTGGTTTGTGACAGTAAAAAAAACAATGGTGGACTGAATAGCTTTGGAAATCGCTTATTCATTTTGCTTGTGATTCCCATAGCAGTGTTAAATAAAAATATGAGCCATTTCGCTTTAGGTAAAAGTTGGGTATTTAAGTCAGTAATCGCGTGTCCTTCTTTTACTTGCTGTTGTGAATATTTTGGTAGTACGACATTTAAATTATCAGCTTCTTCTTGTAAGAGTTTATCTAATGCAATAACATCATTGAAAGCAGCTTGACATCCTTGACCGAGGTAAGATGACATTCCATGAGCAGCATCACCAATTAAAACTGCTTGTCCAGGAAGGTCATGATAACGATTACATTTAGTTTCAACTACAGTAGAAGGACGTTGGTTACAAAATTCCTGTGCTTGTTCGTCGCTAATTTCGATTCCTGGTAGCCATTCTTCATTAATCATCTTTTGAAGATCGCTGTATGTTTGAACTTTTGGTGGATTCCCTATTAATTGTGTTGGTTCTTGAGTCCAAAACATTAAAACGCACAAGCGATCATTAATCTCTGGAATAGCAGCACCGGAAAGACTATATTGTTTAAATCTTGATCGATCCTCACGATATATTTTTCTAAAAAGGTAACTGGTATCTACCGCTATATTTTTTGGTCTGGGAATATGAATTGTTTTCCATGCAGTATCAAAATACTTTTGCTGGAAATCAAACCCAGGTCTCTTCATAAATGCTTCTCTAACAACAGAATTTACTCCGTCACTTCCAACTAGAAGGTCGTAGGATTGAGTAATTAGACTATTGTCGTTAACTCGTAAATTAACTGTATGCTCCTTTAAATTTATATCAATGCAAGGACTATCAAAGATAATTTTTATTTGATTATTATTTCGTTTTTCTAATTCATTGAGTAGAGCAATACAAAGGTCATTACGATTGATGAGAAGACTAAAATTATCCGGTTCTTTATTTCGTAAAAAAGATTGCCATCCTTGCTTTTTTTGAGAATAAATTGCTGATTTGCGTATCTGTATTCCTTGTTGTTTAACACTTGACCATAATCCATCAATTGCTTTTAAAGCTTGTTGACCCCGTCGAGTTAAACCAACAACAAAGGCTCTTTTAGAATAATTATTTGCTCTAGAATCGCTTCTTTTTTCATAAATATAAATTTGATAATTATTTGAGCGATTCGATAGATAGTGAGCTAGTAAAAGTCCTGCTGGTCCTGCACCAATGATGACAATATTCTTAACCATTTTTACTTCAGTCAAATACTACTTAAAATACATCTGTCATTCCATGAAAAGTATTAAAAATTAAGATATTTTTAGAATCTAGTTACTTGTATTAAAAAATACGACTAATTGGGTGCTTGCTGCTAGATGCACAATTATTTCGGGACAGTTCATAGCTTAAATGGATGTTAAGCAATAATTTTAAGGGAAACATAAAAATACATTAGAATTAAAACTCACAATCTACTACTTACTTGCTTGTGTATAAAAAAGCTAGTAATCTGTCTAGGATAATTATTTGAAACGAAATAATTGTGACACTAATACAACTGTCTACTAGATAATGAAAATGCTTATAAAAAATATTCTAATTTCGTTCTGTAAGATAATTAAGTGAACTAGAGTTATCTATCTGCGGGAATGAGTTCAAAACCCGAATTTATATAGCTTACGTAATATCCACTACTTTCCTAATCTTTACGTTTCATAATGTGCGAACAGTTGAAAGTTGGAAATTATTTCCTGGACAATCAAAATAAGTGTCCATATGTATTTCAGATCGAAATTATTAGTAGCTAAACTTGCTTATAAGTGAGTTTAGCAAAAAGTATTTTACCAATGAATTCAGTGGATAGTAACGAAAAACTACCTACTGTATTGAAGACGTCTAGTAGTGACGAACTTTTACAGCGTTATGCAGTAGGAGATAGAGATTTTCCTGGAAGTAAGTTAAGTGGAGCGGATCTTAATAGTAATAATTTAAGTCGTACTGATTTAAGTAGAGCTAATTTGAAGGGTGCTCATCTCAGCCATGCTAATTTAAGTAATGCTAATTTAAGTGATGCTAATTTGATTAATGCCGAGTTGCTGGGTGTGAATCTAAATCGTGCTAACCTGAATAGCACAAAGTTGAGTGGCGCAGATTTAAGTGGTGCAGATTTGCGAGATACAATCCTGAGTGGTGCGGATCTGCGTGGCGCGAACCTCAGTTATGCAGATTTGAGTGGTGCAAGCCTTCGTCTCACAGACTTGCGTGGTGCTAATCTCTGCGGTACTAATTTAAGAAATACTAATCTTAATGATGCTTTTCTGAATTATACAAATCTTGAAAATACTTGTTTACTTGGTGCAAAGCTAAAAAGAACTGATTTTAAAGATGCAAATATCAAAAATGCAATTTTTGGTCACAATAAAGAGTTATCCGAGGATACTCAATTGCAATTGGAAATGCAGGGTATTGTCTTTGAAGATTCTGAACAGAAGATTCGACAAATCAGTTAGTATAAATAGAACAACAAGAATCCAAGATTCGAGTAAGAGTTGAGAAAGCAGAATTCAAAAAAATCATTCAAAAATAATCTATTTTGATTTACCGTTTGTACATTAAGGGTTTTGTGTTTCTGAACCACATATTTACCAACCAAATATTTACCAACCAAAATTTTAGAGACGTAGCAGTGCTACGTCTCTACATTATTGTTCTATAAGTCTTTAATGATTCAGCAATAATTCAGCGAGATTTAAACTAAAACACCTGGTAGTCGGGAGATCTCATCAGATAAATGACCACTCGCTAACCACTCTTCTAATTCATTTGGTGATTGAACTCGTTCGAGTTTTTCCCGTAGGTAAGAACCTTCAAGTATTTCTTTTTCAAGTAATTCTTGAGCAGTTTCTTCTAATAAGTCGCGGTTAATTTGCAAAATACTCAAAGCAATGTGATGAGCATTATCTACTATTTGCTTCACCTCGCGATCAATTTCTTCTGCAACTTTGGGGCTAATAGAACGCCGGGGATTACCATAACCTTCAATAAATTGCTGTTGAAGTTTTTCAAAAGCTATGGGACCGAGGTGATTACTCATTCCATACAGAGTAACGTAACGTTCTGCTAACTCAGTTACTTTTTGGATATCGTCAGAAGCACCAGTAGAAACTTTACCAAATACAATTTCTTCAGCCGAACGTCCACCTAATAATGTTGCAATCCGACCGCGAATTTCGTCTTCCAACATCAAGAAGCGATCTTCTTCTGGCATTTGAATGGTATAACCCAATGCTCCAACACCGCGGGGAACCACAGATATTTTCTCAACTCTTCCTGCTCCGGGCATTAAAGCACCGATAATAGCATGACCTACTTCGTGATAAGCTACAGTCTTCTTCTCAGTTTCATTAAGTACTCGTGATCGCTTTTCTAAACCGGCTACAACCCGTTCGATCGCTTCATTGAAATCTGCTGTGATTACAGCATCTCGATTTTGACGGGCTGCAAGTAATGCGGCTTCATTCACTAAGTTGGCTAAATCTGCACCTGCAAAACCAGGGGTACGCACAGCAACGGTAGCCAAATCCACATCATCAGCTAGTTTTACTTCCCGAGCATGAACCTTCAAAATTGCTTCGCGACCGGATTTATCGGGACGGTCCACAACTATTTGGCGGTCAAAACGACCGGGACGGCGTAATGCTTGATCTAATACTTCCGGACGGTTGGTAGCAGCGATGATAATTACACCGGTGTTAGCATCGAAACCATCCATTTCTGTCAATAACTGGTTTAAGGTTTGTTCCCGTTCGTCATTACCACCAGCAAAACCTCCGGGACCACCACGAGATTTACCAAGAGCGTCTAATTCATCAATAAAAACAATACAGGGAGATTGCTGTTTAGCTTGTTCAAACAGGTCGCGTACCCGCGCAGCACCTACACCTACAAAGAGTTCGATAAATTCAGAACCAGAAATACTGAAGAAAGGAACAGCAGCTTCACCCGCGATCGCTTTTGCTAAAAGTGTTTTACCAGTTCCCGGAGGTCCAACCAATAAGACACCTTTGGGAATTTTTGCTCCTAGACGAGTATACTTCTGAGCATTTTTGAGGAAATCAACAATCTCTTCCAGTTCGGCTTTTGCTTCATCAACTCCAGCTACATCAGGAAATTTAACGCCGGTACTACCTTCAGAATAAATCCGGGCTTTGCTTTTTCCAACAGTTAATGCAGCAGGACCACCACCTTGACGGTTGAACAAAAATGCCCAAATTCCGAAGAAAATTAATGGTGGTACAACCCAACTCAATAAAGTACCAATCCAACCATTTTGACTTGGTGGTGGTGCAGCGAATTCAACGTTACCTTCCCGGAGGATTTTGGGTAAGTCTAAATCTATTGCAACGGGAGTAGTTACAAATACTTGTTGGGTTTCGTCACTTTCGGGAATATCTGACTTGAGAGAATATTCGATTCTTTCATTTCCGACAACTGCTTTAGCAACTTCCCCCTCTTGTACTTGAGATATAAAGTCACTGTAGGGAACTTGGGGAATTCTTTGAGCGAAGAAACTGGGAACAATAAAGTTCAGCAGTAACAAGATGGTCAAAAGAATCAAAAAACTACCGCCAAACTGACGCATTTTCGGCGGTTTCATTTGTTTTTTGTTTTTATCAACAGGCATTTTCTATAGACTCTCCCGGTTAAATGAAGTCAAAAATCAAAAGTCATTGGCGCATTTGTTCCGTAGGTAGCGGCTCCATAGGTAGCGCAGCTAGAGGCTCGGCTCTAGCTATAGGTAGCGCAGCTATAAGCCTTCTCGGGTATAGTTAGTCAAAAGTGTTTAACTGCAATTAACCTCAAAATTTTTTCACTAATAAATTAGTAAAGTTAGCTACTATAGCAATTGAAAACTTGAACTTATAAAGAGGAATATAGATCGTGTTACCGAAAACTATCAGTAAAAGTAAAATTAATGCTACTGCAAGAAGAAAATACTAGCTTGTTAACAATAGTTTCCATCATTCCACCTTCTGTTTTAAAAGCGATCAAGTTTAGGATCGAGAATAATCCCAGGAATATTAGGGTAGAAATTTGTAAGTAAATCATGGTGGTGTGGGAACAGTTAGGTTGTTATTTAATCCTTTCGCCTGAGAATATTGTAGAAATTTAATGCGACTAACAACAGTAGTATCTACCACACCCTAATTAGGAAAATTGCCGTACTTTCAATCAAGAATAAGATGAAATTGATTATAAAAGTTTTTTTGCTATCGCTAGTTATTTCGCTGTTGATTAAAGATATCTTGCCGAATTTCTCCATTCCAGCAACAACAACTACAGTCTTAATTATTGTTTTATTACCCACAATAGTATTAGCGTTTACCTTGCTCTGGCGAATGCAGTTACATGAAAAAATTACTAATAACTAGTACTACATAAACCAAACTTATATGTTATGTACATTCTCTGGAATATGTTTAATTACCATTGAATATAGAGTAAAACAGTATTGTTTGTGAGTAATAAATCATACTTTGAAATATATTCTTTTTCGATCTATGCTCAAATTGCTGAGTTTAAATTGCTGAAATTAGCTAAACTCGCTCGAATATCTATCTTACTCCCAAGGAAAAATTAGAAACCGCTTTTCCAGTAAGCATTTTAGCTTAGTGAGTAAAATATTCTGATTTCATCTACTGCGAGGAGTTTAATACTTTTGCTGTGCTTAGACCCACAGTATCTAGAGTACGCTATGACTACGCTAATTGCTAGGCGTTAACACTGTACAGGCGTGATCTATTTTGTTCGCAAAGCGTGTCCGTAGGACATATGCATGACTTATGTCCTACGGACACGCCAGAGCCTGCGGCGACGGCGGAGCCTCTAGCTGCGCTACCTGCGGATCAGCTAATGACTTTTGACTTTTGACTTTTGAATTCCCCCTGTGGGACGCTCACATCAAAACCTGGGAGACTGGCGTGAATTTAGGTCAATGGATTGGCTTAATTGCCATACTTTTATCTTTATATATATTGTGGCAAATTCGAGAAGTACTTTTGCTAATGTTTGCTGCAGTTGTAATAGCTACGACTTTAAATCGACTGGCAAAATATTTGCAAAGTTTGGGACTCAAACGGGGATTCTCTGTATTTTTATCAGTAATTATCTTTTTTGCTACTATTGTTGGTTTTTTCTGGCTGATCGTACCGCCATTTGCAGATCAATTCCAAGAGTTGACTAGTAAGGTTCCCCAAGGTATTGCACGTTTTAATGCTTGGTTGGATGAGCTAGAAACTCAAATTCCCCGCCAATACAGCGATTACATACCCGATATCAATCGATTACTAGAACAAGCACAACCTTTTATCGAACGTGTTTTAGGAAGTTCTTTCGCTTTTGTTTCCGGTTCTTTGGAAGCTTTGCTTAAAGTTCTTTTAGTATTAGTGCTAACGGGGATGTTATTAGCTAGTCCCTTATCTTACCGTAAAGCCTTTATTCGTTTGTTTCCTTCCTTTTATCGCCGCAAAGTCGATGCGATTTTGAATGAATGTGAGGATTCTTTACAGGGGTGGGTATCCGGCGCATTTATTGCTATGTGTGTAGTCGGATTGATGAGCGTCATTGGTTTGTGGGCTTTGCAAGTTCCTGCAGCTTTGGCTTTGGGGATTTTAGCGGGATTTTTAAATTTAATTCCCAACTTGGGTCCGACTATGAGCGTTATTCCAGCGATGGCGATCGCATTATTAGATGCACCCTGGAAATCATTTGCTGTTTTAATTTTATATTTTGTGATTCAGCAGGTTGAAAGTAATTTTTTGACGCCAGTGGTAATGGCGCATCAGGTTTCTTTATTACCAGCGATTACTTTAATTTCTCAATTGTTTTTTGCATACTTTTTTGGTTTTTTAGGTTTATTATTAGCACTTCCCTTAACAGTTGTTGCCAAAATTTGGATGACACAGGTTTTGGTTGTAGATGTTTTGGATAAGTGGGCACATAAATCACATCCAGAAACCGAGATTGTTATAGTCGCGGATAAATCCCAGGTGGATGAGATTATTGAAAAGGCTCATGAAAAAACCCATGAAAAAACTCATGAAAAAAATAATATGTCTTCAGATAAAGATGTAAGAAATAATGATTTTCCAGAAGGAGATGATTCAGAATCGAGTAAAGAACATAAATCTTAGTACCGCTACGCGGAATTCAAAAGTCATTAGCATAGCGTGTCCGCAGGACATAATTCAAAAGCTATTTAAATACGAACAAAGTTTGGTGACCCTAACAGCAAATTCAAATGTTCTGTCAGAAATTGGTGTGTGACTACTCATGCTAAATACTGAAATTAGCGGAATCATCCTAACGTAGCAGTTCTTTAACCCCACTTTTGACTTTTGACTTATCTCCTACGGAAACATGCTTAGCCTGCGGCGTCAGCGTTAGCCTCTAGCTACGATATCGGCATTGCTGCGCTAACGGCGCAAGCTGCGTGCAATCCGCTAATGACTTTTGACTTTTAAATACTACACCTGTTGTAAATCTATCTCTTCAATTATTTCCAAAGCATAAAAAAGCGCAGCATCCGCATCGGTAAGCGTGGTACTGCCATTCTCAAGTAGACGCTTATTAACAACTTTCCAGGCATTTGGATGACTTTCCCTGAACTTTGTTAACTGATCGAAAACTGAGCGTAAGTCGGTATGCAGATCTTGTTTATTTTCCATCTCTCACCCTCCGTTGTTAGCGCGATGTGACCTTTAGCGCATCAAAGTACTGCGACAACAGGTTATTAGCTTGTGGTCGTAGAGTTCCAAGATGTTATTTTAGGGTAAACATTTTATCCTTCATCTTTATTAAAGGGTATTTTAATGCTTATCCTCAGCTTTTAATAGCGATAGTTGCATTTTTGTTTCCAAAAGTGCAAATGAATTCTAAAGTAGGGCGTGTTACGGCAAAATAAGGATTTAATGGTTGGAATAATTCAGAATTTACCGTAACGCACCATGTTAAGTTGGCGCGTTAGACCTGTTAAATTTATTATTAAAAGTCAGGTATAGTAATGGGTCTAACACACCCTACAACAATTTTTTTATTTATAAACACTTTCTCAGACTTAAATCTTTAGAACCTTAGCCACAGTTTGCACATCTTTGTCACCCCTACCAGAACAATTGATCACAATACGGGGACTACCTTCTAACTGAGGACAAAGTTTTTCTAAATAAGCAAAAGCATGAGCGGTTTCCAATGCAGGAATAATTCCTTCTAATTCGGATACCATTTGAAATGCAGCTAATGCTTCCTTATCAGTAACGCTATAGTACTCAGCACGACCAATATCTTTTAAGTAACTGTGTTCTGGTCCCACACCAGGGTAATCCAAACCTGCACTAATGGAATGGGCTTCTAATACTTGTCCATCATCATCTTGGAGCATGTAACTCATTGCTCCTTGGAATACACCAATCCGTCCTTGAGTTAGAGTTGCTGCATGTTTAGATGTTGCTACACCTTCACCTGCTGCTTCTACACCAATTAACCGCACCGATGGTTCATCAATAAACTCATGAAATAAGCCGATCGCATTAGAACCGCCACCCACACAAGCAATTAAAATATCAGGTAAACCATTCCATTTTTCAGCAGCTTGGACGCGAGTTTCTTGACCGATAATTGCATGGAAATCCCTCACCATCATGGGATAGGGATGAGCACCCGCGACAGAACCAAGAATGTAATGGGTAGTTTCTACATTAGTTACCCAGTCCCTTAGCGCTTCAGAACATGCATCTTTCAAGGTTCCACTTCCTGCTGATACCGGATTAACTTTAGCTCCCATTAAACGCATGCGAAATACATTTAGGGCTTGACGTTCCATGTCATTAATACCCATATGAATTACGCATTCCAAACCAAAACGAGCGCAAACCGTAGCGGTAGCTACTCCATGTTGACCGGCTCCGGTTTCAGCAATAATCCGTTTTTTCCCAATGCGTTTTGCTAATAGCACCTGCGCCAAAGCGTTATTAATTTTATGAGCACCAGTATGATTTAAATCTTCACGCTTTAAGTATATTTGTGCACCTGTACCATCAGATTTAGCATAATGTTGGGTCAAGCGTTCGGCAAAATATAAAGGACTGGGTCTTCCGACATAATCCCGCAATAAATCTTGTAGTTCTGCTTGAAAACTTGGATCTTGGCGATATTTTTGATAGGCTGCCTCTAGCTCGCTGAGTGCAGGCATCAAAGTTTCAGGAACGTACTTACCACCAAATTTTCCAAATCTTCCGTCGTGTTCGGGAAGTTGTTGCGTAGAGGTATTAATATCCGGAGTACTGACCACTAGTTTTATATCCTTTAGTTAATTGTTTATTGTTGAGACAGCGCGGTCTTGGGAGTTCCCCCCATGAGTGACTGCAAACCCTAAGGCTAATTGGTAATATTTGACTGTTATAGCAATCTTAAATCATTTATTTTCAGTAATATTTGAGTATTATTATTTTTAAGTTATTTATTTTGTTTTGTGTTTTGCGTTTTCCACCATTTTGCATTTTAAAATCAATTAAAATATAAATAAAATTAACTTACTTCTCAGTAAAATTACTGTTTAGCGATCATCAGTGAGATATGTGACTCTATTTAGACACATCTGTTGGCTGCAAAACGAGTGAAAGTATAAATACAGAGAAGTATCCGGACAGTAGTAGTAATAAAAGAGAATAAAATTATAGTTGTATTCACTTAAGTTGTTGGACTTATAAAAGGAGTATTCAGTTAATTTATGCCTTATCCAATTTGGTAATAACTTAATTGTCAAGACTGTTGTCAATATTCTTTTAACTTTATTTCGTACGTGTATAAATTATATATTGGAGGATTGCAGTCTCAGAAACAAAAGGAAACTATTTTATTTTCTGGGGTCTGGGAAAAACTAGCCTAAGAAAATGTAGCAAAACTAAAGACAGCCAGTTAGTTATGACTCAAGCTTGTAGCGTATCCTGTTTCTAATAAAATGGTTGGCGATCGCCAAAATTTCTGTAGATGCAATTGCGATAAGTGGGGGTAGAGAATAGATAGCAGTTACTATTGAATCCAAGATATTATTCAATCAAGGGAAGTTGATGTATAAAATTTTATGATTTTGTAAAAAGACATAAATTTACTAACCGGGTTTTACTCAAATACTTTACACAAAATTATTTGCACCGAATAACACTAAATTCACAATACTAAATTAAAAAGTAAAAACTAAAACAAATAATAATATATGAATCTCCATGATTCCCAAGAAGATGAATTAAGGCTAATAAAATTAAACCATCGACTACAAAAAGAGATTGAAACTCGTAAGTTGCTGGAACAAAAGTTGCGCACTTCGGAAGCTCAAATGCGTGCCATATTTGAGGCGATGAGTGATATTGTACTTGTGATTAGTATTGACGATGAGCTACTACGAAATGTCGAAATAATACCAACTAATAATCTTTGTTTGCATGAATATCAAACAGAATTAGTCACTCAAACAGTAGAGCAATTTTTTCAAGGAGAAAATACTAGAATATGGTTAGAAAAGGTTGTACAGTCGCTCAACACACAACAAATCGTTAACTTTGATTACAGCTTGTCTTGGGATAATGAGGAATATTGGTTTGCAGCTAGCATTTCCCCAATTTCCGATTGTCAAGTATTGTGGGTAGCAAGAGATATTAGTGAAAGACAAGCTGCACTAAGGGAACGCAAACGAGTAGAAGAAGCTTTAAAAAAATCGGAAGCACAGGAAAGACAAAAAGCGCGGGAATTAGAAAAAACTCTTTCTGAATTAAAAATCGCCCAAGCACAACTTTTACTTTCTGAAAAAATGGCTTCTCTGGGGAGTTTAGTTGCAGGTATAGCTCACGAAATCAACAATCCTACCAATTTTATCTACGGTAATATTGAACCAGCAAAAAATTATGCTGAAGATTTGCTACAGCTGATTTCCCTTTACCAGCAGCATTACCCCCAAGCGAATGGAGAAATTAGTAAAAAAATTGAAGAAATCGATTTAGATTTTATTGCTGAAGATTTCTTTGAATTGGTCAATTCAATGAATACAGGTGCAATCCGAATTCGTAGAATTGTTGAGTCGTTACGAAAATTTTCCCATTTAGATGAGGCTAACAGACAACTAGTAGATATTCATACAGAAATTGATAACACTTTATATTTATTGCAGCATCGGTTACAGCAAACATCCAGTAGTTTTCAAGTTCGTATTCTGAAGAAATATACCGAACTCCCAAAAATCGAGTGTTATCCTTCCCAACTGAATCAAGTATTTATGAATGTACTAGTTAATGCGATTGATGCATTAGAAGAAAAAAATCATAAAAAAGGAAAGTTTGCTCCAAAATTGCTTTTAAGCTCAAATATAGACGATACAGATGTGTCAGTGCAAACAAGTGTAGAAATATCCTCAATTCCTACAATTGTTATTTGCACAGAAATTATTAACTCAGCAAAAGTATGTATCCGTATAATTGATAACGGAATTGGAATGACAGAAGAGGTCAAAAAGTGTATATTCGACCCTTTCTTCAGTACAAAATTAGTTGGGAAGGGTACTGGTATGGGTTTATCGGTTAGCTATCAAATTGTTGTAGAAAATCATCACGGACAATTGCAGTGTGTATCCACTCGGGGAGAAGGTACTGAGTTTATTATCACTATTCCGATTGGACAACAACTATAAGTCAGTAAGTACAGTAATTATTTTATTTATCTATTTATTTACTAATAAGGAAAAATAGGGCATTTAAAACCCTTAATCACTGACGGTATTTACCCTTAATCACCAAAACCCAGTCACAATTGCAACTGGGCTTAAGGCGGAGATAAAAAGGAAGTGGGATAGTCCCCATCTGTTACATATAGAACTTCAATATAGAAGGCTAGGAGTTAATTGGATATTTATTACTACTGCCAAAACTAAGTAGATTCCGGAATATTTGATATTTTTTTTGCATTGTATATTTTGTGTAGTTATATAGCTGAAATTCAAACATAAACGCATATTTAGCCTTATTAATTTACTTCTTGACTAGTTTATGGTGATTGAGCACTGCATTACTCCAATCCACTCCCAATATTTCAAGATTACATTTAAGTCAGCTGTCAGTGGTGTAATACTAAGTCTGGGTTAATTACCTCTTTTTAGAATGAGAGAGGGAAGTGTGGGAGGTGTGGGAAGTGTGGGGGGAAATCCCAAAAAATATAAAGGGGGTTTTAAAAATCGGATTTGGTGTAAGTACTATATAAATTTTGTGTAAGTCTTATTTTTTGCAATTTTACGATTTTTTGGTCCGTGCCCTTGATGTTATAACATGTCGGCTCTGCGCTATATTAAATATAGTAAAAATAATTTATTAATCATGTAGTAATGTGATAATGCTTTCAAAACTAATCATGAAAAGGCAATGATGCTTTTATAAACTTGGGAGTAGTTCGAATTGATGGCAAATTTCTATTAATCAAAGTGCCGATCATCAAATCATCTATTAATTAAGTCACTGATGATAAGCAATACAGTTCTTGGCTCCCATAGTTCCGCTCAATTTCCATTATTCGGAAGTATGAGAACTTGGTGATGTTTGGAAGCATGAGAACTTGGCGAATTTGAAACTCAAACTTATATGAAAAAATAACAGTAATTATTTCGTAAGAAAAAATATTTTACAAAAAAATCTCAAAGAAATATACATATCAAGAAACTATCTAATGAATGCTGCGATAAGTCTAGAAAACGTCTATAAAACTTACAATAATCGCTCTGTAGTTAAAGATTTATCATTTACTATCGAAAAAGGAGAAATTTTTGGATTACTTGGTCCCAATGGTGCGGGAAAATCTACTACCATTAGGATGCTCACCACACTTACAAAACCATCCCAAGGACAAATTGAAATTTCTGGTTATGATGTGTTGCGTGACTCGATGTTAGTCAAGCAGAGTATTGGAGTTGTATTACAATCCCTTAGCGTCGATGGAGATTTAAGCGTATGGGAAAATATGGAATTTCAAGGACGTTTGCATCATATTCCCAACCCAAAACGACAACGCTTAATTAATCAATGGTTAGAATATGTAGAACTTGGAAGTAGAAGAAATGATTTGGTTAAAACTCTTTCTGGTGGAATGAAGCGACGTTTACAAATTGCGAGAGCTTTATTACATCAACCACAAATATTATTTTTGGATGAACCTACTGTAGGTTTAGACCCTCAAACTAGACGGCGTTTATGGGAAATCATTCAAGGTCTGAATCAACAAGGAATGACAATACTACTGACTACTCATTATATGGATGAAGTAGAATATTTATGTGGAGCCTTTGGCGTCCGCACAGCCGGGGACAATCGGAAACCTGGGCGAATAGGAATAATGGACAGTGGTAAGTTGATTACTTTGGGGACTTTGCAAGAATTGCGTTCTGAAAGTGGTGAGGGTCTACTGGTGAAGCAAGTTGGGGAGCATTGGGAATATTTATTTTTCCCCACCTTGCGAGAAGCGAGTAACTATTTGAACCAACAAGAAGATAAGACTGGAATGATGGTACGTCCTTCAAATTTAGAAGATATTTTCGTCGAATTAACCGGACGCCAATTAGATTAATGTTATTTAGATTAATGTCACTGGGATTAATATCATCAAGATTAATGTTACTTAAAACAATGTAATTTAGATCGATATCATTTGAATTAATGTCACTTGGACCGTTATCTGCTAGATAGATTTTTATGCTCCACCTAGTTCTCTGAGCATAGAATCTACTCGACTGACACCCTCCCATTTTTTCTGGGTTTCGTAAAGACTGAGAGATTTTTTTAATTCCATTATTGCCTCTCTAGAACGACCTTGTTTCATTAACATCGCTCCTTTTAATTCATGAGCTTTAGCATTTCTGGGGTCAATTTTCATTGCTTGCTCGAAAGCCCACCTAGCATTTTTAAACTCTCTGAGGTTCAATAGAACCGCAGCTAACCCCAGGTAAGCATTAACATTATTGCGGTTTAATTGGATTGCCTTACGGTAGGCTGTTTTAGCTTTATTGTTATCACCCATATTACCGCTGACATAAGCCAGGGCATAATGATAATCGCTATTATTGGGACTAAGAGCAACAGCACGACGATACGCTGCTAAAGCTGCAGAAAAATTCCCTTGTTGTGCATATAAGTAGCCTATACCAGAGAAGATACTACCGTTCTTCGGTTCTAATGTTGCAGCTTGTTGATAAACAGATATTGCACCATTGTAATCACGCGCATTTACCAAACGACGTCCTTCATTAAGTAATTGTCTAACTTGGGAAGTACTCCGTGCTTGAGCCACTAAGACTTCTGCGCGAGCAACTGAGGGAATTGTTATCCCAATACTTCCTATAACGAGAATACTTAGCCAAAATGATTTTCGATTATACACAGTAATTTACCTGATTCTTATTGCAACTTTTTTCACGAATTCCGTAGTGGCATGTACATTAAAACAAAATTATTCGTTTTTGAAAACTCTATGCGATTACTTTTACAAAAGATTTATGAAGCATCAATATCCTCACTGATACTCACTTGGTAAATAAAAAAGACTTCCAAGTAAAAAAATTAATTCTCAGAATTCAAATAACCTAAATGCTAACGCTCCTCAGACTACATTTATAGCATATCTAAGATCTAAACCTAAAAAGATAAAATACTATACGATTTAACTGGGAAAACTTTTTATTTTTCAAAGAAGTAAATAGCCAAATAATTTCTAAATGCAAATCCATAAATTAGTCTCTTATTTACTTAGAAGGTAAACCAATGATTTTAAGTACAACTGATGTCATTCAAGGAAAAATTGTCCAGTCATATTTAGGAATAGTAACAGCAGAAGTCGTCTATGGAAGTAATTTTCTTCGTGATTTCTTCGCAGGTATTCGCGATGTTATTGGGGGACGTACAGGTAGTTATGAAAAGCTATTTCAAGAAGGTCAACAAAAAGCATTAGACGAATTAAAAGAAAGGGGAAGACGTTTAGGAGCAGATGCAGTTATAGGTATTGAAATAGATACGGGAACCATAAATGTAGATCAGTCGGGGGTTTTGATGTTAATTACTGCCACAGGAACTGCAGTGAAAATTTCTCAATAAACAGTTAACAATTGTTTCTGGATAAATTTATAAACGGGGGTATCTCACTTTCTTATGGTTGTGGACATCATAAAAATATGTCCACAATACACACCTCAAATTTGATTCATCAGAGATAATAGATATTATCATAATCAAAGGCTTTTGTATCTAATATATTCCTATATTAAAAAACTTCAATCTGTACTCTAACTCGACCGGATTATTTTTTTATTTAATTGCTATATATTCATATTTATCTTTCCTGAGGCAATAAATAAACAAATATCAACTTAATTGGTTATTATTTAATCGCTTAAATTTATTAGCCATTATATTTAAAGTGAATATTCTTATTTTGATATCAATAATCTTTGAAGTCGACTCTATTTAATCATTTATCTCTATAGCAATATTATGAATCCTTCAGTTGTGATGCTATAAAAATATAGGTAGCAATAAATACCTGATTTTGTTTGAGCAGTATTTTATTTAATTAAAGTTACCCATAAAAAACTTGGGATTTATTGGAATTTAATGTTCTAAATGTAAAAGTTTAAAGTTAAGAACGGCTAAATATCATCATCCAATGCAGATTATCTCTCTATATTTGTCGTTTTGAGCAATGGTACATGCACTGCGGGAGGAGTGTTACTTGAAACTGATTAGATCATTAATAGATGACGTTTGCGATCGCATGAAGGTTCCACGAAGAAAAATTAAAGAGTAATTGCTATTTTGATGAAGTGAAAGTAAAGGGTCGGAAATCAGGAGTCAGGAGTCAGGAGTCAGAAGTCAGGAGTCAGGAGTCAGGAATTAGGAGTCAGGAGTCAGAAGTCAGGAGTCAGGAGCCAAGAATGAGGAATTATCTGCTTATTCCTAGATTATGTTTCCTTATTATCTGTTATGGCACTAGATAATAAGGTTAGGATGTTGGCGAATGCTGAAAGCTATGACCAAATCATTACTATTAGAGTATTTTTTTGATGCGTGTAACAAAAATACTGATCCGGAGTTATTGCTTGAAAAGAATGTCCGGATAAGTAAAATATATTGTTAAAGTGCAGATAGACTTATATCTATAGATAAAAATTATGGTTTAAATAGTATTTTGTAATTGTTGATGTACTATTTTTTCATGAGCAATCAAACCCCCCCGATCGCCCAATCAAAATAATCAAATAATATATTGTCAAACCTGTGAATAGTTAGAACTAGAAGTAGTTACCACTTCAAATAAGCAGCTTCACTTCCTTGTTCTTGACGAATTTTGCTATCTTTCTCGAACCAAGCAATTATCTGTGGTGTGGTTAAATCTTTGATTTCTACACCGTATTCTTCTGCGATATGAGTTAAGACTTTCAAAGATGATATTGTCAGTCGAGTTAAAAATTTTTCTGGTGAAGTAAGCAAAGCTGCGTCAACTTTAGCTGACTCTTCCAAACTTAAAAACTGCGTTGATGGTTGTTGCGGTGGTACATTCATAAATTTCCTTGCAAACTCATTCCTGGGAGGCTTAACAATATGGTAAATAACAGTATTTCTTAGATTGGCAAAACAGTCAAACTAAGTACGGATGGATAACTATGGATATTTTTGAAGTTTTTGAAGTTTTAAAGCTTTGGGAGTTTTTAAGGCTTTTGGAATTAATGTAAAAAACTTAATTTGAAAAAGTAAATCTTTAAATCGTTAATTCTTATCTTTTGTTAGCCCTTGTCTTTTTACAAGATTATTTTTGTTTTGCTTGTACTAAATAACCACAACGATGCTCGCCACCGTTTATCATCCAATGGGTTCTTTCTACCGTACAATCTGGTAAAGCTGCAGCAAACATTTCTAATTCATGTCCGCAGACGCTGGGGAAAGACTCCGCTACATTGGAAATAGCACAATTGTGTTCGACGATCATAAAGCGATCGCTTAATTTAGTTTGAGATTTTTTCTTTCCAGGTTTTGTACTTTCAGGTTTGGTACTTTCGGATTTTTTACTGTCAGACTTTATATTCCCAGAATTATTATTTTTCCCATTGTCACCTAATGTTACACCGTTTGTTTCAATCGGATGATATTCTGCCATGTAACCTTCGGCTTTTCTCAACTCTACTAAGGTTGCTACCCGCTTAGAAAGGGGAGCATTCCCTAAAGATTTGCGATATTCTTCAGCTTTACGTTCCCATTGCTTTTTTAAAATTGTGCTGACTTGGTCCTTCCCCACTGTTTGAGCAATTGTGTCAAGCAAAGAAACAGCAAATTGGCCATAGCCATCACCAGAATTCTGGGGACTTGCGACCCAATTTAAGTAATTCTTACCCTCAGAGCTAAGTTGATAAACATGCTGTGGACGTCCCATCCCTGCTTGGACGGACGATGAATACAAGATCAGTTTTTCTGCGTCCAAATCTTTCAAGTGACGACGAACCGCTTGGGGACTAATTTTCAAAGCGGTAGCTAACTCTAAAGCTGTCGCTTGGACGTGCTTTAAGAGATACTCTAAAATTTCTTGTTTGGTTGAGGACTGTTGGTGTTGGGTGCTCGCCATCTTCGTCCTAGAGAATCAAAAAAAAGACTATTTGAAAAAAAAATGACTTAAACAACAACTTTGTTGTTAATCTATCTTAGAATGAAGATACCTTAAACAACAAACTTGTTGTTTTAATATCTATGATTATTGTAACAGCAGTGTAACCATCCGGTCATTGCTTCGGAAAATTAGCTACCCATAGCTCGTCTTCCATCCTTAAAGAGAGACATTTGTTAACCGAACACAACAAAAACTACGATGAGCGCTACCGTTAAAACCTTAGTTAACCAGCCTTACAAATACGGCTTCGTCACTGATGTTGAAGCTGATACTATTCCTCGTGGGCTCAGTGAAGATGTAGTTCGACTGATTTCGGCGAAGAAAAATGAGCCGGATTTTATGCTGGAATATCGCCTCAAAGCTTATCGTCAGTGGCAAAAAATGACGGAGCCGAAGTGGAGTGGTTTAAAATATCCAGAAATTGATTATCAGGATATTATTTATTATTCTGCGCCCAAACAAAAGAAAGAAAAGCTCAACAGTTTGGATGAAGTAGATCCTGCAGTTTTGGAAACTTTTGAGAAACTAGGTATTCCTTTGTCAGAGCAGAAGCGATTGGCGAATGTTGCAGTGGATGCAATTTTTGATAGTGTTTCAGTCGCAACAACTTTTAAGGAAAAATTAGCAGAAGATGGAGTTGTCTTTTGTTCGATTTCGGAAGCTTTACAGGAATATCCGGAATTAGTGAAGAAGTATTTGGGTAGCGTAGTTCCCATTGCTGACAACTATTTTGCGGCGCTTAACGCTGCGGTATTTAGTGATGGTTCGTTCGTTTATATTCCTAAAGGGGTTAAATGCCCAATGGAATTATCCACCTATTTCCGGATTAATAGTGGGGATACGGGACAGTTTGAACGTACCTTAATTGTTGCTGAAGAAGGTAGTTACGTTTCTTATTTGGAAGGTTGTACCGCGCCCATGTACGATAGCAACCAGTTACATGCAGCGGTTGTAGAACTCGTAGCTTTAGATAATGCCGAGATTAAATATTCTACGGTACAAAACTGGTATGCCGGAGATGAAAATGGTAAAGGTGGTATTTACAACTTCGTTACCAAACGGGGTTTGTGTCAGGGAGTGAATTCAAAAATTTCCTGGACCCAAGTAGAAACTGGTTCTGCAATCACTTGGAAATATCCCAGTTGCGTTTTGGTAGGTGATAACTCTGTCGGTGAGTTTTACTCAGTTGCGCTGACCAATAACATGCAGCAAGCAGATACCGGAACCAAGATGGTTCACGTTGGTAAGAATACCCGCAGCACAATTATTTCTAAAGGTATTTCTGCTGGTAGATCTAGTAATAGCTATCGGGGCTTGGTGAAAGTGAATCCCAAAGCTGAAGGTGCACGTAACTATTCCCAGTGCGACTCAATGTTGATTGGGGATAATGCCCATGCTAATACTTATCCTTATATCCAAGTTCAAAATAATAGCGGCAAAATAGAACACGAAGCTTCCACTTCTAAGATTGGTGAAGACCAGTTATTTTACTTCGCCCAACGGGGTATTTCTGCAGAAGACGCCGTAACAATGATGATTAGCGGTTTCTGTAAAGATGTATTTAACCAATTGCCGATGGAATTTGCGGTGGAAGCTGATAAGCTATTAAGTCTGAAATTAGAAGGAAGTGTTGGTTAATTTGGTGTGCGAGAAATATAGCAGGAGCCAGAAGTCAGGATTCAGGAGCCAGGAGCTAGAATTCAAGACTACTTGGTATATGACGAAGGGAAATTTATTCTGGACTTGATTAACTTGCTATTCGCTGCTATAAATCACACGCACATCAAGAAAGAAAAAAATTAAAGTAGAAAAAATAATAATTTAAAGAGAGTGAGAGCATGATTAGTGAAAATAGCGAAGTGGTGCTGTCAGTCAAAGATTTGACAGCAGAAGTTGATGGCGCATCAATTTTAAAAGGTGTAAATTTAGAAATCCGTTTGGGTGAGATCCATGCAATTATGGGTCCAAATGGTTCTGGGAAAAGTACTTTATCCAAGATTTTGGCTGGACACCCCGCATATGAGGTAACTGGTGGAGAAGTAATTTTTCAGGGACAAAATCTGCTGGAAGTGGAACCCGAAGAACGGGCAAGAAGTGGTATATTTTTGGCGTTTCAGTATCCCTTGGAAATTCCCGGTGTAAGTAATTTGGACTTCCTCAGGGTCGCTTATAATTCCAAGCGCAAAGCCCAGGGTTTAGAAGAAATTGACGCCTTCGATTTTGACGATCTGATTGAAGAAAAGCTGGAAGTTGTGAAAATGGACTCGGCTTTCTTGAGTCGTAGTTTAAATGAAGGTTTTTCTGGTGGTGAGAAAAAGCGGAATGAAATTCTGCAAATGGCTCTACTAGAACCAACCTTGGCGATTTTGGATGAAACAGATTCTGGTTTAGATATTGATGCGCTCAAAATCGTTGCAAATGGGGTAAATCAATTAACTAGCGCCAAAAATGCAACTTTGATGATTACTCACTATCAGCGCTTACTGAATTACATTGTCCCAGATTATGTTCATGTGATGGCGAAAGGACAAATTATTAAATCTGGCGGTAAGGAATTGGCGTTGGAATTAGAATCTCGCGGTTACGACTGGATTTTGGAAGAAGCAGAAGTTGAGGTGGGTGTATAATGGCAATTCAAGTTTCTCCTAGTCCAGTTCCTAACTCTAATGCAGATAATTTAGTATCTAGTTTGTTAGATCGAGATACTTATCTGAGCGAATTATTGAAAAATTTACAAACCAAGGATGGTACATCTCTACAAACCAAATTTCCTTGGTTGCAAGAAGTACGCGATCGCGCAGTTAATTGGGTGCGTCATTCAACTATTCCTACAACCCGCGAGGAAGAATGGCGATTTACCGATTTGTCTGGATTGAAACAGGTAAAATTTCATCCCGTACAAACCAACCACGGCGAACATTTACAGGACACGCAACCAGAAGGTTCTAATCATTTAGTATTTGTTAACGGGATTTATACACCCGAATTATCAGCGATCGCAGATTTGCCAGATGGGGTTATAGTCAGTAATTTAGCTGATTTACCCGCAGAATACGGGGAGAAAATCCAGAAATATTTAGCAAAATCTGAAGGTGCTCTGGAAGTATTTACAGCACTCAATACTGTTGGGTTTAATGATGTTGCAATAGTATGGGTACCCAAAAATGTTGTCGTAGAAAAACCGATTCATTTGGTGTATCTAACTGCTAGTAGCGAGCAAGTAATCTCCCAACCTCGTTGTTTAGTAGTTGCTCAAAGTGGTTCCGAACTAACTTTGGTAGAAGAGTATGGAAACCCCGAAGTTATTAAAAATAAAGCTGCAGAATCAGTTTACTTTAGCAATGCGGTATCGGAAATTTGGCTAGAAGATAACGCCAGCGTACATCATAATCGGGTTGTACGTGAAGCTGCAGGGGCTTTCCATATTGGTAAAACTGCTATTACCCAAGCCCGTTACAGTCGATATTCCTGTAATGCGATTAGTTTGGGTGGAAAGTTATCGCGCCACAATTTAGAAATCTTGCAAACTGGCGAACAAACTGAAACCACACTCAATGGTTTGACAGTAATTTCTGAACAACAGTTAGCAGATACCCACAGCGCGATCGCGTTGAATTACCCCCATGCGAAAAGTCAACAATTGCACAAAACGATTATTGGCGATAGGGCTCATGCAGTATTTAATGGTAAGATAATTGTTCCTAAAGCCGCACAATTAACCGATGCATCCCAGTTAAATCGTAATTTATTGTTATCTCCTAAAGCCAGAATTGATACTAAACCCCAATTGGAAATCACTGCTGATAATGTTAAGTGCGCCCATGGTGCTACAGTTAGTCAATTAGAAGACGATGAAATTTTTTACTTACAAAGTCGAGGTATAGATGAAAACGCCGCACGTCATTTATTAATCGATGCTTTCGCTACCGAAATTATCAAACAAATACCTGTAGCTTCATTACAAGAGAGTCTGCTCCAAAGTGTCAATCAAATAGGTGCTTAAGAAGTTAATACTTAAAACTTGGTGCTTAAAAACTTACTTGGTTCTCAAAAACTTAGTTCTCAAAAAATTAAATCTTATAGCACTTTCCCAGGGGATAATTTAAAACTTAAATCCCAAACCCAATACCTAATACCCAATACCCAATACCCAATACCTAGAACCATAAACATGACTTTAGCAAAAGAAAAAACTGTAGTTGATATAGTACGTGCAGACTTTCCCATCCTGAAGGAAAAAGTCAACGGTAAGCCTTTGGTTTATCTGGATAATGCTGCAACTTCTCAAAAACCCCTTCAGGTAATTAATTCACTTCAAGACTATTACCAGGAGTATAATTCTAACGTTCATCGTGGCGCTCATTGCCTCAGTGGCAAAGCTACCGATGCTTACGAAGGAGCAAGAGACAGAGTTGCTAAATTTGTTAATGCATCATCACGACAAGAAATAGTTTATACCCGCAATGCGACTGAGGCGATCAATTTGGTTGCTTACAGTTGGGCGATGAATAACTTGCAACCGGGTGATGAAATTATCTTCTCGGTGATGGAACACCACAGTAATATAGTTCCTTGGCATTTTGTCGCCCAAAAAACGGGTGCAGTATTAAAGCATGTCGAACTGACATCAGAAGAAACCTTTGATTTAGACCAGTTTAAACAACTCCTTTCCGATAAAACCAAGTTAGTCTCTGTGGTTCATGTTTCCAATACTTTGGGTTGTATCAACCCGGTAAAGGAAATTTGTCATTTAGCGCATCAACAGGGAGCAAAAGTATTAATTGATGCCTGCCAAAGCGTGCCCCACATGCCTGTTGACGTGCAGGATATGGACTGCGACTGGTTAGTTGCATCGGGACATAAAATGTGTGCGCCATCAGGGATTGGTTTCTTATATGGGAAACAAGAAATCCTGCAAGAAATGCCCCCATTTTTGGGTGGTGGTGAAATGATTGCAGATGTATATTTAGACCATTCTACCTATGGGGAATTACCACATAAATTTGAAGCAGGAACGCCAGCAATTGGGGAAGCGATCGCTTTGGGTGCAGCAGTGGATTACCTTACCACTATCGGTATGGATAAAATTCATGCTTATGAAGCAGAATTAACGGCATACTTATTCCAAGAACTAGGAAAAATTCCCCAAATTAGAATCTACGGACCTAAACCTGATGCGAATGGTGAAGGAAGAGCTGCACTCGCAGCATTTACCGCAGGTCAAATTCATGCAAATGACCTATCTACATTCTTAGATGAATATGGTGTAGCAATACGTTCGGGACATCACTGTACTCAACCATTGCATCGTCATTTAGATATTCCTGCAACCGCACGAGCAAGCTTATCTTTTTACAACACTCGTGAGGAAATTGATGTTTTTGTTAAAGCGTTAAAGGAAACCATAGAATTTTTTAGTGGTTTTTTGGGTTAGTTTCTGGAGGTAATGGGTAATTGGTCATTGGTAATGGGTAAAAGCCCGCGCCTTACGGCGATGTGGTAAAAGCCTGCGTCTTACGGCGTTAGCATTAGCGAAAGCGAAGCGTGACGTTAGTCAGAGGCTTTCCCGACGCCGTAGGCTTTAGCGTGACATAACAGTGTCATTGTGGTAACTATTCTTTTATTACCTGTTACTTTTTACTTTTGCTTGCACCTAAGGTGTATTTCCAAAATGTGATACTAATTTCAAAAAATACAATTTCAAAAAATACAATTTCAAGAAATACAATTTCAAAAAATACCCTCACATATTGATTTTTTGAATCTGTTCCTTCTTCCCTATTTCCCGTTCCCTTTTATAAACAATGTAAATTCAATGGTATGTATTTGTTTCTCTACCATAAAGAAAAATATTAATAAATCAAATATATAATTATTCTGGAACTTTTAGTGATAAACCTGTGTTATTTAAATAGATATACTGCCCAACCTGAAGAGGTGAGCTATGAAACGTTCAATTTTATTCGGATTAGCTGTATCTTTAGCTTTAATTCCCATTATTACTAATGGGAAAGTACTGGGAAAAGCAGAAGTAATTGTCCAACAAAATAATCAAGTTAATATTTCTCAACCTTCTGTTTTGGGTTCTATTGAAACGAGGGACAGACAGATCACTATAAATCGCAACAAAACTTACACTATTCATAATAAAAATGGCGAAGTTTTGGCTCAAGATATTACTTTAGAGGAATTACAAGCAAAGAATCCCGAATTATATAACACCATCAAAGATTCTATCGCTGGGGACTTATGGATGATGAGGACTAATATTCCAAGCGATCGCTAAGCATTGAAAATGAGTTCATTGCCTTTGCTTAGTGCTTTGGTTCATTGCTTTCATTCAATTTAAGTAATTTGCCAAAATAAATGGGTATAAAGTGTAGCTCTTTTGTTGCAGTAACTATATTGCCAGTAGAGATGTAGTATCACTACATCTCTATATTATTTATCTTTATAATACGGTTTTACTTTATATTCTTATTTTTATCTAAGAAGATAAAATTCCTGTAACCAGTTAAACCCTATCATATCTCTTATCATTAGGTCAGAAAATTTATCACCGAAAGACATTTTCTTGCGATAATCTGCAAAAGGTATAAGCCCCACATACACGCAAATTATTTAAGGGTTAATTAACGGATAAAGAGTATAGATGACACCGAAAAGGATATTTTTAACATTACTGACTGTAATTGCAATCGTATTATCTGGCTCAAATTTATTCCAGAGCTTACAAAGACCCCAGTCCCAAAGTCTAATCGAACTTTATCAGACAGACATATCATTACAAGCTGCAGCTTGGAAACCAGAAGAAAACACTGATGGTAATTTCAAACAATTGCAAGCTGCGATCGTAGGATCACAACCTGTAGAAAATGCAATAAAACAGTACGAGCAAGTTCGAGATTCAGCCAAAAAGAATTTAGAAAGAGTTCAAAACCAACTTACACAAAGTTCAGTCAAATCTCCTCAAACTAGTGACATCCTTAATGGAGAAGTACTGGAACTCAAAAAAATAGCTCGCGAACAACAAAAGTTAATTGCAGAATTAGATCTGCGTTTAGGTATTTTAAAAGAACAGCAGGGTAAGGCTGAAAGTGCGCTAAAAGATTGGAATGATGTACCGCAAAATACGGTCATTTCTCCCCAATATGGCGAAACAGCTAAGGTGCTAATAGCCTTATGGCAAGATAGATCGAATTTACAACCTAATGCTGAAGAATTTATTCAAAAAAATCTAGAAGGTTGGTTTCGTTCTGTTGCTCTAACTCAACTTTACCAGTTTCAACAACGCCAAGATTTAGTAAATCAAATCAATAGTTCAACTCAACAAATGGCACAAAATGCTTTAATAAAGTTGGCTATTATCGCAACTCTCCCTGCTTTAGGTGTTCTCATTGGCTTGGGAATATTAATTTTCTCAATCGCTCAGATTCTAATTAAAGGAAAAGACTCCGTACTCGCGCAAAATGGAAATCTTGCTTGGTCAACCCCTTGGGATGGGGAAATCATTTTGCAAGTTTTTGTAGTTGGTTTTTTCTTCGTTGGACAAATAATAGTTCCCGAATTACTATCCGTACTCCCAATTCCACGTGGTGCTGCTGTTAGCGTACGCATACAGGCTTTTTACGTTCTAACCAGTTACTTATTCGTCGCATTCGGAGCCCTTGGTGTATTATATTTCTCTATTAAAAACTTTTTCCCTCTAGCTGAAGATTGGTTTCGTTTTCATTTTCGGGATAAGTGGTTTCTATGGGGTTTTGGAGGTTACTGTGCAGCTTTACCAATTGTCTTATTAGTTTCTGTAATCAATCAAAAATTATGGGAGGGACAAGGAGGTAGCAATCCTTTACTGCAATTAGTACTTAAAAGTCAAGATTCTGTAGCTCTAGCAATATTTTTCTTTACTGCGGCTATTGCTGCACCACTATTTGAAGAAATATTGTTTCGTGGTTTTTTACTACCTTCTCTTACCAAGTACTTACCTGTATGGGGATCGATTATTATTAGCAGTGTCTTATTTGCTGCTGCTCACTTTAGTTTATCCGAACTTATACCACTAACATCCTTAGGAATTATATTGGGGATTGTTTACACGCGATCGCGCAATTTACTTGCTCCAATGTTGCTACATAGTCTTTGGAATAGTGGAACTCTCTTAAGTCTATTTATTGTGGGTAGTAGTTCTTCTTAAGTTTCCAACAAGATATTAAGAAGATATTTGAAAACTTAGCTGGAGTTTTTTGATAAGTAATAGGTAATAGTTAATCGTTAATCGTTAACAAGTAATAGCTTTTTTCGTGACTTAAACATTTCAGTAGAAAAATACGTTCTTACAGATACAAGCTTCAATAAATAAGCAGTCATTTACATGTTAAAAGTATTACGAACTACCAATTACCTATTACTTTTGACCCATTATTTATTAGGTTTCATTCGACTGGACAGTCGGTTATAATTTTCCCCTATCAAAAAAATTAATTTTTCTTAAATAGTAATCTATTTACAATAGATATCACCTATTCTTATAATATTAATCTCAGATACATTCTCATGGGAGTATGGCTCTTCGCGGCAAACGTTGTTATAGTAACTATTCGCAACTTAATTAATACTAACTCTGCATTTTTGCGATCAGGTATATTTTGCGGTATGTATAAGTATCAACGTCTTTAGCTTTTTGCAGAGCTTTTTAACTATAATTTTGGCGTTGATTATCAATGTCAATAATAATAGTCCATATTTAGTGTGGGTAATTTTTATCATGATTAAGTAGGAATTACTATTAAACACCCATTTAATCGTTATATTTCTAAGGATAAAAGCAAATCTTTTTAAGATATGATAGTGACTTAATTCGGCTTAAAAGTCCGGATAGAGCTATATTAGACCTGTAGAGATAATAAAATAGCATTTTTGAGTGGCGATAGCGGTAGCTTTTCTTCATGGAAAACTATCATATGTTCGCGCAGACTTGTAATCCTGCTAGTTATTAAAAAATGAACAATCGCACTCTGGGGGTCTAGTTTTGGGGAAGTAAAGTCATAAGACTTGTCTCCAAAAAAGTATCATAACTAAAATTAAGTCTGCATTTGTAATTGCTGTAAATAATGCAGGTGTGAATCACTCCCTGTCTTTCAGTAATATTGTTCTTCAAATCTTGGCTAGATTTCAAACTAAGAACGTTACCAATAACTGATCTTAGATAATACTTCAAGTAAACTGAATCCCAGAAATATAATTTTTTAGTTATTTACCTAAATTTTCCTGGGTAGATGATTATCTTTCTCTCGACTCTCGCACATCCTTCTCCTTGCCGTTTTGTTTAAGTAGTGCTTAACATTACGATTTTGAACGAGCATTAAAGGAGGCGGAAAGCTCAAAATCTTACAACACAATAGTGTCGCCAGTTTCCACATCAGACACCATAGGAATTTTTGGTGTTAAAACAGTGTTTATACTACTCATAAAGTAGATCTTATTACCTCAAAAGTAGATAAGTATACTTTCAGTAGACGAAAAAAGTATTATTTTTTATACGTAAATATACAGGAGATATACATAGATTATGGCAAACTTAAATCCTTCTCACGCGACAAGACAGTTACTTGCCGGCTACTGCGGTATTATTCTTGGTGCCCTAGGAGTACATAAATTTGTGCTCGGATATAGCCTTGAAGGAGCAGTGATGCTGGGGATTTCCATCGCAGGTCTATTTTTTGCTTATGGCGTTCCATTTGTAATTATGCAGTTTGTTGGTCTAGTTGAAGGCATGATTTACTTAAATAAAAGTCACAATGAATTCGTTGACACTTACTTCGTTCAGAAACAAGGTTGGTTTTAAATAATATTTATTAATAAAACTAAACCGGCTCCATATTAGTAAGATTTACAACTCTAAGCCTTAATTAAGTACTCTACATATAAACTGAATAAATTCTGCCAATTGTAAAGAATGAGTAGGAGAGCGTGAATCAGGTAAAAAGCTAGAACCCCAATTAAAAAAAAATTGGGGTTATCTATAATAAATATCGTTGGTTGTAGAGTTAGTTTTATAACTATTCAAATAGTATAGATAGAAGTTATAGTTTTCAGAGTTATAAATCTAGAAAACATAAATATATCAACTATAAATACGAGTCCCATATTGCATTTAAATCTGAATTACTATATATTCATTTTAGAGGAGGAATTGTTTAATAAAACTTTAAGTTTGTAAGTTTAAAAATTCCCAGTTCATAAATTTACACATTAAAATTTTAAAGTTAATAAAAATTTTTGCTAGATGGTAGATATAGAATACGTCAGTAAATAGCTAAATCCTTGACTTCAGTTCTTAAAAATAAATTTTTAACTTTGAGTGATTTGGGTCATTTCACTAATTCTATCTAGTGAATAGATTTACCTGTAAAGCTATACTACAAATTTTTTTTAGCTTTTGATTTGTCTTGTTTATCCCTATGAAAGCAAGATGATTTTCGCTATAGATTATTTTGCGAGGTCTTAATTCAGTAGTTAATTATTACTAAAATTATAAGCTTAGCTTTGAACTTTATATGATTGTTTTCAAAGCATATCAAACATTTTAGCTATTCTATAATGTTGGCCAGCATACTTTAATTAACATCCTTAATAATATAAAATTTATTTACTCCGGGATAAAAATCATTGCTTATATTTCATATATAGACGATGAATTTATAATTTCATCTCCTATTGAGAAAATAAATCAAACAATCAGGTGTTTAAATAATAGGGAGTTATTAATTATAAACAGTTATTGAATAAGGAATTTATTCAATATGTGTTAGTTGAATTTCATGCGAGCAAAATTTTAGCTGAATTATTGAAACTATCTCATTCATAAAACAAACTAAATTTCAAATATGTGGCGATGCTAAAAATTAAATCTAGACACCTTAATTTATTAACCTTTGTCATCTTAGGTTGTGGCTTTTTTTGTAGTATATCGAGTTTAGGAATTAATGAATTCTGGAAAAGTGAATTAGCTTTGATCCCTATCCAAGTAATGGCTCTTATTTATACAAGTTATTGTAATTATGATCGTGGTTAACTATTTATTATGTTGGAATTATTTATATAATTTAATAAGTATTACGATCTGTAAAAGAAGTAGAAATCGCTAAACTTAGCCTAAGCTCAAAATAGAAGCGTCTTGAATTGGGCTATGAAATCTTATAGGCGGTTCCATAATATGTATGCAAACTCAAACCATTAGTTACACCACGACTGTTACAGATAAACCAATTGCAGATAAAATTACTTTGGATGTTGGGGGTATGAAGTGCGCGGGCTGTGTGAAAGCGGTAGAGCGCCAACTCGCCCAATATCCTGGAGTAACAGATGTAGTTGTGAATCTAGCAACGGAAATAGCTGTTGTTGAGTCTCAAGCGGGTGTAGTAGATCCAAATGCTTTAGCTCAAAAGATTACGGATGCAGGATTCCCATCACAGATCCGCCAATCAGATGCTAATGATGTAGGTAGTAATTCATCTGTCCGGGATTTAGAAACCAAACATCACCGGGAAATGCGCAGTTCAATGATACAGCTAGTAATAGCTGCTGTATTACTGATACTTTCAGGAATTGGGCATTTTGGTCACCTGAGCGGCGTGATGTTACCAGTTGTAAGTAATATTTGGTTTCACTGTGGCTTAGCGACTTTGGCTTTACTAATCCCCGGTAAAGAAATTATCGTAGACGGTTGGCGTAGTTTATGGCGAAATACGCCCAACATGAATACTTTAGTGGCGTTGGGTACTCTTACAGCTTACATTGCAAGTGTAATTGCGCTGCTATTTCCTAACATGGCTTGGGAATGTTTCTTTGACGAACCAGTCATGATGTTGGGTTTTATTTTGCTGGGACGAACCCTGGAAAAAAGAGCAAGAGGTCGTGCTGCAGCAGCTTTTAGGAAATTATTATCGCTTCAACCCATTGTTGCTCGGTTAATTGCCAATCCCCATAAAACTAAAACTGAAAAAAATAATATTACTACAAACTTTATTGAAATTCCTGCTGCACAAGTGAAGGTTGGTGAATGGTTGCAGGTATTACCTTCGGAGAAGATACCCGTCGACGGCGAAGTTATGGAAGGAAAAACCACCGTTGACGAGTCAATGTTGAGTGGGGAAGCCGTACCAGTACTCAAGCAACCCGGAGATAAAGTTGCTGCAGGAACGATTAATCAATCTGGGGCGATCGTTATTCAAGCGGAGCGGACGGGTGACGATACAACTTTGGCTCATATTGTGGCTTTAGTGGAAAATGCACAAACCCGTAAAGCACCAGTACAAAAATTAGCAGATACAGTTGCAGGTTACTTTACCTACGGAGTCTTGGGTGCTGCAATATTAACATTTGTTTTTTGGTATTTTATTGGAGTTAATATTTGGGATAATCTCACAATTTGGGGTGGGACAACATCAGCAGGACAAGCTTCACTGCTATTAAGTTTGAAATTAGCGATTGCAGTTATGGTAGTCGCTTGTCCCTGTGCTTTAGGACTTGCAACGCCAACAGCGATTTTAGTAGGAACTGCGATCGCAGCAGAAAAGGGACTTTTAATTAAAGGTGGCGATGTTTTAGAAAGAGTCCACCAATTAGATACAGTAATCTTTGATAAAACTGGTACGCTAACTATTGGTAAGCCTACAGTTACCGACTGTTTGCTGATAGAGGAATTACTAACGGATAATTCGGCAACCCGTAAACCTGAAGCACAGACTTATGAATTACAAACTCAGGAATCTTCCTCACAAACAATAACTGTTACTTTCCCAAAGGAAAGAGTTAAAAATTTATCTCCAGTTCTAGACTCTCAATCCTTATTAAAATTAGCAGCAGCAGTGGAAAGTGGTACAGTTCATCCTTTCGCTACAGCAATTATTAATGCAGCACAGCAACAAAATTTAACAATCCCAGTAGCAACGGATTTTCGTACAGAACCTGGATTGGGTGTCTCAGGTGTAGTAGAAGAAAAATCAGTGTTGTTAGGTAATAAAGCCTGGTTGGAGCTACACGGAATAGTTGTGGATCAAACCTTATCTCAAGCAGTTGAGAATTTTACAAAAAATGGTAAGACAGTAGTCTACGTTGCAGTAAATTATGCAATTGTTGGGATTTTCGCCATATCAGATGTTGTAAGGGAAGATGCAGTTTCAGTAGTAGAACAACTACAACAAATGAATCTGCGCGTCATGTTATTGAGTGGTGATACTCCAGAAGTTGCGATCGCTTTAGGAAGGCAACTAAGTTTAGACGATAGCGATATTATTGCAGGCGTAATGCCAGGAGAAAAAGCTGAAGTTATTGAATCGCTACAAAACAATCAAAAACATGTGGGAATGGTAGGAGATGGTATCAACGATGCTCCTGCATTATCTCAAGCAGATGTAGGAATTGCTCTGCATTCTGGAACAGATGTGGCTATGGAAACAGCCGATATAGTTTTGATGAGAGATTCCCTTAATGACGTAGTAGAATCAATTCGATTTAGTCGTGCGACTTTTAATAAGATTCGTCAAAATCTATTCTGGGCTTTTGCATACAATACTTTAGGAATTCCCTTAGCTGCGGGGATATTATTACCTAGCTTTAATTTTGTTTTAACTCCCGCAGGTGCAGCAGCATTAATGGCTTTTAGCTCCGTTAGCGTTGTGACAAATTCGCTATTGTTAAGGCGTTTCACTTAAGGCATTTTACTTAAAGCGTTTTATCCGTCGACGTTAAAATATTTCTTATTGACTAATATTGCTGACCTCAAATAATTAACTCAAATAATTATTTTCCCAATATCAGGTTAAACTAAGTCGTTAGGCAACTGTAGCAATGCTCACTTAGCCTTACGACTATAGTTTTGTAAACAATGTTTTGTAAAAAAACAATTTTATAGAACAAAATGGTTCTAGTAATCGTATTAGCGAAAACATTAGTAGATTATTTGGTTGTCCTATACCTCAAATCTGGTTTCGAGAATACCACAAAACCATATCAAGCAAATTTTAAAATTCTCAAAGTTCAAACTATTGAAGTAACGATGTGTCAATGACAGCAGAAAATCATCAGAATCATCTACTGATTATTGAAGACGCTCGTGGACGTAAAGAATTTATTTTGGAACGCCCGATTTATTCTATCGGTAGAGACGTTGAATGCGATATTCGCTTAGCTTCGCAATTTGTCTCCCGTCGCCATGCGACTTTAGTCAGATTACCCAGGGGAAACAACAGCAACACTCATTATTATCGAATTGTTGATGGTGATGCGAAAGGGAAGCCCAGTTCCAACGGAATAGTAGTTAATGGACGCAAAACTCCAGCACATGACCTGAGAAACGAAGACGAAATAGTCTTCGGTCCTCAAGTACGTGCTATTTATTACTTACTGCAGCGCGAGACAACAACACAGGTACCAACAGATTTGAGTGAGTATGATATTACTCTTATTAATCCTGGGATGACTGAGGATATAGAAGATTAAAGACCTACTTGTCACCTCCGGTATATTTTTTACTATCAAGTGATTTAATTATTGGCTCTAGCAAAAAGCTAGAGCTACCTCGTGCTCAAGCTAGTACTGGATAACTCGCGCTATCCTGCAAGACTTTCAATTAAATGCCAGTGACGGCTATGTTCTATTGCCTCCTTAATATACTCAAATAGTTGCCGACAGTGATTTTCAACTTGGAGTGGTAATTCCTCGTTTTTCATCACAATGCTCATGCGAGTTTCGGTCTCGGTAGCTGTACTTTTATCAATTAGTGCTTCTACTGTCACTAACTTTGAAAAAGGGACAGTACCAGGAATTTCCCTTGCCATCACGTAGTCAGATGTATAGTACATCACATTAAGACTACAGTCTTGTAGAAGTTCTACAATTAAAGGCAAAAGTTGTTCAAAATTAATAGAAAGAAGAAAAGAACAGGTATATCGAGCCATATAGCCCCGTGCTTTGTAATACTCTGTCCATCCTATAATATCGAACTATATAAAAGCCAAGTTAACTTCGATTCATTTCTTGATTTTAGATACTGAAAATCGTGTGATTGGGGATTGGAGATTAGGTTATTAGGGATTGGGGATTAGTAATATTTATAAGTTTGAACGCTCAGATCTGTAGAATAGGAGTTTGGTGGAGTCTACTTAGCGCTTAAAAATGAAAATAGCAATTACTGGAGCAACGGGATTTGTTGGTAGTCGCTTGGTTGAACGACTCATTAGCCAAGGTCATGAATTAGTAGTACTTTCACGAAGTGTACAACGCGCCCAAAAAGTTTTTCCTACAACAGCATTTAAGAATTTAGAAATTGTTGGTTATACGTCTACCATGTCTGGGGATTGGCAAAATGCAATAAACGGTTGTGATGCAGTTGTCAATCTTGCAGGAGAACCGATTGCTGAAGGGCGATGGACGCCAGAACGCAAGAATATTATTCTCAATAGCCGCAAACTCGGAACCCAAAAGATAGTCGAAGCAATAGGAAATGCAGATTCTAAACCTAGTGTATTGGTGAATGCTTCCGCAATTGGTTATTACGGTACCAGTCAAACAGCGACCTTTGATGAAACGAGTTCTGCTGGTAATGATTTTCTCGCCCAAGTTACAACTGAATGGGAGTCGGAAGCCCAAAAAGTTAAGGATTTAGGAGTGCGACTGGTAATTTTACGTTTTGGTATTGTCCTGGGAATGGGTGGTGCTTTAGGTAAAATGATTACTCCATTTAAACTTTTTGCTGGAGGTCCTTTAGGTGATGGTCAACAATGGTTTTCCTGGATTCATGTAGATGATCTAGTGGGTTTGATTTTACAAGCCCTAAATAATTCCCAAATGGAAGGAGTATATAATGCAACTTCTCCTGAGCCCGTTCGAATGTCACAGTTTTGCGACACTATGGGTGAGGTTATGAATCGACCTTCTTGGCTACCTGTTCCAGGATTTGCCCTTGAAGCACTATTAGGAGAAGCTGCAACAGTAGTTTTGCAAGGACAAGAGGTTTTACCCAAACGTACCTTGGAAAGTGGTTTTGAATACAAGTATCCTAAATTGCAGCCTGCTTTAAGAGATATTTTGAAGTGAGGGGTTGGGGATTGGTAATGGGTAATTGGTAATGGGTAATTGGTAATGGGTAATTGGTAATTGAAAACCTTGACCGAATCGCCATATGCCGCTTGCGGCGGCACGCAGTGCTTATGGCTAACGCCAGTCGCCAGTCACCAGTCGCCAGTCGCCAGTCCCTATATGCCGCAAGGCGGCACGCAGTGCTATCCCCAATCCCTACCCATTACCAGCTTGAGAAAATTTTTTAGAAATCCAACTGATAATACCACTGAGAATTGCACCAGCCATTAAAATCCCAATCGCAGGATTGAACACAGGTTGCCACAATTTGTGCCACAAATCTAAACCTAGGGGTACCCCCATTGAATTACCAATTACTGCGATCGCGAGCCATGCGAAAGCTGCAAATACAAAGAATACATCTGCTACTAGTATCCAGTTGAACCAGTTTAATAATTTATCTTTCATAATGACGTTTGTTTAAATATTTTTTATGGGGATTGGTAATGGGTAATTGGTAATGGGTAATTGGTAATTTGTAATTGGTAATTGCAATGGGTAACTCTTTCCCAATCTCCAGTTCCCAGTCGCCATATGCCGCTTGCGGCGGCACGCAGTGCTATCCCCAATCCCCAATCGCCAGTCGCCAATCCCCAATCCCTAACCAAACAACCAGTTTTTAACTTTTGATAAACTTTGCCAGTCAGGTTTTCTGGTTAAACCATCTTCAATACTATTTTGAATTTCTTCGTACCATTCGCTGTTAAGGGAAATCAACTGATGTGCAACATCAATGTGCTGTCTTACCCCTTTTTGATCATTTTCTAGCATTGCAACAGCTAAATTTACCCTTGCTTGGGGGTCTTGTGGATTGAGTTTAACAGCTTTTTGTGCGGCTTTAGATGCTGAGGAAGACTTATCTGCTAACAGATACAACCAAGCCAAACAAGTCCAAGCTGGAGCACTTTTTGGGGCGCGATCGCAAACTTCTTTAAATACAGGAATTAATGAGGAAACTTCTTCACCAGCTTTATAACGTTCCAAGCCGGTATCGAACAAAGATTCAACAGTTTCAGTCATAGAAATTAATTAGTCAACAGTCAGTAGTTCATAGTCTATATTGACACTCCTCAGGCGTCATCCATGAGGATTTTTCATTCACAGATTTGAAGCTGCTGTGTAAAGTCTGGACAAATTGTGACACTTGTAGCTTATACTTCCTGTTTAAACGGGAATATGTAAGTGGTTATTCCTCCAAAGCAGTCGTGTAACGTGGAATGATTTTAGATCGATACCGTAACACAAACAATTACTCTACTAATTAACTGGGCTTGGAATTCTTGATGTATAGTCAATAGTCATACATTCAATATTTAAATGTTAATAATATTGAAATGACTAATGACTAACGACTAAACGACTAAATAACTACTAAACGCCAAATGATTTGCCACAACCACAGGTTTGATTGGCATTTGGGTTGGTGAATTGAAAGCCACCACCAATCATGGCATTGCTGTAGTCTAGAACTAAGCCGTATAAATATAACAAGCTTTTGCGATCGCACACGATGTTGAAGCCATCATATTCAAATACCTCATCTTGAGGGGTGATTTTGCTGTTGTCTTCAAAATCCATCATGTAGGACATTCCGGAACATCCACCTTGACGAACTCCGACTCGCAAGCATAAATCTTTATCTTGCTTGCTGCGCAAAAATTTGACTTGTTCTAATGCGGTAGGGGTTAGTTGAATACCCCGTTGTTGAGATGCTTGTGTTTGTGTCATCTGCTTTTTCCGTGATACAAGGTTTTGCTGTTACCCCTCTTAGAGCTTAGGGCAAAGCTCTAGTTTTAGCCTAGTGCTAACTGGGCTTGGCGAAGTTTTTGTCTTTAGTTTTTGTATCTATTCTAGCGAGATTGCTATTCAAGATTGGCAAATTGTAAATAACTCACCCGAAATCTATATTGGTGTTTTTATCCTAGAATTGAGAGACTCCGTGTTCTTTCAGATCTGGTATTTTCAATTTTTTATGGAAGTACTAGCATAACCACCTGATAGCAACAGCGTGGCGTCAGCCATAGTTATTCTTAAATTCTTCGCCCTTGGAGTAACATCACCAAGGTTTGCTTTTACCAAAACTTTTAGTTGTAAATCTTTTTAATTGTTTAGTTTATGACAACCTTTAATCGCTCTACCAGTCGTCGATTGAAGAATTTAACCCAAATACCTTCCGTATGGGAGGGAGATCGCCGACCATTGTCATCTTCGCTTGAGGAATATGACAATTCAGAAGAAAAGGGTGAATGCATTCTGTGGGTAGATGGATCGCAAGGTATTGTGCGGGGAATGGACATAGTATCTCCAGATAGCGGACCAGAAGCAATTGTCCGAACTCTGATGCGCGCAATGGAAAGTCCTAATTCTCCTGGTAAACCTGGTCGTCCCCAAAAAATTGTCGTCAAAGACAGAGAAATTCAGTTTTATTTACGGGGGGTATTACAAGATTTAGACATTGCAATTGATTATGTTCCCAATTTACCGTTCATTGACGAACTATTCCGTGGATTTGCTGAAATTGTTGAAAGTCAAGTTCCAGAATTACCACCAAAATATGCCAAGCTCTTAAATGATAAAGCTTTTGCAATCTGGAATTCTGTTCCTTGGGAATTTTTAGAAGAGCAGCAAATATTAGCAATAGAAATTAACAAGTGGGATATTGGTACTCTTTATGCTTCTGTCATGGGAATGCTGGGTATTGAGTACGGTATATTACTTTATCGCAGTCAAGAATCACTGAAAAGATTTCGGGATGTAGTTTTAAGGGATGGGGAGTCACAAGGACTTTTAGAAGATGCTTTTCTCAAGCAAGATTGTTTGTTTGTCACTTTTGAGAAAACCGACGCTAGTGATGACCCAGAAGACGATTTCTATTACGATTTAGCAGAGTTACCGAGTTCGGAAATCGAACCAACTTTTGGTAATATCCATCCCTTGGAAGGGTTACGCTCGGTTTTATATGAAGAAGAAGCAATCGCTGTTTTTGTCGCATTAGAAGCTTTGTTTCGCTTTTTCCGCGATCACCGCAGTCAATTAAATGAATATGATTTTCCCACTCTGAATCACCGCTACCGTATTTCTTTACCGGAAGCAGTTCAAAAACAAAAATCAGTATCAGTTACAGTTTCCACGATGCCGGAACTTGCTGATGAATTGGAAGATATGGCAATTAATGCCACTGATGATTCTGAAGATGATTTAAATTTATCAGATTTACCAGGTCAATTGACATCATTACGAGATGATTTGATTCCAGAAGATTCTTTTCTTAGTTTGGGAGTTATAACCTGGGATATGTTGGAATATTTGCGTAATGGTGTAAAACATTATCAGCCAGGTAAAGTTAAACCTGTAGGTGATGGATTACCGGTAATTTTGATTCAAACATCTCGTCCCAAAGCTAAAGCGGTAATTGAGAACATCCAAGAAGCTGGGGGACTCAAAGCTATATGTTTCAATCCTGGTGCTGATCTTGTTGATGGGACTGATTATGATTTGGGTTTATTACAAACTCAAAATAGTGAATTATTTTTGTTTGGTGAGTTTTTAGATAGCGATCCCGTCCATTCCGAAGCACGGAAAAAATGGAATCAGCGATGTCAAAAGACTAAAGGGTTCTGTGGTTTAATTATCGCTAGAGGACTGACTGGTGCTTCCCGTGGTAACCCTCAATTGAAAGATATGATGGCATTGTTTGAAGTTCAAACTCTTGCTCCCGAAGATTTGGGTCTGGGAACTCTCAGACTTGTTGAGGAAATGCAACCAGAGCAATCTTCTTAAAAATATTGGTCAGAATATGTACTAAATCAAGAGCAGAATTATTATAAGATTAACTCACCTTTAGATTCTGCAAAGGAATTTAAACTACAAGTTCCATATACGGATTATTTGCAAAACTGTGTAATTATACGTTGTTCACTGGAACTAAAATTCCCATTGTTGGTACTGTGTTAGTGTTGCTCAAGCTTCAAGAGTCATTTAGCTCAAAGGCTTTAAATTGTAATCATTTTGCTACAAATTTAGTAGCGATAAATATCTATTGGGGTTAAAACTGAAATTCTAATCTACCCCTGACTATCTAGAAGTTTTCCAGTCATTAACCTGAAGATTGCAAATTTTAAGATTGCAAATTTTTAATGTTTTTTTAGATGATGCAGTAACAGTTAATTAACCCTTGGTCGGGTTGTGAATTACGCAAATTTCTATTCCAATCTTTTAAATTTGGGAAAATAATTCTTTTAATAGCTGCTTTAAGTTGTGAATTAGAAAAACTGTGCGTTCGCTACCGATTCATAGCAGAATTATGCGCGGTAGTGTACCGCTTTGCTAACAGGACAGAGTAGACTAAAGTCATCAACATAAAACCGGTACACGGGAGCCAGAAATCAGAAGTGAAATACTGTTACTGAAGATTCTCAACCTTTCGAAGATTCTAATCCGATTCAATCAAAATTTAACAACAATATTTAAATGTACTTAAATTAAAATTTCCTGGGACGAAACGAAAAACCTAACTAGCTTCTGCCATTTTTTCTTGTATCAGTACGTATGGCTCCACTATTAGAGCATTAAAGCGCTTTTCGCGTTGATTATTCCACTCACCCATTTGTTCATTGGAAGGTTTAGTGATAAAAGCCTCTTCTATCCATACTTGCACTTCTGAGACTTTGTCGCTAGCGATCGCTTCCCCTACATCAAGCAAATCTAATTCTTTTGCTACCACAATTACCGCATCTCTTTTGACGTGAGGAATTAACCACTCCCATTCTGCCTCATCAAGATTTTCGGTCAATTGCTTACGCAATTCTTCATTACTCATTCACTTTTCATGCGACTCTTCATTAGTAAATATACTAAAAAATGTTACATAATATTATTTTTTTGATATCTAATTAATTAAATTAACTTGGAAAAATATTATTAATTATCAATTTGTAAGTTTCAGAATATATTTGATTCAATCTAAGTTTCAGTCAACTTTATATCTTTAGATAACTTACAACCGATAGTTTGTACGATAAATTGTAAATTTCGCGAACTTGAATTTGGTGAAGTTTTATTCTTTTTTCTGGGATAGACCATTGGAATATCGCTTGAGTTTTATAGCGAATTTTACCATTTTTAGGAAGTTTTGCTATTTTCTACTGTAAAGGGAAAATTAATTTCCTAACTGATATATCTTTAGCCACATACAACTCAAGCAATAATTATAATTTATCTGCCAGCCTTATGTAGGGAATTTATTGCCTCAGCACACTTTTGAGTTACCTCTATCAAAGCCTCTTTGTCATTAGCTTCAGGATAATCGATCGCCTTACCTATTCGTATTGTTACTGGAACTGAATTGGGTAATTTTTTGCCTTTTTCCTCAATTGCGTGAGTCCCCCACAGACAAACTGGTAGTAACGGAGCTTTCGCTTTGGCTGCTATTAATGCTGCACCACGCTTTGGATCGGTAATTAGTCCATCCCTTGTGCGGGTACCTTGAAGAAATACTCCAACCGCCCACCCCTGCTCTAGACAGTTTAAAGCTGCACGAATTGCAGTTCTATCCGCAGTTCCTCGACTGACAGGGTAAGCACCGTAAAGTTGGATTGCTTGACCTAATACAGGAACCTTAAATAATTGCTCCTTTGCCATATATGCTACCGGACGCTGCACGCAATTGGACACAATCGGTGGGTCGAAATTACTAGCGTGATTGCTTACTACTACTAAAGGTCCAGTTTTAGGAACATTTTCAGCTCCATAAATTTTTCCTTGAAAATATACATGGAGCATTGGACTTACTACTGACCACTTAAAAGCATGGTACAGGAGGAGGCTGACAAATGGTTCTCGATTTCTGCCCACAGAATTACACTTAAATTAAATTTATATGAAACTGAACTTAGGATACGCCATTGCCAGCCAATATATTTGGTTAATATTTAGCCGGATTATGAACTACACCAACTAAGCTACGCTATAGTTAGGGACCTAGGAAGTCTTTGTTAAAAGAAGCTGGATATTTCTATGGGATCCATTCTCAAGCAAGTAATTGAATGTAAAATGAGATACCATAAACCAATATGTTATGTATTACACGAAAAATTATTTGTAAATAAATGAAAAGTAAATAAATAAAAAGTCAAGTAAAAGCAAAAGACTAACCATTATATTGAGGACAGAGGATAAACTCAGATTATAAATTTGTATTAGAAGTAAAAATAATTAGATGGTGAAATGTATTAGCTGAGATTGAGTTAGTTTAAAAATAGAAACTAATCTTAGGGAATGACCTAAAATTAATTTTAGCTAAACCAGTCAGAAGTATTACATCAAGGTTGTTACCTTGTTATGCTTACACTCTACGCAGTCGTAGACATCACCCAATTCCTTAATGAAGGAGTTAAAGTTACTGTCTAGACTGTTACCTGTATAGTAAAAATACCGTTAACTGACTGATACCATCAGCAGGTTTTCTGCAATTAATTTACCAAACCCGAGAAAAAAGGGAATGGAGCTTCTCCAGCTTTGACAACCGAGTCCAAGTTACTGAACTGCTTGTGCAATCTGAAAATATTGAAAAAATAGAGTTCAACGGCGAATACCCATGTCCTTGTACCCGCAAGGGACGCCTAACTCCGATTACGTTGACAGAAGCATTTGGTTGCGATCGCTGTCAGCAAATATTTGTGGTTGAAGATAATGGATATGTACTTGAGCAACTTTCCACAACCTATCCTTACAAGCGAGCTTGGCGCTGGACAGGTTCAGTTTGGCATGTTGTTCATCCTAAATTGGGAGAAAGTTATCTGCCAATGGCCCTAGGTATTATAGTGGTCTTGGTACTTTTCTGGTTACCATTTGCGTTATTACAATCTACTGGTACTAGTATCATTGCTTCAGCAATAGTGGCAATAATATTGGCAATTGTACCAGCAGTTATGGTCTGGCTAACCTACAGACGTTAATTTGATGATGGTGGATGCGTTTGATGAAGGTCTCAAAACAATGAATAGCGCAGAGCGCGCATACAAAGCTTCTTTGAAGTTAGGGATGACAAAAGGTGCAGATCGCAGTCGCGCACTCATGGCAATGGCAGAAGCGCTAAATCAGTCATTTGATGATATCCTTGAAGCCAATACTCTGGATTTGGAAGCCAGTAGAGAAATGGCTGTTCCAGAGTTAATTTTGGATTGGTTGAAACTTACACCAGCGCGATTGGAAAGCGCAGTCCAAATTTTAAGAAAATTAGGTGAGTTATCAGATCCTCTTCGACGCGTTCGCATCGCAGATTATCAGCTAGAAGATTCCCAAACCTACTCTCAATTAATGCCATTGGGGGTAATTACTTTTATTCACGAAGCGTTTCCCGATCTGGCAGCGATCGCTGCTGGGCTATGTGTAAAAAGTGGTAATAGCATCATTCTCAAAGGTTCTACAGAAGCTAGTCATTCCAATGTTGCAATTGCTAATGCCTTAATTAATGCTGTCATCGAAGAAGGTTTACCGGTGGGGAGTATCGAAATAATTGATGCCGAACATGGCAGATCGATTCGAGATTTACTCGCCCAGGAGCAGTATATAAATTTAGTTATTCCCTACGGACGCTCTAGTTTAGTTCAGCAAGTAGTGCGACTATCTACAGTACCGGTCCTCAAGTCCGCGATGGGCAATTGTTACCTCTATTGGTCGCCCAATGGCACTATGGATATGATTCGCCACATGATTATTGATAGCCATTGCAGCGAGCCAGATCCGGTAAATGCAATTGAAAAAGTATTAATTAATCGACAAGCCCTACCTAGTTCCTTAATTTCTCTTTGGAAAAGTCTGCAAGAAAAAGGTTTTCAGATTAAGGGAGATGCCGAAATGCAGGAAGCTTTTCCCCAAATCCAATTAGCCAAAGATAATGAGTGGGGATGTCCTTACCTAAAAAAAACAGTCGCCTTTAAGCTTGTGGATAATTTAGAGGCTGCTATTAGCTGGATAAACCAATATAGTAGTGGTCATGCAGATTGTATTGCGACTGATTCTTACCAAGAAAGTCGTCAATTTGCTTTGGGAGTCAACAGCGCTTCTACGTATATAAATGCTTCGCCGCGTTTTTGTCGTAATCCCTTACGAGGTGATGCAATATTTTTGGGAATGTCCAATCAAAAAGGTCTGCGTCGGGGACTAATGAGTTTAGAAACTCTGACCACTGTTAAACATATAGTTCAGGCGAATGGAAGATTTTGAGTAATAAGTCACCAGAAGTCAGAAGTCAGAAGTCAGAAGTCAGAAGTCAGAAGCCAGAAATAATGATAATTCTACTCATCTATTTCTTTACTTTTGACTTATGTCCTACGGACACCCTGCGCTAATGACTTTTGACTTTTAACTTTTAATTTGTCAATCCTTAGTTAGAAGATTGAGATTGATGGGGAGAAGTATAGTAAACCTTTCCTCCAGCGTCTGGGACAAAATGACAGCTAAGACATGAATCCCAAGCCGAACGCCAAATTGTTTTTTCTGATGAATGATAATACTCACCCAATATCGGTTTGATAGCCGCAGTTGCTTTCTTCAAATTGTAATGGGGCATATTCAAAAAGATATGGTGAGCAACGTGGGTACCGATGTCGTGATGGATATGACTAATAAATCCATAATTGCGATCGACACTGGAAAGCGCACCTTTAAGAAAAGTCCAATCTTCACCCCGATACCAGGGAACATCTTCTTCCGTATGGTGCAAAAAGGTGACTAAATCTAGCCACATTACAAATACAATGTAAGGTCCTGCATAGTATTTTAATAACCACATCCAACCCCATTGATAGGTTAGAACACCAAGCAGAGCAATCATCGAAATCCAAAGAATTGTACTGGTGAGAACATCCCATTTTTCCTTGTCTTTGAATAAGGGACTGCTTGGTAAAAAGTGAGAACCTTGTTTACCAGGAGAACGCTTAAACAAATAAATTGGATAAGCTAACAAGAAAACATAGTACCTACCAACTTTTTCAATGATTCCCATCTCGTCATAGTAGGATTGTGTTGTTGGATACCAACTTTCATCATTTTCAATATGTCCGGTATTTAAATGATGGGTTCTATGACTAATTCGCCAACCGTGATAAGGAACCAATATAGGTGTGTGACATAAATGTCCAATAAAATCATTGAGCCATTTACTCTTGGAAAAAGATTGGTGTCCGCAGTCATGACCAACAACAAATAAAGCCCAAAACATCGTGCCTTGCATTACCCAGAAAACTGGGAAAAACCACCAAGAATCAATGTAGTAAGCTAACGCATATAGTAAGCCGATGGTTAAAATATCGCGCCCAAAGAAAAATAGTGATTTACCTAAATTGGGCTGAAAGCATTCAGGTGGAATTGCTGCTTTCACATCGCCAAGTGTAAAAGGTAATTTAGATCCATCCTGAGAAGGTTCGTTAGTCGGAGGGGGGTTTAAATTGATGGAGTAAGAAGACACGTGATGTTATCAGAAGTAGTGTGTGGATAAGAGACTATGCAGAGTTATAGAGCTATGCTGTCATCGTTCCTAGGAACTAGACTCCATAGCAGAGTTCCATAAACGGTTTTACATGTTTGGTGCAATGAAAATTTGTCTAAGTCCTTTGAAGTGAAATTATTTTGGCATCTTAATTATCCCTATCCCATTTGCTGAAAAAAGGATATGGAATTTTCAAATGTTTAATTAATTTTGCAAAGGTACTTATATTTTGCTTGCTTGCAACTCACTACAATCCTCAATCAATCGTAGTAAACCGTAGCTTACTCCCATTCCTTTATGAAAAATCTAAGAATGGTTCAGTTATTAGTCAGCTTTAAGTTAGACCTTCAAATGAGATCTTTAATGACTAAAAGGATTTGAGTTGTAAGCAAAAACTTTATTTATTTGCGTGCGTAGTAGTCTTTAAAAGAGAAATAACCTTCTCCTAAAGAGTAGAAATGACATTGGTCAGTAATTCTCCTCATTAAAGACAAAGAAAACCTTTCTTCACGCAAATAAGAACCCCAATTTTCTTGCAAGCTGCGATGAGCGAGGCGCAAATTATAGGAAGGAATCGCAGTCGAAACGTGATGGGGAACATGGACATTGATGTCGTGGCAGAGGAATTCTACCCAACGAGGATAATCGCAATGTACCGAACCAGATAATTGGGCGATCGCAGCATTCCATTCAGAACCTGGCAAAAATGGAATCTCTGGATCTGTGTGGTGAACGAGAGTAAAAGTACTCATCCAGAAATGATATACCAACCACGGTACGAACCAGAATTTAATAAATCCCCAAACACCAGTTGTGATGATGAGTGTGGGAAATGCGATCGCAGCAAATGTGACCACCACAGCCACAGATAACTTCACGTCTGATTGGTCTTGTTTGCGGTATTGACGCCAGTCAAAATGTAGATTTGCCCAATGCAAAATGGAGGATAACCACCACAAGCGCTTGCGCATTAATACTTCAAAAACTGACTTGTCCAATTTTGGCCAAGTTTCATAAAATTCAGGTCTAATGGGATGCCAAGCATTATCTTCGTCCAATTTGTTGGTGTGAAGATGGTGATGATTGTGCTTGATTCGCCAACTGTGAAAGGGATAAATCAAAGGCATAAATGCCAAATGTCCCACTAAATCGTTCACCCAACGGCTTTTTGCAAAAGAACGATGACCGCAGTCATGACCGATCACAAAAAAACCAGTCAAAGCAGTCCCAGCAAAAACCCAGGCTAAAGGTAAAAGGTACCAAGGAGAAAAAGCAATGCTGGCATAACCCAAGCCAACCATCAAAACATTAATTACTGCTCCCGTCCAAGCTTTACGATGATTCAGCTCAAAACATTCCTTAGGCAGAGTTTTGATGATATCTTGTAGCTTTAGTTTGGAATCGCCAAGGTCATCACTTGGCTTCTGGCTATTTATTGTTGATGTAGTCATGTATATTTGAACGCAAACAGACTCGACCGCCAAACCACAATGATAGTAGCTTGTCGCAAAGTTTTGTAACCTGATTCGTTTGGATTATACCAATCGAAGCTACCCCAGCGCACTCAAAATTCATGGCTAATTTTTTATATTGTTTTAAGATTTCTCTTATTTGAGACCCGAAACCCCCATTTCTGGACTGAGTAAACAGCCCAGAATTGGGGGTTGTGAGTACTTTTGCAAAGCGAAGTAATTATCGGATATTAATCCAAATTCGCTAATTTTTTTGTGAATAATGCATTGCAGCACTTTTTTTCGGGGTTTGGAAAATCTTTTACAGCAATAAGACAGTAAGTATTATTACTTTTAACTATTACTTTTAAGACTCCGTTTTTGCTAGCTTGACATCTTTAGCTAAACCCAAAAATTGTAATAACTGAATTGTCATCCAGGTCATATCTATTTCCCACCATTTCAAGCCATGGCGAGCAGAATATTGGAAAGCATGGTGATTATTGTGCCAGCCTTCACCAAACACAAGTAAAGCTACCCACCAGCAGTTAGTGGACTTATCATTAGACTCGTAGGACTGATAGCCAAATTTATGGGTAGCACTGTTAACTAGCCAAGTACAGTGATAAACCCAAACTATTCGGGCAAAAACTCCCCAGAATACAAATGACCAGCCACCTATAAGCAAAAGTGTTAAACCTAAAAGAATTTGAACGGGAATAAAATATTTTTCCAAAAACTGATAGACTGGGTCATCAATAATATCTTTGGTAAAACGAGGAACTTCGGATTTAGAAGGTGATTGATAGATCAACCAACCTATGTGACTCCACAGGAAACCCTTGTTGGAATCATGTGGATCCAATTCTTTGTCGGAGTGTAAATGGTGAATGCGATGGGTTCCCACCCACTCAATTGGACCACCTTGGCAAGCAAGAGTACCACAGAATACTAGAAAATACTCTAGCCATTTGGGGGTCTGAAAGCTACGGTGAGTTACAAGGCGGTGAAAGCCTAAGGTAATACCCAAGCCACCAGATAGCCAATAGAGAAATAACGCAACACCGACTGCTTTCCAACTAAAGTTGTTGGGAAGGAAGGCAAATGCAGCTCCGACGTGCAAACCTACAAAAAATAGGGTGTTAACCCAGTTAATTTTCGGTTGAGTTGATGTAGCAATTGTCATGCGGTAACCTAAATGGAAATTATTGAGCCTAGGCTGTGCGGTCCGTTTGTCGCTTTACGACCTAAATCCGAATCCGGTATTTTTTTATAACGAGGTACTGATGAACAGCGTCGAACAGCTGCACGAAGCAGAACAGGCACTCTTAAAGATCTTTTCTGGAATTGACGCTAAGGTCAAGCAAAATCTCAAACGAGTACTAAATGCCTTTCGTCATCATAAGGTAGGTGCGCATCATTTTACTGGTGTAACAGGATACGGGCATGATGATTTAGGGCGAGAAATTTTAGACAAAGTATTTGCGGAAGTTATGGGAACTGAAGCAGCTGTGGTACGGGTACAATTTGTTTCAGGTACCCATGCAATAGCTTGTGCTTTGTTTGGAACTCTCCGTCCGGGAGATGAAATGTTGGCGGTTGCAGGAGCACCTTATGATACTTTGGAAGAAGTAATCGGACTTAGGGGTCGCGATCGAGGCTCCCTGATTGATTTTGGTGTAAGCTACCGTCAATTGGATCTTACTCCAGATGGCACCATAGATTGGGAAAAATTATCTTCTACCGTTAAGCAAAACACCCGTCTAGTCCTAATTCAAAGGTCTTGTGGTTATTCGTGGCGTCCGAGTTTATCAATTACTGATATTGAAAAAATCATTTACTTAGTTAAACAACAAAATCCCGATACAATTTGTTTTGTTGATAACTGTTATGGGGAATTTATCGAAACTCAAGAACCTTCCCATGTAGGTGCTGACTTAATGGCAGGTTCTCTAATTAAAAATCCTGGTGGAACCATTGTCAATGCTGGTGGCTACATTGCAGGTCGTGCTGAATTGGTAGAATCTGCTGCTTGTCGTCTAACCGCTCCGGGAATCGGCAGTGCTGGTGGTGCTACTTTTGACCAGAATCGTTTGTTATTTCAAGGATTATTCCTCGCGCCGCAAATGGTGGGAGAGGCAATGAAGGGCACTCACCTCACTGGTTACGTATTTGACAAGTTAGGTTATCCAGTTAATCCCGCACCTCTTGCTCCTCGCCGGGATGTAATTCAAGCGATTAAACTTGGTTCTCCGGAAAAATTAATTGCTTTTTGTAAGGCGATTCAAAGTCATTCTCCCATCGGTTCCTATCTAGACCCGATTCCCGATGAAATGCCGGGTTATGAAAGCAAAGTAGTAATGGCTGGAGGTACATTTATTGAAGGTAGTACCTCAGAATTTTCGGCTGATGGTCCTTTGCGCGAGCCCTACGTAGTTTATTGTCAAGGCGGTACCCACTGGACTCATGTTGCGATTGCACTATCTGCTGCAATGGAAGCTGTTGAAGCTGCTTAAATAATCAAGACTGCAAGTATCAATCTAAAATATATATTGCTTCCCAGGGAATAGAGAATAGAAAAATTAGCTTTGGCTATTTTTTGTGTAAAGGCATACAAGTATTAATAAACCAATATTTTAAGATTTTTGTTTCCAGGCTAAACCTGGAAACAACTTTCCCATATTAATCTGGTAATTTATACTGTCCGACTATGCGCTTAGCAAACTCTGGAACATGGGCTGCTAATTTTTGCGGATAATTGCGTTTTACATAAAGAAAATTACGAGTGAAATGGGAGTCAATGGAAAAGCGAGCATATTCCAAACCCTTAGGTCCAATCTTTTCGATGACTACACCCATCATTTTTGCTGCCCACATCGGTAAAGTTACACCTTGATCGTAAGCAGGTATGCTTTGTTGTACAGCAGCTTTCCGATCTCCTTTTGACATTACTGGTTGAGTATTAAGTTGGTCTTTTACTAGCTCCAACATTTCCTTACCAGTATCATTTCTGACTACAATCCATTGCCAACCGAAAGGAGCACCCATGTAACCTACAACTAAATCGGCTAAGGAATTAACATAGTCAAAGCAACTCATACAAGAAGGTGCAAAAACATCCTTGAGTTGATTAGTCTTCAAACCAAAGAAAGGTACTTTTTCAATAGAACCATCCTCATGTTTAAAGTGGACTCGAAAATCCTGCATGAATTCGTAATGAACTACGGTTTCAGGTGATTTACTAGTTGTCTCTAAAAACTTCTGTAGTCCAGCTCGAGTAACGTTATCAACACAAGGGGTACCCAAAACGTAAAGTTTTTCCAAGCCCAATTGTTTTTCTACAGTCCGTAAAGCTTGGATTTGACAACCAACCCCAATTGCTAGCAGTCGCTTCATTCCGGATTGTTCTACTTGCTCTAATATTGAGAGATTAGGCGACAAGGTAGGTTTATTCACCCGTGCAGCCATTACCTCTTCTGGAGTCCGAGCAATAACTGGCATTGGTCCAAAGCGGTCTTCTTTAGTATTTTGAACGCACACCACACCTTCAACAATGCCGCGGTTGAGCATTTCAATGGCAATCGTACTAACAATTCCCGTCCATTGAGCGCCAGGAATGGGTTGTTTTTTTTGCGCCGCCATCATTTCTTGGTGAACCCCAAAATAAAGTTCATTAGGGTTATCCAAGTTTCGCTTACGGGAGTGACTTTGTTCTTCTAGTTTGTCAAACTGTTGATTCAAAAAAGCACAAGCTTCTTTGACATAGTGAATGTAATATGTGTCGCATAATCCGCACTCGCTACAGAGTTCCTTCGCCGGACGACGACTACCGGGTTTAAGGGCTTTAGCTTTTTGGTGTTTAGGGAAATCAACTGACGTCATTAAAATTTTTATGTTTAAAAAATCAAATAGCTTCTCTCACAATATGCCATTTTATTAGTACTTAAATTTATTTATTAACTCAAATTAAATATTACTTCTTACATCGAGCAGGATTGTTAATGAAGAAATTCCAAATACTTACTTCAAAAGAAGGATAAAAATTTGGGCGTGGGTGATTTCCGCTTCAAAAGAGAGTAAAGATTTATATTTATCATTTAATATTTATATTCTGGGTAAAACTGTTGGTAAATTTTGGCAAAAACTTTATAACCAACTAATTATCATTTATGACTTACTTTTAGTTTGAAATCAAATACTTTGCGAAATTAAACCTTTGTGCGCAATTCGCAGTATTAGCTATTGCATTGAGAAATTGCATGCCCCTTTTACTGACTAAAGTCAAAGATAGTGCATTCTTTTAAAGAAATTCACAGTAAATTCATATTATTTTATACCAACTTATATTGAGTAATAGTAGAATTCGATTTGTATTTATTACAATTACTTAAGTCTAAGAAAAAATTTCATAAATTAATTCTGGGTATTATTCAAATAACTAATACAAACAGATTAACCGTAATCCCAAGTACAGAGTTTTCACGAATGGGATATTTTTACAAAAATCGCTATTCAAATGTGGTATTCAGTAAATATTTTTAATTTTCAATTACTTGAGTTCAGGTAATTTTTTTGACTATTTCAGATTACAGAAATAAAAAAATCAAATAAGTTGTTGCGAAATATGAAAAAAAGTTATAATTTGTTATATGGGTGAAAAATCTATTTAGCCATTCACAAATTAGCAAATTATAAAATTCTCAAGCAATACTTTAAATCAAGAAAATATGCCTATCTAGTGTTAGAGTCTCACCGAAATCTAAGTCTAGATATAGAAATATAATTGCTTTTGAAAGTTGACAATTTGAGATAAATAATCAGAAATTTAATATCTCCAAAAATTAAGACTTAAACGCGATTTAAACTATTTTTGGCGAGTATATTTGTTTGGTTATTTATTACCTTTCATACTAAAGATTAAATCAGTATCATGCTAAAAAGCTGATATTTTAATTCTTTTAAATTAACTTTCAAAACTTAGTTGTTTAAATTTGAAGTTATTTCAAGTTACGAGCTTATTTTATTTTCTTGTATCTATTTGAGTAATTATTCTGAGTAATTATTTTAAGTAATTATATTTACTGCTTGGCAATATAGTGATTTCTATTTTTGGGAATAATCCAGTGCTATCTCACTTGAGAATTAATGATAAACACAACAAAATTGGAGTTTTTTGGTAATGCGATTAGATGATGTAATCGGACTTAGAAAATTTGAAAAAGATGCATGGGAAGCTCTGGAAAAAACAATTATATATTATCAAGGACGCCCTGTTGGTACAGTTGCTGCCTATGATTTGTCACAGGAAGCTTTAAATTATGACCAATGTTTTATTAGAGATTTTGTTTCTGCAGCAATAATTTTTTTAATAGAAGGTAGAACCAATATAGTTCGTAATTTTTTAGAGGAAACTTTAAAACTACAACCAAAAGAAAAGCAATTAGATGCTTACAAACCAGCTCAAGGATTAATCCCGGCTAGCTTTAAGGTAATGACCCATAGTAATGGAGAAGAATATTTAAAAGCCGATTTTGGAGAGCACGCGATCGCCAGAGTAACGCCAGTAGATTCCTGCTTGTGGTGGATAATTTTGTTACGTGCTTACGTAGTTGCAACCAAAGATTATTCTTTAGCCTATAAGCCAGAGTTTCAAAATGGCATCAAGCTGATTATGGATCTTTGCCTGGCAAACAGATTTGATATGTATCCGACACTTTTAGTTCCAGACGGAGCTTGTATGATTGACCGTCGGATGGGTATTTATGGTCATCCTCTGGAAATTCAAGCTTTATTTTATTCTGCATTACGAGGAGCTCGCGAACTTCTAATTTGTGGAGGTAATGAAGATATTGTCGCTGCGATCGATAGTCGTTTACCACTTTTAGGCGCGCATATTCGCAAACATTACTGGATAGATATTAACCGCTTAAATGCTATTTATCGTTTTGAGGGTGAAGAATATGGAGAAACAGCCGTTAATCAATTCAATATTTATGTAGATTCTCTTCCATACTATGAATTGGATAAATGGCTGCCGAAAAAAGGTGGTTATTTAGCAGGAAATGTCGGACCATCACAACTTGATGTTCGTTTCTTCTGTTTAGGTAACTTGATGGCAATTATGTCTGAACTTACTACTGAAGAACAGTCCCAGGCAATTATGACTTTAATTGAGGAAAGATGGGATGATTTGGTGGGTGATATGCCAATGAAAATTTGTTTTCCTGCTTTGGAAAATGAAGAATATAGATTAATCACTGGATGCGATCCAAAAAATATCCCTTGGTCTTATCATAATGGTGGAAATTGGCCCGTTCTTTTGTGGATGTTAGCTGCAGCAGCAGTTAAAACTAATAGAATATCTCTTGCCGAACGAGCAATTGAAATAGCACAATCTCGTTTACAAGAAGATGAATGGCCTGAATATTATGATGGTAAAAAAGGACGATTAATTGGTAGAAAGGCAAGACTATATCAAACTTGGAGTATAACTGGATTTTTATTAGCAAAAGAACTGATTAAAAATCCTTCATATTTACCATTAGTTAGTTTTGAGCCATTTAGTGCAGAACAGGCTTCGAGAGCTTGTGAATTTGAAATTGATGGTTTTGACAGTTAATATTATTTCTTGATTTGCCATAACTTGATTAGCGGAACTTAGACAAAAAACAAACAGGAAAAAGCTTCAAAGCAATTCAGGATAAGGGGTTCAGTTCAAAACACTAAGAATCGCTTATATCAAGAAAAGAACCAATTCGACGTAAAACCATTGATTTATAAAGCTTTGAGGCTGTTTATTGAACAAAAAAATGTCTAAGTCCCGTTAGTAAAAAAAAGAAGTTTATGTAAAAACTCTGGTTACCAGATAAATTCTGGTAACCAAACTTATTAAACTAAAGTATGTAGAGATATTTACGATTTTCGTTCCTGTTTTAAAAGTAGGTTTTGAGCATTTATAGTAGATTGGAAATAAGTGAAGTACAGCTAAAAGCTAGTATTAAGAGTACTCAAATTCTGGCTCCTATCTTATAATTCCTAAATGCTGTCACAACTGTTTTAGACTGCGGCTAATTCTTTTGTAGAATTTATATTTTCTAGAGTTAAGCCAGAACAAGTTCGTTTAATTAAGCCAGTAAGTACATTACCTGGTCCAATTTCCACTACTCGCTCGATTTTATTTTCTGGTAGTGCAAGTGAAATTTCCCGCCAACGCACCGAACCAGTCATTTGTTGTACTAAGCGCTTTTTCAGAACCTCAGCATCCGTTGTCGGAACTGGTTCTACGTTGGATAACACTGGAATCGTAGCCTGCTGAAAGTTCACTGATTCCAAAATATCTTGAAATTCAGCAGCCGCCGCAGACATTAAGGGAGAATGAAAAGCTCCCGAAACGTTTAAAAGAACTGCTCGCCTTGTTTTAACTTGAGACATTACCGCTTCTACGGCTTCCGGAGTCCCAGAAATTACTACCTGGGCTGCACTGTTATCATTTGCTAGCACCACATCTTCGGTTTGAGCCACAACTTTTTCCAGTTGCTCGCGGTCAAATTTCATTAATGCTGCCATTTTACCACCAGCAGCATTATCCATCAGTTCAGCACGTCTTTTCACCAAGCGAAGTCCTGCTGACCACTCAAATACGCCAGCCACATAAAGGGCTACATATTCTCCCAAGCTGTGACCAGCAACTAAATCTGGTTTGTCTCCTTTCTCGCGGAGAATATCAGCAAGAATACTTTCCACAACATAAAGACAAGGTTGGGTGTAGAGAGTACGCGATAAATTTTCTGAATCACTTTCACACATTTGTGTGACTGACCAGCCTAAAATTTCTTTGGCTTGAGCGAATTTTTCTTTAGCAGACGGTATATCCAATAAATCCATTCCCATCCCTACAGATTGGGAGCCTTGTCCGGGAAAAACCCATGCAGTTTTTTTCATTTGCACTTTGTCATTTGTCATTTTTCATTTTCTATCTGTCATTTGTCATTCCTCCTATAAGCCGACGGCGAACGCTAACCTTGATTCCCCCTCCAGGAGGTACATACACCATTTGTTCTTTGTCTTATAATCAACGATTCACAATCGATGACTAAGACAAATGACAAATGAATGACGACACAATGATTACCTTCCCCATTGGAAAATAGCTGCTCCCCATGTAAGACCAGCACCAAAACCTGATGCTGCAATAATATCGTTGGTTTGAATTTTATTTTGTCTTACAGCCTCATCTAAAGCTAAGGGAATGGAAGCAGCAGAAGTATTGCCATATGAGGCAACATTGCTGATTACCTTTTCAGGTGGAATTTTGAGACGTTCCGCGACTGCATTGAGAATACGTTGATTGGCTTGATGTAGGACTAACCAATCGATTTGTCCTACAGTTAGTTGGCAATGAAATAAAGCTTTGTCAATAATTTCTGGAACTTTTTGTACGGCAAAACGGTAGACTTCTTTACCATTCATTGCTAATGGTTGGTAATTCCCTTTCGCTACAACAACCTCCTCAGTTAGTTTTCGTGGAGATGCTGTATAGGGAACATTAAGACAACCATTTTGAGTGCCATCACTTTTAAGTTCAAACCCCAGTAAACGATCGCTTTGATTCGCTTGCAATACTACCGCCCCTGCACCATCACCAAATAAGACACAAGTGCGTCGGTCTTCCCAATCTATCCATCGAGAGAGAATATCTGCCCCAATCAACAATACATTTTGGTAGACACCAGTTCTTATGTATTGAGCAGCAGTAACCAGTCCGAATACAAAGCCCGAGCAAGCAGCTGTCAAATCAAATGCTACCGCTTGATCAGCCCCCAAAGCTGCTTGAACTTGACAAGCACTACCAAATAAATCATCAGATGTAGAAGTTGCTAATAAAATTAAATCGACATCTTGTGGTTCGATTCCAGCCATAGCCAGTGCTTTTTGGCTAGCACTTGTAGCAATATCCTTTAAAGACTCCCCTGGGTTTGCCAGTCGGCGTTGACGAATACCAGTTCTTGTGGCTATCCATTCATCTGTAGTTTCCACGAATTGCATTAGTCCCTGGTTATCGAGGGAATTTTTTGGGACTGCCGAGCCACTTCCTGTAATTGCTATTCCTAAATTCTGCACTCATTTTCTCCGAATTTATAAGCCGTTCGCAACCAGTTATTAGCAATAAATACATAGACAAAAGTAACATTCATTGACTACGCATATCCAAAATGCTTTGTCACTTCGGCTGACCATTAATACTGCAGACACACACAATCTATAAAGGACAGAAAACCATAGAGAAAAAGAACCATAAGCACAAAGAATACTCTACCCCAGTATGGGGGTGTCACTAGCAGACTATGACAGCTAATGACTTTGGTCTGGGTGGGTAAATAGGGCTCAAGTGATACTACTCGGAAGCCAAACTACTAACCTGCGGATGAATGCGTTCCAATACTTGATTATCCACAGCTTCTTTTGCCATACGAATAGCATTAAAAATAGAAGGTGCTTCAGAACTACCGTGACTGATAACGCAAATTCCATTCACTCCCAAAAGTAAAGCGCCACCATGCTCCGCATGATCCATCCGTTGCTTGATCCGCTTTAGATTTGGTTTTAAAAGTGCTGTGCCAATTTGACCGTGCAAGCCGGATGGTAATTCTTCCCGCAGAATTTGCAGTATTATTTCTCCAACAGCTTCAGCAAATTTTAGTAAAACATTACCAACAAAACCGTCGCAGACAATCACGTCAAAACGTCCTGATAAAACATCACGACCTTCAGCATTGCCAAGAAAAGAGATTTGCGAGTTGGAGGTCAGCATTTGATGGGTGCGAATTGCCAGGTCATTTCCCTTACAATCTTCCTCACCAATGTTTAATAAACCTACCTTTGGTTCGGCAGTTCCCAACACATATTGGCTGTAAACCGAACCCATAACAGCAAACTGCTCTAAAAACTTAGGGCGACAGTCTACGTTTGCACCTACATCTAGTATCAGTACAGGTTTGCTGGCAATCATAGTGGGAAAAACAGCACCAATTGCCGGTCTGTCAATTCCGGGAAGTCGTCCTAAGCGGAGTAAAGCCGCTGCCATTGCAGCGCCGGAGTGACCGGCACTGATGGCAGCATCTGCCTTTCCTTTTTTTACTAAGTCCATTACGACATTGATTGAAGCGGAACGCTTGCGCCTAACGGCAGACAAAGGCTCCTCATCCATCTCGATCGTATCTGTAGCACTTACGATTTCCACTTGCCCCAAATTAGTGTTTGAAGGCAGGGCTGCTTTAATTTTTTCGGGTTCACCCACAAGTAAAACTTTTACACCCAATTCCTCTTGAGCTCGCAGTGCGCCAGCAACGATCTCATCGGGTGCGTGGTCCCCTCCCATTGCATCAATTGCGATACGTTCGCCAGTCGATACCATTGCTACTAGCTTCTAGAAACCTTACAAATTTTATCAGATGCCTATCTCAAAAAGATTGGCTTTATTATTACCCCAATTGTCTCATTTACCCTACCAAGTTTTGCCAGAAAAAAATAATCGGCAAATTACATCTTCTAGTTTTCGATATAAATTTTCCTAAATAACAAAATATTTGCATAAGTTTCATAGTTTTTTCTCATGAAACATATCGATTCTATGAACTTTATATACTTTTTGTTTTAAGGCAGATCAAAAATTCCCATCATTGCTTATGCATAAGTAAGTGACTTTGTCAAACTTTAATTAAAAGCTTTTCTAAGACTTAAAATCGATTGTGTACTCATGAAATTAATCTGAATTTTCAAGTCAAACATTGATTCCTACAGTTGTAGTCTTAAGCTGTAATATCAATTTTTGTACTTAAACTTATTCAGAGAATTATGTTGAGTATAATTTAGATTTTTTTGTATATGAAAATAAACTTTATAGCAGATTTTTTTAAGGGAACAGATAAATAATTAGAGTTTAACTATATCAAAATAATTTGTGATAGTTATATAGATACTTGACTGTCACGAATAAATATATGCTGAAAATTTACTTGCCTAATGATTTTCGCTAACTTTATTTTTTCTAAATCACGTAATTATCAATTGTAATTTACAACTTTATAAAATAAATCTAAGAGTATAATATAAAACTTTTATTGCTAAGACACTGCAAATGTAGAAATAGCAGTATTGAATGTATAAACAGTAATATTGCGAACTGAGACTATGGGCATAATAAGTATAAAATATACCTTTAATGCATGAAATTGAACAAAGTATTTCAACAGGATAAATATCTAGATAACTATATTGCTGGCTAGATTATTGAGTCCTCGACTTCAGTTCAATTTCAGTTAGTAGTAATACATGTATACAATGTTAATTTTATATCCTATCCATATTCATGTTGTATTTATTAAAATAATCTCCAAGCTCAGAATCGGTAGCATAAAATTGTTATCCGTACCTCTTCCTTAGTATGTAAACACCTTTTATTATTACTACATCCTGAGTGGGATCAAAAAAGACTGTATATTAGCACAGGAAAAACTTGCTTTCTCCAAAAAGAGGAATGAAAAATGCTGGAATTACTGGGTTCAGGTCTGTTTTCACTTTGGCTGGAAATGGCTGGAGTAGATGTCAAGCCAATAGATGCGTTGGATGTTTTGGCTTGGCAAAGTAGTCCTGGCTTAGTTCTTGCCCCCGATCCAAATCCAGCTGGGGTCGATACGGTACAGAAATATCTTAAGGAATTAATTGATCGCAAGCTGATTACCAATGACATGACAAACTCCCAAGGGATTTGGATGCAGTCAGGACCGATGTTAATGGCAAATCATCAAGGTACAACGCCATTACCTGCTGCGTCATTGACAAAAATAGCAACATCTTTGGCTGCTGTAAGCAAATTGGGATTGGACTATCAGTTTGAAACCTTGGTTGGAGCTACAGGACCGGTGGAAAATGGGATTCTCAAGGGTGATCTGGTAATTACTGGTGGTGGTGACCCTTTATTTGTTTCAGAGGAAGCAATTACTTTGGGAAATACCCTTAACCGCATGGGTATTAAACGGGTTGAAGGAAATTTGCTAATTAAAGGTAGTTTTGCGATGAATTTTCAGCGTAACCCGCAGTTAGCAGGTCAAGTACTCAAGCGTTCACTTCATCATGCAAGTTGGTCTCGTCGCACAGCGATTCAATATTCGATTATGCCTTCTGGGACCCCCAAGCCCGAGGTGGTAATTGTCGGAAAGGTCAAATTAATAGAAGAGCCGAGTCCCTCACAAACTTTGCTAATTCGCCATCGTTCTTTACCCTTGAAGCGAATTGTTAAAGAAATGAATGTTTTCAGTAACAACCATATGGCACAAATGCTAGCGGATTATGTTGGGGGGGCAGAAGTTGTACAATCAGTAGCAGCAAAACTCGCAAGAGTTCCACCGGAAGAAATTCAGTTAATCAATGGTTCTGGGCTGGGGGTAGAAAATCGTGTTTCTCCTCGTGCAGCTTCTGCCATGTTAATGGCTCTACATCGAATTGCCATGACAAAAAACCTGACAATTGCGGATTTATTTCCCACAGCAGGTTTTGATCGAAGGGGAACTATGCACTCCCGTAAGCTTCCTGAAGCTACGGCGATGAAAACTGGTACTCTTCGAGATGTTAGTGCTTTAGCAGGGGTAATGCCAACTCGCGATCGCGGTTTGGTTTGGTTTGCAATTATTAACCGGGGTCCTTATATTTCATCGTTTCGACAAAGACAGGATCTATTATTACAAGCTCTGGTCAAACAATTGGAAAAAGCACAACCGGTTCCTTCTGCTGTTACTCCCCATGGTGGTGCAGATTCCTTACCCGATTTAGGTGCAACTAGTCGCAATGAAATTATTGATAAGTTGGTTGGAAATTCGGGAATGGGTAATGGGTAATGGGAATGGGTAATGAGTAATCGCGTTAGCATTAGCGAAAGCGAAGCGTGACGTTAGTCAGAGGCTTTGCCGACGCCGTAGGCTCTAGCGGTGCGTTAGCAAAGGCGGTGTATCCCCAGTCAGTCGCCAATCCCCAAATAATTATGGCTTTGGTTGGGGAATAACCTCTGTTATTACCCGACTGCGTTTAGCACCACCACTAACCAAAATGTTTTGCTGTTCTAAGTTTCCAGACGCTTTATCACCGGAAAACGTTAAGGGTGGATCGGCTTGGCTATAGATCACATTTCCCTGCGCTTCAACTAATTCTTTATCGAGATACCAAGTCATGTTTTGGGACTTAATTGACTGATTGCGCTGTCCCACACCATTAACATTACCTGTTAAATAAACTATATTTTTCGGCAATTCCAACTTACCTCGATCAGCAGTTACTGTCATATTTTCTTTTTTATGAACTACTGTAACTGGAGCTTTGGTATCAACGATTTCTGAGTTTAAGTTCCAGTTCATGTAGTCACTTGCGACTTGGATAGGTGGTTCGAGTAATTCTAGCTGACCATTTTTAGTGACTGAAACCACTTTAGTTTTTAAGTTGACTTCAGCAGAATTTCCCCTACCACGGTCAGTAATACGATTATTTTTGTAGCGATCAATTTGAATCGGACGTTTACCGAGTAATTTTTCTTCGTTAATTTTCCAAGTTAATTCTTCGGTTCGCAATTGCAATTTTGGCTCATTTGAGTTAGCTACTACCCCACCAAATAATTCCATACGTTGCTCGCGGGTTTTAACTCTGGCTTCTTTGGCTACTACTCGTACTTGTTTGTGGATACCATTGAGCTGTTTGCGAACAATCAATAAATCTTCTTGAGGACGCCACTCAAGTTCGTTACCTTTTAATATTGCTCCGGTTTTGGGATCTGTAGCAACAATATTTCCTTCAAGAAATAACTGTTTTCCATCCTGCTTAATGTTAGCTTTTTGGGCTTTAACTTGGTAAACAACCTTGCCATCTTGGTATAATTCACCATATGGTTTTTCTACCTCAGCAATTTGTTTTTCTCTGGCATATCTTGCTTGCTTTGCCTCGACCTTCCAAATTGGTTTACCTGTATCATCAGCTTGTTCCAAGGTGACATCAAAGAAAGTTAATTTACTTTCTTCTTCCCCTGGGGTTGATGACTCAGTTGTCTCAGTCTCATTTTCTGGTTTGGTTTGACCGCTACAAGCAACTAATCCTATTAAAAGCAAAAAACTCAAAGATAATTTGAATAAATCTTCGATCTTAAACAACTTGGTAGGGGAAAATGAAATAAATTTGTTTATTCCCCAGATAGTTTTTTTTCTATTTTGTTGATAACACTTCATTCTGGGATTTCCAAGTGTTCGTCACTTACAGTTGGAGCTTCATCTAAAAAACCCATTTCTGATAATTGACGATAAGGATAAGTTTGACGGGGTGTTTTTTGAATATCTTCTTTAATTGCTTCCAGGTCAATATAGCGGTCGCTAACATTAATCAAGCTATCACTAGTCATAGACCTTAGACTTGCTACTTCTACCCGGACACCTCTGTAACTTACAGAGTTAACGGCATATGCCAAATCTCCATCACCACTGACTAATACTGCGGTATCGTAAGAATCTACTAGTGCCATCATATCAACTGCAATTTCTACGTCTAAATTAGCTTTTTTCGAGCCATCTGGTAATTGGACTAAATCTTTGGCTATAACCCGATAACCATTCCGACGCATCCACAATAAAAAACCTTGTTGTTTCTCATTAGTTCGGTCAACTCCAGTATAAAAAAAAGCGCGTAGTAATCTAGAGCCACCAGTTAACCTGCACAATAATTTAGTGTAATCAATCTCGATTCCTAATTGGAGAGCTGCATAAAATAAATTGGAACCATCAATAAAAATTGCAACCCGACCGCGATTTTCTAACACCTGTTCCGGCGTGAATATTGAGTCGTGTTCCAGGTTATTCAACATCATTTTCATACCTCATTTTTATTTATGTAGTATTAGATACTTTTTATCTAGATTTCAGACTTAAGTAAGAGCGCTTTATGATAATCTTTCAGGGCTAATTAACTCAGCCCCGACAAATTAAACTCGATAAATTAGAATCGATAAATTGAACTGGATAGATTGGACTCGGTAAAATAGACCCGATAATTTAGAGATGAGTAATAAATTAAAAATTAATCGTTTTTAGGTAGTTCTATTCTTTTAAAGACCGGCTGGGGTTTATCCAACTTTTGCTCGCTGCTTAATACACCCCACTGTGCGTGAACAGCAAAAGGTGCAGCAATTGCTGTTTGGGTTTGGTCGTTAAAGTTTACCTCAAAACCTAATTGCTGGTAAATTTTATTACTAGTGTCTGGGATAATTGGAGACAAAAGGTATGCTGACAGTCTTACTGACTCCAAAACCGCGTACAAGATTTTTTCTACAGCATCCTGTTGTCCTTGTTTATATAATGACCAAGGTGCCTGCTCATCAATAAATTTATTGCAAGCTCTTACTAGAGCCAACACAGCTTCACAACCTCGATCAAATGCCAGATCTTGGTAAGCAACTTTGACTTGAGAACCCAAATCTAAGCCAATGGCTTTTAAAAGATTTTCCACAGGGATATCTTCTGCAGTAACTGCTGGTAAATTACCTCCACAATACTTTTTCACCATGTTGGAGGTGCGGTTGAGTAGATTTCCTAAATCATTGGCCAAATCTGCATTTAATACGTTAATGAATCTAACTTCATTAAAATCGCCATCCTTACCAAATTCAATTTCCTTAAGAAAGTAATAACGAATGGCATCACTACCGTAACGTTCGACCAATGCTATGGGGTCGACCGTGTTACCAAGACTTTTTCCCATTTTTTGACCATCTTTAGTCAAATAACCATGGGCAAATACTTTTTGTGGCAAGGTTAAACCGGCAGACATTAGCATTGCCGGCCAATACACAGCATGAAAGCGCAGAATATCTTTACCGATTAAGTGCAAGCTTATTGGCCACCATTTTTGCAAAGCTTTTTCTAATCCTGCTTCCTCCTTTGCGTCTAACAATGCTGTGGCATATCCCAGCAAAGCATCAAACCAGACATAAAGGGTATGTTTGGGATCGACTGGTACTCCAAATCCCCAATCCATATTCACGCGAGAAATTGAAAAATCTTGTAACCCTTGCTTAACAAAACTTATAACTTCATTACGACGACTTTCTGGCTGGATAAAATCAGGGTGATGCTGGTATAAGTGTTCGAGTTTTTCTTGATATTTAGATAACTTAAAAAAGTAGTTCTGTTCGTCTCGCCATTCAACTTCTTTATTAGTATGAATGGGACAACGTTTTTCCTCTAATAAATCTCTTTCTTCTTTAAATTCTTCACAGGATACGCAATACCAACCCTTTTGCTCACCTAAATAAATATCCCCATTATCCCAAACACGTTTAAAAAAATCTTTAACTATTACCTCATGCCGCGAGTCAGTAGTACGAATAAAGCGGTCATATTGAATATTTAGTAATTCCCATAAAGAGGAAAACTCAGCGGAAACTCGATCGCAAAAAATCTGTGGCTCTAAGTTTTTTGTTTGGGCGGTACGTTGAATTTTTTGCCCATGTTCGTCCGTTCCCGTCACTAATAAAACTTGGTTACCCAATAATCTCTGAAATCTTGCGATCGCATCTGCTGCCATTGTTGTGTAGGCACTGCCGATGTGGGGTAAACCATTTACATAATATAAAGGTGTTGTGAGAGCAAATATTTTTTCTGTTTTTTCCACTAGATTCATGCGAAATAAAAAAACAACTTATTAAAACCCTTTTCTATCTATAGTTACGCAGATAAAACCACGCCATTATATAATAATGCTATTGCATTTTCAACCAACTCCTTAATACTAGCAAATTTATCAAGTCTATTCTTTTTGTAATAAGTATAAAATCAGTTAATCTATGCAAAAAAAGGAGAAATAATCGGTAATGATATAACTCTGAAAGCCAACAGCAGGAGCGATTGTTATTGGGGATACAAATTATTCTTATATCAGTAAATTTTCCCTCCGCAGCAGATAAGATACTTCTACCTTAAGAGAGTCCTTCATAAATTAAAGAAATGTAAAACTTAAATAAAAGATAGATTGATAAATTTGATTAATATCTAAATAATTGCAAATACATGAGTTTAAATAGTCTTCTAGATATTTATCGATTATTGGTAGGTGTGTTTTCCAACAAAATTATCCCTACCTTTAAGCATCTCATTCTTTAAGAGTCCAGATTTTCAGTATCGATAACTACTAGGCAGATCTGCAGGAACCAAGTTTTATGTCGCTCCTAGGGGGACTCGTCGTGTTTTTCATTGGGATATAGAGTAAATACTCACTATCGTGAGAAATAATTACTGCAAAACTTGGCTCTCTCTGGCTGCGAGTCAATTATCGATCTTCTTTTAAATCTCGCGAAAGTTTAGAAATACTGTCAAAGGGAAGAAAGAAGTAGGGTAGTTTCGGAGGGAATCTGACTCGTGATGGTGTTTACCCAGCCTAACAGAGTAGAAAAATTTTAGTAAGAATTGTCCGTTTAGTATTGTTTCACGTCTGGATATTTTGCAAACTTAGCAGTTACAGTGACATTTTTAGCCAAAAATAATACTTATTTAGTTTCTTGAAATACGAGAGATTCTTGAGTCAATAGGGTATTTGTTTGGGTAAGTAGGAGGTATTTTTGAAATTTTTTTATGTATTATTATATTGATTGGAATTCCATGCTGCATTACCCATTCAATATCGAAGAGAATCAAATAAAGTAAGCAAAGTTTATCCTTTTATCAATCATTAGTTATCAGGAATAATATAAGAATAAATTATTGGGATAAAGACATCATAAAAATATATTTTTTTATAGTTTTTTGTCTAACTAAATTTATTTCAAAAATGTTTACTACATGACTAAGCAGTGTTTTAAGAGCAATCATTTAATAGGTGTTAAACATTTAATAATGGCTGTACCAGAAAAAGGATTTAAACCCTACTTTATCACTCCAAAACCAATAAAAAAAGAATATCCCCTGTTTATTTACTTGCCAGGGATGGATGGTACTGGAAAACTATTGCGCACGCAAATCGCTGGTTTAGAAAATAGTTTTGATATTCGTTGTCTGGCAATTCCGCCTACTGACCAAAGTGATTGGGGGAAATTAACTAGTGACTTAGTAGATTTAGTGAAAGCTGAACTGCAACTTCAACCTCGAATATCTGTGTATTTATGTGGTGAATCCTTTGGGGGTTGTTTAGCAATGAAAATATTAGCGGAAGCCCCTCACTTATTTAACCGAATTATTTTAGTTAATCCGGCTTCGAGTTTTCATCGTTTACCTTGGTTGAATTGGTCATCCCAAATCTTAGACTTGGTTCCGTCTGCTGTATATACCTTTGGTGCTGTTGGATTTTTGCCCTTTTTAGTAAGTTTGACAAGAATTGCAGCTGCAGATCGTCAAGATATTCTCAAGATTATTCGCTCTGTACCTTCTCAAACTGTTAACTGGCGTGTATCTTTACTGAGAAATTTTTCTGTTGACATGGAAAAGTTGAGTCAAATACAGCAGCAGATTTTGTTGATTGGGAGTGCTAGCGATCGCTTACTACCATCAGTTACTGAGGTTGAGTTTCTCGCAGATGTTTTTCCCAACAGCCAAGTTTTTATCTTACCGGATAGCGGACATGCTTGTTTGTTGGAAAAAGATACTGATCTCTACGAAATTATGAAAGCTTATGACGAGAATTTGTAAAGGTATTTAGGAGGATTTGAGAGTCAGAAGTCAGAACAACCGCGCTACGGCGTTAACGTAAGTGGGGCGTAAGCATAGCAGGAGTCAGAAGTCAGGAGTCAGAAGTCAGGAGTTAGAAATCAGAAGTCAGGAGTCAGAAGTCAGAAGTCAGGAGTCAGAAGTCAGGAGTCAAAAGTCAGAGGCAATGATTCACCTATGATTATACTAAGGAGCGTGGATTAAATCAGGTACAAAAGTAGGCTACTATTAGCATCGCGTAACGCACCATTCCAAATTTAATTATTACAGATTATTAAATTTTTATTCTTAAGAAGCTAATACTAACGGTTTAGAACATCAGCAAGGTTTATTCCTCCGCTTATACAAAATGAGGACAGAAGTATAAGCGAAGTAGTTAATTTGGCGTTGCTGAATAGAGAATGCTAATCAAGAAATTAAGTTATTGAAACATTAATTTTTCGTAGATATTTGCACCAAAAGCATTACGCACTCACCAACGCCGTTAATTTTCTATTCTTTTATTTACTCAAAACCCAATGAACCAGGGTTCTTACCCCAAAACCAGTTGCTCCTGGACTATTGTAACCATTTTCTTTGTCTGCCCAAACAGTCCCAGCAATATCAAGATGTGCCCAATCAACGGTATCTTTGACAAACTGTTTGAGGAATAAGGCTGCAGTAATGGAACCTCCAGCACGAGGTCCAGTATTTTTCATGTCAGCTATACCAGACTTGAGACCTTCAAAATACTTGTCTTCCATCGGCATGCGCCAAATTTTTTCCCCTGCGCCTTCGGCTGCTTTTTCTAGTTCCGAGGCTAACTCATCACTGGGAGTAAATAAACCGGCAATGTCATTACCCAAAGCTACAACGCAAGCACCAGTTAATGTTGCCAAGTCAACAATTGCATCTAAACCCAACTTATCAGCAAATACTAAAGCATCAGCCAGGGTTAAACGACCTTCTGCATCAGTATTATTTACCTCAATGGTTTTACCATTGGAAGCTTTGAGAATATCACCGGGGTGCATCGCATGACCGCTGATCATATTTTCAGTTGCAGCCGAAATAAAGTGAACCTCTACATCGGGTTGGAGTTGACCAATGGCTTTAGCCGCTCCCAATGTAGCTGCAGCACCACCCATGTCAATTTTCATGGTTTCAATGCCGCTACCTGCACCTTTAATATTTAATCCACCGGAGTCAAAAGTTAAACCTTTACCGATAATTGCTAACTTTCGCCTTGGAGTTGCTTGGGGCTTGTAAGTCAGATGGATAAACTTGGGTGGTAGGTCGGAAGCTTTTGCTACTCCCAAAAAAGCACCCATTCCTAACTTTTCGCAGTCTTTTTGTTCCAAGATTTCTAACTCTAAATTATGAGTTGAGGCAATTTCTTGGGCAATTTCTGCCATTGTAACTGGTGTTAAATCATTGGCAGGTGCTGCTACGAGTTGTCTTGCCAAAAATACTCCGGAACAAATTTGATTCGCTCTAACAATAGCAGCTTCATTATCTGCCAAACCAAGTAAATCTACTTCTTCAACCTGTGTTTCTTTCGTTTCTGGTTCTGACTTAAAGCGATTATCCTGATAAAGTGCCAATTGTACTCCTTCTGCTAGGGCTTGGGTGACATCTTCAGGATTGTGTTCACCATAGGGGAAACTAATTCCTAAAGTTTTGCACTTTTGTTTTTTTGCATTTCGTGCGGCTGTGGCTGCTGCTTTTCTCAGTACTTCTAGGGTTAAGCTTTCTATTGTTCCCAAACCAATTACTAATAATTTTTTAATTGGGCTGACTCCGGGAACTCTAGTAAAAATAGAACTACCTGCTTTAGCCTTAAATTCTTCTTCTGTAATTATTTCTTTTAAAATACCGCCTAATTTTTCATCTAAACTAGTTAATTGTCCAGTCAGTTCGGTGGCATCTTCAAATAATCCGATGGCTAAAGCATCTCCTTTCCACTCTAAAAAATTTGTATTGCTTGCTCTAACTTCCATATTTTTCTAATTTATCTATAAAACTTCCGATTAACAGTATTACTCAAAAACGCCTCGATGTTTTGAGATGGTGTATCTTGTTCTCTGCAAGGAGTTGTAAAATCCCTATAATTCACTTGGAATTAGGTTTACTCTTATTCTTTTCTACTTTAATTCTTTTTTACTTTATGTGGATTTTTTTAGCTTCGGCAATCCAGAACTATAATTATTAACTTGATAGTAGACATTTATATTACTCGACCCAGCTATTACATAAATTCTAAACATACAATAAGTCTCCCAAAATGAGGGATGATGACCTTAGACTCATGTTTTCAAGACCTAAATCCTTTTAAACATCAAATCTCATATGATGGTAGGTAATCAATTTCTTTCTCAATTGAAGTGTTAAAAATTTTTGGTGCCGCTCTCCATCAATTAGATTAAATATGTATGTAACTAAAGTGATTTTAATCACCTATGAATGTCCGGATTTGTAATTTTTTACCGGAATTATACTTAGGGTCTGTAAGGTCTTACCATTTTGTTTGAGAATGGAAGCAGAGTTTAGGATCTCTGCATTATTTTTATGAGAATCAAGTTGCACAATATGGTAGTCGCCAAATTTAAGCTTCTCCAATACTTGTTGCTTGCAACAGGAATTGGTTTAATTGCCATTCATCTAAACTTGGTTTGGAAATCGGATAATTCCAGTCTTCTAGGGACGAGTGTTTTATTTTGGACGGCGATCTGTTTTTTGGTTTGGGAAAAACGTAATAACCTGAATCTGGAAAGCGATATCTTTTCAGGTTTCTTCGGTTTTTCTCTAATTACGTTACTTTTATTAAAAACCGCTTCCATGACTAGTTTTGGTGGCTTTTTATACCTATTGCCATTTGTTTATGCTTTTGCTTGTGCTTTATTGGCTTCTGGTTTTAAAGGTTTGAGACAGTATGCTGGTGAATTATTTGCCTTATTTATTCTTGGGTTACCGAAACTATTACCTTTGAATTTGATTAATACTTTCCTTTCTCCAATAACTGCAAAACTATCAGCTTTTCTGCTCTGGTATACAGGTTTTGATGTGCTTCGTTCTGGAGTTTATATTCATTTACCTTCTGCGAATCAAAGTATAGAAGTTGCTAGTGGTTGTTCGGGTTCAGAACAAATTCTTCATATGTTGGGTTTGGGGATTTTGTTTATAATCATATTTCCCCTCAATAGGTTACCAAAAATCTTCTTACCTATTGTTGCCGCCATTATAGGATTTGTTGTTAACGCAGCACGAGTTGCTTTAATGGTTGTAATCCTTAAAGGGGATAACCAAGAAGCCTTTGAATATTGGCATCATGGCGATGGTTCCCTGCTATTTTCGACCATTGCTGTTTCTGTGTTTGGGTTATTTTGTTGGTTTATCCTGGGACAAGGTAAATCAAAAAATGGTGATGTAACCCCTCTGTCAAAGTAATGCTCAACTGGCGCAAACTTCGAATTTTACTGTTAACTATTAACTTTATTGGCATTATCATTGTCCTGGTAATTACAATCGTCAAACCAGTTCAATCTTGGCTACCTACTACTTCCCACGCTTTTCCAAATAAAATATCTTTGCCTCAGTGGGAACAGGTTCAGAGTGGTAAATTATCAGAAACCAACCTAAAAAAACCCGAAATAATTGCACAAAAGCATTATCGCTATGTGCAGAATAATTTATCTTTAGATATTGAAATGCGTTATCTAACACTTATAGAAGGGGAAAAATTTATCAAAAAATATTTGGGAATTACTTCTCCTGTGGAAGTGCGATCGCGAAAAGGTATTGGTTATTACGGTATTGGAGTAGAAAAACAAAAAGCCTTCCTCAGTGCTTGTATTACTTCCGGGGGTGTCACTAGCTTTACTGAGGAACAGTTTGAAAAAAATCATTATTTTTCGATTCTGGAACCACAAAGTTTAATCTCTTGGTTATTGGGTCGCAGAACGAGCACAGACAAGCATTGTATGTGGGCATATTTATCAGTTCCTCTTGGCAAACATAAGCCAGAATTTGCTTATCAAGTGTTAGAAACAGCCTGGGTTTCTTGGTATCAACAGTGGAACTCTCACCTGTAACAGGGTTAGGGTTGAATTAAGTTTTACTGAAATTAGTAATAAAATTAGCGATTAAAATTTCTGTTTTTGGTGTGTAAAAAATGACTAAATCCCATAGCGATAAATTTGTTTCTTCGGTACAGGACTTTGCTTTTAGTCAAGAAGGTTCAACAATGATTTTGCGGTGTTTAGGATATGGCTTGTTAGTCTTGGCACTGTTTGATGTTGTAGAAATGTTTGTGCCACCAAATTTTATGAATCCTGCATGGGAGTTTCAAACCATAGGTGCATTAGTTGAAAGAGTTCCAGTACCCTTAATTGGTTTAGCATTTGTGTTTTATGGCGAGATGAATTTCCGCAAACGCTGGGAATTTCCCGTATTAAAAGTTTTATCTTGGTTGGCTTTAGTAATGGGAGTGATTTACATACTGTCCATTCCTTTAGGAGTTATTAATGCAGCTAGACTCCAGAGACAAAGCTCTACCCAAATTAATGTCTTATCAAAACAACAGATTAATCGCGCCGAACAAGTAAAGAAACAAATTGATTTGGCTACACCAGAACAAATTGATAATTTACTCAAGCGTCAAGGTCGCTCTTTGGAGCTAGAACCAGAAAAGTTAAAACAAAGACTTTTAGGCGAAGTATCCCAAGCCAAACAAAAAATTAAAAGTCAAGCAAAAGCTACAGAATCAAGTAGAGGTTTAAATTTACTCAAGAAAGCAGTGAAATGGAATCTCGGTGCGGTAGTTGCAGGAATTCTTTGCATCAATATTTGGAAAGGGACTGATTGGGCAAGAATGAATTAAAGCAAAAAGGAAAAACCCTCTCGAATTGTGAGAGGGATAATTTTTACGAACAAAATCATCTAATTTTATTAGTTAGTTAAATGTTTGTCGCTGCTGATGGTGAATCAACAAAAACTATGAAGCTTTTGCTAATTCTGGACGTTTACTATTACGAATACCTTCGATTGCTTGAGCATAATCGTCTGCTTTGAATACAGCAGAACCAGCTACAATTGCATTTGCTCCTGCTTCTAAAACTTGCCAAGTATTATTAGCTTTTAAACCGCCATCTACTTCAATCCAAGGATCTAGTCCGCGTTCGTCGCACATGGTTCGTAACTGACGGATTTTTGGTACTACGCCGGGGATAAAGCTTTGACCGCCAAAGCCAGGATTGACGCTCATGATTAAAACCATATCGCATAGATCCAAGCTATATTCAATTAAGTTCAGTGGAGTTCCAGGATTGAGTACGACTCCTGCTTTTTTACCTAATTCTTTAATTTGTCCCAAAGTACGGTGTAGGTGAGGGGAAGCATTATGCTCGCAATGAACATAAATATGATCTGCTCCTGCTTTGGCAAAGTCCCCAACATACTTTTCCGGTTCCACGATCATTAAGTGGACATCTAATGGTTTCTGAGTGACTGGACGAATGGCCTCCACTACCAGAGGACCGATTGTAATATTGGGTACAAAACGACCGTCCATTACGTCGACGTGGATCCAATCTGCTCCTGCTGCATCTACAGCACGAATCTCTTCTCCAAGACGACTAAAATCCGCTGATAAAATCGATGGAGCAACTACAATGGGCTTTTGAGATGAGTTATTGGTCATGGTTAGCGGGTATTCAAGCGTCCTCTTCTGTATGCATTGTAACAAAACATTGATTAATTAATTCATTAATGAAAAGTTATTTAGTTATTTATCGGAAAATTGGGGACTGGGTACTGGCGACTAGGTATAGCAACTGCGTGCCGCCTTGCGGCATAGAGGCTGCGGCGTCGGCGGATCCGCAAGGTGACGTTAGTAACAGCCTCTAGCGTCTAGCCTCTGGGGACTGGGAACATGAATATCTTAGATACTTGATACTTAATCAGCAATCATTGATACCAGTTAATTTTGTTGATTTTTCTTTACCATTAGCTTAACTGTCTGCTACACAAATGCTAAAAAGACAAACCTGGATATTTTGGGGGTTAGCAGCTTCTTTATGGAGCCTACCAGTAATTGCTTTGACTTCTCTCAATCGAAGTGGAATTGATGTACTAAAGTTACGTAAAGCTCCTTACAATTTGAGTGGTCATAAAATTTCCATTGGTCAAGTAGAGATTGGACGCCCAGGAATGTTTGGCTGGGATAAAGCTGTTTCAAAGAATAGAGCAGTTTCCCTCGCGGGTGTTTTCCAACGTAACCAACCAGCAAAATCAAATCGTGGTGTCGATCCCCATGCTCACAATGTTGCTGGAATCATGGTTAGTAAAGATAAGAGTTATCCAGGAGTTGCACCGAAGGCTCGCCTATATTCTTCTGCTATAGGTTCAACGAAAAATATGGGACAGCCCAATGAGTGCCTATCAGCACAGCACATCGCTTTACAAAATGGTGGAGATGTCCGGGCAATTAATTTTAGTTTTGGGGAACCACTACATCGCGACCCCAGACCAGAAGCTGTTTTAGATGGTAATGCTTTACTAACGCTATGTGTTGATTGGTCGAGTCGGTTTCACAATGTACTGTATGTTGTGGCTGGAAATCAAGGAAAAGGAGGAATTCCTATTCCTACAGATAATTATAACGCGGTTAACGTGGCTTTTTCTTCTCGCCAGAGAGAGATGTTTGATAAGGTTCATGTTTCTAACCTCACCCCTGCTCGGGGAATGAATCCAAGATTAGAAGGTAAAGAGTTTAATATTGGTACGCGTCGCACTGTAAGTATAGTTGCACCAGGGACTAATATTAAAATGCTCAATCCTGACGGTAAAGTCAAAAAAGTAACTGGAACTAGTTTCGCTACGCCCCATGTAACTGGTGTTATTGCATTGCTCCAGGAATTTGGCGATCAACAATTTAGAGCTAGACGGAATAATTGGAGTCTTGCTTCCCGTCGTCATGAAGTAATGAAAGCTGTGTTGCTTAACTCTGCAGAAAAAATCAAAGATAGGGGTGATGGTTCTCATTTAAGAATGACAAGAACTTTGATTGATAAACAAAATCGAAATTGGCTGGAGTCCGATGCTTATAAAAATAAAAATATACCTTTGAATTCCCAAATGGGAGTCGGACATTTGAATGCCTTTCGCGCATTTCAACAGTTTAGTGCCGGTCAATGGAATCCATCAAAATCAGTACCTATTTTAGGTTGGGATTATCGTAGTGTAGTGAAGAATAATGATGTTGAATATAAAATTTCCCAGCCCCTACGTAAAAATAGTTTTGTTTCTATTACGTTAGTCTGGAATCGATTAGTAGAACTCAACGATCAGAATATCAATCAGAAATATGATAAAGGAGAGACATTTCGCGACCGCGGTTTAAACGATCTAGATTTATATCTTGTTACTGACGATAATTCAAGTAATAAAAGTAACCCCTGTTCTTCGAATAGCAAAGTTGATAATATAGAACATATATTTTGTCAGGTTCCTGCTACCGGAAAATATAAAATTCGCGTCAAATACAATCGGCAGAATAATGAGCCGATCCAACCTTTTGCTTTAGCTTGGTGGGCTGTAAATGCAAAGTGATAGTAGGGATATGGAGGCTATTTGTCAACTTATGAAAAATAGTTTAGCTTCTTAATTCTTTACGCTATCGAACCTATAGCATTTAATTTCTAAAGTTAACTTTTTGACAAATAAATCATTTCTTAATTTATCACACTATTGATGTGTTTTCTGACACAGTAATGGTGTGATTTCGATTAATACTAATAGTCCGAATAAAGGAGATTTCAATACAGTCAAAAATAAGCTTCAGAGTTACCTGACAATGGATTTCTAATTTATTGATATTTAATTTGCATCTCATGGGAAAAAATCAGCTATTTGTATTATGAAAAACCCGGATATTAAAGGATTAATGACGAATAAAAAAATATCAAATACTTCCACATAATTAGGTAATAAATCTGTCCTGTATGTAAGGCTAATTGAGATTAAAAGCTATGTTAATTGCCAAGCAAACTGTGTCTTCTCAAATAAAAGTATTTACTGAAAAATTAAGGCAACTGGACTTGGGTCCCATTGCTTATAAACTAATGAATGATAGTAATGGGTTAGGATGGAGTCGGGAAAAAACAAGCCAAGCAATTTCTCGCTATCTGATGTTTCTAACTTTAATTTACCTATATCCTAATCGTCAATTTGTTCCATCCAGAGAAATTGATCTAGTTTGGCATTTTCACATAATTGATACAATTAAATATGCCCAGGATTGTCAGATTTTATTTGGCTACTTCATTCATCATTTTCCTTATTTTGGTAATCGTGATGCTGCAGATAGAAAAAATTTAGAATTTATATTTAAGCAAACTCAAGTACTGTTTGAAGAACATTTCGGACCTAATTCCCTCACAGAGGAAGGTGTAAGTGAAGCTGCGGATTGTCAGCCAATTGGGTATATTTATAATTTCGTTCGACCACGGATTGAAATTAATTTGATGGAGCTTGTATAAGTACTATTATCAAATGTAAAATCTTACAATATTTTTGTAAGCTATTATATTGGTAGTTCGTCATAATCAAATTGCTGGTATTTAGTATAGTGTTATCTATTATCAATAAAACTATACTATGTGCCAACAAAAATTTATTTGAGCTTCTTGTGTTGAGTATAGGGTTAAGTGAATTTAAACTTGTACTGATGGAGATGTGATCGAAATTGCTTCGGGTGGGATTAAACTTCTATGAGTAGGAAAGGCTTCTCCTTGTTCTAGTTTTGCTCTCAAAATTAAGCTTTCTCCATCAATATCAGATATGGTGATGGCATTAATAGTAAAATCAAAATTACTATAGGCATAGACAGTTGGGTCAGGAATAATATTAGCAATCTTAGAAGAATTTCTAATCCCAATAATTGTCACAATTGCTACTACGAATGGAGAGACAAATAATTTATTGCTTTCGTTAGAACTTTTAGCACACCACTCCAGAGTTAAGGTGCTTGCAGTATGAGGAATTTTCCGAGACAAAGATTGGATTTCAACAGGATTACCATCAATACTTAAACTGAAGTAGTCTTTTTCTTCATATTGATGACAGTCAAGCGGAGCGATGGAATTAATGCTTATTTTCTCATGAAGAGGAAGTCCGCTTAGGGTCAATACTTTCGGTTGTATTGGGACTTCAGATAAATCTTCTTCTGTTGAACTTTTGAAGAAGTTATTGTTGTTATACATTATCCCTCATGTTGTTTTGCTAAACCTTTAAAGATTACTCTTCAGGACTTACGCGATTTACTTGATCGGTAGTTTTTAGTTCAGGAAGCTCAAACTTAAAACTGTATAGTACTTGTGTTAGGTCTCACTAGCGATCGCGCGAACTTGATCGCAGGTTAGTCTTTGTGTAAATAGCAAGAGGAATTTCACAGTTCTTGGTTTAAAACGTATTAGTTACTGTTAGAGATTTGATTGAATTTACCTCAAGCTATAAACAGATAAACAATTATCCGTTTGCCTTATAACTCTGTAAGGTTTTCGGACATAGTTTATGGTATCGTACGAAACTTCTCTATCACCGAAGAATAAAGTGATATTTTTGATTCTGTTCTATAGTTGATATGGTGCAGTCATATTGCCATAAAAATCCACTCGAACACCGTAGAACGAAATGAATGTATGAATGAAGAGTGAGGGATTAATCTCGTTTCTATCGGAATAATTTTACAACTATCATTTGTATTGAAACACAATACTCCGCTGCTATTTAGGAAATCAATCGGAGTATTTCGGAAATTTTTTGGGATTAAAGGCTCATCTATTAACACTTTCGAGTCTCAAATAGTACTAGTATTTATCTGTGAAGCTCTAGCTCTGTTTATCACTGATATGAAAGCACTATAAAAATTTTCATTAAACCCCAAGTACACCAGTATAGTTTTTTTGTATCGCTGGTAATACTGCCAACTCCGGGTTAATATTTCCCAACTGATAATCTAACTGCCAAGTACTATAGGAAGCTGGGTTTACTCTTCGCGTGAAAGCTGCAATATTGGCACCTGTAATCTGATGTAATCTGTGGATGAACTCAGTACCAGAATCTCCGACTGCAACATCACGACCATAAAGAATAATATTGGGAACGGACCAAGTAATTAGCTGTGGAGCATAACGGTTAAGAGAAAATAAGCCTAAATGACTTTTTCCCAAATATAAACACCCTGGGGAACCGTGAGAAATAATATGAAGACTTGTAAGGCGATCATATTCCTGCAAAGTTAATGTGATTTGTTGCACTTCATATTCATTTGCTTGAATTAAAACTACCTCAGCTTTGCCAAGAATTTTTGGAACTATACTTTGACAATCTTCTATATTAGGGTCAATCGCAACTAGAGTATGAACAGGCTGAAAACGGAAACTATGATCTAAATGCATCAATTAAGACTCCTACTGAGCGTTCTGTCCGTAGACGCATTGCTCTGAGACCTTCAAGCTACAACAACAAAACGCTTGTCACGCTGATATTGTTGAGCTAAAAATATTGCTTGTCAGCCGGAAAAAGGTAGTGGAAAGTTAAGTTAAATGAGTTTAGTCCCAAAATTAATTTCATATTCTGCTGTTATTGCTCTAGATAATAAACTATTTTTCTATTGAAGTTGAATATTTTACACATCTGAGAGTAATATTTTAATACCTATGAACTACTTAGGGGACAGATATCAAAAAAGATTCAAAATCTGAAATAACAAAATAATCATGGTGTTGGTGATAAATTAAAAATGAGCAATAAGGGGTAGAAACAGGAAGATAATACTTGGACAAAAATGGATAATAATGGATCTTTTGTCCAATTATTATAGAACTGATAAGAGATAAGAAATTAGGAATCAAGGATAGTAATCAAGATATTTATTATTTCAGTCTTTAAAGACTAAATCCTAAATTCCTATTTTCCATCCCTGAGTCGCTAATCCCTATTTGATGGGATATTTTATTTTTTGAATTAGATTAGGTCATAAGATATAACAGGGCAACCATTGTAAGAGGTTTATTACTGCAAATTATCAATTTTATTGGTGGTGTTACAGATTTAGAGAAATAAGCTAGATAATCGAGTTTATTCTAATAGAATATCTTACCCGACTTAAGTTTATAGGGCAGTAGATACAACCCTGATATCGCGAGAAGCCATTTCTATTTGCCATTTAAATTGAGATGTAGATGCACAAGCCCGATCCTCCGTAAAACCACTTTGGTATGAGTAGGAATATTACTCGTTGCTATTTTTAAGCTAAAAATAAAGATTGTCAGCTAGGAAAAGTTAAGGAATAGGTAGTTTAACAATTTGCAATTTGGTGTTTGTAATAAATCAAAAATTATCACTATAATTATGATTTGAATATAAATTTATTTAGAGTTAAAAATAATAATCGAATATTATAATTATATAAAAAGTGGTAAAATTGATAGAAGGCTATTAATCGTATTTATGGCTATTTGACTTAGATATGATGAATTTTATTACTTTTATATATAGCTTTTGATAGTTGTTTCAATAAATGTTTTCAATAAACATGTATTAGTGGTATTTTAATTACAAAATTAATACCCACACTATCGCAAATAATGTATTCCAAACTACCACAATGATTTTCTACTATTAATTCTCTACTAATAGAAAATCCCAGATGATTTCGTTCTTCTTTAAAGGCATTAGTAAAGTTTTGTTTGATTTCATCAATTGGTGAATCGTGCAAGGTGAAAGCATTATTTTCAATTCTGATAATGATATTTTCTTTGTCTAAATCGGTAATTATTTTTAGTTGTAGATTTAATAGCTGTGCTAATGTATCGCTACCAGGAACTATTTTATGTTCTGATAAATTATGGTTATAGATGTATGATTTTTCCAAACTATCAATTAAATAATTTAGTAAATACATAAACACTTGATTTAACTGTCCTGGATAACATCCAACTTTTGGTAAGTTACCGTACTGTTTAATTACTTTAATCGGAGGACGTTTTGTTTGTGCCTTGATTCTATACTGTAAAATCATCAAGGTAGTCTCAATCCCTTCATGAATATCAATATATTTTTTTTCTACCCCATCCGCACGAGAAAAATTTTGTAAGGATTGTATTATCCCACGGATATTATCAGTCCCTAGTTTCATTGATGAAAGTAGTTTTGGTAAATCTTGTAAAATATGTGGCAAATCCATACTATCGATTTTTTCTGAAATCTCTATACTAAAATCAGGAAATTTATGTTGATAGATTTTTACTAGATCGATTAAATCTTGAATATACTGGTTGGCATAATATAAATTAGTAGAAATTAAACCAACTGGATTATTAACTTCATGAGATACTCCAGCCACAATTTGACCTAAAGCGGAAGTTTTTTCGCTTTGAATAAGTTTTAATTGAGTTTGTTTGAGTTCTTCTAATGTTTGGGAAAGTTCTGCTGTTCTTTCTTTAACTCTATCTTCTAATTGTTGTTTTTGTAGGGTTAATTCTAGGTTTAAATATCGTAGTTTTAAGTGTAACTTTACTCGGGCTAATACTTCTTCTTGTTGAAAAGGTTTAGTGATATAGTCTACAGCACCTAGTGTTAAACCCTTGAGTTTTTCTTCTGCTTCAGTTAGAGCTGTAATAAAAATAATTGGAATATCTTTAGTTGCTGGATTTGCTTGAAGTTGACGACAAGTTTCAAAACCATCTATTTTAGGCATCATTACATCTAAAAGTATTAGGTCGGGTGGATTTTGATTTACTTGTTCTATCCCACTCAAACCATCCATTTCTACAAGTACTTCATAGCCTGCATAACTCAATGTTTCGTATAAAACTTCTAAGTTTGTTGGACTGTCATCAATTACTAATATAGTCTTTAAATGATTGTGATTCTCATTTTTAATTTGAGATGGATTATTGATATTTTCAGTTTCAAATTCCATATATTCTATGTTCTCCAAATATCATACTAAATTTAAAATAATATCCAAAATTATTCGAAGCGCTTAAAATACTATTCCTGAATATTTTCTTTCAGAAAACTACGGATATTTTTGATGTTAAAGTCTTTCAATAGTGAGTTAAGATGATTTACAAAGTCTTGATATTCACTATTAATATCTGCTATTTTTTCTAACTCCTCAATGATTCCTTTGATTTGTCCTTTTTTTGCATAATCTAAAAGCATAACTAGTTCTGATGATGAGGGAAAAATGATTGATTCTTGTTGTTTTTGATTTGGATGTATTTCTAAAAAGTTATCTGAGTCGGCATATTTCCAATTAATATCTAACTCTCTTTCAATTAATCTATATAGTTCTTCATCCTGTATTGGTTTAATCAGAAAATACTTTACTTCTAAGGAATTGATTTTCTCTTTACTTTGATCTGAAATACTTGTAGAAGTTAAGATAAATGGTATATCTTTCAAGTTTTGATGGCTATCCACATAGCAAAGCATTTCCCAACCATCTAAAATGGGCATGTATATATCAGAAATGATTAGGTCGGGCTGATACTCCTTGGCTTTTTCTAATCCTTCTTTACCATTTTTAGCTTCGATCAGATCGAATCCAAGTGGTTCTAAAATATTTACAATTAAAAGACGATGTTCCCAAAGGTCATCAACAATAAGAATTTTTTTTTGTTCTCCAGAATAGCCAATAATTTTTCTATTTTTAATATGTATATTTTTTTCTTTATAACTTTCAACAACAGGACATTTAATTTCAAATATAAAACTGCTACCTTTACCTAATTCACTATCTACTTCTATATAACTTTCCATAAGCTCAATCATTTTTTGGCTGATTGATAATCCTAATCCGGTACCATCTTTATAATTTTTAGAATCTACTACTTTTTCAAAGGGTAAAAAAATTTTTTCTAAATCAGCTTCATTAATTCCGACTCCAGTATCTCGAACCACAAATTTAATTTTTATTTCAGAATCTGTAAGATGACTAATTATGACTTTAAATGTGATACTTCCTTGATCGGTAAATTTCAGAGCATTACCAAGTAAATTAATAATTACTCTCCGTAATTTCTGCCTATCTGTAGCTATTACTGATGGTAAATTATCTGGTATCTCATATATAAATAGGATATCTTTTTGTTGAGCCTGAATTCTATATATATCTATAATTTCTTCTAGGAAATATCGTAATTTAAAATCTGAAATTTTCAGGTCAATCGCATTTAAATCTATTTTAGAAAATTCTATAATATCATTAATTAATGTTAGTAAATGCTCGGCACATTTATGAATTACTTTAATCCCTCTTTCTTCTTTCTGTGTAATATTTGAAGAGTTATGAAGAACTTGAGTGTATCCTAGGATACCATTTAGAGGTGTAAGAAGTTCGTGACTGATATTTGCCATAAATCTTCTTTTTACTTGATTGGCTACATCGCATGCTTTTTCAGCTTCTTGATTAGTTATAACCAAATTTTTCATTTTAATAACTATTTGATTGAGGTAATAAGTAATATCCCCGAACTCATCCTGACTTGTAGTAGACAATTCCACTGTAAAATTCGAATTTTCTGCAATTTCTCTAACAAAAAGTTTGATTTTATTTAAGGGATAAATAATTATTTTTGCTGCGGAATATGTTAATAGATAAGTAGTGATTATGGTTAAGCAAATTCCGATCAAAATTATTATAAATCTTGAAAATTCAGCCTTTATTAACTCAACTGCTGCTTTCTCTTCTTTTTTCTCGGCTATGTTAATTATTAATCCTAATTCATCCGCTAAATATAATAATTTTTTATTTGTTTTGCTTGCTGAAAAATCAGCTAATTCTTTTTGTACTTGGGGAAGTGTATTAGGTTTAGATTTTAAAGGCTCAATCTGATTTAATGTAGTATCTAAATTTTGAGATAACTTTTTGATCGTATCCCTATATTGAGTTAGTAATTCTTTAACTTCTGGGATAGAAAAATAACTTGGGGAATTATTGAATTTTTCTAAAAATGATGTGACTTTCGTGTGACTCTTAATAGCGACAACTTTTGCTTTATGGAGATTCTCTGTTTTTTGGCTAGAAGAAGAAAATCCTGTAATACTTTGGATTTCAAAAGCTGTGTGCCTTAATTTATTTAGTAAACGATGTTCTTGAGTAATTTTTATTTTTTGTTGTTTGGCACGATAATAATAATAGTCACCAATTGCGAAACTAGTAGTACTTCCCAAGACAGCAATACCAATGATAAATATATAAACAGATTTAATTTTTTGACTCAAACTCATATTGTTGCTTACTTGGGTTATCCTCACAAAAGCATTTGACCATGAGGAGACGAATTTGATAAAAACAGCTTTCTCCTCGGAGGAATTACTTGTATAGGTTGGATGCTTGGGGTTGGGATAACTCATTCTGCTTTAAAATAAATGCATACAAGAATGGGTGATTCTACTAATTACATTTTTCCCAAATTAGTAAGCAGAATTCATATCAACCTTAGAAGGTTGTGAAAATATTGATTAATTGATAAGTATTTGTAATTATTCTTTGAATAATGATTTTCCCATCTCTATCCACAGAAGATTACCTACAAGAATCTCTCCTGCTCTTCCCACCCTTCCCTTTATCAATCAATTAAGAACCTTCTACCGGAATAGGAATAACGGGTGATTTAGATTTACTCAAAGTCTTTCTGGCACAATGAAATTAGTATTTTGTAATTGTCGATATAGCAAGCATCAATTAATATGCAACCTATTTACGCTATAAGTAAAGAGATTTGAACCTGAGGAGTTAGATTTATGAGGGTTTGGCTTGCTTGCTTTTTTGTCTTGTTTGCTTTAGCAGAATTCTTTGACTGGGTGAAAGAATTATCTTTACCACTACCGATTTATATTTTAGGTGGAGCATTTTTAGCAGTTGCTTCCAATTACAACAGATTAGTTGCTCCGTATTTGAGTAATTCAAGCGATACAGCACTTGAAGGATCGTCAGAACAGTTGCAGCTTGAAGCATTAGAGCGAGAAAAGTCTAACGTAAATGAAGCTGTTTCTTCCCAGTTGGAAGGTTCTCAGTAAATTAAAAAATAAATTGCAGCAATAAATGAAGCCTTGACTATAAGAAATCACTAGAAGTTTAATCTATTCTTATTCATCAACTTCTTTGGGTTTTGGTAGAAGCTTTGAGACGAGAAATGCTGTTAGCTCCAAGATTTGGTCTAGCAAAAAGCCGATGGTACCAATATAGGCGATCGCTTCAATAATATAGTTAATATTGCCATTATTGTAAGCATCCCATAACAAAAAGCCTACACCACTACCACCAGTTAGCATTTCTGTTGCGATTACTGCAAACCAAGCAACCCAAACACCCTGTCTTAAGGCATAAAATATATATTCGATCGCCAGTTGTAAATTATTACCGCGATTGCGAAAAGCTTGTACGCCTGCTGCTGTTTGAACGATAATTGTCCACAAAGAACCAACGAATACCACAACAATTGATGCGGGTTCTGGTTGTCTGAGGAGAATTAGAGCTAAAGGTAGAAAAGCGATGGGAGTTACACTATGGGGAATTTGGAATAGTCGCTTACATATTTGATAAATCAGACGGTTAATACCAACCAAAATCCCGATCGCAATACCAAATGCAGCAGCAGGTGTATATCCCACAAACAAAAGTTGCAGGCTATTTAAAATATCTAAAAATATATTTGTTCCCATGTCCGAAGCTCTTAAGGACTTGCTTACCGATTGAAGGGACACTCAAACTTGGTAATACGCACTTAATAATAAACGCAAAACCGTTTGAGATAATGTATCGGTTGCGAACATAATCACTGTAAAAGTAGATAAAAATTATATGAATAATCTTTTCTGTGGTGGGAATAAGAGATTGGGGATTGGGTATTGGGTATTGGGATTAATGGAGAAATGATCAATAAAAACTCTTATTTTCCTTTCTTACGCTTCATCTGTTCTAACTCATCTTCTATTTCCCAATTACGGAATTTATCTTCGAGTTCGTCATATCCAGAAAAATTATTGTTGCTTGAATTCCACCAACCAGTAGTTTCAAAACGCTGCTGTGATTGAGTTGCAGAGCGTTGAGCTTGTGCTTGGGATGCTTTTGTTTGTACTTCCTGTCGTCGTTGTTGTACTTTACGCAGTAGATCTTTTGCTTGGGTTATACGTTCTTTAATACCTTGCATGTGTCCCCAAAGCTGATTTCCTTGACGTAACAATGCTGCTTCTCTTTGTTGTGCTGCACCTAGCAAGTCTACTCTACCTGCTGCTTTAGCTTTTGCAATTCGAGTATGCCATTTTTGAATTTCTTGAGCGGTTGCGAGAATATCATCTTGCGATCGCTTTTCTTGTAATTGCAAGTCTGCAATTAATTTTAAAGTGTCTTCTTCTTGCTTACGTAGCTGTTCTAGCAGCGCTTCTAATTCCAAATGGGGGTTATTACGCAAGAATTCTTCTAAACGGTTTTCTAAAAATTGACTTAAATCATCAAATAAACCCACTACTACCACTCCAGACATAGATTTATTCTAAGTCTAGTCAGTAATTAGTTAATTTAACAACTCCTCAGGGCTAATTTATTCTATTTATATCTAAAATAAAAATTGTAACTTATAGCACATAATACAAGTTGTAATTATAATTCGAATAAAATATTTGCTCCAAAACAACTGATAGATATAAATATATCTAATTAATTAATGATAATGCTGTGTATCTGATTATTTAACTGATTTTTTAAATTATATAAAATTACGATTCAAATTATAATAACCTTGAGTAATATTCAATTTTCAATTCAAGCATGTGATTTTTTTGTGATGATTAGTGCAATTTAACTATCAACTTTTAGCAGCTTTTTCTTCAGTCTATCTGCACTGATAGAAACAGAGCTTACTAGTGTTTCCAAAGTATTAGCTTCACCAAAATATGATATGCAATTAAAGCTTCGTTATAGAAAATTGAGCAAACAAAAAGGAGAAGCTGAATATGTCTTTACAGATAATGGTAATGATAAGATTATCTTAGACATTCCAGAATAAAATTTCTTAAATACGAACTAGATAAAACTATAACAGTTTCTGGGGTCACAAACATAAAATTAGATGAAGAAGATAAAAAGAAATAAGATACTGTGGATCCGACTCCAGAATTGTTAGAGATAGAGGTAAAAGAAATTAAGGTAATTTCAGATGTTAATCAGAGCTAGTGAAATAATCATAAATTCTCATTGATAAAAATATTTAGACTTGTCTTTAAGTTAGGAGAAAAGAGTAATAAGTATGCTATTTAGTTCTACTTATTACTCGTTACTTCTTGATTGATAAACTTATACTGTTTGAGGTAATTGTTCGAGGTAATTACAATGGTGTTAACCAATAATTCACGCCTCTAATAACTTTATTTTTAAATCCTAAAAGTGCTAATTCTTCTGGTGAATGACCAATATAAGTCCAGTGAGGAGTATCGTTTTTAACTGTACGATACCAACCATTTTGATTGAGGATTTTTTGCTGTGCTTGGTTTGTTACCCTCAGATCTACTGCTAGTCCCCACAGATGTTGCGAGCTTCCTGGTGGTGCTACAATACCAAGAATTTTGGTTTCTTTTCCTTGTCGTATTTTTTCAAGTGTGCGATCGTTTGCGTACTTCCTCCATAATCGCAGGGTTGTACTAAAACTACGAGTGCAATTAATTTGACCATACCTGGACATCAGGGGAATTTTGATTTGAGTGCGGGCTCTATTTAGTGCATCTGCTGCTGGTTTTTGTAAATAACAATTGTGCGTACCGTTAACTTTTCCCATATTTAATGTTGCTTGAAACTCTTTGGTTTCTTTCTCGTTCGCAAATATTATTTTTTCTGGAAGTTTGATTCCTGGTTGACGATTGATATATGCCGCCCCATAGGATCTGAGTAAAATATATTCTAAACTTTCAGGTTGGGGAAGTGTTTGTAAGTTTTCTGAAACAATCGTTAAAAAACGCTTTTGGTAAATAAAACTTAAAAGGGAACTAGAAGTAGTTGTAATTGATTTTATTGTTTTTTGTGAAGTATTCTTACAGGGTAATTTTCCAGGTAATTTATGGGTAGATAAATTTGTATTTGAACAATTTTCTAATATCTGAATATTATCATTTGCTTTGATCGAGCTTGTATTATGCAAAGCAAAATAACAAATAACTACGAGAGTAATTACTGGTAACATGGTAGTCTGCCACACTGGTATTTTCATGTTTGCTTTTTAAACCTGATTGTCAAACCCTGAGTACTAAATATTGAATTGTAAAGTTTGTATTAGAAAGCTTTAATTAGAAAGGTTGAACTAGAAAGCTTTACTTTGCAAATCTGAACCTTAAATTTTCAAGATTAAATAACTGCTTAAATATCGAATATTTCATATTAAATTTTTAGTCATAAATCTTGGTTAATGCTGAGAATAAAAATAATAATCAAATCATTACAAATTATTTTTTGTAATTACATCTCAGCAGCGATTGTTGTGTAAGTCACAAATATCAAACTGCTTCTTACTTGATTTTAGTGTAAAAAATGAAACTTTAAAACCAGGTATTCCATAAGGATGAATGAGAAAAACCCATGCCTTAAATTCCTTAATGACAGTAAAATTTTTCTCTAATATTCTTGATTCCAAAATGCTTATAGGTAAGAGTGGCAAAATTTATCTATTACAAATGTCCTATTACTAATTACCGTATAAGTTAAGATTTAGAAATAAATCTTCAGCCTGCCAAATTATTGAATTATGACCATGCACAATTGTGTTGAATTCCAAGACGCTTTTGATGTCATTGTTGTCGGTGCAGGTCACTCCGGTTGTGAAGCAGCTTTGGCTACAGCACGCTTAGGATGTCGAACCCTGCTGTTGACACTCAACTTGGATAAAATTGCTTGGCAACCTTGTAACCCTGCGGTGGGAGGTCCAGCAAAATCTCAGTTAACCCACGAGGTAGATGCTTTGGGTGGGGAAATTGGCAAAATGGCAGATAGAACATATCTGCAAAAGCGGATTCTAAATTCTTCGAGGGGACCCGCAGTTTGGGCTTTAAGGGCTCAGACTGATAAGCGGGAATACGCTGCAGTAATGAAAGAAATTGTGGAGAATCAAGAAAATTTGATGCTCCGCGAAAGCATGGTCACAGACTTAGTTTTGGATAGCAATGACCAAGTAATTGGCGTCCAAACTTACTTTGGCGTGGCGTTTGAGTGTAAAGCCGTCATCCTGACCACCGGTACTTTCCTAGGAGGAAAAATCTGGGTCGGGAATAAATCAATGACAGCCGGACGTGCGGGAGAATTCGCTGCAATTGGTTTAACTGAAACTCTCAACCGTTTGGGCTTTGAAACAGGACGTCTAAAAACGGGAACTCCAGCGAGAGTAGATAAACGTTCTGTAGATTACAGCAAAATGTCTTTGCAACCCGGTGATGAAGATGTTCGCTGGTTTAGTTTCGATCCCGAAGTTTGGCAAGAAAAAGAACAGTTACCTTGCTATATGACTCGTACTACAGCCGAAACCCATCGCTTAATTCGGGAAAATCTCCATCTTTCCCCAGTTTACGGTGGTTGGGTTGAAGCTAAAGGTCCCCGTTACTGTCCCAGTATTGAAGATAAGATTGTTCGTTTCGCGGATAAAGATAGTCACCAAATTTTTATTGAACCAGAAGGAAGACAAATTCCCGAATTGTATATTCAGGGATTTTCTACTGGTTTGCCAGAAAATCTTCAACTCCAAATGTTGCGCAGTCTTCCCGGCTTAGAAAACTGCGTCATGCTTCGTCCTGCTTACGCCGTAGAATACGATTATTTGCCTGCAACTCAGTGTTACCCAACCCTGATGACGAAAAAAATTGCTGGCTTATTTTGCGCCGGACAAATTAACGGTACTACTGGTTATGAAGAAGCTGCAGCCCAAGGTTTAGTTGCTGGGATTAATGCTGTTCGTTGGGTAAACTCCCAAGAAATGATTGTTTTTCCCCGAGAACAAAGTTATATCGGTACTTTAATAGACGATCTGTGTACGAAGGATCTGCGCGAACCTTATCGAATGCTCACCAGTCGTTCGGAATATCGTTTGCTCCTACGTTCTGATAATGCTGATACTCGCCTTACACCTTTGGGACGAGAAATTGGCTTAATTGATGATAGACGTTGGCAATTATTCAGCCAAAAACAAACAAATATTGCAGCGGAAAAAGAACGCTTAAATTCAACTCGCATCAAACAACACGACGATGTGGGTAAAGCGATCGTCGAAGCTACCAAACAAGCAATTAAAGGTTCTATAACTCTTGCAGATCTATTAAGACGTCCGGGATTTCATTACGCCAATCTCGAACATCATGGTTTGGGGGATCCCAAGCTCGAGCAAGCAGAAAAAGAAGGAGCAGAAATTGATATTAAATATTCCGGTTATCTAGCCAGACAGAAAAATCAAATCGAACAAATTTCTCGTCAGGCGAATCGACAATTACCTACTGATTTAGATTATGGAACAATCGAAACTCTTTCCAAAGAAGCAAGGGAAAAGCTGAATCAGGTGCAACCACTGACAATCGGTCAAGCATCTCGCATTGGTGGTGTTAATCCAGCTGATATCAACGCTTTGTTAATTTATTTAGAATTGCGTAAAACAAACACCCAGAAAGAGTTTTCAGCATTATCTTAAAAAACTTTTCATGAAGCTCGATTATAGTAGTAGGGAATACATCTAGAAGGTGGGTATGATAAATGACACATGTGACCTAAATTGCTACCACTGATTGTCATCTGTAATCGTTATTTTTCACTCTAAATACTTTGATTAGAGGATTTATAACGGTAAAGCCTGTCTAATCTAGATCCTAAACTTAAGAGAATAGGTTTAACGCCAGCTCCGTATTTCTATATAGAAAAGGAGAATATTGACTCTTAAAAGCTACTATATAAAATAGCCATGTTAAAATCAGCTAGTACTCATACAATTCTTTCAGATGCATCCGAGGAATTGATTGGTAACGAACCTTGGACAATAGATGTTTATGCCGATGGCTTAATGGATGAAATCTTCGCTGATGTTGAAGATATCCTAGAAGGTAAGAGGTTAGGATCGCAATTCAAGCAAAAATCACCAGTTAAGTCACGCCCAATTGTAAATCCCGAAATACCGGGACAAATCAAACCAATAAATTTACATCACCAACAAGCAGCAACAAAGACTGTTGTTAAATCCCCTCCTAGTGATTCGACAGTCAATAAGGCGAAAACTAGTAACGAGAAAAATAATCTATCGCCAAAATCTGGTCCTAGGTGGAAAAAGTTAATCTCAGTATCAGTCAGTCTTGCTTTAGCAACTGCTGGACTTACTTGGTTGATTTATTCTGGATTAGTTGATCGTATTTTTGCTCGGATATTTGCGGAAGAATTACACTTGGCTCAGATCGAACAGTCACTAACAGAAAAATCATTAACAGAAAAAATAGATCCGCAAATCGAACTTGTTAATTATATGCTGGGAGCGTTAGCAGCAATTGAACAAGGAGAACCTCAAGATACATCTTCCAGTAACGGGATGATGGCTAGCGTAACTGGAAATTTTCAAGGCTCTACCATTCAAAACTCTGCAATTCAAAGTTCAATCCCAATAGCGAGTGCAAATGCTGCAACTGGTAGCTTACCGCCAGTTCGTGCTGCTAATAATTTACAGCCAATGCCCAGCCGATCTACAAAAGTTGTAGAACGTATTTATATTCCTGTATATCAAGCGCCAGCTCCAATGCGTTATAAACCCCCATCTGTTGCTAGTGCTTCTCCAGGAAATTTACCACCGGTTAGAGAAGTAGCTCACAAGAGCTACTCAAAAACATCAAAATCTAATGCAGGGAAAGCTGCTAAAAATACTGTTCCAGCAGCAACGCTAACGTTAATGAAAACTGAGTTGAAACCTGTAGGAATGGGGAATAGACCAGTTGCTGTTGGAGTAGCACCTCAACCTAAACCGGTAATACCGCCAAAATTAACGGATGCAAAAGCACCTATAGAAAATAATCCATCAGTAAATACTGCATCAGTTCAGCATCAAGAAGTTGCATTTGCAGCCGCTAAACCTTCCCATGAGTTATTGGGAGTAATGGAATTGGGAGAAAAATCAGCCGCTTTGTTTAAAATCGAAGGTATTACTCGTCGGATCCATAAGGGAGAAAGTATTGGTTCTAGCGGTTGGACTTTAGTCGATGTTAGTAACAATGAAATTGTTGTCCGTCGTAATGGAGAAGTACGTTCGATTCAAACCGGACAAAAGATTTAAAGATTTAAAATTTAAGGTACCTCATAAGAGTTTAAGGATAAACTTTTTGGGCTCACTACTTGAATAGCTTTTAACTCTGGGAATCGTAAAATGGGAATTGCAAAATATTATCAGGTTATAAGCAAAAGCATCTACACATCTACAATTAATCTTTCCCAAACAATATTTCCAAAACAAATATCACTGAAAATTAAATACTGAAAATTGAATAAAGTATAAAAGCTCTAATGGGTGTTTGCAAAAACTTCATTCTCTCCCGGATGGAGTTTTTTCGGACTCTAATAAATAAATATTTTTTATTTCAGGAAAATTCAGTTTAGATATTGAATTCAATTATGAAAACAATTTGGAGCATGTGACTTAAAACCGTTTATTTTTCCCGTAATCAATTATTCCAACACTGTATCTTGATGTGAAAAGGGTTTTAAATAATCGATTTGTTGTATAAGTCACTTCCTGAGAGTATAATAAGTAACTTTTATTCAATAATTGACATCATGTTTACATATCAAAAAAAATGTACGATCGCCGTACTTGAAAGTCTACAAAAAATCAGGATTTTAGCTAAGAAGCTAAAAGACATAGGTTTTCCAATGAATCAGGTATACCTATTAGAACCCAGGGAAAAAGATGGTTTGGCAGTAATTTTAGATGATTTAAGTATTCCACAAAGCTGCATTCAGTTTTACATTGAAAGTCTGTTGAAGGGAGACGGCTTGTTAACTATTTATGCAACTCAAGATGAAATTAATCTTGCAAAACTAGCCCTTGAGGATAAAGAAATCGATAATTGGCAAGTTTACGACTATCTAAGAACTTAGTTTTACACCTGAAATTAAGGAAGATAAGATTTTTTAAGTATAAACACGTATGTTTAATTTTCTATGTATAAATAAAAGTATATTATTGAATATATAAATTAGAAGAGTTCTTAAATTATTTGCTTAGAAGGAGTTACTCACAAAATAAATAACAGAAAATGGAAAATAAGAATATTTCAGTAGTTATAGCGATCACAATATTGAACTAAAAATTGATGTCGCGAGTATTTGTTTGTAGTCAAAAGTAATGTTGGGAAGTTTGTTTGTAAATTAAGTCTAAATCTATTCAATTGGAATTATAAAGGATTAGGGATTAAATTCATCCATCTGTTGTTCTATCCCATCAAGTGGCGATAGTGATTTTGGTTCTTCTGGGCAAAATTCTAAACTAATCCTAATTCGACCTTTTTGCCATCCCGAACTACCTGGTCGAAGAACTTCAGCAACCTCTCCTTCCCCCAGAAACCATTTATCTCTCTGTTCATCAGTTAAGCTTATTTTGCGTTGTAAATTCCTTATACATTCATCAACTTTAAAAGTTTGATGCGACACCAAGATATTTATTCTTGGTTCAATAGATACAACATCTTCTTGTGACAGCGGCTCAAATTTATTATCCATTGATATTTCTCGCATTTATATCTATTAGCAGTAAATGTGAAACAATTCACTGTTTTAACTGCTAATAGATATAATTGTCAAAAAATATTAGAAAAACCAACCGTAGGAATGTAAGCCCTTACCTAGAAGATTGACACCGAGGTAGCAAATCCAAACAACTACAAAACCAGTTGCAGCAAGAATCGCCGGACGTCTTCCTTGCCAACCCCGAGTAATGCGAGCATGGAGATAAGCCGCAAATACCAACCAAGTAATTAAAGCCCATGTTTCTTTCGGATCCCAACTCCAGTAAGAACCCCAAGCTTCATTAGCCCATACGGCTCCAGCAATGATACCAATCGTCAATAGTGGGAAGCCTAATCCAATAATGCGATAGCTGGTATTATCAATGGTTTCAGCAAGACTTAGACGTTGAGGTGAAAGTGTTTCGGTTTCTTGGATTGGAGTTGCGACTACTGGTGCTTCCAAAACAGCTGTTCTTCCATTCGCTTCACCACCCGAACGAATCACACCATTATTTTCTGCTACATCTGTTTCTATTTGGGAAACTAATTCTCCTGCTTTATGCAAACGATAGTTATTTTGGCGATAACCCCCAGAACCAAAAGAACTACCTTGGAGTTGAATATTTTGACCCCTAGTTAGAACCAAAAAAGCGATCGCCAACAAAGAACCAACCATTAAAGCTGAATAACTCAGCATCATAATGCTGACGTGCATCATCAACCAATTTGATTTCAATGCTGGTACTAAGGGTTCTGCGACTTGCATTCCTGAAGGTAAGGTTAAAGCAGCAAAAGCAGTAATAGCCATTGTTACTGGTGCAGTAACCACCCCTACCAAGCGACTGCGACTTATATTTTCAGCAATTAAATGAATAGTTGTAATACCCCAAGTCAAAAAAAACAAAGATTCATATAAATTACTGAGTGGGAAATAGCCTGCTTCCAGCCACCTTGCTCCTAGTAAAGTCGCAATACACAAGTTTGCGATCGCCATTCCTGAAGTTCCTAATGCAGCTAAATATGGCACTTTGGGGAATGCTGCACCACTCCAATAAATCAGCATTGTCACAAACAGAACAGCAAAAGAAGCATTATCAAGCCAATTTTGTAATACAACTAAGTTCATTGAGTGTTCTTTCTCCGGTGGATTCCTAAAATATTTATATGACTGAAACGATCCTATCTGTTCTTGTGGTGTTCTAACTAATTTGATTGGAATTATATTTGGTAATTGGTAATTGAATTGGTAATTGGTAGTTTGTAATTGGTAACTCCTGACTCCTGTAGAGACGTAGCAGAGCCTTTGGCGTCGGCGTAGCCTCTGCTACGTCTCTACGACTCCTGACTTCTGACTTCTAACTTCTAACTCCTGACTCCTGACTCCTAAATTTCAATTTATTTTTTAGAATCTTTTAAACTTTCAGAAGTTTCTGGATTTGTAGTCGGAGCAGGTAAAGGTGCTGGTTTATCACCTTTTTTAATTGATATAAAAATATCGTAGCGCGTACTATGGCTATCGCTGAGTGCAGTTGTTACCCCAAGAGAACGAATAGCTTCTAACCAAACACTTTGATTGGGTAATAAACTCCCTACGGGGAAGTTCTTTGCTGCTTGTTCTAGATCTAAATAAAATTTTCCATTATGAGGATTTAGTTGGGAAGGAACAGCTTTTCTCCATGAAGGTTTACTAGTAAGAGAACTAGATGGTTTAGGAATAAATTTTTCGGTTAGGGGTGCACCCAAAGACAAAAAAGCAGTATCTCCATTTAACCAACCGTGGGTAGCAACTGCTGTACCTGCGGGTCCAAGCCAGTTTACAACTGGTTGATTCCTTACTTTTCCTGCTTTGACTTTAAACTGCAATTCACTATTAACTGTTGCATCAAGCTTTTTAAAAGCTGCTTCAGCTTTGGAGCGATCGCTTGCTTGAACCATAAATACAAAAGCTGCTCGAAAATCTTGATTCAAAGTATCTTCTTTGGTCTGAGTTGGAATTACTGATAGTGAGAATTCACCTTTCATCCAACTGAGTACATCTCGTTCTAAATCTAGTTTTGTTAATGATTTAAAACCTTTTTTTAATTCTTCAGGTTTTACGGGCGAAAACGGATTTGCTTTAGAGGTTGAAACATAATTGAACCAAGAACGCTGTAAATTTCCCCCTGAAACCATCAAGATAGTATCTGCAGGTAAACGCTTTTCCATTTTCCCTGCATTATTCTTTCCTTTTAACTCACGACGACCGTTTGGATTGAGCCAAGAAACTCCTTTGAAGTTAATTCCTTCCGATTCTAAAGTAATGCTTCCTGCTAAACCTTGATTATTTTTTAATTGAGTTAAAACTTGTGCTGGTAATTGACGTTTGGGAGAACTTGCTGCAATTTTGGCAGACAATGGAACATTAATATAAAATCGCGCAAAAGGATTATAAGTAGATATTTTGGGGAAGTTTTGGGTAAAACCTGCGGTTTTTTCTAAAGAATTATTTTCTGTATAAGCATCAATAGCTCTTTCCATTGCTTTTGGATGATCTGCAATTACCAGGAAACGTTGATCAATTGCTGCTGCTGCAAATTTTTCGCCATCATTCCCAGTTTTTTCTTTAATTTCAATTCCTTGATATGTCCTCTGATTCCATTTTCCTTTCCCTGGAGTTTTGGGTTGTGCCAAAATTTCCTGGGCTTTCAGTTGGTTTTTAATGGGGAGAACTAAGAGTAATGATTGTCCATTTACTGTGGTTTTGGAGGTTTCTGCTACTGGCTTAGGTGCTTTTTTACTGCCTTTAGGAGCCAAGACAGCAATTGTTAATTCATTACCAATCCAAGGATTAATATCTTTTTGATAATCATATCCATTACTACTTAAGAAGCGATCACGTAACTGTACTAAATTTTTATCCAGTTCTTTTTGGGTTTGCTTAGTACCAAACTCGCGTAGTTTATTCCACTGTCTTTCATCAGTACTTAAAGATACAGTCATTACCGCATCTCGAGGAATAATACTTACACCTACTGGTAAATCTCTACCCAATGGTTTTCCTTGAGTCAAAAACCAATATCCAGCAATTCCTCCACCAATCAATAACCCCGCAGTCCCTAAGGTCAAGGGTAAGGATGGTTTCTTTTTTTTATTCTTTGCAACAGGGATTACAGGCAGTGCCATCGAAACCAACACCTCATCATCGCGAAATAATAATTACTTTCCCTATCGGTAAAGTTAACCAAAACCTTTCCGTAAACTCTAGGGTCACTAATTACATTATTTTTATTCCTCAAAAATGATAATACTTTTGACAATCAACTGACTTTTTTTCGCAATATTTTTAATACACGAGTGAGTGTAGCGATCGCATTGATTACTCAAAAGTCAACTGTAAATAAGGAACAGAGATTCATGTAACTATTCTGCTTATGTATCTTTCCACAGCTTATATCTTTTTGCCACCACACAAAATTTGCACCTTAAAAGGGACGTTATAGCAAAATTCTAATTTTGGTTCTAGTTCCTAAGTTTCAAGTTTTAAGTTCTAATTTTTGTTCTAATTACTCAAAAACTATATTTTGTTCCTAGAGTGAATTTACCTGCGTTTCACCCAAGTATTTACTCAGGTAAGGTGAAAAAACTTCATAAATTAACGTCAATGGTTGTCCGTGATGCCAAAACAAATAGTGACGACCCCAAAACGGTCCACTACAGTCAAATCCAATTTCTAATGGGGCTGAATCTCCATAATAAATTCCCTGTACGTCTCGATATAATTCAGTACGCAAGCGCGCTAAACTTGCCCAAATTGGCAAAGACCTGTTTTGTAAATACTCATCCACATGAGATGCTTCCCACCAAGATGTTGCATAAGCTAATCGCTGACCAGAAGCCGTACGCAACCACACCTGACGTCGCAATCTAGGACCAGGTATTCTTTGGATTAATTCAGGAGCAGCATCCAAATTCATGCCGATGGGCGACATATCAATGACATCTACTTCCGTTGGTTCTCCCGTCAATAACTTTAAATGTCTGGTTGGAGAACCATCACCTAAAAGTAATAATTGCCAAGCAGGAGCTAACTGAGTGTGAGGTAAACCCTGCTGTATTACCTCCTCTCCCCCTTCCCAAATCGGACTGAGACGATGCCAACTCGTAGGTAATGTTAAGTTATTTGAATATTTGTAGGTTACAGTCAAAGCTCTTTTCTTAACAAAAATTTACTTACTTATATGAAAGCACAAAAAAAGCGATCAGGGGTTGGGGATCGGCGATTAATGTATATCTTTCAAGACTTATACTTATGGAGATGCTGCAATGTAAAGCCATCAGCAGAGACTCGTATCTACTAAATCTGTCCACATTTACCTGAGGATATTTATTTTAGGGTCTACCCCAAAACTTATCTAAAATTTAAAATTTAATTTTCAGGGAGCTATCCTGGGAAAGCTTTGGAGGAAAAATCTTTTACTCCGTTGATACAGCTATTTTGATTCCCTGAATAAAACACTCAAGTAAAAGTTAAAAATGCGGATGGCGAGACTCGAACTCGCAAGGCAAAGCCACACGCCCCTCAAACGTGCGCGTATACCAATTCCGCCACATCCGCTCTTGTTTGCTAGATATAGAATATAGCACATAAAAGCAAATATAGTAATCTAATATCTGAGTAAATTAAAAAAATAAGCAAAAAGTTTGGAGAATTTTCGCTTAGGGATATCTGAATAACAGAAAAATTGCAGTTTCACAAGTGATATTGACAAGGGGTGCGAACACCGTATAATTCACGGTGCTGTCGAGTCTCAGAGATGAGAAACTAACCGCCGACCATCGCAACCACAACTTGCATACTTATCTGGTGAAGACTCACCCCAAGCCCGAAGCCAACTCCTGTAAATACCGGGGAGCTTGCTTGGTATTCTCCCGCTCATAATAGAGAAGAGAATTTCAGTAAATCTGGACTAATGTAGAAGCTAGAAGATGAAGTTTGACAAAATATTAATTGCTAATCGGGGAGAAATTGCGCTTCGCGTTCTCCGGGCTTGTGAAGAAATGGGAATTGCTACTGTTGCTGTCCACTCCAGTGTTGACCGCAATGCTCTCCACGTCCAGCTTGCTGACGAAACAGTTTGTATTGGCGAACCTGCAAGTAGTAAAAGTTATTTAAATATCCCTAACATTATTGCTGCAGCGTTAACCCGTAACGCGAGTGCGATTCATCCCGGATATGGTTTTTTATCAGAAAATGCTAGATTCGCGGAAATTTGTGCAGATCATCATATTGCATTTATTGGTCCGTCCGCAGAAGCTATTCGCCTCATGGGTGATAAGTCTACTGCAAAGGAAACGATGCAAAAAGCTGGAGTTCCTACCGTACCTGGTAGCGGTGGATTAGTAGGAACGGACACCGAAGGTTTGGCGATCGCCAAAGAAATTGGTTATCCAGTAATGATTAAAGCTACCGCAGGTGGTGGCGGACGCGGTATGCGTCTGGTACGCTCAGAAGATGAATTTGTAGTTTCTTTTCAAGCTGCTAAAGGTGAAGCTGAAGCCGCCTTTGGTAATGGTGGAGTATACATAGAAAAATTTATCGAGCGCCCGCGTCATATAGAATTTCAAGTATTAGCCGATAACTACGGTAATGTAATTCATTTGGGCGAACGGGATTGTTCAATTCAACGTCGCAATCAAAAGCTATTAGAAGAAGCGCCGTCAGTAGCTCTTGACCCAGAATTGCGGGAAAAAATGGGACAAGCAGCCGTGAGGGCTACCCAATTTATCAATTACAGTGGTGCGGGTACTATTGAGTTTTTACTCGATGCTTCTGGTAGTTTTTACTTCATGGAGATGAACACGAGAATTCAAGTGGAACATCCCGTGACAGAAATGATTACCGGGGTCGACTTAGTGGTAGAACAAATTCGGATTGCTCAAGGAGAAAAGCTACAATTAACCCAAGACCAAGTTGTTTTGAAAGGTCATGCTATTGAATGTCGGATTAATGCAGAAGATCCGGATCGCCAATTCCGTCCAGCACCTGGAAAAATAAGTGGTTATCTTCCTCCCGGTGGACCAGGAGTAAGGGTTGATTCCCACGTTTATACTGATTACCAAATTCCCCCTTATTACGATTCTTTAATTGGTAAATTGATTGTCTGGGGACCAGACCGAAATACTAGTATTAATCGTATGAAACGGGCATTAAGAGAATGTGCAATTACGGGACTACCAACCACAATTGCTTTTCATCAAAAAATTATGGAAACTCCCCAGTTTTTGCAAGGTAATGTTTACACTAACTTCGTGCAAGAAATGAGTTGATCCAAGCTCTGGCTAAATTTCTCAAATTAATTTAGGACATTGAGCATATCATTTAGGACATCTTAATGTTCTTGAAGGGAGCAGAAAACAAAAAATGTCCGGTTCTACAAATCTGTTGCAATAAAGCACAAAATCACAAAAAATCAAACACTCGGGATTAGATGACTAATTCCAAGTCATCAAAATTTTCGAGTGTTTAAAATTGGCTAATTCTAAAGGGTTAAAACATATGTAAATTACAATATATATAACTACATGTTTTAGTTAGGAAATTTTCCTATTTCCCTTTCCCTGTTTTCTGTTCTCTATTCCCTGTGAACTGAAATATGATTCCCTAACTTATGTGCCTACTGTTATACCTGAATTACAAGATATTTGGGAATTATTGTACTCGAGAGAGCATGGTGAGTAGACCTTGCTGACCCAATAAAATTTCCCGTAAAAAACTAAAAATTCCAAACCAAATAATTGGGGTGATATCTACTCCACCTATAGGTGGTACCAATTTCCGCAATATCACTAGAAAAGGTTCTGTAGGTAAAGCGACTAAATAAAAGGGAAAACGATTCAATTTTAGTTCGGGAGACCAACTCATGATTATGCGGAAGATGAACAGAAGCATCATCACTCCCAAAAAGGTACCGAGAATCCAAGTTGTGATATCTATACCATTCATAGCTTGAAGTAAAGTCGCTTGAAAGCCGTTACAAAAAATAAAGCTTTGTAAATATAGCTCTTTTTGATTGTAAACCGATATTGGGGAATGGGGAATGGAGATTGGGGATTGGAGATTGATTGGGAATTGGGGTAATCAAGTAAGTCAGCAACAAAATGATCGGACTTAGGACTGAATAGGGGAAATAACCTTGATTTTGTTAACATAATTTAGAAGACTGTAACAAAAAAGGTTTATATCCATGACACCTTCTTTAGCAAATTTCCTTTGGAGCTTACTTTGGGGTTCAGTAATTGTTGTTATTCCAATTACAGTAGCTTTAATTTTCATCAGTCAGAAAGATAAAATTCAGCGTAATTAAGCCACTTTAGAAAGTATTATTTGACTCTGTGTGACCGATAATCTTTCAATCCCGAACTGATTTGTAGTTCCATGTAATTTATCTGTTAGTGCCATACAAGCTATACTTGGCTGAAATACAGAAAAAATCTTTAACATAAACACAGATGCTTCAAAGCAACATCTGATGCTTTGGAGCTTTAATATTTTTTTGTAATATTTTATGTGTTTGTTTTGTGTTTTTGGCTATAGTGGAGATTTTAATTTTAAGTAGTTAACATAGATTTGATATTAGGAAAACAACAATGTTAATTTTGGGGCTGAATTCAGCCAATGTTCTGGCACAGGTTAATTTCGGAACTAACCCAGCCAGTATTTTAGGAATTTTTCTAGCTGTAGCTGGGGCAGGATTATATTTCCTTCGTACTGTAAAACCGGAATTATCCCGAGATCAAGATATATTTTTTGCTGCTGTTGGTTTGCTCTGTGGTTTTATTTTAATATTCCAAGGTTGGCGATTAGACCCAATTTTGCAATTTGGTCAGTTGTTATTGATTGGTACAACTTTATATTTTGCCTATGAGAGTATTCGCTTACGGGGCATTGCTACCCAACAAGCAAAGCGTAACACCCCAATTGTTGATGATGAGCGAGAAATAAGCAATCGCTATCAATACGAACCCAGTAGTCCAAGGAGATCTAGAGCTGCGCGAGTGGAAGCCGAGTTGGAACCACTACCATATTATGAAGATGACTATGATGATGAACGCCCAGTACGCGGTCGTATACCTGGAACCAGGGATAGTCGTCTAACTCGTCCCGATTACTATGATGATGAAGCTCCTCCTCGTCGTCCATCACGTCGTAGTAGTAGAAGTACGCGAGAAGGGCGAGATGACAGATCCCGTCGTCGAAATTCTGGAGGATACGATAGTCGACCTACTTCAAGGTATCAAGAAGATGATTGGGAAAAACCTAAACAAGTAGAACGATTTGATGATGACTGGGATAAGGATAGTTCCCCCAGGGAAGCTAGACCGCCAAAACGTAAAATCAAAGATGAAGCACCTCGTTCGGAGTTTTCCTCAGAAGAAGTAACTCCTAGAAGAAGAAAGAGGAGAAGACCAACAAGTAATACAAATTCCCAAGATTCCCGACCAACTCCAGGAGATGATGAAGCGATTTCTACCCCTTATGTAGATTTCAAACCCATTGATCGCCCGGACTCAGAATCGGATCGTCCTATTAACTTCGATGATATTTAAATAAGTAATTACAAGTGAAGTTGCATCATATAGAAGCAATGAACAGAAGCAACAAAGAAAAGTCAGTGTGAGTAAAGTAATATCCAGGATTTGGCTCCAAAGATTAAGTAATTGGAGCCTTAGTTGCAGTTTAGTAGTTGTATTAAGTGCTTGTAGTTATACAGATCTTCCTATTGGATCTTCTTCCCTCAACAGTCGTTATACCGAAGAGCAACCTACTGTGAGCGGTAACGGTCGTTTTTTGGGATTTATTTCTAATCGTAATGGTAATCATCAACTGCTGCTGTTTGACATTCAACAGCAGCAGTTTGTTCGTACGCCAAATTTAAATCGAGCGCGAATAATAGTTGAAGCTCCCAGTTTGAGTTATAGTGCGCGTTATATTGTTTACATGACAGCAGACCGGGGTAGACCTGTCGTATCACTTTATGATCGTGCGACAAAACAATCACAAATTTTGACTTCTTTTTATCCTGGTTGGGTAAGAAACCCTAGTATTAGTCCTGATGGACGCTATGTTGCTTTTGAAACTTCTAGTCGTGGTCAGTGGGATATTGAAGTGTTAGACAGGGGACCAAATATAGAATTAGATATTCCTGATGGTACCCCTGCAACTGCACCTACTGAATAAATGAGTAATAAGTAATAAGTAATAAGTAATAAGTAATAAGTAATGAGTAATAAGTAATGAGTAATGTTAGCGCAAGCGGGGCGCGTAGCTAGCGTAAGCGTACCGTAGGTATTGCGCACAGTAATGAGTAATGTTACTTATCATTGCGCTACGTTCCGAACGGATTGCCCGCCATAAAAGCTCTAGGTATTGCGGAGAGCGTTAGCATTCGCCGCTCGCGGCGCGGTCGAGCGGGACACGTAAGTGTACACAGCGCACAGTAATGAATAACGAACAAAATTAATACCCAAACTCTTTTGGTTTAGGATAAGTGAGCAGGATATATCTTCAATACTTTTTCTTATATCCAATTTGTAATGTTCAAATAATCTAATGCTTAGAACATTTAATGTTCAGAATATTAAAATTCTTATTCCTACATTAATTACTTCCAGTTTATTGAGTGGTTGTTTTGGTTTTGGTTATCCCAGACTATTAAATTACTCATTCGATCCGGGAGGTCGTTCTCTCAACAGTACAGCCTCAGAATTAAACCCACAAATTTCTGGGAGATATATTGTTTTTAGTAGCGATCGCCGGGGTAGCCAAGATATTTATATGTTCGATACATTAGGTCGCAACTTAGTCGAATTACCTGGCTTAAATTCCTTTGATGCGATCGCTTCTGACCCATCTGTTTCTAGTGATGGTCGTTATATCGTGTTTGCAGCTTCTAGAAATGGGCGTTCGGCTGTTTTTTTGTACGATCGCGAAACCAACCAAACACGCAATTTAGCAGCGGAAGTACAAGCAGAAATCCGCAACCCTACAATTAGTGGAGATGGTAACATCATTGCTTTCGAGAGCAGTATAAATGGGCAATGGGATATCGTAGTCTACGATCGTCGTTTTGGTAACCGATTAAATATCCCGTAAAAAGGAGATTGGGTATTGGGTATTAGGGTATTGGGGATTTGCTCTGGGTTTAGTGCAAGCATACCGGATCTGCAGATGGCACAACTATAGGTATTATTCTGTGGGACTTTAGCTACAAGAAATTACCAATTACCAATTACCAATTACCAATTACCCATTACCCATTACCAAAAACTAATTTTTACTTTCTGAATTTTGTACCGCTTCAATCAGAGAACGTACCTCCTGAGTACCTTCAGAAGGCTCAAAAGATAATGGAAATTTACCACGAGAAATCATTCGCAAACCCAGAGGTGCAATACCAAGTAAACCTTTGAGGTCTTTTAAATAATTCCCCACAACTTGCAGACCAAATTGTCTTTCATCAATCCAACCACCTGCTTTAACTAAATCTACCAAAACCTTACGGTGGCGAATAGAACGACTGTCGCTAGCTGACTTACGCTTGAGAATTTCTTGTTTGATCTCGCTAATTCGATCTAATGGCGCAACATCCATTGGACATACACTGTTGCAATAATAGCAACGAGTACAACCCCATACCCCAGCAGTAGATTCATTATACTTATCTAAACGACTTTCAGTATCAGCATCCCGGGAGTCTGCAATCATGCGCTGAGCTTTTGCAAGAGCATGAGGACCAACAAAACTGGGGTTGACTTCCACTGCATTGCATTCTGAATAACAAGCACCGCACATAATACAGTTACCAGTATTATCTAGTTGCGACCGCTCTTGAGGTGTTTGTAAAAATTCTCTTTGTGGTACTTTTCGGGCTGCAGTACTTACATAAGGATTAACTTTGTCTAAGTTATCCCAAAAATTATTCATGTCAACTATTAGGTCTTTGATGACAGGAAGATTCCCCAAAGGTGCAACAGTTATTTCAGGAATTGTATCAGCTTTATCAGAAGCGGAATTTTCCCTTTTAAACACAGCAATTTCATCTCTCAAGTTTTGCTTACAGGCTAGAGTTGAACGCCCATTAATCCGCATTGCACAACTACCACAAATAGTATTGCGACAATTTTTCCGAAATGCTAAAGTTCCATCTTGTTCCCATTTAATCCGATTGAGACAATCTAAAATGGTATTACCTGGTTCCGCTTCTAAACGGTAATTTTGCACTACTGGACTAGAATTTTGTTGTTGCCGAATTATCTTAAAAATAACTAACATTTTACGAACCATTATTTTTGAATATTCACACATACCCAGAAAATAATTCCTTTTAAGCAAGCTAGTTGCTGCCAAAAAAGGAAGCATAATCCAGTTTATTCTCAAGAATAAGGGAATAAATTTAATAGATAGATAATTAAAGAATCATTGATGATCGTTTAGGTATAGCCATAAAAATTCTAATTGTAGATTTTGCACTTGCCTTATTTGACAAAATTATGTCAACCTCTACACATAATATACTCCCCAATAAAAGAGGTACGGAATTTATCCTTGAGATAAATTATTATCCAATTTTTTAAATACTTAATTTTTCTCAGCTTTTTAGGCTGAAGTGTAGCGCTTCAGTAAAACAAGATAATTTAGCAAATTTATATTTAGTTTTTTTAAACAGACCCAGGAAAAGTTGAGTAAAACAAGGAATCTTGATTTTTGTCATTCATCTCAATTTGCTTACATTTATCCCTAAATCTTTACCTAATTAGAATATCTGCTTCATTAAATCCTCAATTCTCTATTAACTTTATGTTGATGTCAATACCATTCATCCAATACCTGGAAATATCTCAAGTATTTTAAAGCAATACAAGAAGTTTATATAGAATTGTTAAAGTAGCACGAATGAATATCTTAAGATAGCAATAAAGCGGTGTAATAGTCTTATAGCTTTTTAAATCTCTACAATTATCAAGTTTGATTCTAGAATGTTACTCAATCTGTGAAGATTTAGCCTCTTTCATCAGATTAATTTTTTTAAAACCCCTTTGGTAATAATCATGCTAAATCCAGAAAATTAAATTGAAGTACATTCCTCACTTTAATTAAAAATTAAACAATATTTTTGCTATTATTAGTTCATGCTAGTATTAAAAATAAAATTGAGAAGAAACAGTCATCAGCATAAAACGCTGTATTAGAGTAAATACAACCCTATTGTTTCTTTGTAAATAGAGATGTAAAAAATCTCATCTCGACTAGCAAAATAAAAATAATGTGTGTCCTCAAAAGCCGAGGAAAATTCCACGGTGTTTTAAGGTAAGGAGTTAGAGTAGGTCAGCCCTACAACTCATAATTTATAGGGACAAACATTATATCTGAGATACCTGGAATTACTTCAGGTAAAGGCTTATTTAAATAGAGCTGACACAATTTGGAAAGGGGCTTCAAGTTATACAACTTGATTTGTGCCAGAAAAGAAATCACTTCTTTTCTAAAGATCGTATTGCTTGAAATTACCGTAAAATTACCAAAATTAATGTCTGTAGAAGCCAATAATTAAATTTTGGTATATACAGTCATGAGAATGGTTATAAAATTTTGGTCAAGCAGGATTTAATCCCTTGTCCAGTTGAGAAATAGTAGCTATGAAGCAGATGTCTTAAAGTCGAAAATTCCGACACGTAATGACATCACTTATCAGTTTGGAGAGAGTAAGGATATTTTCATCGTAATGAGTGAAACTGCAACCGCACCATTAACAGGAAAAGCACTGCTAGCTAAGGTCAAAGAACTTTCTAATTTACCACGCCGAGAAAGAGCAAAGCAGTGTGGTTATTACACTGTTACTAAAAGTAACCAGGTCCGTGTAAATCTCACTGATTTTTATGACGCATTATTATCGGCGAGAGGAATTCCTCTAAGTCCTGAATCGCCGAAAGATGGTCGTGGTCGAGAACCAACTTATAGAGTTAGTGTTCATCAAAATGGTCAAATTGTTATTGGTGCAACATATACCAAAGCAATGGGATTACAACCCGGAGATGAATTTGAAATCAAGTTAGGATACAAGCATATTCACTTAATTCAAATAGATAGTGATAAAAAAGAAACCCAGCTTGATGAAGATGCTGAAATAGATGAAGAAGATGAAGAATACGAAGAAGAAGAAGAGGAAGAAGAGGAGGAATAATAAATAAAATTAACTTTTTCTCTGGTTAGGGGATAAGTAAAATCTAAATTATGCATGGATAATATAGAACTTTCCCCTTACAGATAGAAATTGATGATTGAAAATATTTTATTGTTCCTATAAAAAAATCAATGAGATATCTTGCCTAACAAAGTAATAGTATGGGAACTTTATTTAGAAGATATTGAAAATTAGACAATAGTCAATAGTTGTTTCAGTAATAACAATAATAAAATTACTGTAAGTCAAAATTGATCTATCGTTCTGAAAAGTAAATCTTTTACCTTGCTAGATTTATTTGTTTGCAAGATACTTACTGTGTTTTTTCTTCCGGAATTTCTATCAAAACTAGAGCTGTCTGCCAATAAATTAGTACTACTCATTGAACATGTGCCAGTACTAGTTGTGGTGATGGCTTTTTTTGCTGTTTGGATAATTAGTTGGTTACCAATTGGGTTATTATCAGCAATTGCAATAAATTGGCGACCAAATCAACCCCTAAAACCAGAACAAAAATTACCTTTATTAATTCCTCTTTACCTTTTAGCCCCTTGTATTGTGTGCTTGATTAGCAGTTTTACTAATACATCTATATCTGATTATGGTTTGTTAAATAAATTTTCTACTTTTATTTATTTAGGGCTAGGTTTTGTTTTAGGAGTTGTAGGTATATTGATAATGTTTGCTTGCCAATTATCATGGTGTTGGTGCGCTTTAAATTATTCAAAAATTCGACAATTAAAAATTCAACAACTACTCATCACACTACTATCAATTTTGCTAGTAGCTTTATTTATCGGTGGTGTGGAAGAATTAGTGTTTCGAGGTTTTTTACTCACAGAATTACAAATTGATTATCGACTATGGGTCGCTGTGACAGTATCTAGTTTAATTTTTGCCCTTCTTCATTTAGTTTGGGAACGAGAAGAAACACTACCGCAACTACCCGGTCTATGGATAATGGGAATGATATTGGTACTGGCTAGATTTGTGGATGGTGGAAATTTAGGACTGGCTTGGGGTCTCCACTCAGGGTGGGTATGGATGATAGCAACCATAGACACATTAGGAGTGATTGATTATACGGGTAATGTTTCTGAGTATGTGACGGGTAAATATAATAAACCTTTGGCAGGTGCAACGGGTATTGCTTGCTTGCTGCTAAGTGGAGGAATTTTGTATTTATTTAATTTTTTTTAATACCAAGATTAATTTTTCTCTAATACCAAATCTGATTTTTAAAACTGCTTTATATTTTTTGGGATTTCCCCCAAACTTCCCACACCTCCCATACTTCCCTCTCTCATTCTAAAAGGGGTAATTAACCCAGACTAAGTATAAGAGGATATTTACAAATAAGCTTATTTAATGAATTTCTCAATGTTCTGTAGTGAGAATCTTCGGAAACTTTGCAGTTACAATTGTCACGGGGTTTAGTGGTGCAAAGCGAGTCAATTCTCTTACAGGTACGGAGCGTGATAACTGAACCTGTAACAACTTGAACTCCCAATTATGAGATTTAAACCAAGACAAAGCGGTGTTGAGATGCTCCAAAGTTGCTAAAGCTAAAACTACTACACCATCAGGATTTAAATTTTGAGCGCAGACGTTAAGAATTTCACCTAAACTACCCCCACTACCACCGACAAAAACTCGATCACATTTGGGTAAGTCTAACAAAATATTTGGTGCTTTACCGGCAACCGCAGTAATATTCTCAACTTGGAAGCGATCGCAATTTTTGTGAATTAAGCTAATACCAGCAGCAGTTTTTTCGATTGCATAAACCTGGGAACTTGGAAACAGACGAGCAACTTCAATGGACACAGAACCTGTACCTGCACCAATATCCCAGACAACTTGTCTTGGATGTAATGCAAGTTCTCCTAAAATTAAAACCCTCACTTCTCGCTTTGTAATCAAACCAGGGCGATCGCTAAAACATGCAAAGCAATCATCTGGTATTCCTAATTTGGGCAAATTATTTAAATTTAATTCTTTGTTCTTATTGTGACGCAGTAATACCACAACATTAAGCAGCGAAAATTTCTCTTCCTGCAGAAATCTCAAATCTAACTTCTGGGAATTTGGGATTTCTAAAATGCGTTCGCGATCGCCACCAAGATTTTCGCAAACCCAAATTTTATATTGGCTGGGTAAACTTAAAGATTCGAGTAAACTTGCGATCGCACGAGGATTATTAGTTGCATCTGTCAAAACAGCAATTTTTTCTACACCTTGCTGTAATACAGAAATCAATTCATCAACAGAACGACCGTGAATGCTAACAATTTTCGCATCTTGCCAAGGAATTTTGAGGCGATTAAATGCTAACTGAATTGAGCTTAAATGAGGATGAAAAGTTAATTCTTCCGGGGGAAGTTCTGCTAAAAGTAGTCTTCCCAAACCAAAAAATAAAGGATCGCCGGATACTAAAATTACAATTGGATTTGTACCCTGCTTTAGGTGCTGTCTAATTTTTGTAATAGTTTGACTTAAATCTCCTAGTAGTAGTCGCTCAGTTGGAATATCAGTTTGACTTTGAGAAAAATAGTCCAGATGACGGGAACTACCCACAAGTAATTTTGCTTGTTTAATCAGTTGTCTAACTTTTTCACTAACTCCGACTGAACCATCTAAACCAACACCTACTACATGTATTTTTGTCATTAGTCAGGAGTTATGGATCTTAAATTACGATCAATATGGAGAATGATACGTTACGGACATTAGCCTGAGCCCGTAACGTCATAACACACACTAAATCTACACGCTTTCGGAATCTCATGTGAATATAAACTTAGATTCACAAATCTCAGCTTAAAACTGCGTGCAAACAAGCTTCTAATTATCCACCAAAAGGTACTAAACGCCTTAAAGCACGACCGGAAACTTCACCATATCGTAATTCTCCACAGAGAATTTTACCCATGATTTGAGCGCCAGAAGGACGCTTAACTCCGACTTTATAACCAATTCCAGGAAAGCGATAAAATGCACCGGCTAATTTCTTCGCCCAGGACATTTCAGAACCCCATTCATCATTAATGATTTGGGAGTATTTTTCTAAAGCATCAGCTTCACCACCCACGGCTTTGTCAATAGCTTCTGCAGCTTTCATCCCACTAAAAATCGAAGGACGAATACCCTCAGCAGTAAACGGATCGACAACACAAGCTGCTTCTCCTGCCAAAATAGCATTTTGAGTATGTAGCTTTTGGTTCCCATCCCACACACACAGTGGGTGACCGTACTGCTTCGCACTTTTAACATCTACATTAAAAGATGAAGCATATTGGTCCAATATCTTCTTAAAATCTTGTTTTCCACCACCAATGAAAGTTCCTACCCCAATAGAGTAACCATCTGCTTTAGGAAAATTCCAAATATAGCCATTTTTCACTAAACCAAACTCAAAATGGAGCGTAGAAGAATCTTTGATATCAGCACTTACTTCCGCTTCTAAAGCCGCAGCCAAGCGTCGTTTGCGTTCTTTAAAACCAAGCCACTTCGCCATGGAACCTTTTGCACCATCTGCTGCAATTAAGTAATGAGCACTCAAAGGACCATGTCCGGTGTCTACTTCCCAATGATCGCCCTTGAACTCTATTCCTTTTACTTCAGTATTATCTTTAAGCTCGGCTCCTTGTTTTTTCGCTTGCTCAATTAAAAAGTTGTCAAATACATCTCGTCGTACCATCCAGACTGGCTCAGAAATTTCCAGCTTAGACTCAACTGGATCTTCCATTTTCCACGTACAACGTAAGGTATCTGCTTTTACTGAAATTGCTGGGCTAAAGTCAAAATCAAACCACTTCGCAATTGCAGGTGAAACGCCACCACCACAGGGCTTATATCTAGGTAAAGATTCTTTTTCTAAAACCAGCACTGAGCGTCCGCGTTTGGCAAGATGATATGCAGCACTTCCACCAGCAGGTCCAGCTCCGACAATAATACAGTCGTACATACTACTAATTCTTAGCTCCTGAACTAATTTACTTATCGGTGTTTATTTTGAATGTAAGTGTGGTCACTTCGAGAGAAACTTTAAGCAATGGCACCGAAATTTATTGCTGAAACAAACTAGATTTACAAAGTAGAAAGTATTGTATTTAATTTGACTTAACCTTTATTCCTGGCAATCAGAAAATTTCAGTATGTTTTTCGCGTGCTACTCAGATTAGTTTTTTTATTTGACCTCGAGTTAATTGACCTTGATTTAATTGACCTTGATTTAATTGAACTTAGACTTAATCGACCTTGAGCTAATTATTTATCTAAATCTTAAATAGTATTTGAATTATGCTTTTATCTTTACTTAGTTTTGTCTCTACTTAAGTTACAAGCAAATATTAAAAATGATTACAAATTTTTTGCCAAGTAAAATGTGAATTTTATAAAATTTTAATAAAAATATCAATAATATTAGAAATAACCCTATCATTTTCAGCCTTACTGAAATCATCCATAGGCAGGGACAATAATATTTAGCTACGACAATATTGGACATAGTAAAGAAAAGTAAAAGGTAGAGATAAGCGATCGTATCCCTATAAACCTTTTACCTTCAGACAACTTATACCGTTGTAATATCTTTTTCTTTGTCCGCTAATAATTGATCGATTTTAGCGGTATATTTATTTGTCAACTTTTGTACTTTGTCTTGCAAATCCCTTGATTCATCTTCAGAGAGTTCGCTATTTTTCTCATCCTTACGAATAGTGTCAAGGGCATCACGGCGGATATTCCGAACAGCGACACGTCCCTCTTCAGCGTATTTGGCAGCTATTTTGACCAACTCTTTACGACGATCGCTCGTCAAAGGGGGTATATTCAGCCGGATGGTAGAACCATCGTTATTCGGTGTCAAACCCACATCTGACATGGAGATCGATCTTTCAATTAAGCTCAAACTACCAGGATCGTAGGGTTGAATTAAAATTGTTGTTGCATCAGGCGTACTAATATTTGCCAAGGATTTTAGAGAAGTGGGGGTACCGTAGTATTCCACCATCACCTTATCTAACAAGCTGGCATTGGCACGACCAGTGCGAATAGTGTTAAATGCGCGTTGAGTCGCATCAACACTTTTTTGCATTGTACTCTCAGCTTCAGCTAACTTCACAAGAACCTCCCACAAGCGTGCCAATCGATTCTCCCATGACTGCTCGGTAGATGTTACCCTTTACCGAAATATCAAATATGAGAATCGGGATATTATTTTCCTTACATAAGGCTATCGCGGTACTATCCATTACTCGCAAATCATTAGTTAAAACATGTCCATAGTTAAGAGACTGATAACGTTTTGCTTCAGGGTATATGTGGGGGTCAGCATCATATACCCCATCAACTTTAGTCGCTTTAAATATTACCTCAGCATCGATTTCTGCTGCCCTTAAGGCTGCTGTTGTATCGGTGGTAAAGAAGGGGTTCCCAGAACCAGCACCAAAAATAACCACCCGTCCTTTTTCCAGATGACGGATGGCTCGACGACGAATATAAGGCTCGGCGACTTCCTGCATTGCGATCGCAGTTTGGACTCGTGTTTGTAGTCCGATTCGTTCGAGTGAATCTTGTAGTGTCAGGGAATTCATTACTGTAGCAATCATCCCGATGTAGTCAGCAGTTGCTCTGTCCATACCCCCTGCTGCGGCCTTGACACCACGAAATATATTCCCACCTCCCACAACAATAGCCATTTGAACACCAGTGGCTACCACTTCTGCTACTTCTGAGCCTATTCGCTTTACGATTTCTGGATCTATTCCATAGCCCATATTTCCCATTAAGGCTTCACCGCTCAGCTTCAGTAAAACCCGTCGGTAATGTGTTCCCATGAAGTTACGCTTGATCTAAAAAATATTGTTGCAATGACCTCCAATTTAAGATAGCAGCATGGTGAATATATGTCTCTAGTTACGCCATACTAAAGGAGTACCGAAAGGTTCTGTCTCTGTAGTAATTATTACTTTGTTGTTTAACAAGGATATAATTGCCTCTTTGAGATAATTCACATGTGCAACTGTCTGATTTTGGGGGTGACTATCAATTTGTCCCTTATAGCGTACTACACCATCTCTATCAATTAGGAATGCCATTGGTGTTTTAGTTGCCCCAAAGCTGCGCGTTACATCTTGTGTTGAATCCCATAGATAAGGAAAATTCAATTTATGCTCTTGGGCAAAAGCTTTCATATTTTCAAAACTTTCTTGGGGCTCATTTTGAGCATCAGCACCATTCATTCCAATAGAAGTAAAACCTCTTTGTGAAAATTCTGCTTGAATATTTTTCAGTTTTTCTAAATATAGATTTACATAAGGACATTGATTACACATTGAGATGACACAAATCACCTGGAATTGATTTAAGTAACGATGGAGGTGATGTACTCGCTCATCAATACCTGGGAGTTCAAAATCTGGTGCGTAGTTGCCAACGGGAGTGTTCATTTTTTCTAATTTAGTCATCTTCCCTGATTTGAAGGAACTAGGAATAAATCAATATTTTTTATAATATTTTTTAATTTAGGCTTTCCTTATTAGATTTCAGGTTACACCCAAGTTAATCTCTGATATCTCTCAATTTTATGTTTCAATTAAATAGCCGTAAATTGTAAAACTACTGAATGTCCTATCGAAGGGTATCCATTGATGTTAGTTCACAATAGTTTGCGACTATGGGAAACTTGTAAGAAAAAAGTTAGATGTTGTTTATTTATTTTTTTATTTTTATAAATAATATTTTTATTTAGGTATCATATAATTTAGTAAATTTTTAACATAAATAATCTATTTTTACTTAGGTTTAATATTGATTATTTAATTATTCTTATTTATCTTGTAGTATTTATAATAAATATGTATGAAAATATTAGAAGCTAACATTTTGAAGATTATTCAAGATGCTAATGGCAAAATAATATTATCTAGTTTGATAGGAAAAATGACTTTTACTATACAAAAGTACTTATATTTTGTTTGGGAATAAATATTGTATTTAAGAAAAAATGCTAAATTACCATGAAAACTATTGGAACTCTTATTTTAATCATTGTTCAAAGATAAACTAAATTATAAAATACAAAAAAATAAAATTAGAATATATTGTATTCCAAAAAATATTCTGATTTAAATATAAATAAAAAGATTCATACTATCTATCTCTCTTCATGGAATTAGCCTGCGATCGTCATGTATAACCCGTACTTAAAAAATATTTATTTACTTAAGTATTAATACTTAGTATTTTTGTGTATAAAAAATGTTATTTTCTTTATATTTAAGTGAATAAATACTTGTGTCAATTTTTTGTTGTGTTATGTGTAAAAGCCAAAATCTATGTACTAACAAAGTTCAAGATCTAAAAATTCAAGATTTAAGGCTCACAATCTAAAATCTAGAATTACTCTTTCCTAATAAGACAATGAATAACCAACAAAATCTTTTTTCTTTCAACACTCCCATACTCCCCACTCTCCCCTCACTCCCCTCACTTCCCCTCTAGCTCAATTAGGTAAACTTCTACCGGAATATAAATAAATATTTCCTCACCATAGAAAGCAATTTGAGTAAATTCAAAGCCAAACCTGATACAGATAAACATAAAATTAATATTGAGCTTTCGGATTACCACTGAATTTAAATCAATGACCACTTTTGCTTCTGAGTTGGGATTAAATCCTGTAAAAACCTGGATTTGGCAGGGTTTCCCCATATGTTATCAACAGCAGGGAGAATCAGGACCAGCCGTTGTGTTAGTACATGGCTTTGGCGCATCTTGGGGTCACTGGCGAAAAAATATTCCCGTACTAGCACAAAAATGCCGTGTTTACGCTTTAGATTTAATCGGTTTTGGTGGTTCGGCTAAACCGTCCCCAGCTACGGAAATTAACTATACCTTTGATACTTGGGGTCAGCAGATCAAAGATTTTTGCCAGCAAGTAGTCGGTGAAGCAGCCTATCTCGTGGGGAATTCTATTGGCTGTATTGCGATTATGCAAGCTGCTGCGATCAAGCCTGATATATCGTTAGGAGTTGCTCTACTTAATTGCTCCTTACGATTACTTCACGAGCGAAAACGAGAAAACTTACCATTGAGTCGTCGTTTGGGAACTCCGATATTACAGAAAATTTTGACTTTTCGAACAGTTGGTAAATTCTTTTTTAATCAAATAGCTAAACGTAGAACAGTGAAGAAAGTTCTTCAACAAGCTTATGTTGATGATAATGCGGTTACGGAAGAATTAATTGACATTATTATGGAACCTGCTAGCGATCCGGGAGCAGCAGATGTTTTCCTTGCGTTTACCGCATACTCAAGTGGACCTCTAGCAGAAGACCTTTTACCAAAACTTTCGAGTCCTGTAATTATTTTATGGGGAACTGACGACCCTTGGGAACCAATAGATTTAGGAAGGGAATTAGCTAATTATCCACAAGTCAAAAAATTTATTCCTTTGGAAGGTGTAGGACATTGTCCTCAAGATGAAGCTCCTTCGTTAGTGAATCCGATTTTACAAGATTGGATCGCATAACTGAAAATACACGGTAAATTGCGACAATCTCCCATGTTGAATTTAATTGTGAATTTAATTTTAGATTTTCTATTTGATTTTAGATTAAATTTTAAATTTAAACTGAATTTAATTGTGATTTAAATTTAAATTTTGATAAATGAAATCATTTGAAAGTTTTAATTGATTTGATAAATAGTTTTAATTTTTCGTTGACTAATTTATATCTTGTCTAAATAAAACAGCAGGACAGCAAAATATTTCTGATTTTTTTTGGTTCGCAAACTATTATTTGTATATGCGGCATCTACCCCAGATAATACGTGTAGTCCATTTTTTTTGGCTACACAATAATAAATAGGTCGCCAAAACAAGAAATAATTAATGATTGTTGCTTTAGCATTACTTTTCATCCAATAAATCTTTATTTTTTAACCAATCTTGACCCAACTGGATACTAATATCGGAACTTAGGGTACCAGTACTTTCAACCCTTACCTCTCCAAAGCCTAAAGTGTTTCGAATTAACTCAGCGCTGTCTCCGTCACCTTTTTGGGCAACAATATGAGTTTCTTGTAAAGGAATACTCCATGGGCTAGATATATGAATATTGTTATAACCTGCCTTTTGTAAACCTCGAATTAAAGGTCGAAGTTCAGCACGACTGCTATCAGTACTATCTTGAATCGCTATTCTTAAAGAAGATGGATCCCTTACCTGTAACGGAGCATCTGATTCCAACCCAAAATTACGCACCATTAGATTAGAAATACGATCTTTGTTTGGTATCCAATAACTAGCATTAAATTCACTTTTTTGGCTAAAACGACCAGGTAGCATCAACATTTCCATATTAGAGCGATTGGTTCGGACGCCAAAACTAGCAAGTGCTAATAGTTCTTCCAGAGTTAAATTGGTGTCCAAATGGGACTGAACAACATTAAGGATATGAGGTAATCTTGCTAAAGTAGCGGGATTAAGAGATTGATCTATCAATGCTCGCATCACCATTTGTTGGCGTTGAATGCGACCAATATCTCCCTTATTATCATGACGAAAACGTAGTAGTTGGAGTGCTTTGTCGCCGTCAAGATGTTGTTCCCCTTTTTTCAAATTGATGTAAAGATGTTGAGAATCATCTTGATATTTCATATCTTTAGGAACGTAAACTGTTACACCCCCTAGAGCGTCAATTAATTTACCAACACCCAAAACATTAATTCGGATATAACGGTCAATTGCTACGTTGTCTAAAAGATTACTTACTGTGGTTGCTGTTAATGCTGGACCGCCGACGAGGTTTGCAGAGTTAATTTTTCTTTTGCCATACCCTTCGACTGTAGCGCGAGTATCCCTGGGAATGGAAAGCATGACAATTTTTTTCTGCTGTGGCTCGAATCTGATTAGCAGCATTACATCAGCAAGACCATCAAATGCATTAACCTGAGGCAAGTATCCTAGTTCTTTGGTGTCAACAGAGACTTGACGGCTATCTGGTGGTAATACACTCATCCCCATGACCAAAATGTTGACAGGGCGAGTTAATTCTGAAAAACGCAGCCCACCACCGGCAATCCGATCACTTTCAAATACCGCAGCTTCATCCGGACTGAGATTGGCTTGCATGAGGGGTGTGCTTGTCAATGAAACAGCGAGCAGTGCCCCTGCAGTGGCTGACACCATGGCAACTCCACTCATTCCTACCCAAAACCACAACCAACGTCCTGATTTTGCTTTTTGGGTATTTCTTGTACCCGTTTTGGAAGTGCTAGCCGAATGCTTATCCTGCGCTGAGCTTTTGTGAATAGTCACTTATTTCCTCACACTTACTGATAGATATGGTCAAATTAGAAACCAATTTAATGAATTAACCCATAATAACTAACTACTAATTATCAGTGGGAAATTTCCCACTTCCGTGTCAATCAAAACACTTATAGCAGTATTTCTCTTATTTTTTCTATGAATCCGGAGACGTTGTGATGTTTTATTAAAGTATGACAATTCTTACTCACATTTGACTAAATTTACACTCTTGTACTATCACTTTCATTGCACTTAAGTCAGTATTTGAATCAATGACTATAATCAAACACCTATAATAAATTTTAAATGTTAAGACCTTAAGTGAAGGTTAGGACAAATACTTACCTAATATTTGATCGGCAAGCTGGCTAAATCCTGGCAAACCTTTATATTTGTTTTTAGATATTCGGAGCATTAACCAAATACTAACCAAAAAATAACTAGAAGTAAAAAAGCTATTGAGGATAAGCAAGCGTACTGCAAATAAGTTTGAGTTGAAGGATGCAGTTCCACTTGCTAGGAAAATATACCCTACAACCCATATAAGGGCTAAAGTAACTGATAGTCGACTGATACTAAGCTTTTCCCTACTACCTTGTCTGCGATAAAGAGTCCATAAAGATGGGAAAAAACCTATGACGGGAATTAAATATAAAAGTAAATATTGGGAAGGATATGATGTATCGTTGGTGTTATAAGTTCTGTTTGCGCTTTCTGTATGGTTCATTTCTAAGTATGTAATTATAAATTAGGGGAATTATTAATCTAAAATGAGTAATGAAAAATTTAGCTGACGTTCTTCACTTGTAAAAAAGAGTTGTAAAAAAGAAATTGTAGAAAAGAAATTTATTTCGTTGTATCCCGCAATCAGCAGATGCAGACAGGTAAGCTCCTCCAATGGTGGCAGACACTTACGCCGATAGTACGAATAGCCGCAGCTACTTTATTAACGCCACTATTAGTACTTAATGGCTGGGCACTTTTAGCTATTTTCAACTATTTTCATTCCTTAATTGTTATTTTAGTCGGAGCATCAGTTTTAGCGTTTCTGCTTAACTATCCCGTTAGCTGGTTGGAACGTCAAGGTGTTAGGCGAGAACCGGTAGCAATCTTAGTATTTTTGATTGCCTTATCAATTTTATTAGCATTAGGCGTGACCCTTTTCCCCTTGGCTTTAACCCAAGCACAGCAACTTGTTGCTCGCTTACCAGATTTGATAGATTCTGGGCGTTCGCAATTAATGATGCTAAATGAAAAAGCAGATACTTTAGGATTACCTCTAAATTTAGATGCTTTAGTAGTACAAATTAATGATCGTGTCAAAGGAGAACTGCAGGCGATCGCCGGACAAGTTTTGAACTTGGCAGTGATTACGGTCACAAGTCTGCTAGATTTTGTTTTGACAATGGTCTTAACTTTTTATCTTTTACAACATGGAGGTGAGCTTTGGTCTAGTTTAATATATTGGTTACCTACCAAATTTCGCGAGCATTTTTCCGAAACTATCCGCTTGAGTTTTCAAAATTTCTTTATTACTCAACTGATACTATCGGTTTGTATGGCATCGGCACTAATATCTACTTTTTTATGGTTGAAAGTACCATTCGGTTTATTATTTGGTTTAACAATTGGCTTGATGGCGCTGGTTCCCTTTGGAGGTACTGTAGGTATTGCTGTGACAACTTCCCTTGTCACGTTACAGGACTTTTGGATGGGAATGAGGGTTTTACTCGCAGCAGTTATTATTCAGCAAATTCTGGAAAACTTAATTGGACCCCGGATATTAGGTAGTTTTACAGGGTTAAATCCAGTTTGGGTAGTAATTTCAGTTTTGTGTGGAGCTAGAATTGCTGGGCTTTTGGGTGTTGTTGTGGCTGTTCCAATCGCTGTGGTAATCAAGTCTATCTTAACTTTTTTACGCCCAATGCCTACTGATAACGTTGACTCAGCTGATGAGATTGTAGAGGAACAACCAAATCAAGTATCAGTACCATTAAGATAGTCGCAGCCCTGATATCAATCGTTTATGTTACCTAAAAGAAGCACTATTTCGAAGCAAAATTTTATTGACTATTGACATTTACACAGAACAGTTCTCACAGGTGTATGTGTCTGTTCAGCCTTACTTACTAAAATTAACAAAAACAGTTCAGGCACAACTCAAAGTTTGAAATTAACTATCATTAGGAGATAATAGCAATTTTTACTTTCAATATTTATTTAGACATTAGGTTCGACTATTGAACCCACGAATAATAAGCTTCCTGTTTTGTTATCCCGAATTGCATAAAAGAAGGGGCGACTAACAATCATTTGAAATGGTTTTTCAATAGGAGCAGAAAGTGGTACGACTCCAACAGAAGTAGTAGCTGCAGCTTCTGTACCTTCTTCATTTACTTCTACAAAAGTTTTATGCTTCACTTCAGAAATGGCAAGATTATTTCCCATCTCAGAAAAATTTGCTTTCTCTGTAAAAGCTTCCCTCATTCCCAAAGCACTTAATGTTTTGTTGAGAGTAATATCGTACTCTGTCTTAAAACGTGGTAGACGAATTGAACCTTGCCGTTTCTTAAACTGGGTCATCCATTTACCCCAATTCGAAGCGTTTAAACTTTGATAAAATTCTTGCAAACTAGAATTTTCCTTGGGTAAAAATACATAAAAGCTGATTCGTTCGTCTTCACCGTAGGGTAAACTTACAGATTGAAATTTTTCAGTTTCGTAGTATTTGTATTCATCGCTTTGTGACATCATGGGGTGTAGTTTTTGTTTACCTGATGCCAATGTAAAAGGTAATTCTTGGGTTTTTGTGCGATCAAATTCTTTATTCCAGCTACCTTTAAAATAAATAGCATTGATAAGGAATAATACATCATCGTTGTTTATTCTTTCAAGAATTTTATCTATTTTACCTTGGGTATTTTCTTTTACCCATCTATTTACTGTTTTTACTGAGTTGGGATCTTTAAAATTTAGATTGGTAATTTCAGCTTGATAAAAATTCTGATTTCTTTGAAGAAACTCGGGGCTAAGTTTAAAACCTTGATTTAACCAGAGAGAATTAGCAATATCGAGCTTTACCTTCTCGTCTGGATTGACCAATAATTTTTTCAATTCCGCATAGCCATTATTAATCTGTTGTAGGTTTAGACCCTTTAGCTCTAAGGCGTGAGCCATTACTTTTTGGGTCGAACCACTAGCACCGTTGTAGGTCATTGCTAAAACCATAGCGATGCTGGAAGGAGAAATAAAAATATTTTCTTCCTTTTGTTCTTTAAGAATTTCTGCAAATAATTTAAAGCCAAACTTGGTGTTAGCTGCAACAATTTTTTGTTCTGGCTTTGTCATTGGGGTTAAAGGTGGAGCTTCTGTATTAGGCAAAGGAGATTCAGCAACAGCACTCGTGCTACCATTTATCTGCGAGTAACCTAGTACACTCATTAAAACAACGCTAGTTGCTGCTAGTACGTAACGTCTACCAAGACTCACGCCGTAACGCCTTTGAAGAAAATTTGTGCGAGAACTATTCATTAACTTGTCCAATATCACCACTATTATCGTCACAATCCTGATTTCGACTATGACATTTTCCACGACTTGGCAAGTTAGCGGTTACAGTTTTGGCAACAACATATAATATATTGTCAAATTATGAAAAACAATAAATAAATGTATATGAGATTGTCACAAATAATTATTCAGAATAAAACAAGTGTTGTCTAATATAGAATTTTGACAACGATCAAGTTATTTAATATTAGTTATAAATTGATTTCAGTAGTAAAATTAGTAGTTATACTATCTTATTTTCCTAATTTTTAAAGTAGCTATACTCTTGAAAGGAAATTAATTAGAATTCCGAGTGCCTTAAAAAAATAAAATACTTTTTGCATCAAATATGATGGAAATTATTGTTGTCGTAAAATACCAAAATTATAGGGTGAATGAGTAATAAAAAAAATGATTTTTTCTCGAACGATATTACTTTTAAACAAGTTTTAGGTCTAGTAGACGAACTAGTCGTTTCTAAAACTGGTAAACATTTATCAAATATTGAGATATTAGTACTTTTTGGGACTTGGCAGGGAAAAAAATATTCACAAATTGCGGCGGAAAATAATTATACCCTTGAATATTTGAAAAATGACATTGGGCCAAAACTTTGGCAACTTTTATCTCAAGTTTTATCAGAAAAAGTTACTAAAGCTAATGTTAAAGCTGTTATTCAGCAGCGAATCTATCAACAAGAACAAAAAGAACTAAAAATGAAAGGGCTAGCCGGTGAAGATGGTTGGCTCAATACAGAAGAAGTTCGTGATGATAGAGAAACTACAAGGGAACAAAAATTTCTGTTAGATTCACAGCCTGATTTAATTATACATAGAACTAAAACTCAGTCCGAACAGTCACAGTTCAAACTAAAACATAATTTGCCTAATCGCGACCGTGCAGAATTAGTTGGACGGGAATGGGAATTAAACAAACTTCTGGATTTACTTTCGTGGAAAAATCCCAATGCTCGTATTTCAATTGAAGGACTAGGTGGGATTGGAAAAACAGCCTTAATTTTGGATGTAGTATATCGTTTTTTGCAAGGTTCAAAAATTTTGCAAGTCTCACAAAAAAATCTAGTTTGGCAAGATCCTGGAGAAAGTTTGCCTGATTTTGAAGCGATTATCTTTACCAGTGGAAAAACTCAGTATTTTACAGAATGTGGAATTGTGCCCCGTTGGCGTGGAGAAAAAAACTTTGCTGATATCTTAAAAACAATTGCTCGTATTGTTGGCTGTGAAGGGATATTTACTGACAACTTTGAAGAAAATTATCAACAAATATGGAAGCATTTAAGTAACAAACGGACTTTACTAATCATTGATAACTTTGAGAATCTAGAAGAACAGCAAAAAATTCTCAGTTTTCTTTATGAATTGCCATCCACAGTTAAAATCGCACTCATAAGTCGAGAAAAAACACCTTTCACAGCAGTCCATCTAACAGGTTTGACTCAAACTGAGACTTTAATATTGATTCAAGAACAAGCTAATCAAAACGGTGTTACCTTAGGTTTAGATAAGTCTTTAGAAATTTATAAAATTACTAGTGGTATACCTGCTGCGATTAATTACGCCATTCGTCTGCTCTGTGCGGGTTATAGTATTCAATCAATTACTTCCCAGTTAAGAAGCTATCGGGGAGATTATTGCCGCTTTTACTTTGAGGGTTCAATGCAGCATATTGAAGGACAAACAGCCTATCAACTGTTAATGGCGTTGGCAGTATTTGTTAAACCTCCAACTAAACAAGCAGTATGTGTTGTGGCTGCTATAAACGAACATATTGCAGCAAACGATTTAGCCCGCTTACAACAATTATCTTTGATTATTCATCAACAAGGGAGATATGTTATCCAGCCGTTGACCCGTGAATATGTACTCTCGAAAATGGCAACAAATCCCCAACTAGCAGCTTTGGTTCGCAATCGTTGGGTTAATTGGTATTTGGACTTTACTCACAAACATGGTGGTAAAGATTGGCGTGAGTGGCAAAATTATCAAGATTTAGCTGCTGAATGGGATAACATCACCGAAGTAATTCAATGGTGTATTAAGAAAGAACGTTATGATGATGTCTGCGAAATGTGGCGTAACGTAAAATGTTACACTTACTCGCAAGGATATCGTCGTCGTAATCGACTCAAGTATTGGGATGCAGCTTTAGGATGGTTGGAGTGGCTCACTATTAACGCCCAAAAGTTTGAAGATTCAGCAACTTTTATTGAAGTGATAGCCGAACGGGGATGGAAGTTGACTTTAATGGCACAACCTTCATGCCTCGCTGCGGCAAATAAATTGTTCACCCAAGCTTGGGGATTGCGCCAATATCAAACAGTTGATTGGCAAGTCAATTTAGCGAATCATATTGCTGTATGGCATATTCAGCAAAAGCAATTACAAAAAGCAGAACAATGGCTCGAACGTGCTGAAAGTTTACTGGATAGTGAGGAAGTTCCATCATCTATTGCAGTTCGATTATCGATAAATATTTCCTACTATAAAGGCGAAATTTACTATAAAACAGGTAATTACAAACTTAGTCAGGAGTTATTTCAACAAATTGTGGATAAAGCCCAAACTATTGGCTGGCAAAGAGCAATTTGTCTTGCCAAAGATTTTTTAGCAGATATTGCTATTCAAGAAGGCGACTTACATAAAGCACAGTTGCTTTTGACAGAAGCTTTGCAAGTCGCTAAGAACAATCAAGATGAATGTACTCAAGCATATACAAAACGCTCTCTAGCAAACCTAGAGCAAAAACGAGGTAATTTAAAAGTCGCCTGCGATTGGGCAAAACAGGCAGTCAGAGCGTTTGACAAGTTAGGAATGCTCGTGGAGCTACAAGAAACACAAGCTTTAATTCAATTATTTTCCTAAATTACGTAAACATGTGAATTAAATTAAATGTGCACTTGTAACATCAAGGATTTCAAGTTTTTTCTAAATCACTTTTGTGATTATTTTCATGAAGTTAAATCGTGTCAACTTTTAATTTACATTGGCCGTAAATTAATTTTATGAGCTCTTATAGTTCCAATATTATTTTTCTACTTCTATTAGAGGAAAAAGATTGGATTGAGAATTTCGGGTTGCCTTATGTGATCGCAAAACTCACCTTTCCATTCTAAAAATCGATCTAATGCATTTACTTTCAAAATAATTAAAAATACATGAACTAGTTAAAAATGGATCCGTCTATCTCTTATAACAAACTAATTACGTAATACTTACCACAATCAGTTAAGTTTACTTTTGTATACAAGTTTATTAAACTGAAATTCAGAGCGGGTAACGCGATTCGAACGCGCGACATTCACCTTGGCAAGGTGACGCTCTACCACTGAGCTATACCCGCATAATCAACCTTTGATAATTATTGCAAAGTCAATTTAATTTGTCAAGCGTTGATTGAGAATATTATTTTAGGAGGTCAGGAGTTAGGAGTATAGGAGTCAGGAGTCAGGACTTAGAAGTTCAAACTCCCATATTTACCTTGTAAATCCCCATTAAGTTATTCTCCTGCCTCCTGTTATGGATAAACTAGATAGAAAATATCTAGTTGCCAGCTTAGCCCTTGGGTGGAGTATCTGTGGAAAACTCCCCTAATGCAGCAGTATTGCTAAGAGAAGGCGCTAAAGATTGAGTACTGCTAGGATATGCTTGAGTTCCAGAAGAACGCAACTGTCGCATTAAGCTACCCATTTCCAAAGCGTTCATTGCATAATCCCAGCCGTGGTTGCTCTTAATTCCAGCACGTTCCAAAGCTTGTTGCATGGTATCGGCGGTTAAAACACCGAAAATGACCGGAACTCCCGTTTGAAACGCTGCTGCTGCAATACCTTTTGCCACTTCTGAAGATACGTAATCAAAATGGGGAGTTTGTCCGCGGATTACTGCTCCCAAACAAATAACTGCGTCGTAACGACCTGAGGTTGCTAATTGTCGAGCAACTAGTGGGACTTCAAAACTACCTGGAACCCAAACATAATCTACTTGAGAGCCGTTGGGGTTTACGTCAATACCATGACGTTTCAAGCAATCTTGACATCCTGCTAGCAGTTTGTTGGTCACCAGGTCATTGAAGCGACCAATTACCACTGCAAAATGCAATGGTTCTGCTTGAGTAAAAGTTCCCTCAAAAACTGCCATTGTGCGTTAATTAATTCACTATACTTCTTGCAAATATACATGTGTTTCTCGAAAACGATGGGAACAGAGATTGGAAAACAAGAAAAAATAAAAATTAAGAAACAGTGAATTAGGATCTTTCTCAGTTGGACCCCATTTCATTAACTCAAGATTTATTTTGTCTTGGGTTTCTCAGTCCCTCTATTCCCATGCTATTTGTATATTTGAATTAGAAGCAGTCGCCTAAATTACGAAAAAGTTTAATATTCCAACTAACGCTACTAAAAGAACCCAAACTCCAGAACCAATCCAGAGTAATTTTTTTGATTCAACCCAATTTTGAGGAGTTGCATAAGCAACAGGAACCCCAATTACCATCACGAATGAGAGAGCTACTAAAGCTAATAAAGAAATTTGAAACAGGATAGTCATTTTCCCTTTTCCCAAAAATGCTTGTTTATTATCAAAGATAAAATATCGTGCAGCACAAATGATACCTATTTATTGATTCTCGCACTCCCAGTGGGCTTTTTCAAGGTTGGGGATTGGGGATAGCACTGCGTGCCCGCCGCAAGCGGCATATGGGGATTAGGGATTGGGGATAGCACTGCGTGCCGCCGCAAGCGGCATATGGGGATTAGGGATTGGGGATTAGGGATTGGGGTGAGCCCGCGCCTAACGGCGTTAGCGTTAGCGTGGCGTTAGGCATATGGGGATTGGGAAATGTTCTACGATCGCGCTACTCTAATCAGAATAGAGGTTCATTGCCCGTTATGGATTTAATTCTCTGTCATACAACAGCCGATTTTGATGCTTTGGGAGCAGCAGTCGGGCTCAGACTTTTATTACCTGGTAGCAAGATAGTGTTACCTGGAGGTAGTCATCCAGGTGTGCGGGAATTTTTGGCTTTGCATCGCGATGAATATCCCCTAATTGAAAGACGTTCGGTAAATCCCCATGATATACGTACTCTGGCTGTGGTGGATACTCAACAACGCGATCGCTTAGGAAAGGTTGCAGAGTGGTTTGATTTACCCAATATTAAAGAAGTAATTGTTTACGACCATCACTTAGAGCAAAAGTTAGATCTTCCTGCGACCAAATCTTATATTTCACGGGTGGGTGCGGTAACAACGTTGATTGTTGAACAATTACAGCAGCAGCAAATTTCCCTGACGCCTTCAGAAGCAACGGTGATGGCTTTGGGTATTCACGCTGATACTGGTTCACTAACTTACGACTTGGCGACATCGCGGGATGCTTTGGCTTTAGCTTGGCTGATGGAGCAAGGTGCAAGTTTGTCTATTGTTGCTGAGTATGCAGAACCTGGCTTGTCTACAGAATTACAACAACTGTTAACCCTTGCATTGGATAATTTGCAAACTCAAGAAATTCGAGGGTATAAAATTGCTTGGGTAACTTTGAATACTGATAATTTTGTACCGGGATTGTCTACTTTGGCATCAGAGTTATTGGAATTGACAGAAATTGATGCTTTAATTCTGGTAAATAATATAAAGCAAGATGGTAATAACCGTTTGAGCATCATTGGGCGATCGCGAATTAAGAATAGTAACCTCAATGATATTTTCAAGGGATTAGGTGGAGGAGGTCACGCTCAAGCTGCTTCATTAAGCTTGCGGAATGCAGATGCTAAAACAATACTAAATGAAGTTTTGGAAGAGTTAAGGGCGATTATTCCCCATCCCCCAACTGCTAGGGATTTAATGTCTTCACCGGTACGCACGATTCTCCCACAAACTACTATTGAGGAAGCTCATCGCACTTTATTGCGTTACGGACATTCGGGTTTATCAGTAGTTGACGGGAAAAAACATTTGGTGGGAATTATTTCTCGACGCGATCTAGATATTGCCCTGCATCACCGTTTCCCCCATGCACCCGTTAAGGGCTACATGACAAAAAATCTTAAGACTATTACGCCAGATACTACGCTGCCACAAATTGAGTCCTTGATGGTAACTTACGATATTGGGCGCTTACCGGTATTGGAAAACGAACGCCTAGTTGGTATTGTCACTCGTACGGATGTTTTGCGGGAATTACATCAGGAAAGAGAAGCTTCAGAAGGAAGAAACGGAGAAGGAGATAGCGGACTCGTAGAAGATCGAGTTAATTTACCGACTTTAGGAGAACTACGTTCTCGCCTTGCACCTCCCCTGTGGGAATTTCTCACCAAAGCATCATTGCAAGCAAAGCAACGGGGATGGCATCTTTACTTGGTTGGGGGAGCAGTACGCGATCTGTTGTTAGCAAATCCCAATGAACCTTTGCTAATTCAAGATATTGACATGGTAGTGGATGGTTTTCACAGTGCTGCTGATGTTGGTGCTGGGGTAGAACTAGCAAAAGCACTTCAAGAAATTTATCCTAATACCCGTTTGGAAGTTCATGGTTCTTTTCAAACTGCTGCTTTGCTCTGGCGCAAAGATCCAGTATTGGGTTCTATGTGGGTAGATATCGCAACTGCAAGAACAGAATTTTACCCTTATCCTGCAGCAAATCCAGAAGTAGAAGCTAGTTCTATTCGGCAAGATTTATATCGACGGGATTTCACGATCAATGCTCTGGCGTTGCGACTTACACCACCTCGCCCAGGGAAATTGATGGATTTCTTTGGTGGTTTATTAGATTTACACGCCAAGCAAATTCGGGTTTTACACGTTAATAGCTTTATTGAAGATCCGACTCGTATTTATCGCGCTGTTCGCTTCGCTGTTCGTCTCGGTTTTACAATTGAGTGCCAAACTGAAGAATATATCCGTTATGCGATCGAAAGCGGTGTTTACGATCGCACAACGAAGGAAAATCATAAAGCACCAGCTCTACAAACTCGTTTAAAAGCAGAATTAAAACATATCCTCCAAGCTTCTTACTGGAAAGTTGCTTTACAGTTATTAGGGGACTTGGGAGCATTACAGTGTATCCATCCTACACTGAAGTTAGACGACGAACTTTTGCGCCAGTTGCGGTTAATGGAACGTTGTTTGCAACGCTTTGACCCCGAGCAGCAAAGGTTTGTTCATTGGCAAATGCGCATAGAAGCAATAATTGCTTTTCTCAAACCAGAATATCGTTACTTAGTGGCTAAAAATCTTCAGTTACAAGATGAAAGTATTAGACGTTTGCAAAATTTAGCTTCAACCCAAGAAATAGTCTTGGAGTCTTTACCAGAGTGCGATCGCTCCAGCCAAATTGTTAAGCTATTAAGGCATTACGATTTACCTATGCTGATTTTAATTGCTCTACGCAGTCCGCGTAAAATTAGACAGCAAATTTGGCATTATGCGACTGTTTTAGCAAATGTTCAACCAATTTTTAATGGGAACGATTTGAAAAAATTCGGTTACAAACCAGGACCAAAATATAAGCAGATTTTAGATGATTTGTTGTCTGCTACTTTGGATGGAGAAATTACCAATAAGATTGAGGCAAAAGAGTTTTTAACTAAAAGTTATCCTTTATGAGTAATGAGTAATAAGTAATGAGTAATAAGTAATGAGTAATAAGTAATAAGTAATGAGTAATAAGTAATGAGTAATGAGTAATAAGTAATGAGTAATAAGTAACAAGTAATGTTAGCGTAAGTAGGGCGCAACAGCACACAGCAGCGATAAAAAATTAATAATGTAATTACCATTAGTCCCGAAGAAACGGGAGCGTATACCAATTACCAATTACCAATTACCAATTACCAATTACCAATTACCAATTACCAATTACCAATTACTCACATCAAGTTGAACCCGGATTACAATTCCCGAATCCGAATATTACGGAATTGCACAACCTCAGTATGACATTGCAACCCAATGTAACCTTCGGAACGCTTTTTATTACCGTCGCTGGGAGCGTCAAAACCTAGAAGTTCGGCAAAAGTTCCGGAACTAACTAATAGATCGTTTAATTTGACCTCGATTTCATTACCTTGAACTCTAATTTCATAACTATTCCAACAGTTTGTTTTTCCTGAATTACGAGATTGAAAAACTTTTGCAGCCCAACGCTGAGCGGGGAAAATTTCGTAGACAGATCCTGTCTTGTGCAGGGGACTTCCGTAGATGTCGTTGGTAAAGTCGTATCCCTGTTCGTCAATTTGAACTTCAATGCTGGAATCATAAAAATCATTAGCATTTAATGTCTCCGGATCTGGCATCCGTAAGAAAATTCCCGAATTAGCTTCTATATCGAAAGCCCGCCAATCTAACTTGAGGATAAAATCCTGAAACTTTTGGCGTGTAAACCAGACTACACCCAAGGAAACATTATTATTACCAAGTCCTGCACCAAGTACGGGATAAGGTTGATTGGAAACATCAAAGAAGTTTTGACTTCCCAAACTTGTAATTTTCCAGCCGTCATTAAGGAAGTTTCCACTATACAAGGTTTGAAATCCTGGTTCATCTCCAACAAAATCAACAGACTGATAACGTTCGATAATTGAACCGGCAATTTTGCGGGATAGGGCTATGCCAGTTGGAACTGGATTGGCTGAACCTACGGTGGGGAAAATTGACTGATCCACGCAATAACAGTTGCTCACGTGGTGAAAACGACCATTGGCATCCGTAACAGACTTGGTATAATCTGTACCTATCCACAAAGTACCTGACTCATGATAAGTGGTACCAATACCGTCTGCACCTCCTCCACAGTATTCAATGGGTGCGTTTGGATCTTGAATCCCCGCACTTCCTGAGGGCTGATTTGTTAAAGCTTCAATAAAAGCAAACGCTGCTTGAGATTGGTTATTACGAACGGCTACATCGTCACTATTTTCTACTAAATTTACATAGGCTTTGGGAACTCGAAGTTGTTCTGTACCGTATACATCGTCCCCTGTTCCTCCAAAGGGATTGACACCTATCCAACTGACATTGGGATTACTACCAACGGGACTGGTGCGATCGCCAAAGGTTTCGCCCACGGTACGAATTCTGACTACAATGCGGTCGTTACCAATTCCTCGCTGTGCTTCCCGAATTGATTCCACATCTTCGATGTTCGGCACCATTTGGTAAAGAAATCTTTCTGGATCTTTACTGGCACCGGGAAAGACAGGAACATCCATATTAGGAGCAGCGTAAAATTGAAAGTGAAATTGTCCCACGCCTTGGTTTGTCTGTGTGGAACCAGTAATATGAAGGGCTGCCGTTTTGATGACGGTAGGATCTGGTTGGGGGAGATTAAGAGCATCCCGTCTGATGCGCCAAGTAAAATTATCGCGGACGTGAAACATTAAATTGCGCCCCATTAATTCTCCTGTTGGAGCTAATTGCTGTGGGCGAGGGAAAGAATTTAAAGCTAACCTGGTGGAATTAATGGTGTTTCCTGCAATGACTACCATTGCGCTTGGTTTGAGATCCAAACGTACTACGCGAGCTTTACTCTTATCCTGGGGGTTAGCCGGATCGATTAATGCCACTACAACTTGAGTTACGCGCCCATTAACAGTTTCCAGTTTTAAAACTTCTGCATAGGGAACCAAGAACAACTTGCGCTGTGCATCACTTCCACCACTAATTTCAGCATCTTCACGGATCGAGTCCAATAGTAAAGGAAGGCTGCTAAATTTATCAAGACTGAATAACCCAGATCCTGGAGTCTCTCCTTGAACTGCAATGGGTGGTGCTAATACAGCTTTGAGAGAATTAACTTTGTTGTCACTGACAACTTCTTCACTCTTAGTTTTTAAATTTTCATATAAAGGACCCCGAATAAAATCTTGAACTGGGTAAGCACCTATTTCGCGTTCAATATATTCATATCCATCCTGTTGATTATTTTGAAACAGATATTCTTTGACATCATCAGGCCAAAGCAAATCCCCATCTGTATCGACTTTGTCTAAATCTTCTTCTACGAGGCGCGGAGACCAGCCTCCCCAAAATAAAGACTTTCCACCAATACAGCGATGATGTTGTACAAAAGTGTTTTCGTTAGTTTGTCCTGGTTCAACTAAGTTTTCTAAGACTAAAGAGCCAATATTACCAATACGAGTTAAGTTTTGTACGTGCTCGGTAATTAAAAAAGGACCTGACTCCAAAACCAAAACTCGAGGAGCTTGATTTTGTTGATCCATCCGCCTGCCAAATTCAAATAGCTTTGCTGCTGTGTAGGCTCCATACATCCCCGAGCCAATAACAATTGCATCAAATTGTCCGCCTCCTTGAGCCCCAAGAATCTCTTCCCAAGTATTGCAAACAAAACGCGATACACCATCTAAAGAAAACGTTGTTCTTTGAACGTCAGGAACTGTCTGAATTGGTTCCCCGGAATCCTGTAATCGGTTCAAAACCATTGCAATACCTCACATATTAAACTTGTTATCGTAATCAAGTCGAAGCACAAATTCTTATTACGTTTAATTGATTAAGACTTATGCATTGATAAATTATTGTGTGAATGAAGAATTACCATTGCCCTATTCACAAAACATAAGTTCAGCACAAGCAATGTTTCCATCGCAAGAATTATGGAGTGCGTACGCTCACATTTCCGACAATAATTACGTTATGTCTGTCTTCTGCTAACTTTTTTGTTCGCAAGGTAGACCAAGCTCTGCCCGTAGAGCATCAAGCTATATATTTTTATTGATGCGAGCGAAATCAACTTATACAGTTTCACTTTCCAAAATTTTTGTTTCTCAGCGTTAGAAAAATTTTATTAATGCAGAAATTCAAATCAAAAATATTGAGTTCAACATTGCAAAATACGTAATTGCACTAGCAGTTTATTGGTATATAGTATTTAATTTATAATTCACAATATTTTTTATGAGTATCAAAATAAACTTTGAATAAATCTTTATGACTAGATGAGGAAACAACTTTTAGTCGAGAGAAAATAATTTCTTAGAATTATAAGTCTATTCTTGTTTTACTGTTTTGCTGAAAATCGACAAAGTTTAAAAAATTAGGCTTAGATTCCCTATGCAACTTGATTTCTAAAGTTAAAAACAATAAGATACGCACTTTGCTCTCACAATTATTGTATGGCGATACTTTAATATTTGACTTAGGTAAAGTGACTCAGTATACTCAGACACAACCTCGAATGTAATTTTACATAAACTATGTTGTAGATATTCTTGTAATTTTTAATTCAAGTATTTGTATTTTAAATATGTACTATTGTATACTGTGCCTTTCCCGCACAACATACTAAATATTATTCATTAATGTATTCAAATACAACTTCTTACCTCCAATTCAAAATCCAAAATCTATGAATCGTTTGGCTCTAGGGATGTTCGCGCAAGCCCTAGTAATATCATTTTCGTTAGTCACCTCTGTCTCATTCACATCCGCAGTTGCTTCCGAAAGCAGTAAAGAGTCAAATGAAATTCGGCAAGATGACTCTACGGTGCAAACAGAAATAGCGCTACCCAAAACTGAGACAGAACAACAAGAAAACCAAAAAATACGAAAAATTCGCAGTGCTCTAGCTAAAATCTCAAATAGGTCTAAAAAACAACAGTCAGAAATAATTTTAAGGACTATAAACATTCCCCAAAAAACTATATCGACAATCACTGTAGCCAATTCTCAGTTAGAGAAAGAAGCTGCAAAATCAGTAGAGTTAAATCCAGTATTTTCTATTGATATAAATAATCAGACTCAAACTGGATCAGAACCAACTTCAAATCGGCAAAACAGCACAACTTTAGCTCAAAACGTCGCAGACCCCAATATAGATCCAGATAACTCTGTTGAAGAATCCTTAGAAGAGATTGAAAATATAGAAAGACAATTACGCGATCTAGAAAAAGTCAAAATTAGATCGTACTATTCTTCTCCTAGTCTAAGTATTTATGTTCCTGTAGGGTATGGTAGCGATAATAATACAGGTTTTGTAGCTGCAAGTTATCAAGATAGAACCCGCCTTGGAAACAAAAATGATGCAGCTATTGGTTTTGGTGCAGGCTTTGGTAACTCTAGAAAGTCAGTAGGTGTTGTACTTTCATACACCCTTGCAAGTTTCGGTACTAATAGAGACTTTGGTACTGGTGGCTTTAATGTTAAGGTACATCGCCAATTTAAGGGAGGTTGGGCTGCTGCAGTTGGGATGAATGGCTTTTTAAATATTGGTGACGATAATGATTTTGAACATTCTCTCTATGGTGTAGCGACCAAAATATTCCGGATAAGGGATGATATCAATAAACCTTTCAGTCGTATTGCTGTAACTGCTGGTATCGGTAATGGAGAATTCCGAACAGAGGAAGCATTAGATAACGACGAGGATAATTTCAATGTTTTTGGTAATGTCGCAGTCCGGGTACATCCTCAAGCTAGCCTGATTACTGAGTGGACTGGTCGAGACTTGGGAGTAGGCGCTTCTATCGCACCCTTTAAACATTTTCCTTTCGTTATTACTCCTGCAATACGCGATATTACAGGTTCTGATCGCGACGCCAGATTTATTTTAAGTGCTGGCTTTGGATTTAAATTTTAGATCGAAATTGCAGAACTCCAAAGGTAGAGACATTCATGTTTATAAACAGATTAACTGGCGTTATTTTTGGCGCATTATTAGCGTTTAATGGGTTAGTTGCAAATCCCAAACCTACTAGTGCATCTGAAGATAGTGGGGGTAATGTAAGTCAATCTCCAATACCTCAAACGGCTAATACAGGTACTAGTTCCTTTATAAGTCCACAATCTGTAAACGATATACGAAGATTTATTAACAGCACAAGAAATAATCGCAATATTCAACGTCAACGCTTTAATAATCGTCGGCGCTTCAGTAACGATCCTTCAACTCCCCCAAGATGTAATTTACGTCGCTTTGCACTTGGTCCTGCTCCAAGCAATGAAAATGCATCTAGTCGCTCTTGTTCTGCTACTGCAGAAATACCTGTTAGCCCAGATTCTTCAGAGTTAAATGAACTCAATACCTTGCTGGAAAACTCCAGAGCTTTTTTAGAACGGGTAAATCAGGATATAGAAGGAACAAGATCTAGAGTTAACAATCGTCTCTGGTAGATTTTTACTTCGTTAACCAAAAATATTTAGTGTAGTGGGGAGTTGTTATGCGCCTAATATCTAAAATAAATCGCACTGATATACATATTTCGTTCGGAATCCTGGTCGCAGCTATTTTGAGTGCTTTGTCAGCATCACCGGTACAGGCTCAAGTTCCAAATCCATTAGAAGTTCCAAGACCAAACCAAGTTGAAACTCCAACCCCAAGTCAAAGCCAAGAAATTGCTAAAGAACTGTTTGGTAATGATGGGGTAATGTTTGCAGTTGACACTGTTGTAGAGTTTGGGTTTGTTCGATCTTATGGCGCTTATAAATCTACTTTTGGCGTTAGAAATGAAGAGACTGGAGAAGAAACCGATCTAATCATCGAGGCTAAACCCTCTGATAATCCACAAGACGTTAATTCTCCTTCTGACTTTAAAACAGAAAACCCTAATGATTTTTTGGGTACTCCAGGAAATACAGTACAAAAAGATACTGCAGAATTTAAATTTGAAGCTGGTAAAAGATACAGTTTTTATCTCAGGTCTGAATACCAAGGAAGAGTTGTAGGTACTTTGTATTCTACAGATGCTAACAATAGCAATGGCAAGCGACAAGTAAAATTTGACGGTGATATTTTTGCCTTGGCAAATGGTGGTAGTTTAATACGTTGGGATGATACAGGTTCTGCATTAGTGAGAAGCGACCAACAAGATACTGATTTTGATGATTTTATTATTCGGATTGGCGGTCATGAAAAGTGTGGATGCTAAATTAGCATTTATGCATTTATGCATTTGTAAGCTTGATAGTACTTAGTTAATTTAATTAGTGTCTTTGACATTTGAAAATATAAAACTTTGCTATTTTGTTTTTGTTTTTCATTCTATTGTTTCGAAACTTATTCTCTTGAAACTTGTTCTCTTGAAACTTATTCTCTCTAAATTTTATTCTGCTAAACTGTAGCTATTAAATTAAGTATTACTCCATCTCAGACTATATATTTTAAACTGAGAGTAATCTTACAATTGTCAGAGCAGAAAATAAAGATATTAAAAAATATCTAATTCGCCCATTATTCAGACTAATAGGGCGCTATTTATTTCCATTGAGATTTGATAATTTGAAAAAAATCCATTTCGAATATTTCTAAAAAAACCTTTTAATCCCCGATCCTGATTCTTCTGTTTCCTAATAAAACTCTATATTTCTTAATTTTTTTTTAATTTTTTGGGATGGGATCGATAAATTTGAATTCCTTGTCTTGGCGTACGATAAACCTTACTTGACCAGGAAAAACATTTTCTCAAAAATAACAGTAATGAAATAGAAGCATCGAAGTGTGATAGCGAGTTATAATTTTTTGCAGACGAACGTAACAAAAATTTATGACTAACCCCCTTGTAGAAGCTTTCTTCGTTGGTAGAGCTGTCGCCGAGGTATTGACCGAACGGATGGAAAATACTTTCACTGATACTTTAAGCGAACTAGGTAAATTTGAAGCTGAAGCCAAAGAGCATTTGCGCGCCTTTACAGAAGAAGTGATGGAAAAGGCAAATCGTGCTGCAGAAGCTGCTGGTACTGGTGAAGCAGCAACAGGTATGGGACAAACTTCAAGTTCTGAACCAGATGATTTGCAAGCTGTAATTGATGAATTACGAGCAGAAATTGCCCTGTTGCGCACAGAAATTCAAAGATATCGTAGTAATTCTGTCTAAAGCTAGTAGCAAAATTACTAAATAAAAAAAGAATAAAAATAAAATATTTTTGTCCCTAGGTAATAACTGAAGACAAAATAGCGGAAATAAGAGATTTTTGCTCATTAATTCCATTTAACAAGTTGGAAATCAATGTGTTTTTTGTTGCGGGTGAATCGGTGAGCAACCAACGGTACGTAAAACAAATGGATAAAAGTTATACGGGTAAGGCATATCGTTGGAATAGGGAAAACTACTCCAGTAGACGACGGTATTTGGATATTTGGTCATTTGTCTTGACTTTGATGTTCAGGTTGTGGCTGTACAACAGATCGTGGAGTTATTCTGGAGGACCCACCGAAGTCAAAAAAGCAGCAAGACGCAAGGCGCAAGCAATTTGGATTCGTAATACTCTGTTGGATCTGGGACCAACTTTTATTAAAATTGGCCAGTTATTTTCGACGCGTGCTGATATTTTCCCAAGCGAATATGTGGAAGAATTGTCCAAGCTACAGGATAAGGTACCAGCCTTTGCTTACGAGCAGGTAGAAAAAATAATCCAGCAAGAATTAGGTAAAAAAATTCCCCAACTGTTTGAAAGTTTTGAGCCCATACCTCTTGCTGCTGCGAGCTTAGGACAGGTTCACAAAGCGACACTACACTCGGGAGAGTCTGTAGTAGTTAAAGTACAGCGTCCTGGACTCAAAAAGTTATTTGAAATTGACTTACAAATTCTTAAAGGTATTGCTCGATATTTTCAAAGTCATCCTAAATGGGGGCGCGGACGAGATTGGATCGGTATTTATGAAGAATGTTGTCGCATTCTCTGGGAAGAAATAGATTACTTGAGCGAAGGACGTAATGCTGATACCTTCCGCAGAAACTTTCGTACTTATGAATGGGTTAAAGTACCTCGCGTTTATTGGCGCTATGCTTCGCCACGGGTACTAACTCTTGAATATTTACCGGGAATTAAAATTAGTCAGTATGAAGCTTTGGAAGCTGCTGGCTTAGATAGAAAGATTCTCGCTCGTCAGGGAGCACAAGCTTATTTGCATCAGTTGCTCAATAATGGGTTCTTCCATGCAGATCCACACCCAGGGAATATTGCCGTTAGCCCCAATGGTGCGTTAATATTCTACGACTTCGGTATGATGGGGCGGATTAAATCCAACATTCGCGAAGGTCTGATGGAGACTTTGTTTGGAGTAGCTTCTAAAGATGGCGATCGGGTTGTCAAATCTTTAATTGATTTGGGTGCTCTTGCTCCTGCAGAAGATATGGGACCAATCAGACGTTCCATTCAGTACATGCTTGATCACTTTATGGATAAGCCGTTTGAAAATCAATCGGTAACCGCTATCAGTGACGACCTGTATGAGATCGCTTACGGTCAACCTTTTAGATTTCCTGCTACTTTCACTTTTGTGATGCGAGCTTTCTCAACCCTGGAAGGAGTTGGTAAAGGGCTCGATCCTGAATTTAGTTTCATGGAAGTTGCCAAACCTTATGCAATGCAGCTTATGACAAATATGAATGGTTCTCAGACGAATACTTTATTAGACGAGATCGGTCGCCAAGCAGCACAAGTTAGTTCTACCGCACTGGGTTTACCCCGCCAACTTGAGGATACTTTAGACCGATTGGAGCGTGGAGATGTCCGGGTTCGTGTCCGTTCTATCGAAACTGAGCGTTTGTTACGACGTCAAACTAGTATCCAATTGGGTATGACCTATGCTGTAATAATCAGTGGTTTTACTCTATCTGCTTCAATTTTATTAGTTAAAGATTACATATGGTTAGCTCTACTTGCTGGATTAGTTGCAACCGCAGTATCATGGCTGCTAATTCGATTACTTCTGCGACTCGATCGTTACGACCGTATGTATTAATTTTCGTTTGTTAAAAATTTATGAAACTTAGCTTTACCGGTGCTAGCGACCCGGGACTTATTCGTTCTAATAACCAGGATTTTTACTATATAGACCCAAAGGGACGATTTTTTATCGTTGCTGATGGTATGGGTGGTCATGCTGGTGGAGAAGAAGCCAGTCGGATCGCAGCTGAAGAAATCAAATCTTTTCTCCTTGCTAATTGGGATTCGGAAAAATCTTCTCAATATTTATTGGAAGAAGCTTTAGGAAAAGCAAATCAAGCAATTCTACAAGATCAGGAGAAAAATCCAGAACGGGCTGATATGGGAACTACTATTGTGGTTGTCACTTTCCGTAATGGTGAGACTCCTTGGCGCGCTCATGTTGGTGATTCTCGACTTTATCGCTTCCGAGAGCAGATTTTGGAACAGATGACCCAAGATCATACCTGGGTTGCGCGAGCAATTCAATTTGGTGATATTACCCCCGACGAAGCCCGGATGCATCCGTTCCGTCATGTTTTATCCCAATGTCTGGGACGTGAAGATCTTCAGGAATTTGATGTCAAACCACTAGAAGTGCAATCTGGCGATCGCTTGCTTTTATGTAGCGATGGTTTAACAGAGGAACTGATGGATGAAAAAATTGCTAGTTTCCTGACGGAAACTCCTACACTCGATAAGGCTGCAGTGAATTTAATTCAAGCGGCAAAAGATCAAGGTGGTCACGACAACATTACTGTAATTCTTGTTTCCTTAGAAGATAAATCAGTTGTTCAAGCCCAAACAATCGAATCACATTGATATTGATGTATGTTGTAAGTTAAGGAGTTATGAGCCGCTAAAACTGAACGAGCATAAAAATATCGCGCTCTAAGAGGCGTTGTACATCAAGCAGCCTGACGCCTTTTGCTGCGCTGTCAGGCTTTATAGAAGTCAAGGTTCTGAAATATCCTTAACACCCTAAGTAATATGGGGAAAATATTGCTTTATCAAAATTAGTAAAGTGAATATAGTGCCTTTTATCTGCTAAAAAGTATTAGAAATTAAAAATTAATTAACGCAAATAATATTTAATACTTATTTACATACCCCGATATAAAAAATTTATCTAAATTCCTGTTTTAAAGGTTTTTCCGTGTTTATTGTAGATAAAACTAATTATTGCTAAGACTTTGTGGACATGTATATCGTCTTGTTTGCAAGCCTATTGTGTTTTTTTTATTTCTTTTGTAGTAGATATACTTAGCATTTTGTTCGCCCTGAGCATTTTTATCATTTACAACTTGATACATATACATTAAACCTCTGTAGGTTAGTACAGAGGTTATTTTTCTCAATTTTGTTGTTTTTAATCTTGCAGCTTATAAACTATGAAGCATATAATTCACGACTGACTAATGAATTAGAGGTTTTCTCAGAATTAAGCTTGGGTTGTAAATTACTTTGGAAAATGAAAACTATAACTAAAGAAGTAAAAGTCGTAATTTTTCACCTTTAGTTAGAAATTTTTATCTCCAAAGGTCGAATAAGTTCTACCCGTTTCACTAAGAATTATTCACTTTGAACGAAAACTATCTTGGTGAACTTGAATAAAGTATTTAGTAAGCCTTAGATTTCGGTTAATGCTTACTAGTATTCCCCCTTACTTAAGTACGGTTATCCTGTCAAACATTTGTTATCTTTGTTAACAAGACCCAAGTACAATGTAAGAAAACACTGTAAGACAAAAGACTATTTCTGTTTACCGACTTAAAGTTTGAGGTGAATCGCTGCCAATTAACTTTAACTAATTGATGGAGAAATTTACAATGAACCAACCAAATGAATTAACCTTAGAACAGCAATTCAATATACACTCTTTTGCGACTCAAGTAGAACACATGAGTCACGAACAAGCGAAAGACTTCTTAGTCAAACTTTACGAACAAATGGTCGTACGGGAGGCTACTTATAAAGAATTAATTAAGCACCAATGGGGTTTAGATTCTAATTCTTCTTGGATGTAAAGTTCCACTTGTTTGACAGAGTGGACGACCTCCCTCTCTTGCTCTGTTCTGGCTAGGGAAAGGAGCTGGGGTTGTCGGGGCGTCAACTTTAAGCATTGACTACCATATACCAATTTTAAGTTCGTTAATTTGACAAATTGCGATCGCTATCGAACCGTTGTAACTGTTAAACCAATTTGACTTTTAAACTGATAAAGTTTTCTAATCTTAACTTTTGTTAGCTTAAACTTCTGTGAATTCTAATCGTTGTGAATAAAAACTGTTTTGACTTCAAGCTGCTTTGACTTCAAACAACTATAAATTTTGAAATGTTTGTGAATCCCCAACAGTTATAACGGTCAAAATAAAGTTTAACTGAATGTACAGATAACAAGTATATTGACTAATTACTGGCAATTATTTATTTATACAATAAAAAATTAAAAGCCCAGAATTAAGAGTAAATTGCCAATTATGACTTTTCCTTACTTGAATACTAGGTTTATCGCTAAGTTTCTCAAAATCAAATAGCTTTAGTATTGCGAGTATACTCAGAAAATTACTCAATTAAATTTTATAGTCAAAACAAGCTCTACAGTAAATATTAACCGTAAAATTATTTCATTTTACTTTACAGTCAGGATTAAGCATACTCCCGTTTTCTAAACGGAAGATTTAGCAGAAGTCCAAAATAGAACTCTACAAGGATTACTTAAGAACCCTCTACTTACTCCACTAAGATTTAAGTTTAGTGTTGTAGCTACTTGTGGTGAAATTTATTTTTACTGTGTTACTTTATTTTTGTTATCCTTGATAATTTATATCCCGATATGGGGGCAGAAAATATATTTTTTTACAATACTTAATGTCTTTTGCACGTTAATCAATTTTTTGGACAAAAATACCTAATCCCTATATAACTTTCTTTTCTTTGCTTATTTCATCTGTGTATATCTAAGCCTGACTTTATATCGCTTCGTGTCAGTTTTTCCAGGATTTGAGGTTTCATTTTTTCATATTCATTGTGCAGTAATCTTTTGCTCAGTTGTGGATTTCCTTTTGAAGATAGAGAGTAACTGAGCTTTACCCATTCTTGTAACCGAAGAGTTTGAGCCGAAGCAATACTCGAATTAAGGATAAGATGTGCGGGTTGAGGAGCTTCTTTAGCAAACAATAGTATTTGATAGTAACCATTCTCCCCCAAAAGACGAGTAGTTTCTCGACCAAATTTAGTTTTAAGGTCGAGATAGCAATTTAACCATTTAGCACCGTGCTTTTGGTTATAAATGGCAGAAATCCATAGCAGCATCGGATGAGGTTCGGTTATGAAGATAAACTGATTGTAGCGACTACAAACGAAAAATTTGCGAATTTCTAAGATAGGTAACATTGCCCACAGCGCAGGTAATAGTTTGCTACTTACTCTAATTGCTTGGGGAAAAACAATATTAGCAATAGGTTTATTTGTAGGCCAAAAACAGCTACGAGCAATTTCATCTTTAGTTACGGATGGAGGAATATCTGAATCTGTTGAATGAGTTGGTTGTGTGAGTTCTGCCTTTAAGGTTGTTTTTTCTGGTGTATCATCCTCTGGAAGAAATTTTTGTTCTGAAGCAAAGTTTTGTAAGGAATGATTGGTTTTTTCTAATGTTTCCAGTTTTCCTAAGGTTTCAATAATTTCAGTAATATTTTGGGGGCGATCGCATGGAGATTTACCTAAACAATCCATTATTAAGGTTTCTAATGATGAAGGTAATGGGATTGTAGAGTTGATTTCTGTAAAGGAATGTGGTTTCTGTTCGCGATGAGCTTTATACCATGCTCCAAAAGAATGAGTTTTTGTTTGAATTGGCGTTCTACCGGTGAGCATTTCAAACATCATCACCCCCAAACTATAAATATCAGAACGGTTATCTAGTTCTTTTCCCTCCATTTGTTCTGGTGAAGAATAAGCTAAAGTTCCCAAATAATAGTTTGTATTTTCGGTGTTGGATTGAAGTAACTTGGCAATTCCAAAATCTAGTATTTTGACTAATTCTCCAAAACTCGGATCTTGAAGAATAAAAATATTACTAGGCTTAATGTCGCGGTGAATAATTGGGCAGACTACATCATCAATGGTGATACCATCATGGGCAGATCCCAAACCCAAACAGATTTGATGCGCTATATTCAAAAATCTTTTTAAACTGAGGGTTTCGTTGCGAATAACTTGGCTGAGGCTTTTACCCTTGAGATACTCCATCACATAAAATGGAACATCATTCTCATCCACCCCGTAGTCCATCACCCTGACAACATGGATACTTCTTTGTCCCAGTAATGCACAAGTTTTAGCTTCGCGCTCAAAGCGTTCTTTCATGCGCATTTGTTGGTTCTGCATTGAAAGTGCTAAGAATTTGACAGCAACCGGTACGCCTCCCAATAACATATCCTTAGCCCGATAAACTCGACCCATTGCTCCGGTACCGATTAACTTTTGAATTTGGTAACGTTTAGCAAGTAAGCGACCAATGTTGGGGTCTGACATAGAAAATTCGACTCCAATTTTTTAAAAAATATGACCTAAAAAAATATGACCCACAAAAATATGACCCAAAAAAATATGACATTCAAACCCATCTCAAAGACAGGTTTCTAGATTTTGACTAAGGATAGTTAGTTAACTTATTTCTCGGGAAATTTTTCGATAAACGTGACAAGTACTCGAGTTTTATTTATAACTTTCCAAATATCTTAAAATCATGTGTATATTTATTTTTCCCATTTTGAAGATATTTGATTAACTTGGGAAGTAGAAAAAATATAAAAATGTTTGTAGAGGTAAGGGGTCAGGGGTCAGGAGTCAGGAGTCAGAGGTCAGAAGTCAGAAGTCAGAAGTCAGAAGTCAGGAGTCAGGAGTCAGAAGTCAGGAGTCAGAAGTCAGGAGTCAGAAGTCAGGAGTCAGAAGTCAGGAGTCAGAAGTCAGAAGTCAGAAGTCAGAAGTCAGAAGTCAGGAGTCAGAAGTCAGAAGTCAGAAGTCAGGAGTCAGAAGTCAGGAGTCAGAAGTCAGAAGTCAGAAGTCAGAATAATTGACAATTGATGCTTTGTATAGATTTTGAAGTGAGAGAAACTTATTTCTTACGACTTCTCAAGTTCATTTAGTTAAGCGCTTCCTACCCCAATTGCTATGAATCATTCCTCAACTTAAAGCAGTGAGGTTTTCTAAGCTTGCTTCCATGGTACTGCTTAAAAAATGACCAGACATAATACCACTGGTAAGGGAATAACTAGCATTATCCAGACGGTGTAGAGTTTCAAATCCACTACGACGTTGTTTATCTCCCAATACCCAGTATCTTTGAACGATGCTACTCAAGCCGATCCAGCCTTCACCTTCTATTTGTCCTAATAAATTATGGTGTAGTAAAAAACTATATTGACGTTCGCCATCGTCCATTCGTCCTTTGTATTGCATAGCAATTTCGGCGCGATCGCTACCTGGAAATACTAATTTAGTCGCCATGGTGAACCAGTTGTCTCGATTCCAAGCAACTAGGGTCATACCCTTTACAGAAATTGGCATTTCGTTACGTTCCAACCAACTTCCTTGAATTTTCCAGCGTCCTGGCTGTAGTAAAAAACTATGATCCACCCTTGATAATCCTCAATGCACCTAGATTCTGCTATTATTCCCAAAATCTTAAAACGGATCCGGTACGCTCACGCTGGGCGCTAACAGCACTCTATTTTTGGACTTTATTTAATCCATATTCCTAAACGTCAAGGGCACGTAACCACAAACTAGCAAAAGCAATATCTGATACAGGGTGGGGAACTTTCGTAAACTTTCTTGATTACAAATGTGAAAAAGAAGGGAAAGTTTTGTTGGAGATAAACCGATGGTTCCCTAGTTCTAAAACCTGTTCTAATTGTCATTATCAAATCAAAGAGTTACCACTTGATGTAAGGACTTGGATTTGTCCTAGTTGTGGTACTCATCATGATAGAGATGGTAATGCAGCCAAGAATATTAGATCGGAAGGTATCAGAATGCTGTCCTCCTCCGGGACGGGGGAGGAAGAAGCCGCCAGTGGAGAGGAAGTAAGACCAAAGCTTGGGCGTCCGTCTAAGTTGCGGCATTCCTCAGAGAATCTGGAAGCCCCGACCTCACCTACGGTGGTGCTACGCGGATCAACAAAGTAGGTCGGGGTAGTTCACGCACTAGTAGCTAATTCTTGAATACGTGGTTGATGGATTTCACCGAGCAGAACTTCGTGGCTTGCACCTGTAGCAGAAGGTAGGTTACCAGGAGCACCTGACTCTCGCCAATAAGCTAATACTGCAAATGCGATCGCTTCTTTAAAGTCAGCACTAACCCCAACCTCGTCTGTGGTAAGAACGGGTATTGGTGCTAGTAATTCCTGTAAACGTTGCTTTAAGTAAAGATTCCGACTACCACCACCACATAAAAGTACTCTTTGGGGCATTTGTGGTAGAAAATTACGATAGTTATGAACTATAGAAACTGCCGTAAATTCTGTTAAAGTTGCTAAAATATCTGCCGGACTAAGTTGGTACTCGGAAGCATCTTGCAAACAGTGTTGCAGATAATCTCTACCAAATAATTCTTTTCCAGTAGACTTAGGTGGCGCTAAATGAAAATATTCATGTTGTAACCATTTTTCAACTAAAGTTTGACAGGGAGTTCCACTTGCTCCCCACGCACCATTTTCATCGTAAGTTTTAGCCCCATTTGTTAAATGCTCTACTGCGAAATCTAAAAGACTATTACCTGGTCCCGTATCCCAACCACAAACTTTATCCAAATAATTGCCTTGAAATGCAGGAATATAAGCAAGGTTAGCAATACCGCCAATATTTTGAATACAACTACTAATTTGGGGATCGCCGAACAAAGCTAGATCTACACGGGGAACTAGGGGTGCACCATGACCACCGACGGCTATATCGGCGACTCGAAAGTTACTGATAGTTTTGGTGTTAGTTAAATTAGCAATTACAGCACCACGACCTATTTGCAAGCTGTAACCTATGGGAGATTTAGAACTAATTTTTTCCTGTTCTATTCTTTCGGGTGGTTGATGATAGATAGTTTGACCGTGGGAACCTATTAAAGTCGCTTTTTCATGACCAACTTGAATTCTATTCGCAGCTTCAGCAAAAGCACATGCGATCGCATCATCTAATTCTGCTAATTCTGCCATGGAAATGCTAGCACCAACACAAACTTCTAAAATACGTTCTCTAAGTTTTTTTGGGTAAGGGTATGTGGCTCCTGCGACTAAATCAATTTTGATTTCTAAATCTTGACCATGAATATCTACTAGAACAGCGTCAATACCATCTACTGACGTACCGCTTATCAAACCAACTACACGAGTCATAAAGATTAAAATTTGAGATAAATAATTTTAGGACAATATTTTAGAATGATTTGGCATTTCAAAATAATTTGCAGTTATTTCTAATTACGATTTATATCTTTTAGATCCAATTCATAATTTAGCTGGAGAATATTTACCCCTGGCTCACCAAAAATACCCAAAAATCTTCCATCTGTATATTCCTTAATGGACCTCTCTATTTCGCGTTTTTCCTGTTCTTGTAAATTCCTTGCAGATGCAACTCGATCTATTTGTGCTTCTGCAGCTTCTACGGAAATGTGAGGGTCTAAACCAGAACCGGAAGTGTATATTAATTCCGCGAGGGGTGGAATATTTTCTTCTCTGAGTAATTCGGCTTCTTCTAGTACTCGTTGCTGTAAACTTGGATCGCTGGGAGCTAAGTTACTGGCTCCGGACACTCCTGTTGGTCTACCTCTTCTACCGATACTGTAGCGGACTGCACTTGGTCTTCCCTGAAAATATTTTTCTGAAACAAATTTTTGTCCGATTAAAGTTGAACCATAATTTTTCTCGTGAATATTTTGTTTGATGTTACCATTTGCCTGTTCTGGGAAGAAGACTTGACCTACCACAAGTATGAATAAAGGATAGATAAATGCTGTAAGTAACCAGAGAAATATGGTGACACGAATTGCTTTAAAGATATCTTTGAGCATGGGGATTGGGGATTGGGGATTGCACTGCGTGCCGCCGCCGCAAGCGGCATAGAGCCTACGGCGTCGGCGGAGCCTCTGGTGACTGGGAATTGGAGATTGGGGATTGGAGATTGGGGATTGGAGATTGGTAGTTCAGTTATTACTACTTAATTATTAAAAAAAATTTTTAGCATTTATTTGTTAAGTATTTAGTTTAAAGATTCAATATTCAAAGTAACCCTGCTGAAGTTATTCCCATATCAATTATTTTTATCAGAATCAATGGTATGACTATTCCACTAATTCCATAAACTAAAATATTGCGCTGTACCATCTTATTCGGTGATAAATTTGTCGTTCTAACACCTATTAATCCAAAAGGAATTAAAATTGGAATAATTAAAGCTTTATAAATTAAAATTGAAAGTATTGCCGCTCTCAGGTTACTTAAGCCGAGTATATTAAGGCTTTCTAATTTAGCATTAGGAATTAATAAAGGGATAATAGCAAAGTATTCGGCAATTTTATTGGCAATTGTAAAGATAGTTATTGCCCCACGGGTCATTATCAATTGCTGACTAATTTGAATAATATCTATTAATTTGGTGGGATCGGAATCTAAATCTACGATACTTGCTGCTTCTCTTGCAGCTTGAGTCCCCGTATTCATTGCAATACCTATGTTTGCTTGCGCTAGCGCTGAAGCATCATTTGCTCCATTCCCAGTCATTGCTACCCGGTTACCCTCTGCTTGTTCGAGACGAATAACTGTGTTTTTAACTTCTGGAGTTGCATCAGCAATGCAGTTTTCTATTCCTGCTTCCCTTGCAATTACTGCAGCGGTAATATTGTTATCACCTGTAAGCATTAGGGTACGCACGCCCATTTTGCGCAGTCGAGCGAAGCGATCGCGAATTCCGGGTTTGATGATATCTCGTAAATAAATTACACCGAAGATTTCTTCATCTACTGCAACTGCTAGAGGTGTACCTCCTTGCTTTGCTACATGCTCAAAGGCTGTACCTACATCCGGAGTTACTTGTCCACCTTCATTAGAAACAAATTCTTCGATTGCTGAGACCGCTCCTTTACGCAGTTGACGACCGCTAGGAAGGTTGGTACCGCTCATCCGAGTAATTGGAGAAAATGGTATGGCTTGAGCTGCTCCACGCTCAAAATCTACCCTTGCACCTAATCTTTCTGCTAATCGGACGATAGATTTACCTTCAGGAGTATCATCGAAAATGCTTGCTGCTAAAGAAATATGGGCTAATTCTTCTAAGGAGTGATTATTAACTGGGATAAAAGATTCAGCGAGGCGATTACCCAGAGTAATTGTCCCTGTCTTATCAAGTACCAAGACATCGATATCCGAGCAAGCCTCGATAATTCTTCCAGAAGTTGCAATTACGTTAAGTCGTGCGGCTTTATCCATCCCAGAAATCCCAATAGTGCTGATTAGTCCAGCGATAGTTGTGGGAATTAATGCAATTAATAAAGCAATAAATACTGGGGTATCAATGGGGTTTTGCAGGTAGTAAGCAATTGTGGTTAGGGTGATGACTACCAGAGTAAACAATAAGCTTAAAAATACCAGTAATAAAGTTATTGTAATTTCATTAACTGCTTTTTTGCGTTTTTTACCTTCGACGTTAGCAATAATCCGATCAATAAAACCACGACCGGGAGGTGCAGTTACTCTTACGATCAGTTCGTCGGAAATAACCCGCGTACCACCAGTAACAGAGCTTCCGACATCAGATCCGGATTCTTTGAGAACTGGTGCAGATTCTCCTGTGACGATGGATTCATCAACACTAGCGACACCCATTGTCACTTCTCCATCTGCAGGAATAATATCTCCTGCGATCGCATAAATTGTATCGCCCCGTTGCAGTTCTTCAGAATCGACTTCAACAATTGAACCATCTGGAAATAATTTTTTAGCAGTAGTTTTTGTCTTACTGGAACGCAAAATACTTGCTAAAGCCTTTCCCCTACTTTCTGCTAATGCTTCTGCAAAATTACTAAACCAAAGGATGCAAAATAATGCTAGTGCAATGGAAATGTTAAATAAACGGGGGTTATCGTTGGATAATTCGCCAAATATATTAGGCTTAATTGCGAGTATTGCAGTAATTATTGTTCCAACGGCAACTACAAATAAGATGGGGTTTTTACTCAGATGGTGAGGATTAAATTTCAAAAAAGCATATTTGATTGCTCGTAGATACAGTAGTTTGCTAATTTTTATTTCCCTGTGTGATCGCGTGCGGCGATCGCGGGATCGAGAACGCGAACGTTTGGGTGTAGGAGGGTTTGCCGATTGCATTATCTGATGGTGGTTAACTATTTATTTTGATTTGGTGTAACAAAAATATCAACTGAATAACTGGTAATTGGTAGTTGGTGATTTATCAAATTTTCATAACAAATTACTGATGAATATTACAAGACATAGATATAAATTTAATACTTATAAATCCGATTTAAAAGTAATAAATCAAAAACTTACAGTTCAGAAACTTATAAATCAAAAATTTATAAATCGAAAATTTATAGTTAAAAAAACTTAGAAGTCAAAAACTTACAATTGAGAGACGTCATAAATCAAAAACGGAAAAATACAAAATCACACATTGCAAGTTACAAATTACAACTCACAATCACTAATTACATCTTTAATATTACAAATCAAGATATAAATTCATTTTAGTCCTGCAGCAATTTTAAAATTTTCTGCAATTGGACCTAAAGCAAGAAATGGGAAAAAACTTAAAAATCCTAAAATGAAAATTAATGTGATACTAATGCTTGTCAATACAGAATTATTCAGTTTTAATTTATTGGATTTCTCTGGAATTATGGGTTTACGCAGCATAATGTCAGCTAGCAAAAGAATCGCGATCGTAGGCACATAACGACTAATTAGGATGCTCGCAGCGGTACTTAAATTCCACCATAGAGTATTATCTTGTAAACTTTCTAAACCTGAACCATTATTAGTAGCAGCTGATGTAAATTCATAAATTACTTGGGATATATTATGAAATGTAATATTGTCTACACCCCATAATGTTTGAGGGAAAGCTAAAGTAATTGCCGTGGGTAATAAAATTATGAAGGGATGGATGAGAAGAATTAAGCTACAAAGTAAGACTTCTTTTCTGCCAATTTCTTTGCCCAAAAATTGGGTATTTTTCCCAACTAACAATCCTGCTACAAATACAGTTAAAATTTCAAAAATTACTAAATAAACAATTCCAGTTCCTTGTTTGCCCCAAATAACTTGTACAAACATACTTGAAAGGTTAACAAAAATACTTATTGGCATTAAAGAATCATGCATTCCATTAACCGCACCAGACATTGTCGCAGCAGTTGTAACTGTCCATAGTGCAGTTTGTGCCCAACCAAATCTCAGTTCTTTACCTTCCAAATTAGGTTGTTCTAATCTTAATTGTGCATTAATAATTGGATTGCCTCGTAATTCTCCTACTGCTGTAATTCCTACCAAAATGATAAAGATTGCAAGCACCATCCAAAATAACAACCAAGATTGTTTGCGGTTGTTGCTAAATATACCATATGTATGAATTAATGCTGCGGGAATTGCTAGCATGGCAATAATTTCAATTAAGTTGGAGCCACCGTTAGGATTTTCAAAGGGGTGGGCAGAATTAACACCAAAAAAACCACCTCCGCTGTTTCCCAAAACTTTAATAATTTCAAAAGATGCTACGGGACCTCTGGCAATATATTGTCTAATACCTTCTAAAGTTCTAACTTCGACCGGACCTGCAAGAGTTTGTGGTACTCCTGAAATTAATAAGGTGATCGCTCCCACAATAGATATTGGTAAAAAAATACGCGTAATTGCCCGGATAATATCAACATAAAAGTTTCCTAGAGGTCTACCTGTTATACCGCGAATAAAAGCGATCCCCACTGCTAAGCTCGTTGCACAGGAGGTAAACATGAGAAATCCGACACCTGCGATTTGACTAAAATAGCTTAAGGTTTTTTCTCCAGCGTAATGTTGTTGACCGGTGTTAGTCAGAAAAGAAATAGTAGTGTGTAACGTTAAGTCCCAATTCGGAGCGCCAAATTGGTTGGGGTTTAAAGGTAGATCGCCTTGATAAGCAATGAGAAAATAAACTGCAGTACCCATGAGCAAATTAGTAATAATTGCTGCCCTTGCATACTGCAAACCTTTCATATTTTCTTCTTCTTTTACACCAACTAATTTATAAATTATTTTTTTCTCTAAAGGATTGATAATATTATGAAGTAGGGTTTTTTCTCCAAGGAATACGCGAGCTATGTACTTTCCTAATCTTGGAGAAATTATAATCAGTATTAATAACGTGAAGCCAATCTGAAAAAAACCTTGTCCCATTATTCCCAAGTCCAGATACGATATTTATTGACTCAAAAATCAGGCATCAAAATAAGATAATTTTGATACGTTTTTTGTCAATAAGTGATGAAGAGAATATGTTTAGTTTGTGTTGTACTATGAAGCATTCGCTAAAAATAACATTGATGATATTTTTAGTAATGAAGCATATCACCTATGTACGTTGATTTCGAACCCAGAACAACCAAATTTATATCAAATCTTATTTGGTGAAGGGTAGTTTTTTATTCTCAGAGATATTTTATATACAGTAAACCCGTTCCACAAGATGTTTGTCTTACAAAATTGGGGATTGGGGAATAGGGATTGGGTACAGTGGTGACAGAATTATGGACTGTTGCGGCTGAAGTCAGGAGTTAGGAGTCAGGAGTTAGGAGTCAGGAGTCAGGAGTCAGAAGTTAGGAGTTAGAAGTCAGGAGTCAGAAGTCAGAAGTCAGAAGTTAGGAGTTAGGAGTCAGAAGTTAGGAGTTAGGAGTCAGAAGTTAGGAGTTAGGAGTTAGGAGTCAGAAGTTAGGAGTTAGGAGTTAGGAGTCAGAAGTCAGGAGTCAGAAGTTAGGAGTCAGGAGTCAGGAGTTAGGAGTCAGGAGTCAGAAGTCAGAATTGTGCGCGGTAGCGCACCGCTTTGCTAACAGAAGCCAGGAATCCTGAATTAGGAGTTTGGAATTCATCTGTTTAACTTAAACCTAAATCCAGTGGTAACTCCAAGGGAATTTGACCCAATGAACCTCTGCGAAAATCAGTTAAAATTTTTCTAGCAGCACGCTCCGCATCTCCTTGATATCGATTTTTAGCTAAAGCGTGCAAAAATTCGTCTCCAGTAAAACCACTTGGATCGATTTCATAACGAGACATCAATAGTTGTGCTGGTAAGATATTTGCTACGATCTCATCCTCCGTAGTTTCAGTTATTACTGTAGCCATGAGGTAATTTACTATATCTATAAATCCTGCTGCTACTAACTGGTTATCGTAGGATGCTTCACCAATATCATCACAGATAGCTAACTTTAGTGCTGCTTCTTGGTCTTCTAACTTAATGGGAATTACCCCAGGAGCATCAAGTAATTCTAATTCTTTCGAAATTCGTACCCACCTAAGTTGTCTGGTAACTCCAGGACGGGCTGCACTTTCCACAACTCGTCGCTTTACCAATCGATTAATTAAAGCTGATTTACCGACATTAGGAAAACCAATAACTACCGCCCGTACCGGACGTGGTAACATTCCCCGTTGACGTCTTTTCTGATTAATTTGAGTTCCTGCTGCTTGAGCTGCTTTGGATATTGCTGTTACCCCTTTCCCTTGTTGAGCATTGGTGAATAGTGCTCTTTCTCCCTGTTGCTTAAACCAGTCTGTCCAAATTTGTTTTACAGCGGGAGAAATCATATCTACCCGATTCATCACCAAAACTTTTGTTTTGTTACCGACCCAGTCATTCACCATTGGGTGGTGTGTGGCTAGAGGAATGCGAGCATCTCTAACTTCCAATACCACATCTACTAGTTTTAGTTGTTCTTTCAGTGCTTTTTCTGCTTTCGCAATATGTCCGGGATACCACTGAATCAAATTTAATTTATAGTGTTGGGTAATAGCCATTTTACTTGTATTTAATGGGATGTTTGATGGGAATGGAAGATTGAGAAATATTCAATAAATTTCGGAAAAATGCAATTTTGCCAAGATACTGAGAATGTAAAAGAATTAATAATGGATAAATATAAGCTGTTAACAAATAAATCTAAGAACCACTGAACTCATACAGATTTTTTAACAAAGCTTATACTCTATAAAGCTTAGACAAAGTTGTACATCTTGAAATTTCTCGGTCAGGATTCCAATTCTTTAGAGTGACCATGCCGAATTGCACCTTGGGCTGGTGCTGGAATTGAACCCTTTTCGGTACTGGGATTTTCAATTGATTGATGTAAAATGATGCGGTTACCATCAGGGTCGTAAGCGTAAATTTCTCTACCGTGGGAAGCTGTAATAATTTCTCCTGGTGGGGGATAACCTAATGCTGTAAATCGAGAAATAGCATGTTCTAGGTCACCGACTTCTAAACATAAACTTATTTTACCTTTTGCTCCATTATTAAATTCCGATAGGTGTATATCTTTTGGTCTGAAAATACCCAAATTTACACCAGGAATTTGGAAATTGGCATAGACTTTAGGGATGTAAGTTTTTGGTTGTTGTCCCAATATTTGAGTGTAAAAGTCAATAATTCTCTCAAGCTTGATTGTGGCTATAGTAACAAGTGCCTCGTTAAGTTGAATAGTCATTTGTTCGGAGTCAAGAAATCAGAAATCTATACTCTCATTATTTACTGGGTTATGTTTTTAAATTTAAGATAAAGCTTTGATCGCAATCTTTTAAATTGCAAACCCATGTTTGGTGAAGGCTAGGGATAAATCTTGTTAAATAAATTTCGGTGACAGAAAAAATACATCTAGCTTTTATCTCATTTTTTATTCAATAAAATAAACATCAGTGAAAATTATTTTTACTTTTTGAATCGTGGTATGAATTTAAACCATGAAGCTGGTATTCTTAGCCCGTTGTAAACATCAATGACAAAACTATTTTTTATAAACAAGAAGATAAATTTAAAAACTTCTCTCAATGTTACATTCTTTTATCGTTGATTGCGCAAATAGAGTTTATGAGAAATAATTTTGAATTTGTCGTCCAAGACTCAAATAAGCATTTATACCATTAAATAAAGAAAAAATAGTTATCTTCTAACTAAAGGATATGCATACGTTAGGCTAAGCATGTTCAACCTAACAAAACAGAAGTTTTGAGGAGAATGTTATGACTAGCACCTTACCTTCACCCGGGTCTCTTGAATCGCTACTAGATAAAGAAGCAAAAGATTTACTGACCTACAAGGCGAAAGTTTCTAAAGATCTGCTACATCTACCAGGCTCCGACTTCGTGGATCGGATTTGGGTAAATAGCGATCGCAATCCACAGGTTTTACGCGGTCTGCAACAACTTTATTCTACTGGCCGTTTGGCAAATACTGGCTATCTCTCTATTTTGCCTGTTGACCAAGGTATCGAGCACTCAGGTAGCGCCTCATTTGCTCCTAACCCAATTTATTTTGACCCCGAAAATATTATTAAGCTTGCAATTGAAGGGGGCTGTAATGCTGTTGCAACCACGTTAGGTGTATTGGGTATTGTCTCCCGTAAATATGCTCATAAAATCCCTTTCATCGTCAAAATCAACCACAATGAACTTCTAAGTGTTCCTAACCAATTCGACCAAATAATGTTTGCTGATGTGGAACAGGCTTGGAATTTGGGTGCAACAGCAGTAGGTGCAACAATTTATTTTGGCTCAGAAAACTCTACCCGTCAGATTCAAGAAGTTAGCCGAGCTTTTAAACGCGCTCACGAATTAGGTATGGTAACTATTTTGTGGTGTTATCTACGTAATAATGCTTTCAAGCAAGACAAAGATTATCATCTTGCTGCGGATTTAACTTCTCAAGCCAATCATTTGGGCGTGACTATTGAGGCTGATATTATTAAACAAAAATTACCTCAAAATAATAATGGTTATGCTGCAGTAGCGAAAGCGATCGGTAAAAGCTATGGTAAAACCCATGACAAAGTTTACTCAGAACTAACAACAGATCATCCCATTGATTTAACTCGCTACCAAGTTCTGAATTGTTATTGCGGACGTGCGGGTTTAATTAGTTCTGGTGGTGCATCTGGTAAGAATGATTTTGCAGATGCTGTTCGCACTGCAATCATTAACAAACGTGCTGGTGGGACTGGATTAATTTCCGGACGTAAAACTTTCCAACGTCCTTTCGAAGAAGGGGTTAAACTTTTCCATCTAATTCAAGATGTCTATTTATCTTCAGAAATAACAATTGCTTAATAGATATAGCAACAGATGTGGTTTTGCAGAAGTAGGGAAGAGGGAATTAGGAATTGGGAATTGAAGAATGTTTTTCCCAGCCAATTGTAGTGAACGCTATATCTTCCAACTTCATTATCTTCGTTATTCGGTTTAAATTTAGTGTTGGAGACGTACTGTAGTGCGTCTCTACATTACGTCTGATGAATTTTAGTTGTACTTTCTCTTGAACGCAAAAGCTCAAATATAGGAATTCACTATTTCTTATTCCCCTTTTCTTGTTGCCTTTATAAGTATTTTTTGTAACCTGAGAACTTTTAATACTTTCCGCCCTTAAATAGTATCATTTAGCTGAAACCTCATTACGAGTTCGAGCATATCATTGCGACAGGGGAGTCAATGAAGCTTCAACAAATACCTGGGAAAATCTTAGAAAAGATACTATCTCGTGCATTTCAATTAGCTGCTTGGGACAGAACATCACTTACAAAAATCCACAGGAGAAATGATTTACAACACATCGGAACAGAATATGGAGGGTGGGTTGTTCCAATTAATTTGCTTGATGCGCAGTCAATTTGTTATTGCGTTGGCTGTGGCGAAGATATATCATTTGACCTCGGGCTAATTGATAAATTTAATTGTCATGTCTTTGCATTTGATCCCACTCCAAGGGCTATTAAATATGTAAAAAATATGACTCTAAAAAACTCTCAGTACCATTTTTTTGAAGTTGGATTATGGGAAAAAGAGGATAAATTGAAGTTTTATGCGCCAAAAAACCCATCTCATGTTTCTCACTCACTCTTAAATCTTCAAAAAACAGATAATTATATTGAGCTAAAGGTTAAAAGATTGAGTCAGATGATGCAAGAAAATGGTCATGAGAAGATAGATCTTCTTAAATTAGATATTGAAGGGGCTGAATATAAAGTAATTGACTCAATCATTGAGGATCGCATCGACATTCGAATCATTTGTGTCGAATTTGATGAGTGCTTTAATCCAATTGACAATCGCTACAAAACTAGGGTCAGGTCATCCGTAAATAATTTATTGGTAAATGGCTACACAATGGTTTATTCCCAAGGTAAGGGAAATTATACCTTTGTCAGGACAAGCAGATGGCAAAAATAATCCTAAATTCTTGCCTACAGATATGATGCAAATTATACTAAAAATTTTTATTTCCTTGTTGCAAAACTGGTAAGCTGACAAATCTAGTGGTGTGAGAAAATCACAATGGGAATTCAAGCTCTGTTTGCTCAAAATCTATTTACAGCTGGTGGTGTTGTGATGATACCCCTGTTGGGATTCTCAATTTTAGCGGTGATGCTAATTATTGAACGTATTAGTTTTTGGGTGAGAATTAATCGGCGTCAAAGACTGGTGGTACGAGAATTCTTAAGCCTTTACCGTCAAAATAATGTTGTAGGTGCAATTGATAAACTCAGAAAAAATACTGATTTACCTATTTCCCGAATTTTTCTTGCTGCTTTAGAATTAGAACAACCCAACCCAGAAGAATTTCGTTTAGCACTCGAAAGCGAAGCGCAAGCGGAAATTCCTTTACTTAAACGCTTTCAAAATATTTTTGAGACTATAATTAGTCTTGCACCATTACTAGGTCTTTTAGGTACTGTATTAGGATTAATAGCTTCTTTTGCATCGCTCAATCTTGGTGATGTTGGGGGAACGAAAACCTCGGGAGTTACTGGTGGTATTAGTGAAGCCTTAGTATCTACTGCGTTTGGTTTATTTGTAGCAATATTTACTCTGTTATTTGCGAATACCTTTAGAGGTCTTTACCAACGTCAAATAGCGTCGATCCAAGAATATGGTGGACAATTAGAACTTCTCTATCGTCGACGCTACGAAGGTGGATAATAAAGATTATGTTTCTGCTTTGTGATTCTTTGAAGGTTGATTAACAGAAAAATAGGTAAATATTCTTCTAAACTCTTTTTTGATTCTAAACTCTTTTTTGACTCTAAACTATTTTTTGAAGACTACTTGAAAAGAATTTAAATATCCCCTGATGCTTTTTTTCAGGTATTTTTCCTGTTTTCTGGTTGTAATTACCATTGCTTGGTATAAGCGCCCGTGGGCAAAAAACATCCGGTTTCTGGTAACTCTTCCCGCACTATTGATATATTCGATTTCCTTTCCGGGGTGATTGTTATAACTGCGTATATTACGTTGGCTAACCAATTTACTTTGAGTCGTTTTCAAAGCCATTTGCTGAGCATTATCAAGTAATTCTTGGGGGTTAGCCATTTTGCCGTAGTTGTGCGGGAAATCGTTGTAAGCAACTACATATGCAACTTGCTGTTTGGGTGGTTTTGCTAAGAAAATTTGTAAATTAATTTCTCCCATGAAGGTTTTTTGAGTTTGATTCATTTTTTCCGGTTTTCCTGGCATTAATACTTGAAAAGTACCATCTGGACCGGTAAATACTTGCCATTTTGATCTAGCAGTTCTTGACAAAACTACTTGTGGTAAATGCATTTCCAGTCCAGCGAATCCAGTAAATATCAAAGTTGTAGCGATTAATGGTAGAAAAGTTTTTTTTGTCATAGTTTTTGCTTTTAAGATTGTTGATATTACTTATACGCTGTTAGGAAAGTTATAACCTATGACACCTATAACCTAAATTCGGAAATTGCTGATATCTGTTATTTATAAAGCAGTTTTTTCTTAAGTATTTTTACGGCTATATAGTTCGAGCTTGATTTGAGCGTAGAATTACTGAAAACTCTTGCTTCTAAATTTTTATCTCCCAGATATCGCACTATGTAATAAAGTTAGGAAATTGATAAATAATGACTTGCGCATAGCGCCATATGATTGTTATATGAAACGAATTTTATTCAAACTCCTAGGTATTAGTGGTGTTTCCTTCGGAGTAATCCTAGGATCCATAGTCATATTTTACTTTTGGGCAAGTTCTAGCAGCTATCCTCAAGAAAAATATGCAGAAGTTGTTAAATATAAAAACTCAGATTTTATTGATAATAATGACAATAATAATGTTTTTACAGTTGTTACTTACAATATTGGTTACTTATCGGGATTAACAAATAATACAGCAATTACTACTAGCAAAGAGCTGTTTGAAAATAATCTCAAAACTGTGATTGCAGCTTTAAAACCTTTGAAGCCAGACTTAGTTGCTTTTCAGGAAATAGATATAGATTCCAAACGTTCCTTTAACATCAATCAAGCAAATAAAATTGCTGAAGCTTTAAATTTTGCTCAAGGTGCAATCGCTATTAACTGGGATAAAAATTACGTTCCTTTTCCCTATTTTCCATTTTCGGCACACTTCAAGCGTATTTTATCAGGACAAGCTATTCTTAGCCGCTATCAAATTGAGTCTCACGAACGCATTGTTTTAGACAGAGTAACTGATAAACCTTTTTTTTATAAGGCTTTTTATATTGATAGATTGGCACAAATTACCAAAATTAATATTCAAGGTCGTTCTGTGATATTAATGAACGTTCACTTAGAAGCCTTTGAGACATCTACTCGTCAGAGACAAACTGAATTTATTCAAGAATTATTATCTCAATATGTTAATAAATATCCAGTATTACTAATTGGCGATTTTAACAGTACTCTCATTAACGGTAATAATCCCCAACCTACTATTAATTTACTACTAAAAAATCCAGACCTTAAATCAGCAGTTCCCCAGGAAAATTTAACTGATAAAAAAGCAATGACTTTCCCTTCAGATAAGCCCATAGCCAAATTAGATTATATATTTTACACTCCCAAAACTATAGAGGTTGTGGAATGGGGAATTATTTCTGAAGCGAAACAAGCATCCGACCATTTACCTTTGATGATGAAGTTTCGTTTTCGTTAACGGGTGTCAGTGATCAGTTTATGGCTTGCGCCACGCCCTTACGGGCTACAGTTAATGCGCAATACTTTATGCTAGGTCGCGCACGCAATACCTAGAGCCTGCGGCGACGGCGGAGGGAGCCTCTAGCTGCGCTACCTACGGATCCGGTACGCTAGAGCCTATGACTACGTCACCTTACGGATCCGGCGTCGGCAAAGCCTCTGACTAACGTCACGCAGGGCGCGCTTACGCGTTTGGACGCACTACGTGTTCGGCTAAGCCGCGTCAACAAACACCGTAGGTGCGTCTTTCGCCGCTAACCGCTAGGCGCTAACAGTTATCAGTTACCAATTACCAATTACCAGTTACCAATTACCAATTACCTGTTTCAATAATATGAGGAAATTATAATAAATTAATATCAATTCAATATCAATTGTTACGTAATTATCCCTCAAGATATTGTTTCCTTAATTAATCTATATCTGTGAACTCTGGTTCAAATAGTTGTGTTAATAGATTTAGCGAATTCAAATAACTGGTTAAATGCATTCGTTAACACACCTAAGTGTGAGCATTCTTTGACATTATCTGTCAATCAGTATAAGTGCTTACAAATTTTCTCAACCAGTCTGTCACAATCCGGAACAATAGGACACAAAATATATCGAGGTGTAATTTATGTCTGATATACCTAATGGCGGTCAAATGACATGGAGACCCCCTGGAGCCACCGAGCCAGCTTTACATTTACGACTTAGTCCTTCTGAACCTTGGCGCTCGTTTAAGGAATTTCCTGAGTACGCACTTAATGACCCACCAGGTTTTTCTGAAGGATATGCAACTTTTCTGAATTTACTTAAAAGAAACTGGCAGTCTCTGTAATCAAGAAGTATAGCAGGCAGGCTTCTCGACTCACATAGACTGCAAGTCCATTTACAGACTATAACTAAATGCCGATATTTTCATCACCACTTAAACATTTTGTAATGTTCGAATATGTGAGTATATCGGCCTTTATTTTGCTTATTTATCTACTTCATCTCAGAATGTGAACTACTACTGTTAATTAACCTCCTTCCCAAATCAAAAGCTGTCTTGAAGCTGCAACAAAACAGTTGAGATGTTTGGGTGGATATAGAAAATGATCGTAGGCTAGCGACATTTGTCTACTTGCTTCTTCATAAGGAACTTTACCAATTCCTGTACCCAGACCGGGACAAGCAACAGTGTTGATTTCATGTTGAGAATATTGGTTATGGCGACGCACCGCTAAAAGCATGCTCCACATCGCCACATAAGGAATATCTGTACCCACAATAGACATGGGGACTCGCATAGTTGGTGTATGTGCAAGAAATGGATGCTTAGGATTACCTGTTTCAACAATCATTGATGTTCCTACAGGTTGTTCTCCTAAATATTCTTGAAGAATACGCTCTTGTACTTTTTCCATCAACTGAATGCCAAAAAACTTGGTAATGGCTGCATCCATACCACCATCCATCATTCCGAAAGAATTAGCAGGACTAACCAAACAATCGAAAATAGGTAACCACTCAAAGTAGTTATTAACGATTTCTACATCAGCAAAGTAATTAAAATGTTTTTGAAAGGCTTTTGCTAGTAATACATTAGGTGCGACTAAAATCAGTTTCAAGCTTTATTCCTCCGCTTGAATACTTATTATACCAGCGTTAAATTTGAGCAATATCTAATTTTTGTTGCAATTGAGTTTTTAGTTCTTTCTCTTGCTCGATCGCGATACCGGGATAATCTTGATTTAATACTACTTGTTTTTCTCCAGAGTTTACTGGTTGCCATAGTACCCAACGACTCCCCATAGGTAAAGAAGATAAAGTGAGGGGGTTTTGGGTTAGCCAAATTAACGGGAGTTTTGGTAATTCTTGGTTGCAAGTATCTTCTAAAGGATTAGTTGCTGCTAAGGTTTCTAAAACCAGGCGTTCGACCCTAACTAAACTTGTTTCAGACGTCCACAGTTGCACTTGTATTGTATTTTTCTGGGCATAAAAATACATAGATGCTGCTGCAATTACTGCTTGTTCAAAATTCTCAGTTTCCCATTTACTCGCACTATCTAAAGCTATAATAATCTCTTGCCCAGAGGTCACTAATTCCAATTCCCGTACTCTTAGATCCCCCATACGGGCGCTGCTGCGCCAGTGAATTAAACGCATAGGATCCCCAATACGGTAAGGACGTAAAGAACGAGTTATTCCTTCACTTGCAGTATGGAAGGGTCTACCGTGAGGATAGTTAAATCTGCAATCTTCACCGATTTCATCAACTAAAGGACAATGACTTAAAGGTAAAACTGTGGGGTAAACAATAGCCCTAGCACTGCACTTATGCTGGCGACGCGACCAAAACAATCCAAAAGGTGCGCCTGTTGCGAACTCTATATTTTCCCAGCGATAGATACCTCTTCGCTGAGTTGGGTAGTAATATTGCCAACGGTAAGTATCTTGGGGTGAAATAATTTCAATTGCTTGGGCGATGGATTCCCCCAATATATAAGGCAAAATATCTTTTACTTGTATTAATCTTATTGGCTTTTTAGTAGAGTTAGTAATCTCCAATTCTACTGTTAGATCGTCTCCTGCTGTTACTGCTTGGATCGGTAACCGAGCAACAGAAATTCCTGACAAAAAACGTGGTGGTAAAACTGCTGCGATCGCTAACAGGGAAAAACTTACTGCGCTAATTACGTAGAGCCAGCCGGCCATAGTATTAATTGCTGCGGCAAAAAAACAAATTGCGATCGCTCCTAATACCATTCCACTATAGGCGGGAGCGCAAGCACGGGTTTCTAGCCAATTAATTATAGGTTTAAATATATTCATAGCACCCAGGGTAACCTATAATTTTGTGATGAGTAATGAGTAATGAGTAATAACTCCCAGCTTGCCTATTTAAAACTGAGCTAAAGTTATGCAGTTCAATTTTCTAGTAATGGTTAATGGGGATTAGTTATTAATAATAAGGGAATAGTTTATTGGTTATTTGGTGATAAGTAAGTAGTTAGCAATAAGCATTTACACTGACGCGGAGCGTATCGCACTAGTAAATCATCTTTTTCCTAACTTTTGAGTTTTTTTGGTAGGATTTCCTTTAAAAATCTGGAACAGCAACTAGCCAGTTTGTATAAAAAATCGGTACTGCCGTTTATTTTGCTCAGATGTCTAAAGACTTCTCGCGTCATAATCTCCAAGGTTGCTCCTTTAAAGGTAAAAACTTAGAAGGTGCAAATTTTAGCTATGCAGATATTCGAGGGGCTAATTTTACAAACGCTATCCTTAGAGGTTCTGATTTCAGAGGCGCTGAAGCTGGGCAAGAAAGGTCTTGGATGCTTTTTCTGACAGTTTTTTTATCATTTATAGCCATACTCCCAGCATTTACTGCTGGAATAACTACTATATTTAATCAAAGCTTACTTAATCCCAACCCTTTAGTTCATCTCTCTACTGTTGTAATTTTAATACTTCCATTTATAGTTACTACCACAAAGGGATTTCCAGCGTCCTTGGTATCCATTGCTTTTTCTCTAGGAATTTCTACTTTATTAGTAATATTTTCAACTTTTTCAACTTTATTTAATGATGGTACAACATTAGCTTTTATTTTCATTGCAATAGGAACGATAACTGGAAGTACCTCTATTGCTGCTTCTATAACTGGAGTAACTATACTAGCTGGAATTAAAGTGGCAATAATGGCTGGTATTACGAGTGTGATTGCATCTTTAGCTGGAACTGTCGTTGGTATGTTTTTCCTTGAAAAATTTGGAAGTGTCAGCAACTTCGAATTAGCGGCAGAATTAGCAGTTGCAATTATGGTTTTAATTGGTTCTGTTCAAGGTATATATATAGGTTGGCGAATACTAGTAGGAGATCCAAAATTTTCATTAATTTATCCAATTGCAATTAATTTTACTGCTATTGGTGGAACAAGTTTTCGTAATGCCGATCTAACAGATGCTAATTTTACTTCTGCCCGACTCAAAAGTACAGATTTTCGTAAAGCTAAACTAACTCGCACCTATTTCCATAAAACTAAATTACTAGATCGCGTTCGTCCTGGCACTTCTTATTTACAATATCCCCAAGTACGCCAATTAATTTTAACTGGACAAGGGCAGGATAAAATTTTTGACCGTTTGAATTTACGGGGAATTAATTTAAAGAAAGCTTTTTTAACAGACGCAAGTTTTATTAGCACAGACTTGAGCGAAGCTTGTTTACAAGATGGGGATTTATCCAGAGCGAAATTAGTCCAAACTCAATTAGATGCAACCGACTTTACAGGCGCTACTCTTACTGGGGCATACATAGAAGATTGGGGCATTACCAATGAAACCAACTTTCGTGGTGTAAGGTGCGAATACGTGTATATGCGCCTTCCTACAAAAGAAAATCCTAACCCCTTACGCAAACCAGATAACAACGCAGAAACATTTGCAGATGGGGAATTTGGTGATTTTATCCAACCAATTTTTGATACCCTTGACCTTTACCACAACCAAGGCGTTGACCCGCGTGCGATCGCTATTTCATTCAAACAGTTAGCTGAAAAAAATCCAGATGCTGAGTTGCGAATTGCCGGAATAGAAATACGAGGTGAAAGTGAAGATAAAGTTTTACTCCGTGCTAAAACCACACCCCTAGCTGATAAATCCCAATTAAGTGCAGAATATTTTGAAATTTATAATCAAGTTAAAGCTTTGACACAACAAGAAGTCCAAGCTTTAATGGCAGAGAAAGATCGCAGAATTCGTAGTTTAGAAAATTTTGTAAACACGGCTTTAAAAAGCCCTAGTTTTTATTCAAACACTCAAATAGAAGAGGTAAGTAATATGACTAATAACCCTGGTGGATTTTCAGTTGGTGGTTCTGTTGGTGGCAATATCAACAATGTTCAAGGTGATAATAACCGTGCTGTTCAAGGGGATAATAATCAGGCTGTTCTTGGTGATGGAAATCAAGTAACACAACAAAACCAAGTAAGTGCTGAAGTTGAAGCATCACTCACAAAAGCTGATATCGTAGCATTATTCACACAGTTGGAAAATTTAGTTAAAGCTGCTAAAGTTGATCAAGACACAAAAGAAACAGCGATTGAAGACATTAGTGCAGCGAAGAAAGCAACTGATAAAGAGGAACCGAAAAAGAACATAGCACTAGCTAATTTAGAAAGTGTGGCACAAACACTTGAAAAAACTAGCAAAACGGTAGATGCTGGTCAGAAACTCTGGAATAAAGCTAAACCTATAATTACCAAAATAGCTGGTTGGTTAGGTGCTGCTGCTAGTTCTTACTTGTTAAAGTTGTAAATCTGATTTATGAATCAGTTACCACCTGATAATTCTGATTCACAACAGCCTTCTGATGATTCATCTCAAAAGCAACAGGCTGATACTTCCAGATGGGATAATGTAGTTCAAGGTAATCAAAATCGAGTTGTTCAGGGTGATGGCAATCAAGTAATTGAAGGGGATAACAACCAGATTAGCCACACCCATATTTACCAAAGTCAGCAGGAAGCTTCCCCAAGACCACAACTCACCCGACAAGAATACCAAAATCGTCAAGCATTACTCACTAAAGTCAAGAAATTCTGGGTCAAGGGAGTTTTGGAAAAATCCCTTCGTAACCAGGTGCTGATTGAGTTTGGTTTAGACGATAGACCAGATGCGATCGCTAGTTCTTGGGAGGTTATTCTAGAAACTGAGGACTCTTCACCTCAACCCCTTCCGGAAGGTACTAAGGTTATTGATATCTTTGACGAAATTGGTGCAGGACGAACGCTACTAATTTTAGGGAAACCAGGGTCAGGAAAAACCACAACGTTACTCGAACTCAGTCGCGATTTAATTACCCGTGCTGAACAAGACATTAATCTGTTAATTCCTGTAGTTTTTAACCTCTCCTCTTGGGATAAGCAACAGAAGATAGCCGATAAGCAACAGACGATAGCCAATTGGTTAGTGGAAGAACTGAATAGTAAGTATGATGTACCTAAAAAAATTGGAAAAGCCTGGGTAAAGCAGCAGCAACTACTACCATTGCTTGATGGTTTGGATGAAGTAAAGGCGGAACATCGAGACGACTGTATCAAGGCGTTGAACCAATTCAAGCAGAATTATGGTGTTGAACTGGTGGTGTGCTGTCGGATTGAAGACTATGAATCTCTTTCTAACCGTCTGGAATTTCAACGTGCAGTTTATTTGAAGTCGCTGACCCCAGAACAAATCTATCATTACTTGGATAGTGTCAGGACTAATTTGACGGGGTTGAAAGCATTAATTCAATGGGATAGGGTATTACAAGAGTTGGTACAATCACCCTTGATGCTCAATATTATGACTCTGGTTTATCAGGGAGTAGCGGTTGAGGATTTGCCTAAAACTGAGGTGCTAGAAGAACGGCGCAAGCAGCTATTTGATAATTATATAAAACTGATGCTTAAGCGCCCTAATCGCTCGAAGGTTCAAGACAAATACTCACAAACCCAAACAAAGCGCTGGCTGATTTGGCTGGCACAGAAGATGGTTCAGAGGTCGCAAACAGTATTTTTAATTGAGCAAATGCAGCCAACTTGGTTAAAAAGTAGAGCAAAAAATTTTTACAGGCTAAGTCTTGGAACCATATTTGGAATTTTATTTGGGTTGATAAATCTATTGGCATTTACTTGGATGGCTGGACTGATACATGGATTAATATGGGGAGGAATATACTTAATTATTGGAATATTCGCTGGATTATTTTTAAAAGAAATCACGACAGTTGGAATTATTCAAGTTAACTGGAAAATAATCTTAATTCCCCCTTTAAAATTTGGAGTAAGTTTTGGGCTATTTATGGTGTTTTTTGATGTGCTATATAATTTAATGCATCAAGGGCGATTGCCAGATTTAGTACATATGCTGACATTTTTTTTGAAGGGTTCGCTATTTTTTGGGATTATGTTGTTATTGCAGAGAGTACTTCCTCAAATAGGAAGAAATATAGAATACTTTGTAATTGAAAAAACAACAAATCCCAATCAAGGTATTTGGAAATCACTTCAGAATGCATTGATGATATCTGTCAGTCTCTGGACACTTACTGGATTCGCAGTGGCACTAATAGCAAGACCTGAGGAGATAGCAATGAGATGGTTTAGTTTTAGCAACTATGGATTTGGTGCTGGGCTAGTTCTTGGAGGTGCGACTTGCATTCAACACTTTATCCTCCGCTTTATCCTTTACATCAATAATAACATCCCTTGGAATTATGGCCGCTTCCTCGACTACGCCACAGAACGCATCTTCCTGCAAAAAGTAGGTGGCGGCTATATCTTTATTCATCGAATGTTAATGGAACACTTTGCCCAAATGCAGCTTGAGAGCAGAAACCTTCAAAGCTGATTCCATTTCTGATATCGCATAATTTCTAAAGTTACTTTACTAATCCCCAATCGCCAGTCGCCAATCCCCAAATATAAAATATTGAATTTACATAAATTAATAGTAATTTTTGTGTAAAGAAGTTAAGATCGTACCACGGGCTTAACCAGGGCATTTTCAATGGTTTGCCAGACTACAAAGATAAAGAGAGATAAACAGGTTTTACAAGCGTTGTTTTTTAAAAATTGGCTGTAATGGCATCTACCACTGATAAATAGTTAGTAATTATCGGTTTGGCGAATAGAAAATATGATAAAGGGTAAAGGTTTGGGATTCCGAACCTCTACCCTTAATTTTTCCTAGGTATGTTTACGAGTTAAGTATTTTTACCGTCTCGCCAACTTCTTGGACATCTTACGCAAACGAATTGACTCGGGAGTTATTTCCACTAATTCGTCTGGCCCAATGTATTCCAATGCTCTTTCCAAGCTCATTTCTACGGGTGTTTGCAATTGGACCAATTCATCTCCAGTTGCAGAACGGTGGTTTGTTAACTGCTTGGTTTTGCAGACATTCAAGTCTAGGTCTTGAGGACGGTTATTTTCCCCAACTATCATTCCTTTGTAAACTTTAGTACCTGGGGTAATAAAGAAGGAACCGCGATCCTCAGCATTTTTCAGAGCGTAGAAAGTTGCAACACCTTCTTCAAAAGCAATTAAAACGCCATTACGACGGGTAGTAATTTCACCAATAATCGGACGATAATCCAGAAAACTATGGTTCATGATACCGTCACCGCGAGTGATACGCATGAATTCACCCCGGAAACCAATTAAGCCACGGGCGGGAATTACGAATTCTAGTTGGGAGCGTCCGTTACCACCCATTTGCATGTCTTGCATTTCGCCTTTACGCTGTCCGAGTCGTTCAATACAACCACCTACAGCTTCTTCAGGAACATCAAGAACTAAAAGCTCGTAAGGTTCGCAAGGTTGTCCATTAACTTCACGGTAAATTACCTGTGGCTGGGACACTTGGAACTCATAACCTTCCCGGCGCATGGTTTCAATTAAAATACCCAAGTGAAGCTCGCCACGACCGGAAACTTTAAATTTATCGGGGGAGTCGCTTTCTTCAACGCGCAAAGCAACATTAGTTTCCAATTCCCGCATTAGGCGATCGCGAATTTGGCGAGAGGTAACAAAGCTACCTTCTTTACCAGCAAAGGGCGAGTCATTAACCGAAAAGGTCATTTGTAATGTCGGTTCGTCGACTTTAATTAGTGGTAAAGCTTGGGGTTCGTTAGGACAAGTGATAGTTTCACCAATGTTTGCATCTGCAAAACCAGCAACAGCAACCAGATTTCCTGCGGATGCTTCTTCCATCTCAACGCGCTTGAGACCTTCAAAGCCCATTAGTTTACTAATTTTGGCTTTGACAATTTTGCCATCTTCTTTAACTAAAGCGGCTTGTTGTCCGGCCTTAATAACACCGTTATGAATTCTACCAATTACGATTCTACCCAGATATTCTGAGTAATCTAGGGTTGTAACCTGTAATTGTAATGGTTTTTCTGCATCGCCGACTGGGGGTGGAACGTGGCGCAACACAGCTTCAAATAAGGGTTGCATATCCTTGGGTTCATCATCCAAGTCATTTTTGGCGTAACCGGAAAGACCAGAAGCGAATAGGTAGGGGAAATCACACTGATCGTCATCAGCACCTAATTCTAAGAATAAATCTAATACCTTATCGACTGCACCATGGGGGTCTGCTTGGGGACGGTCAATTTTGTTAACTACAACAATTGGGCGCAATCCTTTTTCCAATGCTTTCTTTAACACAAAACGTGTTTGTGGCATTGGACCTTCGTTAGCATCAACAATAAGGATACAGCCATCTACCATACCGAGTACCCGTTCGACTTCGCCACCGAAATCGGCGTGTCCGGGAGTATCAACAATATTGATTAATGTTTCTTGATAGCGAACAGCTGTATTTTTAGAAAGAATAGTAATACCCCGTTCTCTTTCGAGGTCGTTGGAGTCCATGACGCAATCAGGAACGTCTTCCCCTTGACGGAAAATGCCGGACTGTTTCAGTAGAGAATCAACGAGGGTTGTTTTGCCGTGGTCAACGTGGGCAATAATGGCGACGTTACGAATTGAGAGCGTCATAGGAACATTCCAGAAATGCGGGTAATATAACTTAATATTGTGATCCAGCTCTTAATAACAGAATTCGGAAAATTTTGCTAATTCTGTAAACAAGCCTTAATAATTCTATCTCAATGTTAACGATCCACGTAAATTTTTGAAAGCAAAACTTTGGGGTTTAAAGTGGCGAAAAGTAGGTTAAATCACTACAAATAGAAGATTGAAGGCTAATATATGTATCACTTACAATTTTTTTGGTAAAAATTATTTAATTAATCATCCTAAAGTAGCTACATTGACTTTCACTGTTATGCGATTTTAATGGGAACTACTGAAATTATTTCTCTTATTACTACTCGATGAAGTTCTCATACCGATTCAATAAATTATTGCAACAGATCCTTCGATAGAGACCTTGCATGCAAGGTCTCTACAAAATATATCTGTCTCATTATTTTTCCAAATTGGTATAATGTTCAAAACATGTAATATTAGTTACTAGTGGTATGGATTGTTCAGTATCCAGAACCATGTTTTTGTTGTGTTAGGGACTTCCAAAAAATAATTTATACCATTATTTGTTGACTGTAGGGGCGCACCGACGTGCGCCCTGACAAGTCGTATGTTTTTTTACTGAAAGTCCCTTAGAGACAGCCTAACCCAACTTACATCAATTTAACTGCTTATTCTTTTGTAGTGTAATGACTTTCGAAAGCTTCTGAATCAACATGAGAGTCATTGTGGCTATAACTGGATACAGGTATGTTATCTGCAACTTTCTGTAAGTGTGTTTCTGGTTTGGCTCCATCTTGATGATGTATTAACTGCCCAACTTGAGATATTAATTCTCCTAATTTACCTTCTTCCAGTAGGTTATTTATCATGGAAATACCACTGGTTGAGAGAAGTAACTTATTAATATCGTCTACGCCTTTGCCATTATTATTCGCTCCTGGAAAAGAATAAATTCTGATATTTCCTAAAACTCCTGGTTGTGGTGCCAATGAGTGGACGATTTCTGGTAGTTTATCTGAAAGTTCCGGCCAGATGGTAGTGATAACTTGAGCACTTAAACTGGCATTACTAATGGTGTTTTCAGCAGTAATTTTTGCTTGTATACCTTCAGCTTCAGCTAAAGCTCGAATGCGTTCGGCATCTGCAAGAATACGAATTGATTCGGCTTCAAGTTCTGCAGCTTGTTGAGCAATTTCAGCTTGTCTGCGACGACGAAAAGCATCAATTTCAATGACGTTGCGATCGCCGATATTTTTTTCTTGGGCTTGTTCTTCGGCAGCTATTATAGATAGACTCTTACTGCGTTCGGCTTTTTCGATTTCACCGGCGGTCTTAACTGATTCTTCTGCTTTGGCTTGTTCAGCTTGTGCGACAAAAGTTTCTCGTTTTTTGTTCGCAATTGATATCGCGACTTCTTCTTGTGCGAGTCTTGCAACTTTTTCTGACTCCGCAATTTGCACTTGTGCTTGTAACTTGTTAGATTCTACGGTTTGTTGGCGGGTAACTTCTGCTAGCTCTGCTTCTTGTTTTTGATGGATTTGTGTAACCTTTAGTTTTTTGTTACGGTCTTCTAGGGCAATATCAGCTTCAATTTGGCTTTGTTGTACGGATAACTTCTTACGAATTTCCTCTTCTTCTACCGATTTATCCTGCAAAATTTTGCTGCGAAGGGTGGCTGCAGCTTCTTTATCTTTAGCTTCTTGAATTTCCCGTTGTCTTTGTGCTGTCAGGGCTTCAACTTGCAACTTTTGCTCTAATTCCGCTGTTTCTTTTTCTTGAGCAATTTGTAGAGATCGCTTTTGAGCATCTAGTTCTTTTTGCTCAATAGCTACTTGGGTAGTCAATTCCACTTCGCGCTTTTGTTGAATTGAGCGTTGAATAGTTTCTGTACGCAGACGCACTCCTTGAGCATCAAAGAAATTATTGGTGTCGTAGGTGTCGCTTTCTTCGATTTCGGAAATTGCAATGTTGTTAAGAGTTAAACCTACTTTCTTTAAGTCTTGCTGAGTCAAGTTCAAAACTTCTTCAGCAAATCCTAACTTGTCGGAATCTATTTCTGCTAAAGTTTTCTTCTTCGCAGCAGCCCTAATGGCATCATCAGCACGGGTTTCTAGGGCTTCTGTGATGTCTTCGGCTGAGATTTTACCTTGTCTGGAAAGTCGTGCGGCAGCAATTAGCACATCTTCTTCACTGGCATTTATGCAGACATAAAAAGTTACCCGCATATTTGCCCGTAAATAGTCTTGAGTACGAACTGCTAGTTTACCGGTACGCTCGACATTAATGGAAATTTCTCGTAACGGTACCCGTGTGAGTTCGTGAAAACCTGGTACCACAATGCAACCACCATTGAGAACTACGGTTTTCTTTTTCACAAAAATACCGCCAGTTCTCACAAAAGCCTCGTTATTCGGAGTAATCACATAAATCCGCGTATAAGACCAAATACTCAGTAATATGAGTACGATGATACCCGCGATTAACCCAGGGAAAACAAAGGCTTCATCGATTTGATTGAGGATTGGTTGGGTAGAAATTTGAGCAATATAGGGTGATGTTTCTACTGGTTTCTCAGCAATTAAAGTAAGTGATGTAGATGTATCATCACTAATATTGTACTGTTCTCCCACCAAGGTATTTGTAGGTGGTAGGGGTAATAATTCAATGAAAGTTAACCAAAACAGCATTTTCTTTAATATTTATTTCATTCTTATTTTTTTCTTAGTTAGATTCAACCAACGATCTACATCTGGAGTGTCTTTAGCGATGACAGAATAAATGTCTTGCTTTCGATTTATGACAATTACTCGTTCGCCATGGTGGGGAATAACTTTTGCCCATTTTGGGATAGTGGCATTAATAGTCACTAAATTGCCACTTTTATCAATTACATCTATTTGACCGATTCTATCGTTGTCTTCGGTAGGTATAGTCGCAGAACAGACAGTACCATTACGACCAATCAAGCGATCGCTACTTGTATCTTCGCCAAATTCTGCAAAAATTCTCCCCATTGGTCGTGCAATCAGTCCCCCGATCAATAAAGCGATGAATAGCGACAACAACAAGACTATTCCGTTCCAAATACCACTGGGAATTTGATTGAGGATGCTCTCTAGCCAAACATTTAACATCCAGCCAGATAAGCCCCATAAACTCAAATCAGTTGCTAGTAATAAAATCAAGGGGGCTTTACCAACACCAGCCCATCCCAGCAAAAATCCTAAATTAAAATTACCTTCTCCGCCTAAGTCTAGGTCAGTGTCAATATCAGCATCAACATCAACATCGATGTCTTCGTCTCCACCACCGGAAAAAATCACAAATAGAAATAGCAAAACTCCCATGCCCAAAAATAGCCAGTAGGGCATGTTAGCTGAATTAAACAGCATGATGCTTAGTGGTAAATAATATTTGGCTGGTAAATTTCCTACTTATAACTTTGGTTTACCTAACTTCAGTGTAGCTATTTTTATTTGAAGGAGATCGAAAAAATAACAGTTATTTACAGTCAATAACGAGGATATATAGATGTAGAATTTTAAGATTAATTAGAAAATGAAATATACCAAAATAAATCTCAGCATAGTTCCCCTATCCGGTATATGAGCAAATATTTTGGTATGGATCGAACTTACCCACTTGTTACCAATTTATGATGGTTTGAGATCATTTTTTTAGGTTGTGATTACCTGATCGCACTGCTGTGTAAATTTTGTTATATATGCTTCCCAAGCCAATTCAATATTAACTGGTTTGTACGTTCTGGCTGCTCAAGCATAAACCAGTGCCCTGCACCTTCAATACATTTATACTGCCATTGTGCAGATATATATTGGCCGGAATTTTTCATTTGTGATTCCCACATGAAGTCATCTTTATTACTCCATATTCCCAGTGTGGGAACTTTAATGGTCAGCAAGTCTGGAATTTGTCCTGTAAGTACGGCTAATAAATACTCAGGAACCTGATTAGCTTGCTCTAATCTTTGCATATTCTCAAACACACCTGATTTAAGTCCATTTTCCACAATTAAATCCCGATTTGGATGACTGCGAAGAACTTCCCGAAAGAAATAACCATTATTTGCTCGGTAAAGTTGAGGTGCAATATCTTGGGTATTTAAGAAGTAAATCCATTGCATTTGTAGGTTTTCAGTAGATACTTTTAAAAATTCTCCTAAATGACCTACAGACATAGCTGTGTAGCTTTTCAAATTCAAGTTTAAATTTTTAGAGTGGGAAGCAAGCTCCCATCCCAAGACAGCACCATAATCATGTGCAATACAATGAATTTTTTCTAATCCAAGTTTTTCTACAAGAGTGACAAAATCATTTAGTAGATTAGCTAGTTTATAACGTTCTATCTTTTCAGGTGCTTCGCTCAAACCATAACCAAGCAAATCTGGACAAATGACTCGATATCCAGCCTCTGCTAAAGCAGGAATTTGTTTTTCCCACATTAAACTATTATCTGGCCATCCGTGAATTAAAAGAACGCATTCTTCCCCCACTCGAGAATCTCGCACGTGGTATTGAGCGCCATTTAGTTCAACATAAGTCGCACTTAAAGTATTAATATCAAACATTTTCTCAATTCCTTCCAATTATTGAAGCATCTTGAGAATAGCTGGACACTTTTGAAGGTTTCGTTCCTATTCTTGCTATTTTGAACGTATTCTTGCTAAATATTCTGTTTACTAAAGATTCCGAAATGTTTTGGGCGAAATTCCAACAATCCTCCGAAAATGGTGACTGAAATGACTTTGATTTGCAAAACCACATGCAAGAGCAATATCAACTATTCTGAGATTGGATTGCTTGAGAAACTGCTTTGCGCGTTCAATTCGACGACGAATTACATATTGATGGGGTGTAATATGCATCGCTTCCTTAAATAAACGGCAAAAATGAAAAGTACTAATACCAGCAATTTGAGCTAAATCTTCTAGCCGAATATCTGTTTCCAAGTAAGTTTCAATAAATTCCAATACTTCTTTCTGACTTCTTCTAGATAAACCTTTCCAATTTGGAATCTTTTTTTGAATAATCGAAAAGTTGCTGAGAATATGAACTGCAAGCGATGTACCGAATGACTCGCCATATAAGCTTCCTGCGGGACATCCTGCTGATAAATCTGACTTGAGTGCAGTAACAATTACTTGAATTGTTGGGTCGAATATTTGCCATTTGGGTACAAAATCAACGCAATCTTTCTCCCAGATTTCCTGAGATATTCCCTTAAAAAAAGTTGGCTCAAATACTATTACCGTAAAACTTGTTGGTATTTCCCAAGTGGTCCAATGCTTAGTGTAAGCTGGACAAAAACAAGTTTCACCACCTTGAAGTCCATAGGAAAGATGGGTTTTACCCATACGTCGTTCGTGAAGCGAGCAAGAATTAATATCCATAATTTCCAACGCATGTTGTTGGAAGCTAGATTCGGGAGATTCACAACCTGGATGCTGGTGATAGTGAGCAAGCATTAAATTACTCCAATTTGCACCCTGACTCGTTAACTTAGGTGGTGCAGGTAAAATTTGAGTTAGAGCTTCAGCTTTGGTCAGGTCTAAACTTTGCTGCGTCATTTTTTTTACTCGTAGATTAGTCCGAGCACTCTATAAAGCAATTACTATGCTTGGCTTGGACTTAAACTAAATTTATTTTTGATTGTTGAGCTAGTACTCGATTGCAACAGGTATGCACTGAACTTTACCATGCTTATTGTATTAACGCTGATAATAAAAACCAAGTAGTTCCAGCCAGGGTTTCACAGACAAACAAACTTCTCAAAGTTAGTGTAATCGACTACTAGAATTACCCGAATATAGTTGAATTACAAGTTAATTTTCACCATATATCTTGTTGTTCGTGGACGAACGCGTTATTTGAATTGTAATTTATTATTTGTCATTATATAGTGTTTACATTGATTGATGTAAATAAATGGATTTCGATGATATTCGAGATTGGCAAGGTACAGCAGAAAGTCTTTCAGAAGAATTGCAACGCAAGATCGAACAGTTAAGCCTATCTGTTGAAACACCCACTGTCAGAGTTATTCGCTCGTGGCGATCGCGAAAACTTTTATCACAACCAAAGGGGCAAAAATTCGGTTTTCGTCAGATATTAGAAGGATTAGCAACTTTGTTGTTATTACAGAAAGGCTGGACATTAGTAGCGATCGCACAAGTATTATCTTCTTGGAACGACACAGAACTCGAACAGCAAATAATAGCTGGAAAAGATGGCGGAAATATCATTGAGTCTAACGATAACCAAGAATCATCTTCGTTTTTAAAACAAAAAAGCAAAAATAATCATAATTTGGCTGAAGATGCTGTTATTCTGCTCGCTCAAGGAATATTACGCCAATACGAATGTATGGTGAAGGGTGGAGAAATAGTCAGACAAGATGATAAATTACCACCTGAATTACATTCGGCGATGTGTAAGCTGGGTCGTTTGTATTTAGAAGAAGGGAAGTGCGATCGCGCTGCTTGCGTTCATGATGTATTGGAACGTTCTCGTTATCCCCTTGATGATAATGATGGTAATAATAAGTGGGATTTAAGCATTTTTCGCGATTCAGAATTTCGCCTTGGTAATGTCAATTTAATCGATTTTAATCTACGGGTACCAACAGCAGATTGTGCAGAGACTGCTAATATGTCTGGTGGTTTTGGAGAGGATAATGTCATTGAACATCGTTTGTATTCAAAACTAAAAAGCGCAACCGAAGGTCTGGGACGAAATAAGAAGGATCGTGCTTACACTGCATTGCGGGAACTAATAGGAAGGCGATCGCTGATTAGACAAAGAGAACTTTTCAATTATTTGGAGGACAAAAATCTCACACCTCTACAAAAAACAGTAGAAGAGTTTTTCGATCGGGTTCCGGAAGTATGGTTAATTGATGGTCATGCTTTGCAGTGCGCTCATTGCGGGACTTTAATGCGACCTCATCCAAATCGAGAGAGATATCGCGATGGTTATTATTGTCCGATTCGTCAGTGTAGTGGTAGATATCCACCACAAGTAAAGGAGCGACTTAGCCCAGAAAATGGGCAATTATTAGTAGCTAAACCACAAATATTAGTTTATTGGACTGCTCCTGCAATTGATGAATTAGCTATTTTTGATGAGGCGAAAAAATATGGTTTGGACACTCAGTTATATCCAGAATCAGACCAATGTGATATTGCAATTAGCGATCGCGCTATTGGTATTGATGCTAAATCTTATCGCAGTCCTGTATTACTAGCATTAAAACTCAATCGCAGCATTGGCGGACTTATTTCTTATCACCAAAGAATAGTAGCCATTACCGATGAGCTTATCGAAGATTATCCAGACTATATCTCTACTGTTAATTCATTACTAGATAAAAAAAGCAATATCGCTAACTTACAAATAATGTCAGTATCTTCGGTCATCAAAAACATACAGGAGGGGAAGTATGCGAGCTAAACCTAAAGCTGATTTTTGGACGGGAAACGATCGCATTTGTTGGTTGTGCTTTCTCATGGAAGAATTTATTGGAGCTAAGTCTCTAAAATGCGCTCCTGTAATTATGTCCGGAATGGCGAGTGTTTTTAATTCACCGACCTTGGAACGCGCACGACAAGCAATTTTTAATTTGCGTCAGATGTCTTTAGATTATGTAACTGAAAGTTCTGTGAAATATGCAGTAGCACTTTACAACGACCATCACTATCAGAAAAATACTCAGGGAACCTATGAGATTGATGACCAAACATTGCAGTTTAGGAGAATTGACTTTTTAGAAGACTCTAAAATTACTAAAGCACGAGAAATCCTAGCTGCACCAATGGATTACAAGTTTCATGGTAGAACAGTAGCTAATTCTCAAAAACAAATGGCGATCGCACTAGGAGACCGAGTGACATCAACCCGTTTACCGATTTCTCCTATTACTGTACCGTTAGCTAGTCGCAGAACTCACGACATCAATCGACAACCACGAGGTAATATTTCAATTCCCCTTGAGGAACTACACCAAATCGCCGAAGACATGGATCGAAGGGATAGAGAATATCCTGAAAGACGAACTGGTAATTGGGCTAAACGCTTGAGAAACTTCGAAATATTATTACCCCAAGCAGATAAAGGATTACGAGTAGAAAACGCAACCATTGAATTATCGGGAATCAAACATTTAATTGGTTTACCTGGTGCTGGTAAAACCACACTCTTGATGTTGAGTGCAGTTTGGTTTGGAAGAAACGGCTATAAAGTAATGCTGGTTTTTCCTTCCATTGAAGTTTCTAGACAATATATGACAGATTTAGAGTTTCATGGTATTAAAGTAGGAATGCTAGCCGGTCAAAGTCCGACTACGCGACGCAAACACGCCGATCGCATTGCTGAAACTATTGCAGCTTCCGGGGAACAGGGTGGTTTTGCTTATACTCTTGAAGGTGCAGATTCTTTTGCTTTTAATTGCTTACTTCCTGCTTTTTCCACCACAGAAACTTCCTTGTGGGGTTATGGTAATGCACCCTGTAGCAAGATTTTACAAAGTTCGTCTCAGGGAGAAATGAGAGAATATCTTTGTCCTTTATGGACGATGTGCGGAAGAAATAAAGCTCCACGAGACTTAATCGATGCTGATATTTGGGTCGGACATATTATCTCAATGGATACTAACGTACCCTATCAAGCGATCGATGAGGAAATTCGTTACTTTGAATTGATAGCTCGAACTTTCGATCTAGTTATCTTTGATGAAGCAGACATGGTTCAATCAAATTTAGATACTTATGGAGTAGCTAAATTAAACCTTTCTGGTGCAGATGATTCTCTTCATCGGACTATTTTAGAACAAGTTCATAACCCTTTAGCTAGAAATAAAACATATTTACTAGCCGACCGCACCGTCGAACTTTACAGTCGCAACATGGCTGAATTTGGTAATCATAATACTTCTTTGGTTAGTTTGTTACTGAATATGCGCAATCTTCAAGATCGTCGTCGTAGACTTAGCCTTCGATACGAAGGTCAATTATTAACTGTTTCGCGAATCATCACTGAACTGCTAGATGGTTTTGAGAAAGATCGTGCTTCCCAAAGAGATCTCCTTAGTGACGCACAGGTAAGACAAGGTTTTACTAAAACTCATGCTCTAACTGATTTTTGGTCAACTGCTGCTTACAACGCATTTTACGATCGCACTGGTACAGAAACAATCAAAAAACAATTTAAAGAGGATTTGTGTTCTCGTACCCTTGGTATTACTAGTGAAAATAGTGACAAACTTACACAGCAGTGGGAGGTTCTGATAAAACTTTTACGGCGTTACCTTGGAGAAAATTTAGTCAAAAAGCGAGACGATATTGTTGAAGAGATAACCGAATTATTTATCGGTATTTGTTTTCCAGATCGAGACGCACCCTATCTGACCAGTGACGTAATCCCCCTATTAGTAGCTATTACCTTCGTTATTTTGGGTTATCAACGAACTGTCCCTGAAACTAGAACTATGGTTGCACTGGGACTAATTAAAGAACCTATATTAAATCCTCCTCTTTCAGACCAATTACGTCGCTTTACTCCGGAGAATATTATCGGGTCCCTATCTGGAGTCAAATACAGCTTTTCCAACGCTCGTACTAATCACAGTAATTCTAGTAACGTCACCCTATCTTACATTACTTTTGTCGGCGCGCCTCGGATGCTGATGCACCGATTTGACCGTTTGCTAGAAGCTGATTCTCGAGAAGATGCACCAGCAGTTTTAATGACTTCTGCGACTTCTTATTTAGAACCTAGTCCCGCTTATCACATTGATGTTTATCCAAACTATCTATTAAAACCTAAACCGAGGGAAAAGCGAGATGATTCAGAATCGAAATACTACTTTCAATACTTTAAGGAGGACAAAACTAATAAACCATTGCGCTATAGCGGTGCTGGAGACCTAAGAGACCACAATCTCAAAGCAATGGTCAAAGAATTAGTCAAAAATGGTGACAATTGTGAAGTTAGGAAATCTATTAGAAATTTCGATGTCAAAAATGGTATCGAGCGCAAAGCTGCTTTTGTAGTTAACAGTTATAGACAAGTAAGAGAAATCAAAGAATTTCTTGACCGCTATCATCCAGAAATTGGTAGACGGACTAAAGCTATTGTGAGCTACCTCAAAGAAGGTGAAAAACCTTCCGATTATGTCACCACCTCTCAATGCGAAGCTTTAGGAGATGATAAAAACTGCGACCTGATTATCTTTCCCATGCTCGCTATTGGTCGTGGAGTTAATATTGTTTTCACTAAAGGTCCGCGGAAGAGAGATGCTGCGATTGGTTCAATTTATTTCCTAACTCGCCCTCATCCTACCACCGATGACACTGGACTTTTATCCAGTTTAGCGGGTCATGCGACCCAAGAATTCGATAGTCGTATATTTTCTCAGGAAGAAGGGTTAACAGAGATTTACCAAACCTGGAAGAGTGCGAGATCGAGCATCTACCGCGATGTAAGAAGATTATTACAAGAACCACTAATGGCTAGTCGACTAGGTGAAGAATTATTTACACCTTTTACCGCCAATCAGATGGTAGCAATTTTACAAACTATTGGACGGGGAATGCGAAATAGTTGTCCTGTTGCAGTTTACTTTGTTGATGCAGCTTGGGCTCCCCAGTCAGCGAAAGATAAAACCGACTCTCCTCGTGATAGTATGCTAGTTCAAATGCGGGTGATTCTAGAAGAATGTATGAATCACCCCGATGCTGTAATTCGAGAAATCTACAAAGAACTTTATGGTGCTTTTCTTGAACCTCTAAAGCAAATTAAGAATGTAATTTACTCCAAAAATTCATGTAAATTGGGAGGCTCAGTTTACGAAGACGACGATTTTGAAGACTATGACTCTTTATACGATATGTGAAGACTATTAAAAGAATAACCTCTACAAAAATTATTGATTGAGAACATTATTTTACGAATTTCATCATGACAACAAAAACTCCATACACAACAGAAATAAACGAAAATCAAGTGAATCAAATTCTCTACGCTCAAATACAACGTAAACCTTTAGGAACGATTCCTTTAGTTTTCACTATTCCTCAGAGTTTAGCACCTGTTGAAATTAAAGGTTCTACAATTTGCTGGACTAAAGAAGCATTGGCTGAGTTTTCTCTAATGAATAGTGAGATTAAAAATATTAAAAATTTACCTTATTCTTCTCTAAGAAGTTTTTTAGAATTTAAGTTATCTAATGTACGCACTATAGAACCTAGTATGGGTCTCAGTAGATATGCAATAAATCAGCGAAAACAACAGAATTTTGCTTATATTGATTCAGGCGAACTACAGCAAACTACCAAAGTTTTAAAACCAATACTGCACGATTGGTTAGAAATTTATCTTGCTTATTTTGCTCAAAAGGAAGGTATTTCAGAAGATATAATAGAAAGACTCAGAGAACTACAAGAACAAAATAAACTTTTATCTATTAAGTTATTCAAATCTCAAATATATCCTTGGTCACAATACGAAGAGAGTGGTACAGCAAGACCATATAGATATTCATTTCCTGCATTAGCCGACCATTTAGCTAGATTAATTGCGGGACATGAAATTTTTCAAGGATTGGGAGGAATTAAGCGAATTATTTCCAGCAAAGTAGGAAGTAGTGTTGAATTAATCACAGATATAATTTCGCTAGATGATAAAGGTTCATTTAGTTTGGTTGTTGAAATCGAACTTATTACTTTTCCTTCAGTATCTCAACCATTGATAAAAATAGATATTCATAAAAGACGTTGGCTAAGTAGCATCAAAGAAAAAGCCTTTGACCACAATTCTATCAATGGTTATATTTTCTCTAAACATCACGACTATACGCAGAGCGTGATGCCGGAAGCATATCGTGTTTTCAATTTTAAACTCAATCGTCGTAAGAATCGCAATACTGGTAAATGGGAATGGCAGCCTGATGATGCTTTTTCCGTTCTACAGCGCGAATTAAATTTACCATTAAATATCTCTAATGCAGAACAAATTATTCAAGGCAAAGCTTCAACAGATGATTATCAAGTTCTTTTAACTTATCGTAATGGTCTGCAAGAGAAAAAATATGATATTGATGTAGGTGTTCCTGAAAAAGATAAACTCGAAGCATTTCAAGCAATCGCTAAAATTTTAGACTCTAAAGGTATAAAACCTTTTGATGGTTATTCTGAAGTTAAATTCGGTAAAGGAAAAAGTCATCCTAAAGATATCACCGCTTCTCGAACAATTAATACTCCAACTTCTTTTAGTGCTATTTTGGAATCCTTGGAGAATGAAGATGTTTCTGATTTCACAGCAAAATATTGTGACCAGATGGGAGAAGAAGAAATTAATAATCTGTTAAAAACGCATTTTGAATTTGAATTAAGCGAACAAGGAATTAAAAAAAATTTACGATTTAATAGTCAGAGTAAAAACCAACGAGACCAAATAGAAGAATTAAAGGATTTAATTCAAGCAAACCAGCAAGCAATACAGCGGCTATATCCTAAGAAAAAACCACTGTTAATCATTTTTCATGAGAATGAAACTCGAAAAACTACCAGATTTTTAGAAGCAGTAATCAATATGCTGTGGGGAGATACATTAGAGATACAATTACTGCGACTTCCAGAAAATACTCATGGACCAGAAGAAGCCTTACCTGGAAGTAATTTAAAAAAACAAGAAAGGTTTGAAGAACGATTAGAAGCTTGGAAATCTACAGCGAAACAAGTTGCTGAAATCAAGCGTCCAAAATTCTGTTTAGTAATGGCAAGAAATTTTTACCCTCATCCAAATGAGAGCAGTAAAAAAGCCCATGACGATTTAGTAAATAAGCCTGCTACTCGTCAAGCATTAGCATCAATAGGTCATAGCTGCGTACAGTTTATTCTTCCACCACAAATTTGGGTAAAATCAGGAGATATCAAAATATCTGAATTTATTATTCGCGCCCAAGCATCAATCAAAGAATTAATATGGGCACATTCTGGTCGTATAGATTGCGTTAAAGAAAAAGTCGATAAATGGTTTAGCGATCTTGATATCAAAGATAGACCACAAGAAATTATCGTTATCACAGTTGTTCGTAAAAATGCTGGTCGTATGCGTGGTGGAATTGGTAAAACTTTTCTACCAATAGCAATTAAGACTAATGTTGAAAATGGGCTCAGTCAGATGTGTTATTGCTACGAAGACCCTAAAACTAAAAACTTTTTGACCACATCTTGGGAAACATTTACTGAAGCACTTTTCAATATAGCAAAGATTTCTCCTGTATATATTGGTAAAAATAGTGAAGAGCGAAAACAACGCTTTCAAAACTTTGTAGATGATATTATTTCTAATTCAGTAATTTCTTATCCGGGAAATAGCAGTAAAAATCTTGTTGTCATGATTGACTCTTCAAATTGCGTACAACTTTGGGATTGGTTGAAAGATAGCAAAATTAATCTTTCAAATATAGATATGAATTGTAAAAATTATATGCAAGATAACTGGAGAGGAGCGCGGATTGTTCGTATCAGGCAAGATTTAGCACCAGGAATTATTGCAAATAAAGTTAAATGTTTAGCTAAAACATTTCGTGAAGATAATAGAAACAAAGAAGAATTAAAAAGAAACGAAAATAAGCGAAGAGAAATACCAGTTCCATCTAGCCCAACTGGTTTATATAAGCTTGATGTAGAAAATAAAACTGGTTGCATTCCTTATCTTTCCATCGGTAAAAAAACAACAACTCAAAAACAAAGAGGTGTTAGCTGCTATCGTGAAATAGAGCTAGATGAAGTTTTAAAAGATGAAGAAGTAGATGAGGACGCCAAAAAAACTTACGTAAAAGTTAAAAATGAAGCAGGGCTAGAAATTAAATTTATCGATAAACAAAAACCCTACATCGGTCAATGGGCTACACCAAACCCTTTAGAAATTGTAGTTACATTACGTCAGGAACAAGACAAACCAGATAATATCGCTGGCTTTGTCGAATCCCTACGCTATGGATACGGTCATTTCAATGAATGGACAAAATTACCAGCACCATTATTTTTTGAGCGAGTAGTAAGGGATTATATTAGTGCTTTCAAATTAGAAGAAGAAGAGGACGAAAATTAAATTGTTAACTTGCAATATTTGGGTTTGATGGATTATGAGTTTCTCGACCCATGTATATACAATAAATCATACCATGTCCGGTAAAACACTTGTAATAAGGTTAGTAGTAGCGCTTTAGCGCGATAGACAAATATTGGCGCTAAAGCGCTACTACAAACATATTTTTTCATAAGTAATTAAGCGGACATCATATCAGACCCTCAAAATCAGTTGAATTTCTCCCCGCGTGCAAAACGTTCAATCAATTCACTGCGACTCAAATTATTTTTTTGTGCGATCGCACCCAAATTTTCCCAAGCTATATCGGTGATTCGTAGCGATCGCACATTTTTTGGTTATTAATAGTCCTGTTTAAATTTATTGGAACTGGAGCGCTTGCACTACAAAGATTTTTGTTAAGCAACAGTGTCAAGATTTTATATGGAATCTCTAAATAGTTAAATCTGACTTGTTTCAGGAAATGGTTGGGTTTGACTGATTACGTCAACATTTGGATCGAGTGCATCTCCTGTATTGTAAACGTAGTCAAAAGCACCACTGTCTCCTAGTAAATGGGCGCGCAAAAATAAACCACTCCAACGGGCAATTGTTTCTACAGCAATTTCCTGCTCTAATGTAGGTCTATTCGGTTCGCGAATAAGATTGTCCTCATTGGTGATACCGTAATGGTTTGCTCCGTCAACTGTAATTAAGGCTTTGGGCGGATTAATTATTTCATCGTAGGTTTCTTCAGTTGAAGAAGGTTGTATTACACTATCACGGTTACCAAAAATCAATCCAGTTGGAATGTCCTCATTATTCACTGGAAGAAATTCATTTGTTATTGGATCTCTAAAGCTAGTGCCATAAAATATACCAGCCATTAATTCTGGTGGCTGAACATAGTCTTCCGAACAAACTCCTGGTAAACAAATATCGTCTTGAATTGCGCCTAATCCGACAGAACCACCAAAGGAATGACCTAGTAATCCTAATTTATCTGTATCAACAATATCTGCTACAGGAGAAGAGGGATTATTATCTTCTATGACCATTTGATTGAGAACATCGTTGACCTGCTGCTGTTGGGCGAAGAGTCCGGTGAATTCTTCGCCTGTTGCTGGATTTACTACACTTCTTTCGTCATTGGGGACAACAACAACAAATCCGTAACTTGCAACTTGAGCCGCATAATCTGAGTAATCAGATTTATCTACTAATGCACCCTGTAACATTAATGCTACCGGGAATTCTACGTTTTTTTTGGCAATATGAGGTACAACAGGGTAGTAAATATCAGCTGGATCGCCATTTACTGCGATAGTTGTGCTGTAATTACCGATTGTCTTATATAAGGGATCGGGACTGAATTTAGTAGTGCATTCAGGGATAAACCAAGGTTTATCAGGTTTATGGGGAAAGACAAATTTATTCAGATCTTCTAAATTTAGAAGATCTAAATTTAGATCTTCCAATTTCAGGTCTTTTAAGTTCAGGTCTTCTGAACTTAGATTGTCTAGTGAAAATTTTGGGAAAATTTCATTTAGTTCCAAATTCAGGCGATCATTAAAAAAATGATTTATTCCAGATAGTAAATCGTTGAAATATACATCAACCCCGTCTTCATCAACCAACTGAATTTTGTTTTTATGATTTTTGAGTTCGAGATCTGCAATCAATTCATCGTCGATATTTTCCCCATATACATGGTTGTAATACTTACATGAAATTGATTTGATACTATCTGGAAGTAATGAATTGAACGAAAATTTACTGTTATATTTGTTGTCACTTAAGGTGTCAAATTTGCCTTTACCAAGTGAAAAATCCTGTAAATCAGCATTACCCAAGGTAAATTTACTAACTAAATCACTATCTTGAGTATTTAGGAAGAAATTATCATTCTCTGAGTACGAAGTATTTTCCATAAATCATAAAGCCCAAAGTATAGGTTATCTAATATGATTTTTCTTCAAATTACTTCCACATTCAAGAGAGCGAATAAATTCTATATATTAGAATTCTAGATAGTTGTAATTTCCTAAGTTATTTCTCTAAAAGATTTTCTAACGCTGCACCGACAACCCGATGATCGGGGTCTTTTCTGAGTTTTTCTAAGGCTGCTTTTGCTTGAGGATTGTCAAATCTTTTTAATGCATAAGCAGCTCGGAGACGTATATTTTGTAATTCATGGTTTGCTAATTCTAGTAACTTTGTTAAAGCTTCAGCACTTTTACTAGTATTTGCTAGTACACCCAATACATCTACTCCCGACTCTTGTACTGTTAAGTCTTCATCCTTAAGAGCTACCAGGGAAACATCAAATAAGTCTTCCGGACATTCCATTTCCACTAGTACAGCTATGATACTGCGACGAACTATCCAATGATCGTCTTGATAAAAAGTTGCTACCAGGTGGGGGATTGATACTTTCCCAAATAAAGATAGGGAATTTGCAGCTTCAGCCCGTACATTTGGAGTATCATCCAGTTTCATCATTTCCATTAAAGCCGCAAAAGATTCTGAAGTTTGTTGTTTTGCTAAACTCATAGCAACGCGCGATCGCACCAAAAATTCTGAATCGTAGAGTTTAGTTTTGAGTAAGGGTACAGCAATTTCCGATTGATAACTGTTAAGAGCATCAATAGCCTTGAGACGATAAGAAAAATCGGAGTTGTTGAGATTTGCTTTAATTTCCTGGAGTTCCATGTATATACCCGGGCAGATTTTTTTAACTCATATTTTTTACTTTATTTTACAAAATTAAATAAATAACAAGATCCTAAGGCAAGATTTATTTGGGGATTGGGGATTGGGTAATCAACGGTTAGCGTCTAAATTTGCTAAAAATTTATAGAAATATGGATTGGATAGGTAAAAAATGACCCAATTAACAGGAAAAGTAAAAGAATTAATTATTAAGGCGAGAATTGTCAGCTTTGCTGAGTGGGAAAAAACCCATCCAAAAACAGCAATTGAGATTTTTCAAGCAGCAGATGATGCAGGTCGATATCTGACAGATGAAGATTTACAGCAGATAGAAACCCTTGCACCGAACAATTCAAAATTTATCCCTTTAGTTAAAGTTTTGCGCGGTTGCGTCACTGAAATTGTTGATGAAGCCAGGGAGCAAGTTTTAACTACCTACCCCGATATTACCCAACCGGGAGGAGGTTTATATCCTCAACAACGAGCAGCTGCTTGCTGGCGAGATTTTTGGCATTTTTTGCGCTGTATTTCCTACGGAATTGCTGGGGAACACTCAGAATATACCAGTCCTACTGGGCTTCACTATATGAAGTTACTATATGAAGAATTACAAGTACCTTTGGATGCAATGGTTGTCGGTTTAGAAGGTATTAAGACTGCCAGTCTAAAACGATGCGATGCAGATTCAGCAGAAGCTTTGAGTCCTTATTTCGACCATCTGATTACTAAAATGGCTAGCTTTCGGGATAGTTAACAGTTAACAGTTACCAGTTATCAGTAACTCATTACTCATTACCCATTACCCATTACCAATTACCCATTACCCATTACCCATTACCAATTACCAATTACCAATCAATTCCCTTTTCCGAAAAATAACCGGTGTAGCATTGCCCAATTTGCTGAAAGCCAAGAGAATTGTAAAGTGCAAGTGCTACGGTATTATCATCGTCTAACCATAAATGCACTGCAGGGCGTTCTTGCAATAATTCACTGATAAAAAACGCTAACAATTTATAGCCAAAGCCCTGTCGGCGATATTTTGCAAAAGTTAAAGGTGCAAATATACCTGCATACTTGGCTGTATCCCTTCCCCTTTTGACTACAGAAACAATTTCTCCGTTGTTCTCTAAAACTGCAATTTGTTTTGCAGCAATTAAAAGATCCCAATTACGATTTAAACTACCACTACCCCGTTCTGCAATATATGCAGCTTCATAAGCTTGCAACCATTCCTTATCTTCTGGTTTAGCCCATCTCCCTTTTCCACCACCTGGAACTTGGTTACAAATCATTACTATCTGGTCATACTCTCTACGTAGTCGATAGTTTTCTAACAAGAATGGATGTATCCAGTTTTTTACGTGGTTAGAAGTAAAAACTCTTCTGGGAACTCCTTTTGACTGAAGAATTTTAAAAAGCATTTGTGCAGTAATGCGATCGCTAGCTTCTAGAGATGCATTAGTTTGATTTGGCTCTACCATCAAAACACCAGAAATTTCTGAATTCAACATTGCAATTGCGAGCTTTCCTCCTATTTGCTCAAAAGCAATATTGTTATGAAAAATAAAATCTAGCCCCCGTTCCAGTTCTAGGTTTTCATGAGAATTATCTGCTAACCATTGTGTTGCTGCTTGCAGAAGTCTGGGAGGAGGGGACTCGATAATTTTGAGCGCTGATCGTGTAGTGATGGGGTCTTGCATAGCAAGATTATATAGGACTTACGTAGGCTTCGCGAAAAAATATATTATGTAGTGGAGACGTAGCATTGCTACGTCATTATCAAAAATATATTTCGATAAACTAACGAGAAAGTAATTGATTACCAACCCAAAACAGAATAAAACTCTTTTACATTAATATCATCCTCTGTTGCTGGAGAAGTTTCAGTTTTAACCTCTGATTGCTTAGTGTCTGATGTGTTAGTATCGGAATCAACCCTAGATTCTGTGCAAAAAGTTGCAGTACTTAAACCACCAAATCTTTGCACTGCACTAGTTCGCATTCTCAGATCGGGACTAGCAAACCAAAATCTTTCAACTGAACTCATTGTTTCGTATTCAGTTATTAATACCAAACCATCTTCATCATCCATTTCAAAGCGACCAACTACAGGAACTATCTCTGCATAACCTCGCTCCCGCAGTAGTCTACCTTTTCTTGGATTATCTGGATCTGGAACAATTGCAAATACTGTTTTACCTTCGTGATTTTCATCACCTTCTCGATCCCAAGCCATGGTTCCTAACCAGCGTACTCGAGAACCACCTACAGACAAAGTAGGGTCAATAGAGTGCATTTCACACAAAGCAATAATTTCTGGATCGTCAGCAGCCAAAGTTTCTACAACAATGTCTGATTCTCCTTTCTCTGCTCGTTTAAAGGCTAAGTGGTGTGTTGTTCGCTTTGAAGACCACCTACCAGCACTAAGCTGAAAAAATTCTACCGCATCCATCAAACCCAATACTCCCAAATCATAATTATTAAATTATTAATCCTGCAAGTTAACTTGCCGAATATTTTTGTTATGACATCGTCTTCCAGATTACAGCCATTAATGCTTGAGGTTCAACCAAACCGGAGCAACAAGTTTCTAGTAATTCAATTACCTAAATAAAATATTCTACAAATTTATTGTAAACATGGTAAAAATCTGGCAAATACCCTCTCAAACTTTTCCAAGCTCAACATCATTCTCAAAACCTTGTTCAAAAGAGACTGGACTCTCACTTGAGGATACTGTAAACTTTCTTTAACACTATTCTCTATAGCTTGACAAATGTCACTAATTAGCAGTCTTTGCTAATATAAGACAAAGGTACAAAAATACTACGTATGGAAAGTAGTGTTTTGCCTGTGTAGTTAATTAAATAAATTTCAAGGAGGCTTAAATGGACTTCCCTATCGAACTAACATTAGAGCAAAAATTCCGCTTACAAACACTAAAAGAACAGGTTCAAAGTTTGACACAAGAGGAGGCACAAACCTATCTATTAGAGGTTTTGCGACAAATGATGGTTAAGGATAATTTGGTAAAACATCTTCTAAAAGATGCTGCTTAAATAGACATATTTTCATTGGAGCTAATAGTTTCAGTGGAGCTAGACTGGCAGATACTTAAATTCTTGCCAACATCTTGACCGAATTAAATGACCGTGTGGGAACGCGTTCGCATAATTTGTTTTGTTACAATTTTTTGTTGCATCATTGCAAATGTAAAGAACGCTGGAAATTGGGGGATGACAGTTTATGAGTCATCCAACTAACAATTTTATTTTTTTCTGCGATAGTTTGTATTTATATACATTTATCGTCTTTACAAGGGTTTTCCAGCTTTCTTAAACCTTATTTTTCGAAGCTTATCGGCTAAGAAATAGAAAATATGGCGCTATGTGCAAGTCAAAAGTTAAATCCGATCTGCAGTCACGCTGCATAACAAAAGCTTACGAATTATAGCTTTTAGCACGTCTACGACGTTAGCATAGTGTGTCCGTAGTTATAAATATCCTATTATGTAGTGCTATATATTGTGTTCGCTTTGCCGCTAAACATTTTAAGATTCAAACAAGATTAAGTGCCAAGTTTTGCTTGATTTTATGATTTATTATATTATTTAAGACTTATTTAAAACTGAGTTTGTACATTAATATTGATGGCGGTGCGTTACAGCAAATTTTGAATTATTCGAACAATTCAATCTTTATTTTGCCATAACACGCCTTACTTGAGAATTTGTCTGTAGCCGAAAATTGATATATCAATTAACCTATTTGTTTAACTACTAGACCTTTTTACTTGAGAAATCGCTAACTCCATCGCTCGCTGTACTGTAGTTTCCGATTCCTGAGTTAATGCGTTTTGCAAAGGTTCTAAAACGCTATCTTTAGGAGGAGCTGTTTCGCTAGTTCCTATCTTCATCAATGCTAAAGCAGCTGATTTACGACTTTCTCCGCTAGAGTAACCCAATAACTCAACTAATTTGGGAATGGCTGGTTGATAAGCTAAATTACCTAAAACTGCAGCAGCTTCACAACGTACAGTTTCGTCGCTGTCATTAAGAGCATTAACTAAAGTTTCAAATGCTTGTTCTTCGGGACTGTCTTGGGCTACTTTAGCGATCGCACCCACTACCGCAGCCCGAACAACTGGGGATTCTGAGGAGATTTCCTTATATAAAAATTCTTTTGCTTCTACCCCAATAAATGCTAAAGCCCAAGCTGCATGACCTTTGGTGCTTTCAGGATGTTCTGGGGAAGCTAAAATTTTCAGTAAGGCTGGTACCGCAGCTTCTCCTGTTCTCGCTAAGGCTCCCACAGATGAACCTTTGACCACCGTGTCTTCATCGGTCAACAAGGCATTAATTAAGTGGGGAACTGCTTCGGGGTCAGCAATTAAAGTCAGGGTTTTTGCAGCCGCACGACGTACTACTACATTGGGATGATGAGCTAAAGCCTCTAATAACTGGGGAACAGCAGGTTTACCCACTTGTCCTAATGAATCAGCGAAGCCCAGTCTGGTCATACCTCGGGAATCCCCTAAACATTCAATCATTTGTTGTATGACTTGCCGATCGCTTTTATCAAAGGTATTGAGGCTTAGTTGTTCCCTGACGGTCTGGAGTAAAGTGTCGGTTTCAACAACTGTGAGTGGGGTTTCAAAGTTGAGCATCGAGATAAATTAATTCTTGTTAAATGCACTAAAGCACTGAGTAGGAACTCTTGAAAAGGAAGTATTTTCTCTGGAAAGATATTCCTATTTACTGCTGGTGAGACTAGTGTGTAGTTCTCGCCATTCTTGAAGTTTGGCATCTATTTCTGCCAATTGAGGTTCTAGTTGAGTCATTGTATGGGACTTTGACATTTTTGCTTTTTGCGCTGCTGCTAAGGTTTCATTAACTAAACGTTCCCGATATGTTTCTAGTTCTTTAATTACTTCTGCTAGCTCTTCGGCATTTATTTGTCCTGCTTCAGCCATCTTTTTATTTCTCCAACTGTATTAGTTTTCTCATTTTCTGCTATTTTCTTGAAGTCCTGCTGAGCTAATTTAGCTTTCTGACAGTTAAACTTTATGGTGCTTTACCTCTTTGAAAATTTATTACCATGTCCAAACGAGATAAAGCACTGGTAGCCGATTCCCTTACATAGGTGTCAGTTGACTCGTCGTTAATTAATTCAGTAAGAACTTCTGTAGAGCGCTTATCTGGAATTGAACCCAGAGCATTCACAATTGCCACAGCCAGCCCTAAGTTTTCTGTACTTTTGAGAGTTTCAAATAAAATATCTAGAGATGGGGGACCAACTACCCCTAAAGCCATAACAGAAGCAATGTGAACTACCGGATTAGGATCTTCCATCGCCATCTTTAATCCCTGCATTCCATTTTCTGGGAAAGGAACGTCGGGATGAATAGAAGCAACTTGGGCGAGAGCCTTCGCGCAACTAGCTTTTATTGTAACGTTATCATTATTGAGCAATGAATCTACTAGGGGAGGTATAGAATCTGCACCAATGAACCCTAGTGCTTTTACTGCTGCTCTGCGATAAGTGACATCTTCTGCTCCTAAAATTCCCATGAGGCGAGTTATGGTTTGCTCGTCATAAGTTTCAGCAATGTCAACCATCGCCCTTTCTCTGAGGTTGGGATTGGGATGCTTTAGTTGTTCAAATAGTTGTTCGCTGGGCATAAAAAGTAAATTATATAGACTTTGGGTTGTTGGTTATTAAATTACTGTTTCTTATTTATCACTTATTACTTGTTACTCATTACTGTGCGCTAACATTACTTATTACTCATTACTTATTACTTGTTACTCATTACTTACAGCAAAGCTGTCTGTGAAGCTTTAGCAGCAATTAACGGATCGCTATCGTTGGCAATTATAGAATGAGAACTATAATCTCCTAGTTTTTCTAAAGCTATTAAAGTTGCATATTTCAAATCCCAAATATTTGTTTCTAAACTGGCTTTAAGTTCGGGAATTGCTCGTTTATCGCCGATTTCTCCCAAAGCGATCGCAGCAGCAGCGCGAGATTTTTGAAATTGGGGCAAAGGATTTTTTAGTGCGGACATTAATAGATCGTAAGCAGGAGCATGTTTCAGCCAACCAAATAATTTCATCACATGGTAATGCGCTCCATAGTCGTTATGTGCTTCTTCCTCGTAAGTATCAAATAAAGCCTGAGGAGTTTCGTCCTGATATGTTTCTAACAGAGTTTTAATTGCAAGATAGCAACGACCAAAGTCTGTTTGATAAAGTTCTTGGATCGCAAAAGCTAGACTTGGGGTTTGGTCATATTCATGGACAAAATCAAGGTCATTGGGGTGATCCCGTAACACTTGCTCTAAATAAGGTTGAATTTGCCCAAAAGTTAGATTTCCTTTTTTTATCCCTGAGTATCCGATTAAACGAATCGCCCGCAATCGAAACACCAGAGAAACAGGACAGCGAGCAATTTGTGGAATTGCTGGATCGTAATCGCAATCTATTAAATCTTGAATACAACCCCTTCGTGCATTTACACTAGAATGTTGTAAAAATTCTACCACCTTTCCCATCTCTGTGTCGTCTCCACTCAGGCGGCAGATGGCTGCAATTGCAGCACTAGCAATTGGTGGATCTTCATGTTCTGTGAAGGGATGCAGGCGAGAAAGAGCTTTTTGATAATTTAACTTAGTGAGAATATGTATGATTGTGCGATAAAGTTGCCCCGGTCTTTCTAAAACTTGAGCAACTTCTTCTAAAATATCTTCTTCTTGAGTGCCAAATTCCCCGATCGCCCAAACAGCATTTTCTACTGTATAGCAATCTTCGTCCTTCAAACATTTACGAATTATCGGCAAAGCTTGTTTTGCTTGTAACCTTCCTAAGGTTTCCACTGCTTTGCGTCGTACTATGCGGTTGTCCAGGGAGGAATCAGTATTTTCAACCGCTCGTATTAATGCATTAATACTATCATCTGTAGGAAAGTTGACTAAGTGAGCGGCTGCAGTGTAACGAGAGTTTCCTGCATCTGCTTCGTCTTTAGGAGCATCTAAAAGAGCGATGGCTTCTTGTTCTGTCAGGTTAAAGAGATTGAAAAAGCGTTTATCCATGCACTCAATCTTATATCAATCCATTTATCTTCAAATATTTTAATCTTCAAACTTGAATCTTCAAACTTTAACCTTCAAACTTTAATTTTTCGATATAAAGACCAACTGGGGACTCCTAGAGAAATACCCAACCAAAACCGGCAAAGCACTTTACTAAGAATCCCCAGATCTGAAGGTTTTAAGTCTTAATCAGCAATATCAAGAACTTTGAAGCTACCCTATCTACTAAGATAAGGAGTTAATTACATAGTCTAGAAGAGCATTGTACTCTGTTAATGCTTGGCTAGACATATCACGAGGAGCGCAACCACGGTTACGAGCGAATGATAATGCTTCTACGTAAGGAGCGGTAGGCAGGCTCAAGGAACGATATACTTCACGCTGACCAGCAATTCCCCACTCATCAACGGGACCAGTACCACCAACAACTAAGCAGTATTGGATTAAACGTAGGTAGTGTTTGATGTCACGTTGACACTTAGCTTTGAAGGTATCGGTGGAATTAGCTTCACCAGAGTTGTTCAAGTAAGGATACTTCTTGATACAAGCGTCATAAGCTTCTTTAGCAACGTTGTCAAGGTTGCTTCCGAGCTTTTCAGCAGCTTCTAGACGAGCAGTTGCACGTTGGATGCTACCTTGAACGGATTCTAGATCAGAACTGCTGGGAAAACGACCTGCAGCATCTGCCGCAGTAATAACTGTGCTAAGAACGGATTTCATGTTTTTACTATCTCCAGGTTAACTTTGATCGAGTGTTTATTTCTGTACTATTGCCTAAAAGCTTCGTTACTAAGAGTCTTAGAATTTTGTTAGTAATTAGCTTAGAGCAGCAATAACGCGATCGAAGTAGCCAGATGCTTCAGCAACTAAGCTAGCGCAGCGATCCTCTGTCACAGGAGCTCCCATTTTACGCAGTTTTGAACCAGCAAATTCTTCGCTAGGAGTATCTTTGATGTGAGCAGCAGCTTGAGCCTTCATGATTTGGACAGCACGAACTGTAGAAGTGGTAGGTACTCCCAAAGCAGAGTAGGTTTCTTTCAAACCGTTCAAGCAACGATCGTCTAGAACAGAAGCATCACCAGCTAATAGAGCATAGGTAACGTAGCGGAGGATGATTTCTGCATCACGTAAACAAGCAGCCATACGGCGGTTAGGGTAGCAATTACCACCTGCTTGAATCAAACCTTGGTTTTCGCAGATCATTCCAGCGACAGCATCAGAAACCATACAGCTAGCGTTGCTAGCAATTGCGTTTACAGCATCAAGGCGTCTGTTACCGGAAGCGATGAAAGCTTTTAGAGCATCGATATCACCAACAGGTGAGGTGCTAGCATCTGACGTAACTACGGCTCTAGAAAATGCGTCGAGCATTGAACTCTCCTGAAATTTTACTTATACGAAAATAACTTTCTTATGTGGTTCGTTACTCTCTGAGTGACCAACCAAGTTTTAAGATAATCGTTAAGGGTTACTTGAATCTCATTTCTGAGATAGAAAGTAATAATCTGTAACTTTTATCTAGACTCTGTTAAATTTACGATCTGGCTTGACAACCTAGGCTATCGCCTGTATTACAGCGAGTGAAGGCATTCCATTGTCCTAATTCTTCGCCCGGACGACTGCAGAGCATGGCTCGCGTTTCTTCACTAATACCTTGAGCTTTTGTAAAATCAGCGCCGGAAATATTTTGCACTTGCTCGAAATTCGCATCTGTCAAATCAGCAGCGCGGAAATCTACTCCCTGTAATTCAGTTCCAATGAAACGAGCTTTACGTAAATAAGCTCCGGTGAATAAAGCTCCTTGTAAGTTAGCTCCACTTAGAGCAGCATCTTCTAAGTTAGCTCCCCGCAGATCTGTACCGCTGAGGTAAGCTCCCCGGAGATTAGCGCCTCTCAAATCTGCATTTTTCAGGTTAGCAGTATTAAGAAATACTCCATTCAAGTTTGCTTTTGGTCCAATTGCGCCAGAATTTCTGTAGTCAAATCCCTCTACCCATTGAGTTTGGGAGTCGTAGCGGGCGAGTTGCAGTTTTGCACCTTCCAATTGGGCTTCAGTTAGACAGCACCCTTCCAAATTAGATCTGAATAAGTAACTTTCTGCTAAATTCGCTCCTGTTAGGTTAGCACCACTGAGGTTAGCCCCGCGCAAATCAGCATTTTTAAGGTTTGCACCGCTCAGATTCGTCTGACTTAAATTTGCACCGATCAGGTTGGTGCTACTAAAATCAATTCCTGACAAATCCATTTCACTGAAGTTAATTCCCTGCAGGTTAGTTTTGGCAAAACTTTTTTTTTCTTGGAGTGCTTGTAATATTTCGTTAGAGATCATAAATAATTCAAAAGTTAAAAGTCATTAGTGGATTGCACACGTCTGACGACGTAAGCACAGCCAGAGGCTTTGCCGTCGCCGGATCCGTAAGGTGACGTAGTCATAGGCTCTGCCGCAAGGCTTAACCGTAGGTAGCGCAGCTGTAGCGTGTCCTTAGGACATAAGTCAAAATATGACTTGCGGACAAGATGAGATAAATACCTCATTTGCGAGAAAACTACTTTTAGAGTATTGTCTGTTTACTGTTCCCCGTTCCCTGTTCCCTGTATTCCTTAAAAATCTAAGAAACATTATCATGCTATATGGTGGGTATTGCTTGCCATAAAAGAAATAATTGGGTTTTGAGGGAGAAATTAAGAATGTCAGTGACACCACCAATGACAATGATGGATTTTTTTCGTAAAAGTGAGGGGACTTGGTTCTCTCAAAGAGCAGTGCATAACTTTGCTGCAGTTGCGGATGAATCCGGGGAATCAAATCTGATTGTTCAAGTTTTAGATCGACAGGAACCCAGTGTTTTAGAAATCGCCTCAAAAGAAGGGATTGACCCAGCTTCAGTTGCTGGAGGTGCAAAGTTTTCATGGCAAGGAAATCTTAAAGATGGGGAACCCAATCCTAATTATGCGGCAATACTTGTAGATGTTCCTAACCCTGATAATCCCCGTTGTGGTAAATTTTTCCGCAATCAAGGTTACGTTGAAGGTATTCCAGTAGTAGGAATTTATAGTTTTGCGGAAGATGGAGTATTGACCATTGATACAGAATATGAAAAAAATCAGGGTCAAGAACGTTGTTGGTTCGTGACGGATGATTTTCGCGTGCGGGTAAGCACGGTTAAGTTGATGAATGGAGTCAATTTCATGACTTATTCTTCTGAACGTCGTTGTATTTTACCTTCTCAACTCGATGAAATGGTAGAAAAGAACCGACAGAGGGCTTTAACTGCATAATTGGTAATGAATGGGTAATTGGTAATTGGTAATGGGTAATTGGTAATGGGTAATTGGTAATGGGTAATTGGTAATTGCTAAGAGTTAAGTAGGGTGTCTTAGCTTTAAGTTATTTTCATCTAGTAAAGTTGTAGCCTCGATGTAAGGTCCATCAACTAGATATAGATGTGTTTACTGTTGGTAATTCATCAGCAAAACTTTGACGCTTTTCAAATTTTAGGGGTCCATGTTCTGACCCCCAAACCTGTTCGTGGGTATTAATATCCATACCTCGATCTAAACTCATCCAAGTTGTTTCCGTCACTTCAACTTCACTAATTAAATAAGTTGATTTTCCGTACTTTTCAATTAAACATTTATTTCCTTCTACACCCCCTCGAAATAAATTCCCTTCCCATCTAAAAACCATCGAGCAATTATGACGGCGCTCTATTTTATCGGGAGATATGGTTTTTAAAATATCTAAATTATGTCCTGCACCGGCGTAAAGATAAGCATCTTGTAAACTATAGTTTTCAATATAAATTTCTTCTCCCCGACCCACTACCCGATGAATTCCTTGACGGTAAGGAGTCCATAGATCGTAGTCATATGTTTGTTCGGAATAAAACCCAATTCCTTCAAAAAATTCAAACGGTAAAGGACGGAAAAAAATCCGAATATGAGCAAAATTTTTCGTATCGGCAAAAGATTGTTTGTAATTACTAAAATCTCCAGCCATCCAACTGGCTAATTTCATCATTAAGGAATCACTCATGATTTTTTCTCGTTTAAGGAACGGATTTCTGAAGAAAAAGAAGCGGTAACAACTCCGGAACCCGCACTAGTTTTAATTAAAGAAACTCGAAAGCGAACATTATCCCCACAAAACCAAATTTTCTCCTCAGCCATTGCTCGGTCGTAAGGGGTTAATAAACTAAAAACTCCTTCTTCATTGATTTGATAATTACCTACGGAAGGAATTGTTTCCGCATATCCTCTATCCCGCAATAATTTACCTTTTTGGGGTTCATTAGGATCGGGAATGGGAACAAGAATAGTTGTCCCCTGGGAAATTTCTTCTTCTTCCCAGTCAGATTCTCCTTCCCAAGTCATGCGAAAAGGATCGGTTGCTAATTCAGGAGCGATTTCGTAAGACTTGCACAAAGCAATAACGTCTGCATCGTCAGATGCTAAAGGAACAATATCAATTGTGGAAATCACTTGTTCGAAGTGAGCAAAAGCTAAATGATGAGCACTACGCTGCGATCGCCATCTACCGAGAGAAAGTTGTACAAATTTTGTAATATCCATTCTGAAATTCTATATCTAGTAATGAAGGCAGACAAATATCACTACTGTACTACCTTTAGCTGGTATGGTTTAACCTACAGAGTTTGAAAACCGTACTTTACCCCCATTACCAATTACCCATTACCAATTACCCAATCCCCATCAGCAACCCAAATTATCTGGAAAACCAAGCATTATATTCAAATTTTGTACCGCAGCTCCTGAAGCTCCTTTACCTAAATTATCCAAACGAGCGACTAATAAAGCTTCTTGAGTATTATCATTCGCAAAGACAAAAATTTGTACTAAGTTAGTGTTAACTGCTCCTTGAGCGTCCAAAAATTTACCATTACGCAAATAACTTTCATCATTTAAAGGAGCAACCACAATATTTTCTTCATCTTGATAATATTCTTTGAGGGTGGTGTGGATTGCTTCACCAGTAATAGATTTTTCTAAAGCGCGTAATTGTAAGGGAATTTGTACTAACATTCCTTGCTCAAAGTCTCCCACCGCAGGTACAAACAGGGGAGGAATATCTAAACCGGAATATACATGCATTTCCTTAACGTGCTTGTGACCGAATTTCACGCCATATATTCCATAAGCATAACCGGTTGCTGATAAGGGGGAAGCATTGTGAAATTTTTCATATTCTTCGATCAGTTTTCTTCCTCCTCCCGAATAACCGCTAACAGCATTGATGGTGACCGGGAAATTTTTGGGGATAATACTTGCTGTAACTAGTGGACGCACGCAAGCTAAAAAACCTGTTGGATAACATCCGGGGTTACTAACCCTTTTGGAGGAACGAATTTTTTCTCTGTGGTTTTTCTCAAGTTCGGGAAAACCATATACCCAACCACTTGCGACTCGATGAGCAGTACTCGCATCCAATATCTTCACATCGGGATTACTTACAAAACTTACTGCTTCGCGAGCCGCATCATCGGGTAAACAGAGAATAGCAACATCTGCTAAGTTAATATAATTTGACCTTGCTTGAGCATCTTTGCGTTTTTCTTGGGGTATGCTAATAATCTCGATATCATCACGCTGGTTTAACCTGGAATGAATTTGCAAGCCGGTAGTTCCTTCTGCACCATCAATGAAAACTTTAGGTTTAGCCATAACTAGTTACCTCAATTACCCCAAAAATATTTTAAAAGTGTAAACGCCCTAACATTATTAAAACTTACTGGGTTTGAATTTATCAAAACTACCGAATACCCCATCCCTCTATAGGGGATGTAAGGTAGGTCAAACATTGCTGTAAAAACAGCATTGTGCGTAGTTAAATCTAACCATTTAGTGGCGTTTGAGGCTTTGCAAGTAATAAATATCAAGAATCCCCATCCCTCTATAGGGTGGGGAGCGTCAATCAGTAACATGTATTTAATAACAGAATTTAAATCGCAAGTAGAGCAGGCTCTAATAAAAGATAGAACTTAAAGACATGAGGGGTATTGTAAGTTGCTCAGTTCATTCCAAGTCTTCTCGCCGATGATACCATCCACTACTAAACCTTTATCTTTTTGTAAGCCCTTCACTGCAGTTTCGGTTACAGGACCAAAGTCACCATCAATAGTAGAACGATATCTGTCATCATCATATAGCCTTTGCTGAACTTTCCTTACGAGTTCACTTTTGTCACCTTTGCGAAGAACTTCCATATCGGCTGGAGCCTTTCGAAAAAGTGCGCACCAAGTATTATTGTCAACTTCTCCATTTCGCGGGAGAAACATTATGCACTGGAATACCCCAACTACATATTTGGTCCCTGCACCAAATATACCGTCAACTGAAATCTCTTGACCGTTTTTACGTAATAATTCTTGTAGTTCTCTTACAGATTCTCCTCTGGAACCTTCACGTAATTCTGGTTTGTTGATATCAGAACATGATGTTAAAGCCATATTTATTTTTCCTAATGATGATTTTGTTGAATTTACTTTGTATAAATAAATTCTTACTAGATTATTCTCTTATCAAATAAATGTAATATTGATAACTCATAATATTATTTTAATAAATCGTTATTTATTCGTAATCTGAACTTTTTATTATGTATTCTTACTTAAAATACCAAATTCCAAAATCTTTATTTGTTCTAATTTATCCTATAGAACTTTTATCAAATGTGAGGTGAAATTCATATTAATTGTTACCCCAGTATCGATAAATAAATGCATGCGTGCGCTATACATACAGATAATTATCTATTACATCATGTTTATTGCTGCTAAGGTAATAACCTCTACTTTTTACCCCAAAGCAGAGGTTATTCAATTAGTAACAGAATTTATTTGTTGAATGAATGCTTACAGGCATAAATCTGCATATAATTTGCTGAGTTCAGACCAAGTATCATTGCCAACGACACCATCTATGTCTAAACCTGCACTTATTTGTAAGTCTTTAACTGCAGACTCAGTAGCAGGACCGAAATCACCATCAATAGCAGAACGATAATATCCACCGTTGGATAGTCTTTGCTGAATTAGCTCGACTAGTTCGCCCCGATCGCCTCGACGAAGAAGAGGCATATCAACTGGTCCACTAAAATAGGCTGCCCGCCAAGTTCTATCGTCAACGATTCCATCTTGTGGGAGAAACATTTTGGATTGGAATATTTTGACTGCATTTGTTGTTGCAGGACCAAATATACCGTCGATTACTTCTTCTCCAGGAAATACGCAAGCATGATTACTATCGACATAGTAAAACACACCGTGAGGTAATAATAATCTTTGTAATTCTCTTACGGCTTCCCCTGTAGAACCTTCACGTAAAACTGGTTTGTTGAGAGCCGTAGATGATATGTTAGTCATTTCTATTTGTCCTAATTTTAATTTGTTTGAAGAGGCTTTTTCGTTATTTCTATTTAAATCTGGCTAATAACCAGTACCGCTTCGCGGAAGTAAAAAGTCAAAAAGCTTATATGTTAGGATTTTCAGAGATTTTTAATGGTTACTCTAATTACGCCTAACTGTACTAGAACCCATTCTAGTTAACGAAAAAATTAACATGAAGAAGGACTGGGTTCTATTTTACTAAGTTCATGCCAAGTGCGATTTCCAACTATTCCATCTATAGATAGACCTGCTTTGATTTGCAGATCCTTCACTGCAGATTCGGTCACAGGACCAAAATCACTATCAATATTCGAACGATAGTATCCACCATCTGATAGTCTTTGCTGGATTTTTCTGACTAGTTCGCCTGTGTCGCCTTTACGGATAACTGGCATATCGACTGGTGCACGTTGATAAAGTGTACGCCAAGTCTTGTCACCAACAATCCCATCTTGTAGGAGAAACATTTTGCACTGGAATAATTTAACTGCGGTTGTTGTTTGGGGACCAAATATACCGTCAACTACAACATTTATATTGCTACGTAACAATAATTCTTGTAGTTCTTTGACAGCTTCTCCTTTAGAACCTTCACGTAAAACAGGTTTGTTGAGAGCAGTAGATGATGTGTTAGTCATTTTTGTTTCTTTGTCTCAATGCTAATTGTGTTTGAGGATGTATAAATAAATTTATACACTGATTATTCTCCTATGAGAGCAATGTAGTTGTGATAACTTTTAATGAATATTTCAGATATAGTTATTGGTTTGTAAACTAAACTTTATTCTCTGTAAAATCACTGTGTAGTATATAAGTAAGTATTTTGTAAGTCCTTGTGATATAAGGCTTTTACTCAAATATAAGTTCAGCTTAATTATTACTTGTAACCAGTGTAGAGAAATTAAAGTATTCTCTATAAATGTAACGAGTGGCGTAATTTATGTAACGCATTGAAATTTGTGGGAAATTCTATCTTTTTCTAGCAAACTAAAGCAAAGTAAGTTTGTTTAAGAACAAGATTTTAATGATAAGTAAAACTCATTCTACTTAATAAAAAGTAGAAGTTAATAGAGAGTAGGAATTTAACATGAGGTGATGAATATTTTGCTCAGTTCAAACCATGTGCGATCGCTTCGCGCCGACGCTTTAGCGTCAATCGCCAACAATACCATCAATAGTTAGACCTATATATGTTTGTAAATCCTTAACTGCTGCTTCGGTTGCAGTTCCAAAATCGCCATCAATAATAGAGTGATAATATCCGGCATCAGATAGTCTGTACTGTATTTTTTCAACCAGTATACCTTTGCTACCTTTGTGAAGAACGGGCATATCAACTGGTGCACCTAAATAGAGTGTGCGCCAAGTCTGATCGCTTCGCGCCGACGCTTTAGCGTCAATCGCCGACAATTCCATCTTCTGACAAAAATACTTTAGACTGGAATAGTTTCACTGCATTGGTTGTATGGCAGCCAAATATACCGTCAATAACTTCTTCCCCAGGGTATACGCAAGCATAGTCGTAATTTATACATGAAAATACACCGTGAGGTAATAATAATTCTTGTAGCTCTTTAACGTTTTCTCCTGTAGAACCTTCACGTAAAACAGGTTTGTTGAGAGTTGTAGAGGATGTGGTAGTAGAAAAGGTCATTTTTGTCTGTCCTAGTTGTGATTTTGGTTGAATTTGGTTGCTATGAAGGTATTCAGATTCATATTCCGTGATTCCGCAATTTATACAAAAGTTTTTTAGGAATCTGTAGATAGGTAGAAAATATAACAATAAGGGTGTGGGTTGAGTTAAAGAGTAAGAATTTACTGAATAAAAAATAGTAATGCAAAGCAAGTGTTGTGTGCTTATCTTTACTAAGTAATACCAATTTGGAAAAATAATGAGACAGATAGATTTCCGTAGAGACGTTGCATGCAACGTCTCTACCGGAGAATCTGTTGCAATGATTTATCGAATTGGTATAAGTATGGAAGTTTATAACTATATTCTGCCAATATCTGTACTGTTTTAGAATTAGTATTTTGGATTACTATGTTACCTTTTAAAGCATTATGTCCGATTTTAATAGCTTTAGTTGTTACGACCCTTGCACCCAAAGTGAAAGCAGAAACTTTTGATCGTGAAGTTTCTAAATTTGTTTCTGGACCGGGTACATTAATTTACCTTGGTAGTGGTGTAACTTTACCTCTACTTTTAGATCCTAAAGAAGGAAAACAACGCGCTCTAAGAACATTAGATTCTCTTGGTAGTAGCACTATTGCATGTATCGCTCTTAAAAAGGTAACACGAGTTCAAAGACCAGACTCAGATAGTAATGATAGTTTTCCTAGTTGTCATGCAACAGCGGCTTTTGCTGTAGCTACTGTACAAAGTCACTATAATCCAGACTCAGCATTTCTGTGGTACTCTGGGGCTACTCTAATTAGCTACTCGCGCTTGAATCTCAATCGTCACAGAATTTCAGAGGTATTAGCTGGTGCTGCATTGGGATATTTGACAGCAAAACTGGAGTTGAGCCAAAAACGCGGACTTATTCTATTCCCTTTTATTCATAGTAATGAAGACGAGCAACCAATTGTTGGACTTCAGGTAATGGGTTCTTTCTGAAGAAAATGTTTGCTGAGTTTTGTACGAATATAGATCTTTCGAGATGAAATTCTATCCCCAATAACGATCAAGTGCGAATTTTATAGATTTTTTTATTTTTAAATGTATTTATAATACTTAATTTCTTTCAAAATCTGTGCAAAATATACGTGTAAATATATAAGTTATCTGCGGGTAAATATGATTATCTGATTCCATAATATTTATATCTTATTATTTCGTGATTGTATTTTGATATTAAAAGTTGTGCAATAAATTTTTATCTTTCAATATCTATATATTATTAAATACTTTTATCAATATTATTTGTTTTAGATAATCATAAATCATTCGAATTATATTAAAGATATATGAGACTTTTAAAGATATCTGCTTGCGTTTTATTAGCCTTATCTACATCAGATATTGCCTCGGCTAGCCAAGATGGTGTGAATATAAATCAAGATGAAATAAGACAAAAAAATTTAATTGATAGACTTAGGGAAGCTAAAAAAAAATCTCAGAACCAAAAGCAAATTACTGTCGAAAATCCTAATAATGTAAATCCTAATAATGTAAATATATCAGTTGGGATTGACACCATCGCAAAAGATATTCTGAACAATAGTCAAAATAATAGAGAAGAAGTTACTCAAAACAACTTAAGCATATCTAATAGTCGCCCAATATTAACAACAGCAGAGCATCTACGAAAAGGAGAAATTTCTATTTCTGTACGTCATCGTCATTTCTTCAGTTCGGGGACTGCTAGAAGTGATGGTCTTACAGATCAACCAACTCTTGGGATTAGCTGGGGTGTGACCGATGATTTAGAACTGACTTTGGATTTTCAGACAGTTGATAACGCTGGACCGCAATATCAAGGGTCATACAGCGCTCAACGAATTAATGACCAAGGAAGTACAAACTTTTTTCAGGAATGGACTCTACAAGCAAAACAGAGAATTTGGCAAAGTAAAGATGGTACGCAGGCTTTGAGTGGCGCGATCGCAGCCTCTAGAGGAAATGACAGACGTCCATATAATTTTGCTGATGCTAATGGTATTGTGGCAGCAGGACTAAATGCACAAACGGTTTTTTCTCTGGAGCTACCCTACACTATTAAACCCGATAAGCGTTGGCAGTTTACAGTATCTCCTAAAGTTGCTTTTTTACCAGAAGATAATGCTCTCTATCTTAATCGATTACCACAACCAAACTCTGGTTCTTTTGGTGCAAATTTTGGTTTAGCAGGAGCCATTAGTTATCAATTAAGTCCAAGATTATCTTTATGGGGTGATGCATTTATACCATTTACAGGTAATAACACTATCAATAGGGATACGGGATTACCAACTCGAGATATTGCCTACAATGCAGGTTTGAAATATATAATCAATCCCAGATTAGCTGCAGACTTATTCATTTCTAATACTTTGGCTAATACTGGACCTCTTTCTATAGTCACAGATAGAGAGTTTGACGCATTAGGATTAGGACTTACCTATATACCTGGAGTTACAGTCGCAAATCGTCGCTATCCTAGTCATTTCGGTGTCAGACAAGGTATACCCCAAAGTACCCATGCTGGATTCAGTGCTTTTGATGGTGGTACTGTTCCTAGGAAACAGTTATTAACCTTGCTCCAATTAAATGAAGGGAGAACATCGTCTGCAATTCGCTATGGAATAGAAGATGATTTAGAAATAGGTATTTTCTTAGATGATATTTCCGGGATAGTAGATGAATCTGTCCTTGGAGTTAGTGGCAAAATCCGCTTTTTAAATCAAGCTGATGACAAACCATTTACCTTGAGTCTTGCTGGAAGCTTCGCCCGTTCTAATAGTGTGCTGGTAAACCTGATTAACAACGATCGCAATAGATTTGAGTCCTTAGGTTTAGAAAAGACTGGATTTAGTGTTAGTAACGAAAGTGTAGAACTTGGGGAGGTATTCGTTGTTACTTTGTCTGCACCATTGCATTATAAATTTCCTCAAGGAGGTTCAGCTTGGTTTACTCCTACCTTGGGGTATGTTCAACGTACTGGGTTAGAAATTGCTGGATTTAATGTTGGAACTTCGATTCCTTTGTCTCCAGAGTTAGATGCGATCGCTGAAGTTGGATTTAATCTCGGGGGAGAAGGTAACGCATTTATTGATAACACTCGTAAGTCAATTATTCCATGGAGTTTGGGTGTACGTTGGGAACCAAAGTCACTACTCGGTAAAGCTTTCTCTGGTTTGCAGCTAGAAGCATATCTCAGCAATAGAGTTGGTTCGAGTCCTTTTGAGACTCTCAGGGTTAGAGCAGATAATGAAACTAGGTTGGGAATTGGAATGTTATTACCAATTCAGTTTTAATTATTCAGGACTCACGCAAAATAAACGTAATTACGTCACTACCTATCACTAACGCCACGCAATAACTATAGCTACCCTACCTATAGCTACCCTACCTACGGTTCTGGAACTGCTACCTACGGATCCGCTTACGTTACGTCCTATTATTTAACTATGTTGTTAGCATTCAAATAGCTTTATTTGTATGGTCAAGAATTCAACGGCTAACGTCATCCTATTCTGACAAAATGAATCGAGAAAGCTTTGCGAATTACTAATACATGTTAATATTTAGGGTACAAATATATTTTGATGATTAGACTGTTGGAAGTCAAGCCGAAAATATTAGTACTGATTCTTTCCTCATTGTTAATTGCTTGCAATCAAACTAACCAAAACTCGACTTCAAGAGCAAATACACAACAAACCGCAAGCTTAACTGTATCGGCTGCTGCTAGTTTGACAGATGCACTTCCATCAATAAAGAAAATGTATGAGCAGCAAAATCCACAGGTTTCCATTACCTACAATTTTGCTAGTTCTGGTAATTTACAACGGCAAATAGAACAGGGAGCACCTGCTGATGTTTTTATTTCCGCTTCGGTCAACAAAATGGATATTTTGCAAAAACAAGGACTTTTGAGTCAGGGAAGTCGTAAGGATTTGCTGCAAAATAAAGTTGTTTTGATCGTGTCGAAAGATAATAGCACCATATCTGATTTTAAAGACTTAACTGCTACTGAAGTTAACAAAATTTCGATTGGCGAACCGAATAGCGTACCTGCGGGTAAGTATGCAAAGGAAGTTCTCACTAATGCAGGGATTTTCGAGGACGTAAAATCAAAAACTGTTTTTGCGAAAACTGTTCGTCAAGTCTTGACTTATGTAGAAACCGGTAATGTTGATGCGGGAATTGTTTACGCTACAGATGCAAAAAGCTCAAATAGAGTCAAAGTTGCTGCGATCGCACCAGTAAAATCTCATTCTCCGGTTGTTTATCCAGTCGCAGTCATAAAAGATAGCAATAATTCCACTGCAGCGAAGGAATTTGTGGAATTTTTATCGAGTAAACCAGCAAGCGAAGTATTTGCAAAAAACGGATTTACTCCAGTTATAAATAACTCTCCAATTAATAACTCCCAGAATAATTAGTAAATCCCAAAATAATCAATCTAAAACCTATCAATCTGAAACTTATAAATCTAAAACTTATAAATCTGAAACTTATAAATCTAAAACTTATAAATTTCCAAAAAATCAGTAATCAAGACGGCAACTGGTATGGAATTTGACTTTTCGCCTCTATGGATATCCTTAAAAACTGTTTTAACTGCAACGCCAATAGCATTTTTTTTGGGAATTACAGTTGCTCGTAAAATGCTTAATTATCAAGGTAAAGCTAAAGGATTAATTGATGGTGTTTTGACTTTACCTATGGTTCTACCGCCGACAGTCGTTGGCTTTTTTTTACTGGTGATTTTTGGGAGAAATAGTTGGTTTGGGCAATTATTATATGCGGTGGGAGTAAATGTCATTTTTTCTTGGACGGGAACAGTAATTGCTGCAACGGTTGTTGCTTTTCCTTTGATGTACAAAACAGCATTGGGAGCTTTTAAACAAATAGATCAAAACTTGATTTATGCAGCTCGCACCCTGGGAGTTCCGGAAGGGACTATCTTCTGGCGAATTATTTTCCCATTAGCTTGGGAAGGTATTTTAGGTGGAACTATTTTAGCTTTTGCTCGCGCTTTGGGAGAATTCGGAGCAACATTAATGCTCGCAGGAAATATTCCCCAACAAACACAGACAATTCCCCTAGCGATATTTTTTGCTGCAGAAGGGGGGGAAATGGATCGAGCATTAATCTGGGTATTAGTTTTGGTGGGGGTTTCCCTTTTTGTAGTTAATACAATGAACTACTTGTCTGAAGAAAAACGAGTAGTTAGGAAAAAAAGATTTGGAAATTTTAATTTAAGGTTATTGAACTTCAGATTTTTAAACCTCAGATTCATAAACCTTAGATTCATAAACCTTAGACTTATAAATTTTAGATTTATAAACTTTAGATTTATAACTAGAAAATTATCTCAAATTACTCAGCAATGTTTTAGTTCGCGTAGTTCTTTTTCTCAAATACAAGTTCCAAAACAATCTCCCTCCCCAACCTCCTTAGAAATAGATATTCTCAACCAACGTCCCGGCTTTACATTATCAGTGACATTTACTACCGATGACAGTCCTCTGGGAATTTTAGGAGGTTCCGGTTCGGGGAAAAGCATGACTTTGCGTTGTCTTGCTGGCTTGGAAACCCCAAAAAATGGAAGAATTGTTTTAAATGGAAGAGTGCTATTTGACTCAAAACGGGGAATCAATATATCAACCCGTCACCGTCGCATCGGCTTTTTGTTTCAAAATTACGCCCTGTTTCCCAATATGACCGTGAGGGATAACATCGCCTTTGGTTTAAAGTATGGACACTATAATGGTTGTTCTTTTAATAAAGCCGAACTAAACCAACGCATAGCAGAAAAAATTGCTTTAGTTGAACTTCAAGGTTTAGAGAACCGCTATCCTTATCAACTTTCTGGGGGACAGCAGCAGCGAGTTGCTTTAGCTAGGGCTTTAGCTATTGAACCAGAAGCTCTACTTTTAGATGAACCCTTTTCAGCCCTTGATACATACCTGCGCAGTCGAATTGAAAAGCAGTTGAGCGAAACCCTTACAACTTACCGAGGGATGACCTTATTTGTTACCCATAACTTGGAAGAAGCTTACCGAGTCTGTCAAAATATTTTAGTATTTTCCGAAGGCCGAATCATTGCTGATGGTTCCAAAACAGATATTTTCGAGCATCCACAGACCTTACAAGTTGCTCAATTAACTCAATGTAAGAATTTTTCCCGTGCTCGTGCTGTTTCACCTACACAAGTAAAGGCTTTGGATTGGGGTTGTACTTTGCAAGCGATTGAACCGATTCCTAGTGAAGTGACACATGTAGGAATTCGCGCCCACCATCTAATTTTTACAGACCGAGAAAACCAAGACAATAGTTTTCAAGCTTGGCTAGTTCAGATTAGTGAAACACCCCACAGGACGACAGTCTATTTAAAACTTAATTCTCCTCCTAGAAATTCTAAAGATTACCACCTACAAGCAGAAGTGTATAAAGAAAAATGGGCTGCAATTAAAGACATTCCTTGTCCGTGGCGGATTTATTTAGATCCGCTCCGCCTTTTGTTATTAACTTCTTGAATGCTTTTCACAATAATCAGTAAAAAAGTTGTATTTTATACGATGTGTTTTTATTCGCAGTAATGTTATCTGCAGGGGTGCAATGCCTTGCGCCCTCATCGAGTATTATGTTTGTTTATCGCGCTGTGTTTTTGGATGAATACAGATAGGCTAAAAAATTTAAGCCAATTAGCAATCCTGTGTTTAAAGCTAGGAAGCACTGGAGTTGGTGGTTTCCTTGTGGTGCTAGCGATGATGGAATATGAGGTAGTAACGCGGAAAAAATGGCTGACAAAACAGAAGTTTCTCGATATTATTGGCGCTAGTAACCTCGTCCCAGGTCCAAGTTCAGTCGAAGTTACAATTCATGTTGGTTACTTATATGGTGGATGGTTGGGATTTGTCATTTCAGGTATTTGTCTAATTTTTCCTGCAGCCCTGATTAAGACTGCTTTTGCTTGGGCTTATACTCAGTTTGGCGCTCTTCCCGAAATAGCCTCTTTTTTGGATGGAGTTAAACCAGTCGTTTTGGCTGTAATGTTATTAGCTGTGACGAAATTGGGCAAAACGGCGATCAATAACTGGCGTTTGTTAATCATTGGGATATTTGTCTGTACTGCAAATTTCTTCGGGGTGAGTGAGATAATTTTGCTCCTTGTCGGTGGAGCAATCGGTATGCTCTTAATAGGATTTCATCAAGAGTTATCACCGGAAGAATCAGGGGTAGAACAATCAGCAAATACCAAATTTCAAATTCCCAAAGCTGTATTTTTTTTACTAATAACTATCGCTATATTATTTTTTATTGATGCTAATTATTCTCCAAGTCTTTCCTTAGGAAAACTGAGTATATTTTTTCTTAAGGTTGCTAGTTTATTATACGGTAGCGGTTATGTCCTAATCGCATTTTTGCAAGGGGAATTGGTTGATGATTTTGGTTGGTTGACTCAGCAACAATTATTAGATGCGATCGCGATCGCCCAAATAACTCCTGGTCCTTTACTTTCAAGTGCAACTTTTATCGGTTATTTACTTTTGGGGATACCTGGCGCAATAGTTGCAACAGTATCTATTTTTTTGCCATCATTCCTTTTCAGTGCTGCTCTAATTTCGGTGGTTTCCCAACTTCGAAGCTTTCGTTGGACTTCTGCGTTTTTAGATGCTGTTAATACTAGTTCAATTGCTTTGATGGCAGCAGTAATAGTTAAGTTATCACAATCAGTATTGATTTACTGGCAAAGTTGGGTAATTTTACTAATTACCTTTATGATAAGTTTTCGATGGAAGGTAAATGTTATTTATCTGATTTTAGGAGGAGCGATCGTTGCTTGGATTCTGTTTAAATTTTAATTATTTTTTGTCAATTAAAATTCCTACTCTTCTAGCATCTTCATGCTCAAATCATAGTAAGAGCCCGTTATTTAGTGCTGTGAGAAACTTGCTATTTTTGTAAAATACTTAATATCCAATGCTGCATCTTCATAACTGAGATTGGCACTAACCTGTAAACAGCAAACTTCCAGATATCGGCTCAGTTGACTGCTAGAAGGTACTTCCAATTAATTACCCCACTTATTTTTTTTGTTTTATTGGCAAATTCTCCCAGAATGCTCTTCAATCGTCGCTTCTTCTCGAATATATTAATGGGTTACATTGTGTAAAATAGCACCGGACCCTACTTTATAGCTATTTTTTATGGCACAATGCCAGTTAACTTTTATATTCGTTGTAAATAGTGAGGTATATATTGGCTTCTCTGAACTCATCTAGGCTCATCAAAAATAAACAACGGAATATTCTTATAATTACGAGCTTAGCAGTTTTTACATTAATTGTTATCAGTGAACTGCTAAAAGGTAATATGACAAACAATGAAATTGGAAAGTTACTATTGGCGAGGCAATATGTCGATCCGGGCTGGATTCCTGAGGACTTTTATATTAATCAGCCCCAAAAATATCAAATTATATTTCAATCTATTTTTGGCAAGCTTTCCATGGCAACAGGATTTTTAGCAACCTCAATTATTGGTAGAATGACATACTACCTTCTCTTTGCTTTGGGGGTAACTCTTTTAAGTGCTGAAATAGGTCTTAACTTTTATTCGCTATTACTTGCTACTATTTTATTCTTAAATAAACAAGGAATGATTGCTGGTGAGTGGATTATAGGAGAACTTGGTCCTAAAGGATTTTCTTATGCCTTTATTTCCATTGCATTGTGGCTAGTAATAAAGAAATACTATATCCCAATGGCAATAATACTTGGGTTAGCTACATCATTCCATGTACTAGTTGGTGGTTATGCTACGATCTCGATAGCTTTATTTTTAGTACTCCAAATATTGTCACGACAGATTGAATGCCCTAGTCTTAGAAAAATTGGGGCTATATTTATTGTATATATTGTCTTTGGTTGCTTTTCCATTATCCCGATTTTCCAGCATTTCACTTCTTCATCAGTAGATTCAATTGACTCTCGTTTTACGGCATCCTATATATATGTTTTCCTACGTAATCCTCATCATCTTTATCCACTAGCCTGGTCAATAAAGATGTGGTTATGGTTGGTTTTTTATATTTCACTTGCTACATTAATATGCTTTTTAATTCATAAAAATAAATTTCCGTTCAATTCCAGTGACTTGTCGAGCCAACAAAAGTCTGCTTGTTCGCAGCTATCAAGATTTGCACTTGTGATGCTTATTCCTTTTGTTTTAGGACTTGTAATTTTTCCGATTGATCGAGATGGAAAATTTCTTCAATATTACCCATTTCGATTTGGCGATGCCATGTTGCCTATGATAACTTGTTTGCTATTTTGTCGTGCTTTAGAATGCTCGTTCCCACACATAAGAGTCAGGAAAATTTTTCTTTCATTCTGTGCTGTTATTGTTGCAATGACTTATGTTCATGGGGGATTTATTTTCATCGGTCAGGCTTTTGCATTGCAGGGATTTCCATGGAATCATCCTGATGGAATTAGGTCAAATGGCAAAGCAATGTTTGCTTGGATTAAAGATAATACACCTAAGAATTCTGTAATTATCTCACCGCCAGCAAAATTTAATGAATTTACATGGTTGTCAGAGCGTGCAACGATTGCAAAGTTTAAGCATGTGCCCTCGGATGATGCCACAATTCAGGTTTGGTATGAACGTCTAAATGATTTATCAGGTAATCCAAATAAATGGGAAAAAGTAGGCTTTGCCGTTAGGGAACAGCTTAATGATGGATATGCAAACTTGACGACGAGACAAGTAGAGTCTCTGATGCTCAAATACAAAGCAAAATATTTCATGACAGCTAGCGATCATCAGTTAGACTTACCTATTGCTTATCAGGATCAGGAATACATCATTTACTCGTCGGATTAAAAAGCGGGTCTGTAGTAGTCTTTTTCATTAATTATGACGGATTGGTTTGTCGTCAAAACCCCTGTAGATACGTTGCACGCAACGTCTCTACAATCCCTCATAATTAATATGGTGGAGTACTAGAAGTTATAATTTTTACAAAGTTTTGATTATTTTGTTTGCTTAATTTTCGCAGTAATTAAAATTGCCCGTGTCCCGACATTTTCTTGTGAATCTAATCGATCACATAGTGTATCAAAATTTATTTAAATATCTGGAATAAGCTATTATCAGTTCGTATTTATTTATATCGTAATCATGATTACTATCTTTGTAGAGGTGTGAAATTTCGCGTCTTTGCAGGTGTGACCTAACAATAATCCCGAGCTAAGCCCTTGAGCCAATAAATACAATGCAGATTCTGGTAAGCTTAAAGTTTGGTGATGGCGACTTTCAGTCAGGATTTAGTGAAAATAAAAACATATTAAATCTAGTAAATACTGAAGGGGTATCTACAGAACTAGAAATCCAACTTCCCCCAGCACCAGAAATTCCAGTCCTATATCAAAAATGGCAAAATCAATATCTCAGTTTGGTTAACCCCTTGAGAATGGGGTTTAAACGCAAACAAACTACTAATTTTTCTTGGTCTGAGTGCTATCAAGACTGTAAACAATCTGCTAGAAGTTTACAGACTCAATTGAATACTTGGCTTGGGAATATTAAGTCACAAATTGAACCTGTAGTCATATCAGATTCAGTTACATCAGATTCTAATTCCGAAGTTATATTTGTTATTAATACCGAACAGATTAAGTCTCAATCGACTAAGGATATTTTACATCGGTTACCTTGGCGGGAATGGGATTATTTCCCTGGAAATTCTAGTTTAGAAGTCGCATTATATTTACATGAATCTCAATTGAAATTTAAACAAATTGAGAAAGTTAAACCGATTGATAATCAAGTATTTCGAAGAGTTAAAATTACTAGTATTTTTGGTGACAATCAAAATATAGATATCGAAACAGATCGAGAATTAATAGAAAAGTTGAAACAACGGGGAGCAGAATTAACTGTTCTTTCTCAACCAGAACGTCGAGATTTTATCAAATTATGGGATGAACCCTGTGACGTCTTGTTTTACAGTGGTCACAGTCAGACAGATCGTGAGAATCATGTCGGTTCCTTGAAAATTAATCCTGAGGACTGTTTAAATCCAGAGGAAATTAGAAATACTTTCCGTGAAGCTATTGCAAAGGGTTTAAGATTAGCAATTTTTAATTCTTGCGATGGTTTGGGTTTAGCTGAACAGTTCGCAAATTTAGGTTTACCTTATATTATTGTTTGGCGAGAAGCCGTACCAGATAAAATTGCTCAAGATTTTCTCAAGTATTTTTTAGGTTCTTTCTCTCAAGGAAAATCTTTGTTTGCTTCTGTGCGAGATGCAAGGGTTAAACTTCAAGAACTTACCAATAAGGAAGATTCTCAACAGCAAATACCAGGAGTTAACTGGTTACCAATTATTTGTCAAAATACTTTAGAAGTTGCTCCCAATTGGGAAGATTTAGGGGGACTAACAGGTAAACTTCCTAACTCTCCTTATAAGGGATTATCCGCATTTAAAGAAAAAGATGCAGAGATATTTTTTGGTAGAGATAGGTTTATTGCAGATTTAGTTGACTCTGCAAACACTGAAGCATTAGTTCCTGTGGTGGGTGCTTCTGGAAGTGGAAAGTCTTCTTTGGTATTTGCTGGTTTAGTTCCCAGATTGCGAGAAGCTGGTAACGTACAAGTAGTATCTTTCCGTCCGGGGAAAAATCCTTTTGATGCTTTAGCAACCGCTTTGAGTTCCCATCTTCAAGATGTGATTAGTTCGCAAGAGGGAAAAGAAATAGAAGAAAGTAACCACAGATTAAAGGAATTAGAACTAGAAGTAGACTTAAAAGCTAACGAACAAGCTTTGTGTCAATTTATTGAAAATATTATTTCAAATACGTGTAAGAATAACCCCTTATGGAAATGTAGAGACGTAGCATGCTACGTCTCCAGCAAAGATTCTCAGGTAATCCATAATTCCGAGCCAAATAAATCTGGCAAACAAATATCTCAACAGAACTTTTCTCAACCAAATATTATATTAATTGCCGATCAATTTGAAGAACTTTATACTTTAGCAACGGAAGAACAACGTCAACCTTTCTTAGATGCATTGCTTTATGCTGTAAAATTTGCCCCCAACTTTACCCTAGTTTTTACACTTCGGGCTGACTTTATGGGAAAAGTTCTGGATTATCAACCTATGGGAGAAGCTTTGCAAAAATATCGACCGATCTTACTCACTTCAATGAACCGGGAGGAATTAACCGCAGCAATCGAAAAACCTGCGGAAAAAATGAAGGTGGAATTAGAAGAAGGTCTAACTGCAAAACTAATTGATGACCTGGGTAAACAACCGGGACGTTTACCCCTATTAGAATTTACCCTGACGCAACTATGGCAAAAACCAAATAAATGGTATCTTACCCACCAAGCTTATGGAGAAATTGGCGGTTTAGAAAAAGCTTTAGCTAAATATGCAGATTCAGTTTTGGATCTGTTGTCCGAAGCAGACAAAGCAAAAGCGGAACGAATATTTACTCAGTTAGTGCGTCCTGGGGAAGGTACAGAAGATACGAAACGTGTTGCAACTCGGGAAGAAATCAATCCGTATAATTGGAATTTAGTCAAACATTTAGCCGATGAACGTTTAGTAGTAACAGCTTGGAATGAAAGCGATCGCGTTGAAACAGTAGAAATTATTCATGAAGCTTTAATTCGAGAATGGAGTCAACTACAACAATGGATTGATAAAGACCGTAACTTCCGAACTTGGCAAGAATCTTTACGGGAAACGATGCGTCAATGGGAAAAAGCAAATAGAGATGATGGCGGATTATTACGAGGTTTATCCCTATTAGAAGCAGAAGAAAAGTTAGCTTCACGCTCCAACGATCTAAGCCAAGGAGCAAAAGATTTTATTCAGGCAAGTATAGCATTACGCGATCGCGAAAAACAGGAACGCGATCGCAGACGAAAAATCACAATTACTGGACTGAGCAGTTTTTCTCTAGTAGCCTTGATTTTAGCAGGCTTAGCTGGTTTGGGTTGGTGGAGTGCTGCTATTGGTGAAATCAATTCCTTAACCCAAGCTGCTGATGGTCTTTTAAGATTAAATAAACAAAAAGCAACTCAAACTAGTGTTAAAGCTGCAGTAAAAATGCAAAGTTTACCTTGGGTAGATAGCAATACTCGCAGACAAGTAGAGTTGACACTATTGCATATTGTTCCTAATGTTGCAGCACCCAATACCTTGGGAGGACATGCAGCAGCAGTTAACGATGTTAGTTACAGCCCTAATGGCAAAATTATAGCTTCTGCAAGTACTGACAACACCATCATATTGTGGGATGCAAGTACTGGAAAACAACTCAAAATTCTTACAGGACATACAAACTCAGTTCGGGGGGTTAGCTTCAGTCCAGATGGGAAAATCCTTGCTTCAGCGAGTTGGGACAAAACAGCAAAACTTTGGGATATCAATACCGGTAAACAAATAAAAACATTACAGGGACACGCAAATGAACTTCATGATGTTAGTTTTAGTCCAGATGGAAATATGCTCGCTTCTGCAAGTTGGGACAAAACCATAAAACTTTGGGATATCAATACCGGTAAAAAAATCCGTACCCTTGCTGGACACCAAGACTTAGTTCATGATGTCAGTTTTAGTCCAGACGGCAAAGTTCTTGTGTCTGCTAGTGTTGATGGTCTGATAAAATTATGGGATATCAGTACCGGTAAACAAATCAAAACCCTTGCTGGACATAAAGATGAAGTTTACGGTGTGAGCTTTAGCCCAAATGGTAAGATATTAGCTTCTGCAAGTTGGGATCGAAGCATCAAACTTTGGAATATTAACACTGGTAAACCAATACAAACCTTCATTGGTCATAAAGACGGGGTTAGGGGGGTTAAGTTTAGTCCAGATGGTCAAATTTTAGCTTCGGCAAGTGCTGACAAAAGTGTTATGTTGTGGGACGTTAAAACCGGTAGAAAAATAAATACTTTTACAGGGCATATAGAATTTGTTAATAGAATTACTTTTAGCCCAGATAGCAAAATCCTTGCTTCAGCAAGTGATGATAAAACCGTAAGACTATGGGATATTATTAACGGCAAAGAAATTCAAACTTTGTCTGGACATACAGAAGATGTTAAGGGAATCAGTTTTAGTCCAGATGGTAAGATTCTCGCCTCTGCTAGTAGCGATTTAAGAATTAAACTTTGGGATAGCAGCACCAAGCAAACAATTAATACCCTTACTGGTCATAAAGATTGGGTGATTGATGTTAGTTTTAGCCCCGACGGTGAAACCTTAGCTTCCTCCGGTAGCGATCGCACCGTAAAGTTATGGCAAACGAATACGGGTAAACTAATTAGAACCCTTAGGGGACATCAAGACAGCGTTGATGGTGTCAGCTTTAGTAAGAATGGCAAACTCCTTGCTTCTGCAAGCGATGACAACACAGTAAAATTGTGGAACCCCAATACAGGTAAATTAATAAAAACTCTTACTGGACATACAGCATCGGTTAGAAAAGTCAGCTTTAGTCCAGATAGTAAAATCCTTGCTTCTGGAAGTTGGGATAACACAATCAAACTATGGGATACCAGTACAGCTAAACTAATAAAAACCCTGGTCGGACATCAAAATTCAATTAGGGGGGTCAGCTTTAGTCCCAATGGTCAGATGCTCGCTTCAGCAAGTGGTGACAAAACAGTAAAACTTTGGAATGTCAACACCGGTAAAGAAATTGTAACCCTCAGGGGACATCAAAGATGGGTTAGGGGTGTCAGCTTTAGCCCTGACAATAAAATGCTCGCCTCTGCCAGCCCTGACGGTACAGTCAAGATATGGGATATCAGCAGTGGTAAAGAAATCAAAAGCATTACGGGACACAATAGCTGGGTTTATGATGTTAAATTCAGCCCTGTAGGTAAAATGCTTGCTTCTGCAAGTGGTGACAGATCTGTGAAACTATGGAAGTGGGATTTTGATTATTTACTCCGGGAAGGATGCAACTTCATCCGTGAAGACTTTAGAATAAACCCCCCGGACAATAAAGAAGATAAGCATATGTGCAATGGGATTAATATTACGTCTGGCTAAAAAGTTATCACATCTGTGGGAGCGAAGTAATAAGTAATAAGTAATAAGTAATAAGTAATAAGTAATAAGTAATAAGTAATGTTAGTGTTCACCGCAGGTGCATCTTGGACGCGTTTACAGCGAACAGGGGGGCGCGTAGAAGCGCGTAGGCGGCGTAACGGTGTAACGGTTTGGACGCGTATAAAGACGAATGTACGCGTCTGACGACGTTAGCGCAGCAAGAGGGATCCGTAAGGTGACGTAGTCATAGACTCTGCCGTAAGGCTTAACCGCAAGGTAGCGCAGCTAGAGGCTATAACTACGTTACCTTTGGATCTGCCGTCGCCATAAAAGCTCTAGGTATTGTGTACAGTAAAAGGGTTATTAGGTAATAATCGCGGTCTTTTCAATAGGGTTATATAGTAACTAATTAAGCGGACTTGATATCAATCAGTGATTCTCAAGTAATATTAGTGTTTAAGAAAATAATAGGGAAAACAATTATAAACACAAAAAACTTTTTCAACAGCTAACAAACAACTGTTTAATGTTGTAAATATTACATCGTGTCAGTAGAATATTAAATTATCCAACAAGACACACTGAATATAAAAATAAATTTCAATGCAAGAATTATCCGCCACTGACAGGAGGAATTAAGACAACCTCATCTCCATCCTGCAGTAATGTATCAGGCTCAACAAAATTAAAATTAACACCAAACCTCGTTACTTCACGCCATTTACTCAGTTCGGGATGTCCGGATATTAAGCGATCGCGCACATCCCCCACTGGCGTATCTTTGGGAATCTCTAGCACCATTTCTGGTACTCCGTATGCTTCTTGGTAAGCAGCAAATAACTTAACGGTAACTTGGATTGCAGACATTGGGAACAAAATAAATTATTTCAAGATTGTTTACTTATCTTTACAATTTAAAAAAATGATGCAAATTACCAAATCTAATATCAAATAGAGTGTCGCATTGATATGAACAGTCTAATTGGTATATATCTGCTCAATAAATTGAAATCCTTGCTTTGCAACAATTGCAAGTCCTACTATTTTGTATTTGCTTGGAATATTACATATAATTTTAATCAATAAAGAGTAAAAACATTATTGAGAACAGTGTGCACACACACTATATTTTTAGAATTTTTGATTTTTCTTTAATTGTGAGTAAATACTATCTCAAATATTAAGAAAAATCAATAAAATCTTAATTTAGCACAAAAAATTATTTTCTAGGAAAATCTATTGTGCGAACTGTATTATTTGTAGCCCACGTACTTAAAAGTGTAAATATCAATAATGTATTAAGTGTATGTACTTAATTAGTGATTCTACTAACAGTCAAAAATCTTATGATAGTGTTAGGCTAATATATGTCTTATGAGTTGTTGCCTAAATCCTAATTGTTCCCATCCTAATGACCCGATGAACGCTGACAGAAAATTTTGTCGTAATTGCGGGTCTAGTCTGCTTTTGAATCAGCGCTATCGTATAACTAAACGTTTAGGAAAAGGAGGATTTAGTCGAACCTTTGAGGTCGAATATGAAAATTCTCATTATGTATTGAAGGTTTTAAACTTATCTCCATTTACTGAAAAAGTAAGACAGAAGGTTGTTGACCTATTTAAAAGAGAAGCGAATGTATTGCAATTTCTAAATCATCCAGGAATACCAAAAATACACGAAAATGGATATTTTGAATTAAAGTTTTCTAATTATCCAGAACCACTGTATTGCTTGGTGATGGAAAAAGTTGATGGTTTAAATTTACAAGAATGGTTAGATCGTCAAGGAGAAAAGCCACTTCCATTTGAGGAAATCTACAAGTCATTCAAGCAACTAGTAGAAATTTTAGACCTGGTTCATGAGCGGGGATATTTCCATCGGGATATTAAGCCAGCAAATATTATGCTAAGACCTGATGGTCAGTTAGTGCTAATTGATTTTGGTGCGGTAAGGGACTTAGCACAAACTTATTTACAACATGACGACATTAGAAATGGTACCCAAATAGGTTCTCCAGGATATGCTCCCCAAGAACAAATTCATTATGGAGAAACCGTTGCACAATCGGATATTTTTGCTTTAGGACGGACTTTTGTACATTTATTAACTAGACTTCATCCTTTAGATATTCCCATCGATAAAAATGGTAAATTAACTTGGCGAAATAAAGTTTTATTACCACCTAAAAATGAAGAGGGTGCAATTGATAAACTTCGTTGGTATAATTTCCAGAATTTATTAGACGCAACCATCGAAATCGATTGGCGTCGTCGACCTAAAGATACTAAAGTTCTTTTAAGACACCTGAATAAAAAATTAATTTTACATCTTATCCCTTATAAAGTAATAGCCATATTTTTATTATTAGGAATTGGAATATCTACTGGTAATTGGTATTTAAATGGAGTAAATGGTTGTTCAAAGATTTCTTATAGAAACTTTCCCATTGGTGATGAAATAAGTTGTGGGGAAGAAATCTTAATCAGTAATTTTTGGAATAAAGAAAAAAAACAAGGTGTCGTAGCATTTGCAAAGGGTGATTATGTCAATGGTTCTCGTTTACTACAACTTTCATTGAATAAACAACGCGATCCAGAAACTTTAATTTATTTGAATAATGCTCGGGTTAAAGCACAAAAAATTAAAGCATACACCATTGCTGTGGTTGCACCTATTAGTAATAACCAAGATAGTATTAATTCAAGTTTAGAAATTCTGCGAGGAGTAGCTCAAGCTCAAAATGAGTTCAATCAGAAATATAACAAACAAAAAATTGGTCTTAAAGTTCTAATTGCTAGCGATAATAATCGTCCTCGAATAGCTAGAAAAATTGCTAATTATCTAGTGCAAAAACGTGACATTTTAGCTGTTATTGGTCATTTTACTAGTGACACAACAGTAAAAGCTATTGATATTTATCAACAGAATAAACTACTACTAATTTCGGCAACAGCAACCTCAGAAGATTTATCAAAAAAGTGTTTAAATATTGAACTGAAAAATTGCTTCTTCCGTCGAATAGTTAGCAGCGATAGCATAACTGCTAAAACTTTAGCTAGTTATCTAATAAATCAAGCTGATAAGCAAAAAGCAGCTGTCTTTTACAATAAAAATAGTAACTATAGTAAATCTTTACGAAACGTATTTAATATTGAATTTAATAATGGAGGAGGAGAAGTAGTTGAAGAGTTTAATTTATCCGATCCCCATTGGCATGCGGATTACGTAATTGCTCGAGCTAAGCGGAACAATGCTGATGCAATTGTATTATTTCCTAATAGTGATGGTTTGGTTTCTAATAAAGCCCTTCAAGTTATTACAGCAGCAGAAAAGAAAATTTTGATTGTTGGTGGAGATGGTCTTTACCATTCCAACACTCTGAGAGTGGTCAGACAGAATGCATTGGGCTTAGTCGTAGCAATTCCTTGGCATCATAGTATCAATCCCAATGATGGGTTTTCTGTCAGTTCAGAAAAGATGTGGCGAGGAAAAGTTAGCTGGCGTACAGCAACATCATACGATGCAACTAATACTTTAATTGCTGCATTAAAAAAACTACCAATTTCAGCAATAAGTGAAGATGTAGCCAGGGTTACCGCAAACCCAGATTTTAATAGTATTGGAACCACCGGCAAAATAACTTTTAATGCAAATGGCGAACGTTCCGCACAGCCGATAGGGGGCGATACCAAACAGCAAGATATCCATTTAGTTAAAGTTATCCGTAATACTGCTGGGTACTTAGAGTTTATGCCTTTGTTGGGGACTGGGGATTAGGGGATTGGCGTTAGCGGAAGCGTGGCGTTAGCCATAAGCACTGCGTGCCGCACGCCGCAAGCGGCATATGGTGATTGGCGACTGGCGACTGGGGATTAGAGACTGGGTATTGAGCAAAGATTCATACTCATTACTTATTACTTATTACTTATTACTTATTACTCATTACTCATTACTCCTCACTTCCCCTGTACTACGAATTAATTCAGCAATAAGTGCAGCGATCGCAGAAACTACAATTAATATTACGCTTAATGCATTAACATCGGGCTTTACGCCCATTCTGATTCGACTAAAGATTTCCATTGGTAAAGTATTGGAACCACCCCCAGCAGTAAAACTGGCAATAATAAAATCGTCCAAACTTAACACAAAAGCCAGCAAACAACCTGCAATAATACCTGGCATCAATTGGGGTAATAACACTTTCATGAATGCTTGTACTGGGGTCGCACCCAAATCCAATGCAGCTTCTTCCAAATGGGGATCGATATTATTGAGTCTGGAAGAAACGACAAGAGCAACGTAAGCGAGACAAAAGACCAAATGAGCAGCGATTATTGTCCATAAACTAGGAGTAATTGCAAAAGCTGCGAGAAAAACTAAAGTCGCTACAGCGATCGCAATATCGGGAATAATCAAAGGTAGGTAAGAAATACCCCGATAAAGGGATCTACCAGGAAAACGATAACGCGCTAAACCCACAGCCATTAAAGTACCAAAAATAGCTGCAATACCAACCGCAGTACAAGCAACAATTAAACTATTTTTCAGCGCCAATAAAATACTTTCATCCTGAAATAAGTAACGGTACCATTTCAAGGTAAAGCCTTCCCACTTAGCACTGTAAGCAGACTGGTTAAAACTGTAGAAAGCTAATACCCCAATGGGGAGGTACATAAAAATAAATATTATCAGCGAGAAAACCGCCTGCCATGAGACATGTAAATAATTACGTTTTTTCAGCACTTTCGAGCTTCACTCCTATCTAAATACTCAGTCATTACTATTTAAGCTTGGAATTAGTTTAAATAAGCTGAAAATGTCGTATAAAGCACTACTGAGTAAATTACTCAGTAGATACTCAGTGGCTAAGTTAATTCTTATCCATTGTACCCAACACTCAAGATTTTTGGTTCTCTATATTTCATTTCCTAACTGTCAGGATGTTACGAAAAATTGAATTCACCTACCTGTATTTTGCTGTTATCTCTATATAGTAAAAATAATTCAATTATTTATTCAATTATTTTTTCAATTATTTTCTACATATAACAAAGGGAAGCCCTAAGACTTCCCTTGAAACTAAGCTATGACTTGACTTTTAAGCTACTAGCTTAATTTGTGCTACAGAATCGTTTAATGCCTCTTTAGGCATGGAACATAAGTCCATGTCCCCATCTGGAGTTCTATCAAAGCCACACAAAACAAAATCACCATAAATGTGAGTATTCCAAGGTAATGTCGCTATCCAAGGTAATTGTGAAACAGCACCACAATCATCAATCACTGCTGTAACTACTGGATTAATGAATCGACGATAAACACACTCAATATATGGACGCTCATTCTGTTTGCCAACCAATTGCTTTAAGTCATCTAATTGCAACCATTTATCACGTTTTAAGTACTCAATACTATTTTGAGTAATATGAGCAATATATAAATCAGAATGGTAAGTCATCTTCATTAATTACTTCGGTTGTTAGATTTTTTGCTTCACTGTTTAGCAATGATTCTAGTAGTTGCTTTAACGCGATTATCATTTTGCAACTATCTTCATTAAAGCCATCAAATTTATGCATTGAGCATAACTCTAAATATCTGCAAAGTAATTCAGCCTGTTCATAAGATAGAATCCAATTTACTTCTATCTTTCTACCCATCCCTCTGTTGTTAGTTTCCATCCTAGTTCCCACATCAACGAATTAATATCTTTAGTTTTAGGACTAATATCTAATTGTCCAGTTTGCTGTAGAAAGTTCAATCTTTCCCTCAATTTTTGAGGCTGGATTATTGCTTTGATTGTTTGACTACCTGCTTTAATCGCTGCTTTATTTGCTTTAAGAATTATTCCTGCTTCTTCTTCAATGAATAATTTTAAGTGACCCAAAGTAGCACTAGATTCGCTTAGGAAATGTTTATCAATGTATTCCCAGTACTGAGCAAAAAAGTCAATTGACTCTTGAACTTCCTTGAATGCACCAACGGTTAAACCAGTGCAAAGCAAGTCAATCATGATTGTCCATCTTTCACCCTTGATATTTTTAGGAACCTTGAAGGGTTTTTTGCCTTTGCGGGTAAGTAAGTTTCTCCAGAAAACATAATTCTGAACATTTTCTTTAGTGTTCCAAAAAATGTGAAATTTTTCATCGATACCATCCCAACTAATGGATTGCAAGTCAATTTTGTCTAGGTTTAAATCAAGTCCGTCATATTCCTTTAATTCGTCATGGGAAAACTTATCGAAAGGTTTATGAGGAATTAATAGCAATCTTCTATGGAGTTCAGAAAATTCTTGATTGATATGCAGTGGCTCAACTGAACTAATTATTTTGGGACAGAACACATGATAGTTTTTATTTTCCCCATGACTATTAGCAATGCTAATTCTGTCTGTATTGCGGTTGTACCCAAATAGTAGTAACTGATAAATGCGTGGGTCACGTCTTAATGTTTCAGCATGAATGTTATCCCAAGCAAGTAATGCGCCATCTTTTTCCATGTCTTTTGTAGCTCCATCCATCCACCTCATGGCGTCCAAGGCATTGCGAATACTTGCAAAAGTATCTGTAGGTGAGAATGTTTGACTAAAACCATGAAGGTAGTTAGCGAGCATTGAAAGAGTTGATTTACCGCTACCTTTATCACCCCAAGCGAACAATATAGGCGTAATCATCGACCATTTACTAGGGAGTAGCATATATATAGATGCAACAGGAATAAGTATTTTCTTCTGTGGCAACCACACAGATTGCTCTAGAATACTAGCTACATTCGCATAAATTGATTTGTCTTTCTCCCAATAATCAGTCCAGCTTTGAAGGTAAGTTGCATAAAATTCTTTTGGATCCAGGTAATGAGAAGTAGCAGTACTTTCTGTCATTAATCACTCCCCATAATTTTGCAAACAACCGACCAAACTACACTAGATTTTTCTGCAATAGCAGCTTCACTTAAAACATCAGCTAAGTCACTTACATTCTCAATCTTTTTATCTGGGAATGCTTCAGATAAACATTGCTTTGCAAATTTAGTTCTATCATTTAATTTCTCTAGTTCACTTTGTCCCTTACTTCCGTAGCTCTTACTTCCATAGCTTTTGGGTAAAGTTATTTCAGGTGGGTTGATTTTTTCTGGAGATTCACAAGGTGTAACCATCCAAAAACCAGTATTTAAGGAATTGAGTACAACTTCAGGAATGTCTGTTCCATCAGCTTGCTTACCAAGTAAGATTAAATCTATTTGGTTGGTGTCAAACACATCGATTTGACCTTGATATACCTTGCTTTCATCAAGTGTTGCAAGATTTTTGCATAATAGTTTTTCTACTCTAGATTGCTCTATTACTTTTTTCTCTTTAGTCTTCCAATCAGTTTTTTCGTAATTCTTTTTAGCTACCTTGAAGTAAATTTCTTGTGGCTCAAATTTCCAATCTTTACTGCTGCCTACTTTTATTACGCCTGTAGCACTTTTAGCATACCCAAATACATAGTAAAAATCATCATCTTGCTTAGTGCATAATTCTTGAAAATTAACCCCAAATTTAATTGAGGGGAAGTCGGACAATGAAATATAGCTAAATTTCTCAGAAGCTTTTGTATCACTTAAATATGCAGGCATCGTTTTTGATTGGATGAATAACAACACATAAGAGTGAGGATGTACTCACTCTTATTAAAAAAAAATTAAACAATGTGAATTTCGACGTTTTTACCTTTCTGTACTTTGAGGCTGTTAATTGTGCTTAACAAGGTAGTCAAAGGTAACTCGCATGCATCTTTCATTTTCAAGTCTGGAGCCATTGCAACAATAAAAAATGGGAATGGCATCTTATCTTTGCGATGCATGCAAAAAGTTTTTTTGTCAATTTCCTCAGGCGTCATTTTGTCATGAACAATATAAACACCTGATGCATTTACTTTGATGAACTCAGGTTCCTTTCTTGCTTTATCAGAATAACGTTCTGACAAGACTTGCGATACAGCTCCATCAGATTTAATAATTTTAAACTTCCCTGATGATGTTACTTCACAGTAATACCATTCATCCATGAAGGCGTATTTGCTGAACTCTTTCCCTGTCTTACGTTGCTCTAGCTTGTCTTGTAAAGATACGCGGCCTGACATAATTTTACTCCTAATCAAAATAAGCAAAGTGGGTTAAATTCGATTGCTCTAAAATGAGAGCTAGCCTCAAACTCAAGTAGCACTTGGTTAGCTTCAATGAAGCTAAAGCCTCTAATAGCTTTTTCCTGTACAGTCTTACCAACAATTCCTGTAGTAAGAAAAATGTTTGAACCGTAGGAATACCAAGGGGTATCCATTTCTAGCTTTGCAGCTAAAGAGCCGCCCTTAAGAACTGCAAGTCTACCAATGTCTTTAACTTGGTAGTAAATCGGCTCACCTCCCACCATTTCCTGAACTATCCTTTCAGGAATGCTTGCAGTAGGGAAACTATAGGGCAATACCTCAATGATTTTCTTTTCAATATTGAACCTCAAAAAATGTCGAGCAATTAAGCCTGACGGAGCGCTTTCGCAGTACTTAAGCATTGCTTCAGCCATTTCTTTATGACTGTTACAAATCTGAATCTCCACTATATTAATCATTTAGTCTATTGCAACTATGCTGTCTAGATGAGTTCTTAAGTTATTGAGTGGCACTACTGAAAGATTAGTATGTGGTATCTTCCAATCACCTTTGTCTGAAGTAAACAATAGCCGGTTAAATATTTGAGGGTGCTTATCTTGCACTCCTCTGAGGGTACGCCAGAATATTTCTTTTTCTGCATCTTTGAGCAACCATTGACCTTTGACTTCTATATATATAGGTATTGGAAACTCGAGACAGAAATCAATTTTCCAGGATATCTTAGGAAACGCTTTATTCTTAGGATAAATCTGGATTTCTTTCTGACGTCTTATTTCAACTTTGGGAAACCACACTTCAAGAAACTGAAAAGTTTTAAACTCTAGCACTGAATCCCAATGTTGTAGGCGACCACTAGCAAGCAAGTATGCTGGAATGTCTTTTTTGTTGGGGTAAGTTCTACTTGTAGCTGGGTCAATCCAGAAAGATTTTTTATTCTCTTTCCGCATATTCCTCATCCCAACATTCGCTGATTAGCTTTAAGAGTTCATCTTTAGTAATTGGGGTAAGCCCTTGTATTACAGCTTTACGTATTTTTAGTTTTACGTACGCTCTGTCATATGTCACTTCTACGGGTACCCTTTGCTTAAGACTTCCTATCATTGGGGTAGTACATTTTTTGATATACCCTTTTGGAGTAAGCATTGAAGGATGCAGAGAGGTAACGTATTTGTTGCCGATTGTTTCTGTCCAGTGTATTCGTTCTGGCATCCCTTCTCTATGTGTTGAAAATAATTCAAAAAATAATTCAAAAAATAATTGAATTATTTTTTATATATAGCCTCAGCCCTAGAGACCTTAGTTAAATCATCTTTTAGTTTTTGTAGCAACACAGCAGCCTCATAATGCTTACCTTGCACAAGTCTATTGTGTGCATTAAGTAAAACTTCAAATGAAACTATCATTCTTTCGCCTCTAGCAAAACCATGTTTTGTAATCCTTAAATTATCTGCATCTTCTGCTAACGCAAAACTTAAGGTACCTAACTTTTTGTAGGTTTCAACCAGTTCTTTATAAATGTCATTCATCAGAGCAATAAAAAGTAGGAGTTCCGAACGATTTCTATAGTGATGTAAAAAAAAATACAGTCAATTGTTATTAGTTTTTCTTAATCACTTTCTCGGAGATAAAATTTATTAGTAAGCAGTCAGCTGCATTTTTACGTATATATACGAATGACGACCTTTTTATTGAGTGTTAACACCCCTATTCCTTAAAGACTCGCTAATTATTTGAGTAAAATCAGCAGGTTCTTGGTTGACCCATAAAGGAATCTTTTGTGACTTTGTTCGTTTAAATGCACCGGTAACAGTTCCGACTTTTCTAGACCCGTATTCGTTTAACTCGCGATTGGATTCATCAACTATTTTTTGACTAGATAATACGCTGCAATAAGCGGGGTAAATTCTAGTGACTTCCTTGTAGAGAATTTTATCTTTCTGCCTAATACCTTCTTTCTTTTCTTCTAATACGCTAAGCGTTAATATTTTTGCAGTTGACAATGTTAATAATGATTTAAGCCTTTGTTCGGCTTCGTTCTCTGAGCCACCATAAACAGCCATTTGACGACCATTGTCTAAATTAGCTGTTGCACGAAAGCGACCCCAGTTGTAACCATTTGCGCCACCTGCAGCATTTTTAATAGTTGTCCAATTAAGTTTGTTTCTAGCTACGTCTGGAATATTGTAAGTAACTCGCTTTCCTGCTGGTGAAGTGTAAAACGGTGGTTCTTTTGTACTAAAAAAAGTAATCGTTAATCGAATAGTGTGAGGAGACGCCCTTACATAATCAACGATTGGTTGGGCCACAATATCGCCAACATCACGATGTTCTATTAATTTACGTAGCGCTATAACTTCAGCAATTAATGGTCTTAAAGTAAGGTTATTTCCTGTAACCCTAATTTTTTCGCTCATAAAAATAACAATAATTACTTAATTTAAATTGGAACTGCTAACGCTTCCAGCTTAACCGAGTAATTATCGTCTTGAATAGCAAACCTATGACTGCCGTAACTATATTTTTTAACTTCTGTAGTTACATTGAAAAGAGTGCTTGCATTGTCTCTTGAATACACAGGAAATGAAGCAATTACAACAACGTCCAAAGGGTAAATAAATTGAGCGCGTACTGTGTAGAACTTATCCTCTGCCCTAACCTTTATCTTGCTAATCAATCTACTATTTACTTTGTTGGCATTATTAATGTTAAAAGTATGTCTTATTATTATTGCTTTGTTTCCACTGTCAATAACTAAATGGTTAGTGCTTTCAGTCCATTTTGAAAACAAAGGATTAATTGTTCCTAAATCTGTCCAATTACCAAATGCATCATTCATCTACTTCATTTTCTAATTCGTCCATTCTTTCATCGTATTCACCGCCTAACAAATATTCCCGCAATTCAGCACCCGAAACAGGAATCATTAAACCATTACTTCCAGGTCTGGCAATGAAAGCTGTATTATGCCTAGGCTTAAACAAGTGCATCGCATTAACTAAAGTCTCTTGGAAACCAGGTTCGCCTGGAAGTAATAGTTCATTCATGTCAGGTAATGGGTAGCGATTTACAGCAAAATTAAGCCTTTGGCACGGGTCCAGCCCTTTGCAATTGCATTATCTTCTTGCGCTGGATCAATAAAAATACTGAATGAGCCAGATGTTTCACCCTGGGTAAAATCTTTTTTAAATCTTGATGGCTTAGGTTGTGAAGCACCAAAGATTAAATCTTTGTCACCTGCCGAAGCTTGTTTTACTCCTAACTCTGCTAAATCAGTTGCAGGTACAAAGCTAGGAAGCAATGGAGATATCCAAGCATATTTAATGCCTTGAATCGTTACGTAGAGAGTTTGCGATAAAGCAGAGTTGCCCCCAAATCTACGCCTTCCCGGGATAACTTTGTATCCAGATGCCTTTAAGCTTGCAATTTTATCGTCTGAACACCAGCTAGACTCGTAGCCGCTTGTTTCTTTTTTGGATGCTCTCGCCGGCTTGGGGGAGTTAACTCCAAAAGCAGTCTTGTCGGGTACACTGTTAAAATCAATAGCAGTTTGCCCAAAATTACTTCTTTTATCTGTTTTTAAACCAGTATTAAAACCATAATTAAAGTTACCTGTACCTGAACTGGTAACGACATAAACGGGGTCACGCGAACGATAATTTCTAGCCATAATTAAAAGTAGTGATTTCTTGTTATGATTATAACTTCATTAATTAATTTTTTGTTTTCTTTTAATCGTAACTGAAACCCTAGGGATAAGCATAAATTTAAGGCAATTTAATGATATTTGAAATATAAAAATTACAATGGAGTTAAGCACTAAAAAGTATTAATTAAAAACGCGTAATGGCTACTTTACTTTCTTCTGGTGGAACGCTTAAAGAGAATACTGTTGAAGGTCAAATAATGGAGTGTTTGACCCGTCTATTTCTGTTGGAACAAGAGGAAAATATAAGTAATACTTCTATTGGCTTTAATGCTAATAGCAGAATCTTTTCTGCTACATGTAATTTGCCTGTCGAAGAAGTAATCAGCGGTACAGGTGAAATATTTGTAACTGCTCAAGACTACCTGCCAGATTACTTAGGCTTTTCTAGCGGTAATGGTGACATTCAAGCGCCATCGATTATGCAACACTTGCATCAATTGATTATTTATGCACAAAGAATGGAGAAAGACGTAGAGAGCAATCCTAACAATGAGAATCGGATTACTTCCACTACAAATACTGATACCAGTACTTTCTCGGCTAACTTTAACTTTCAATTTGAATTAGGGCTTACTGATGATGGTATGCCTTATGAAAAGGCCATTGAGTATTTAGTAGATGTACCATCTGGCTCTGGTGATGGTAATGGAGATGGCAATCCATAGATTTAATCTAATTTACAGTTTCTTGTCTTTGTAAAAATAAGGAGCTAAGGTGATACCTGGCTCCGTTTTTGTATATGTCAAAAATAATTCAATTATTTTTTGAATTATTTTTTGAATTTTTTTTACTATATAGACAAGATGACTAGCAACACCTACAATCGCTCTCGAAATTTTGCTTTCAAAATAAATTCAAGTTCATCATCTAATATTATCCCTGTGCTTGGAAATAACTTAGATGGATTATCGGGAATCAATTCGGGAATACTATCAGCTAATCTGTTTTTAAAAAACTTAAAAATATTTTCTAGCATCAAATCATTACCAGAAATACAGTTACCAAATATAGAGTTTGATGACAGTGAAACAGAAAAACTCTACAAAACACTTGATGTTGAATGGAAATCACCACGTAAACAAATACAACTTTTAAGTAATGACGGCATTAATGGTTGGATTGTAATTGCCGAAATAAGTTTACTTAATCCTAGCGGCTATCCTTATAGGATATACAATGCCATGGATTATTTGACTGATAATTTAACTTATGAATTCGGCGAGAACGGAAGACTAGGTATTAAACTAATCGATGTTGGATATGGGTTATTAGAGGGAGATGATGAACTAACTATTCATGGAAGTTATGTGCAAGAAATAGTGTACGAAAATGAATGGGCTGGAAGCGGTAATGTAATCACAAATAATATAGAGACAAGTGTTAATGTTACTACGAATAGCTTTATTATTTTAAGTAGTAATAACTTTAGAAAATATGTACTAATTAGTAATCAAGGTTTTAATGATTGTTATATAAAATTTGGTGAAGATGTTGATGTTAATTCAGCAATTAAAATTGTGCCTGGCGGACATTATGAATACAGTACAAGCAATGTAAACTGGAGAGGTAATATATCTGCAATTTGTAAAAACGGAACTTCTAAACTAAACATTTTAGAGAGTATTTAATTATGGGATTATTTAGCCCTGCTAGCGTAAATGTAGAAATACCTGATTCTAATCAATCTTCAAGGACTTATGTAAATACTGGATACAACGTAACGACTACACCATCAGTCATACTTGGAAGCGATACGGAAAGAGTAGGCTTCATTATCTACAACACAGAGACAGAAAGAAGCGTGGTTCTAGTCCATGATGCCGGGAATGGCACTTACAGAACTATTACTGAAATACCTCCACTGGGAACCTATTTTGATGACTTTGCTTACACTGGGGTTTTAAAAGCAAGAGGCCCGTCTGGCTTAGCGACGATTAATGTGACAGAATTTAAAAAGTAAAGCATCCTCCAAGTATGTTAAGCTTCCGAGTTATTGATAGCTTGGAAGTCTTTCTTATGCGTAATCCATACAAAGAGTTACCTATATTTGAAAATGATATAAATGATTTTTCTATGCCTTATAAATTACACGGAAAAATAGATAGAGAAACAATGCTTGCAAAATATCAAGCATTAACTAATGCACCAAAAAACATATTATTTGTAAGGCTTAAAAGATGGTACGGAGACGACGAGTAAAAAAACCAAAAAGGCGTTTTAGGTTTCCAGAGTTAGACTATATGCCTCCAGAGGAAGAGCCTTCAGAGGTCCAAGATGGATTGACGCCTATTTCAGGTACTCCATTCTATATGACACCTACCACACCAGCTGACCCGATGGATTGCAACCGTTATCCTGATAGTCCTTTCTGTGGTAACCCTATTACTAATTCACCACTAGAATTAAGCACTGAAATAGTCCAGGACGAATGCAATATAGGAATTCAAGTTAATGGCGCTCTTGCGTTTGTTAAATTAGCTCCAGTTCAAATTGTTTACCGTAACCCTGTTTGCAGAATCCAGAAAAAAACTTTTGAACCAATTGAATACACTGAGGAGCCAGAACAACCAGAACCACCGCCCGACGGCGAACACGCTATATATATATGGTGCCCTATAGATATCATTCACTACAAACTTGAAGTAGAGGTTGAATGGGATAAACCACCCATATGGTTCCAGTACATGTCTCAACAAATCTCGATCGACATGATTGAGAAGAGGTACGAAACTCATAATGATTACACATATTTTATTGGTTGGGACATTCATTACACCATTGATTATTACTTGTACTACTTTGAGCCTGAATCATTTAAAGTAGATGATTACGGAATAAAGTTTTTGAACTTTAATGAGCAAGGCGTTCATAAGTACCCAGAAGATGGATATGATTTTTTGAATATTAAGGAGTCGGAATGGTACGACCTGCCGGGTGATAGCGCAAGGATTAGTGATAATCCTGACTCCCATTATGAAGACATGCTACGTAAGCCTAGTTATGTAGAGATAAATCCTGACTATACACCACGCTCGGATACTCAGTACTTAAGCAATTGGAATGGTGATGGAGGTTTCCCTAATTATGATGAATATGAAACACCGAAAGGATTAGTGAAAGTAAAGCCTGGTGAAGTAGGTTACAACGTTTTTGGAGTTCAGTACAGAGAATACAAGTATACTGTTGACCATCCGACTTTACATCGTGTTGAGAAATGGAAATCATATGTTTGTTATGAAGATGTCTGCATATTTGAAAATCCACTAAAGGAGCCACCGTATCCATATATGAGAAAGTGTTGTCCTGATAATTCTTACCTTTTGAAAAAAATCTATAAGGAAGTCAAAAAAGCTAACAAGCGTATTGGTAGCGATGAATTCCCTGCAACGGTTCCAGAATCTTTGTTAAAACAAGATGGCAAGGAATCAGGTACTAAGCAAATAGAAAATTTAGGTAGTTTAATTGCTTGGTTCGCAGAAAGGATGGATGAATTAATTGGTGAATTTGAAATACCAATAGAAATAGAAGATGCTGATTTGCTTAAAGATGGCGACCAAAAATTATCAATTAAATTACCTAATATTGCTGAGGCAATAGCTGAGATATTTTCATTGGTACTTAATAACTCAGTTAACCAAGACGTCATTCTTGCAATGGCAACTAAAGCATTAGTTGAGTCTGGGAGTTCTAAGCAGGTAGCAACAAAAAACAACTATTTACTTGAGTCGATTGTTGATTACCTAGCATTTAAGACAAAAGATAAAGTAATTGAGATGCCAATGACATTTACGCCAGGCGCTCAAGACTTTAGTTTGATGCTTCAAGAAAAGTATGTGGAAGTACTTGTTACTGAATACGATGATAAAACTAACTTACAAAAAACGCTAACAGAATTGTTATTTGCAGGCGCTGTTATCCGTGGTGCATTTTATCGCCGTATTGAAAATCCATCAATTGCCAAGCAAGAAATTCAGGACAATATATTTAGGGCATTGCAAATTAAGAAAAACCTTGAAGATGTGGAAAGGGATGGTACTAAAGAGATAGAAGAATACATCAAAAAACTAACAGATAACGGAAATGGCGATTAAAATATTAGCTAGCAAATTAGTAAGTAGAACTATACGTAAAAAAGCCGCTGATAATGGAATTAGAAAATTTAGCTTTACAGGAAATGATGACACTAAAGATAAGGACGGCAATGTATTAACTCGGTTCTTCAGTTCTTTTCTTAAATTCACTAGCAATGTTTTAGGCGAGGCATTCAGAATAATAGCTAGTGGATTGAAATTTAGTTTTACTGCTTTATGGAGTGGGGTAGTTAATGCATTCCAATTTTTATGGAACTTTGATTGGAATATAAGTGACGAGCAAATTAACAATAATGTTATTGCCCAGTACCAAAGCATGGTTAACAATTTAGGTTCTGTTACTGGGCAAAGTATGGGGTGGTTAGTTTGTGGTGTACTCCCATCATCTTTAATATTTGTATTTAATGAACCCTTGGGAGCCCATTTATTAAGTAGGGTAGGCTTAGAAGCTTTTGAGGAATTAAGTGGCTCAATAGCTGGACTTGCTACCTCTACCTTCCAAAGCTATATGACTGCTGCATTCTTATCAATATATAGAGATGCTAGGGCGTTAATTCGCGGAACAGAGTTAGATTACGTTAACAACCAATTAGACAAGGGTCTTAAGTTAGTTGACCTAAGAACACAATTAGAAATTAGACGACGACCTTTTATATTTGCTGAAAAGTTTAAGAAAGGAGTTGATTCTATTGAAAATAAATTTGTCAAAGGTTTTATTGAGAATTTTGTAGAAGAATTTAGCGAAACTTGCATAGAAGCTGGTTATGTTGTAGCCGGTGGATTAGATGCTTTTTATGCCCAACAACACCAAGCTAAAGATGTTTTGTTAGGCAAAGAGCAGACAATTGAACTTGAATTCAAGGATGATGGAAAAATAGAAGCCAAGCATATCGTATGACTCATCTAGAGACTGGAGTCTTAGTACTTCAAATAGTAGAAATGTTCGCTGTTTTTTATGTTAATCAGTGCGTTCAAACAGAACGAAAAAAAACAGTATTTTTAAAACGAAGAGTTAATAGATTAAAAGAATGCGAGATGCTAATTAGAAGAGATACTTCAATGAAATTTACAGAATTAATTAAAACGATGTTAACGATTACTGAAGCAATAAAAAATATTGCAGAAGCATTAGATAAAATACCTGACGATAATGTAGAAGCAAAAGCATCAATTCTTTCGATGAATGACATACAGGATAGGCTTGTTAAAATAGAGCAAGATAACCTCGATACGAATCCATAAATCCCCCCTTAATCAAGAGCAAGTAGGAACTCCAGGAAGGTCTAACAGCCTTCCTTTTCTATATAGTAAAAATAATTCAATTATTTATTCAATTATTTTTTCAATTATTTTCAACATATAGCGAGACACAGCAAACACACATAACAACGGACAATGAGATGAAAGCTAGCATAACTGTCTACGATTTGCCTTGCATGCATTACATAACAAGGTTTGTAGTCGTTTTTATGACAACTAAGCTAGCTTAAGTCTCATTAATTATGCTTATCTATGGTTTTAAAGTTATTGGGTAAGGTCATGTATCTAATCAGGCATTTACTTGCATTTAAGTTACAAGTAAAAATGTTTAAACAAGCTTTATTTAGATAGGCAGCTAGGTTTTTCAAACGTAGAACTTAAGAACTTAGGTGCTTTATATTTTAAATTAAATATATATAAATATAAAAATAATAAAAAAATAATATAAATAATAAATAATAGTATTTATTAAGTCTAATAATTAGTAGTAATAAATAATATAATTAATTTTAAGTAATACCTGATTTTCCTAATCCACAGCCAGTAAAAGAGGGGGAGTTAACCCCCATTATTTCTTATTCAATTAATGAATCAATTACTTGATTAACTTATCTAATTTATCCATTAATTGCTTTATTTGTTCTTTTAATTCTTTATTCTCATTCTTTAATTGCTCTATTTCAGATAATGTAGTTTGATTGCTTGCTGGCAGCTCAGGATTAATTCCCTTAGCTATTCGCCCAGTATCACGGTAGTGCTTTCTTGAAACTTCTTCACCATGTTCACACCAACTATTAACAATATCTCTATCACGCCCTAAATCATATATTTGGTGAGATACAAAAGTATGACGCGTGTTGTAGGGAGGCAAGTACTTGCTGATTTTTCCTTGTTCTAGCAGTATGCGAACAAAGCCAGAGTGTGCATAAGTAATACCCTTGGATTTATAAAATTTGTTATTCCAGTATCTCCCGGCTATGTCGTCATTAATTTTACGTCCAGTAGAACTTAAAAATACACATTCATTACCATTTCCTTGTTTTAATTCTTTAAGCAGGTTCCATAGCCTACCGTTTTTAGGCATGGGAAATAGTCGCTCAGTTTCATTTTTAGTAGGTTTAAATTTTTTTATACGCCCGTTATAAGTCCTTCTAAAAACTATGCATTCGTTATCCCACTTAACATCACCCCACCATAGCCCGCAAGCTTCACCTATTCGGCATCCAGTTAGAAACCTAAAAGCAGTGAAGTGATACCAATGCTTAAACTTACCATCATGGTTTTTTAGAAAACTCATTATTGTTTCAGCTTCATCCCAAGTGAAAGCTAAATCTTTGTTGTCTAAATTCGTGTCTTCACTACTATAGTCACTCTGTTTAATTTCTTTAATTCGTTTTTACCCATCTTCCGCACTCTAACTGTCACAATCGGTAATTACTTAAATAAATCAATAATAAAAGAGTAAAAAAGTACTTTTTACCACTAAAAATTTCTTCAAGCTTATAAATGTCTTGATAAGACTACATCAAATCTATTCTCAATAAGTGGCAATAAGAATCAAAAATATTTTTGGTTGATTTTGATAGATAAATCTCTATGCTATTTTATGTTTTTCACTAATAAACCTGATGCAAAGATATTTGAAAAATAAAATTAGATATGACGATTTAGAACTATTAACGAAGATACGAGAATAGTTCAAAAAAGTAAAAATAATTATTAATTAATAGTGTATCCCTTAAAATTATGTAACTAAGCTATAGTAATGATGACAATCTTTAGGTAATAATTTTAGAATAAAATTTCTATCTTGGCTCCAATTAGAGACTTGTTTTTGATTGTTAAAGCTAACAACATGGATTGATTGAAAGCATTGAAATATCCATCTCAAAGTGGGGCGGTCTGTTGATTTACCTAACTGGTTTTTGAGAGTTGATTTTGA